>JBDREC010000001.1:0-117618 GCA_043820105.1 Pseudomonadota bacterium
TATAAAAAACATTACAAAACCTCTTTTTCAAAAAGCTAATGCCCACACTCCTTATTCAAGCAATAAAAATATTTTATTATTAAAGGCTTATTGTATTCCCACTGTCATGCAATAAACCTTTATAATAAATATATTTTTATTGCTTTCATGCAGTCGTGTTCTGAGCATTTTTATGCTTTTTGAAAAAGAGGTTTTGTAATGTTTTTTATACCAATTTATTAAGAGCAGTTCTTAACTTAGTCCATATTGTATTAAGCTTATTTATATCTTTTTATTTAGAAACAGTGGCAGATAAAAGAGATCTGTTAAAACTTTTAGCTTAGGTATGCAATTTGGAGATGACCCTAATATATCTTATTTAACAAATTGTTTCCCATTTTATAATTTTTCATTTATCGGAGCAAGTTCTAGTTCTTTTAAACCAATAGATTGTAATTAATATTCTGGTAATTAGTAACAAAATTTAGTATAAAATTCATTAACATGTTTTTTTAATAAAAGGATTTATTATGGCAGATGAATGTGATGAATTACTCAAGCAATGCACTGATGATGAAAAAAATACTGAGAATAATCTCACTCAGAGTGATGATTCCAACGGCTTTGTTTTGAAAGTTAAGGGCCATGTGATAAAATCAGTTGAAGAACTTCCCATTTATCCAATTATTAGACAAGTAGTAAATTGCAGTTATGAAATTTCACGGCGACCTACTTTTGTAAAGGATACTATTTTGGTTGAAGACGTTCGAAGGGTTTCCATTAAGATGCTGGGTTCTTTAGTTTCTGGTTTTGATATGGGATCAAAGGAATTTTTAATTGATCACCTTCTTATTGTTAAAGGTTTTTGTGGGGAATTAAAAGCTTATTACACTCTTGCTTTTGATCAGCGTTACATTGATGATGGAATGTATCTTGACATGCTTGAAAAATGCAAAAAAATCACCCAATATGCAGATAAAATTATATTATGTTTAAAGGGCAATAAGATTAAACAGATGATGAATAAAAAAATTGGTTAATTATTTGCTTTATTAGTTTTGCAGCTTTATCAATGTTTCCATTATAAATTTCAGCTTTAGTGGAAGCCTATAAAAAAGATGATTATGCTTTAGCTATGGAGACTTTGAAAAGTCTTGGAATAAAGATTAAGGAAAAGAAAAAACAAGAGGCCTTAAATGAATTTTTTATAAAATGGTGTAACTGGTTCGCTCGGCTTGTTAAAGAAGAGTTTTTTGATTTTGCCAAAAATAAAGACTATATGATTGAGGGAATAAAACTAAGAACAAACTTTTTTAGATTTGTAAGTGAGGTTAACAATACTTTTATTTTCTACGAAAGAGCCTTTCACGGTTTGTATAGAATTTTACATAAGCTAGCCCAAGTTGGGCAACTTGGGTTAACACTCAACATTGGACCTTATGCTGGGATACATGGTGATGATTGGGATTAAGATTAAGATTAGGCTTAAGATAAAGATAATACTTTTGGCCTGCATATTGCAAGATTAAGCCCTTGCTCTGTGTAGGTAATAATTATTTAACGCTATCAAAAAGATCTAGCGTTTCAGTTTCTCCAAAAGATCCTGTCGCTGATCTTGTAAAATCTTCATATAACCAATTATGAATACTAAAAGTATTTGGATCCCACATTAATATATCAACATCAGAGTCTCCGTCATAATCGGCAAGTGTTGCTATCTCGAAGTCAGCTGCATTTGCATATTCAATTGTATCTATATCATTCATTATTCTTGTACTTGAGTCTACGATTTGCCAAACTTGCATTTCCTGGCTTGTATTGTGTCTAAAAAGCATATCGTAATTTCCATCTGAGTCGAAATCACCCACTCCGCTTAGTTCCCAGTCCATAGAAAGGGTTCCGTAAAGTCCTTTGCCTGTAATAGTAAATCCTGCCATATACCAGACATGAATTTCTCCATGGTTTAGTGGTTTATCTGGATTGTAGGAGGTTCTGCGGGCAACAAGATCAGTCCTGCCGTTGCCATTGAAATCACCCATTTCAACTAATTCAGTGTCTGATTCAACTGCAGGACTTACAGAATTTTTATATGTAACATCTCCAAGTCTTCTCCAGACAACAAAGGAAGAACTATCTGCATCAAAAAAGATAAGGTCAGTTAAGTCATCTGTATGGAACTCTCCAATTCCAAGAAGGCTTAAGTTGTCTTCAGGAATTCCAAATTCATAGGTTTCTTGTAAATCAGCTCCATTGAGAATCCACACATCAAGCATTTTAGTGCTGGTATTCTGCCATAAAATATCTGCTTTATCATCAAAATCAAAATCTTCAATTGCTAATATTGTGTAATTTAGGTTTCTATTTTCAGTGAAATTTAATTCTGAATAAGTTATTCCTCCCATTTTCCAAATTTTCAATATTCCGGAGGTTTCATGACGCCAGAGCAGATCTGTTTTCGAATCTCCGTCAAAATCGCCATTTCCTATATATATATAATCAGGATCAGCCTGAAGATCGTTAGATGCTGTGCTTTCGCTTATTTCAGTTCCATTCATCAAATGAATTCTAACAAGATTAGTGCTTGAATTTCTTATTAAAACATCAGATTTACCATCACCGTTAAAATCAAGTTGTTTATGAAATCCATTAAAAAGACTATTTGCTTCAGTAATTTCTACTGTTTCTTCGGCTGTTTCTGCTTCATCTTCGTTTGTATCGTTTTCACTTGTTTGCGAAGTATTGTTGCTACTTTGATTTTCAGATGTGTTTGCAGAAGTTTCATTAGAATCTTGCTCTTGTTCAGTTTCCTCTTCAGAAAAATCAATTGTCCAACCAGATGGATTTACAGAAACAGAGCCATCTTCTTCGAAAATTAGATCTGCATTAATTCTGGCTGATACATTGGAACCTTCTGTGAGATTCTCTGCATCTAATCCCAAGGAAGTCCTATTTATCCTTAATCTGCTTACTCCATCAGCTGATAAAACTTCCCCAATGTTTAAATAAGAAATAGCATCTGTTGAAGTTTCCCTGATTGGTAAGTAAAGGGTTAGCATTGAAGCATCATTTGCTGTTTGAGAAAATTGCAGCGTATAATCGCCATTTTCATCAGTAATTTCATTGTCATTGTCAATTATTTCATCAGCTGTTTTAATTGTATCTGAGGCAGTGCTATATTTGAAAAATTCACTTTCAGTTTCTAAAGATGCAGAAATAATTACAATTAAATCATTGGAGTCTGTAATCTGGGCTTTTGTTTGGTCTAATTCAAGGGTTTTAAAGTAGCCTGAGGTATTGTTTTCAGGAAGTACGTCTTCTGCGTTTGTAACACCTGAGCGCGAGATAATGTCCTGTCTGGTTATAATATCGGATCGAATTAAAATGCTTTCAAGATCAACATTACCACTAAAATCAATATTTATTGTAATTGTATCATATAAGGAATCTTCCTCGTTTTGCTTATCTGATTCATCTTGGAAATTAGTGGGTTTATTTTGGGTACTTGTACAAGCAAAAAAGATAAATGTACAAACATATAAGCAAAAGACGTAACATGTTAATATGATTTGTTTATTTCCCATCCCCAACCCCTTTAAAAACTAATAAATTATATCATAATATTGATATATTTACAATGGATATTATGCTGTAATCTTGCAAAGCAATGTATTTAAATGATTATTTCCTTTTTTGACAAAAAACATGCTTCTGTCTTGACCAAAATTTATTATGTCTATATACTTTTTTGATATAAATCCCGGTTTGTTAACTGAAAAATTTTTAAGGAAAAATACGAGGAATATATGTCTCCAATTTCACTCAAAACAGTTATTAAAAGAAATAATTCAAAACAAAATTTTAAAAAAGATAAACTTGAAAATGCGATATGGACAGCTGCTAGAAATGTTGGTGGAAAAGATCAGGAGCTTGCAAAGAAGCTAACAGAAACTGTTTGCGAATATTTGGCTAAAATCTATCCGCACAATAAAGAATTAACGTCTTCTGATATTGGTTCAGCTGTTGAAAAAATACTTGTTGAACAAGGTCACTATAAGACAGTTAAAGAATTTATTTTATCCCGTGAGCATAAAAGACAAGTCTATATTAGAAAACATCAGCTTGGAGTTAAGGATGATATAGGAACTTTAGATTACAATGCTTTATTTATTCTAAAAAAACGTTATTTAATGAGAGATGAAAATGGCAAGACCATTGAAACACCAAAGGGAATGCTGAAAAGAGTTGCTAAGTTTATAGCAAAGGCAGAAAAGAATGCTGCCCTAAGAAAGAAGTGGGAAAAAGAATTTTTTGCAATTATGGATAACTGGGAATTCTTGCCTGGCACCAGGGTTTTAGCTAATGCTGGAGGCAAAAACCCCCAAATGGCGAATTGTTTTGTTTTTGAAATAGATGATTCAATTGAATCAATTTTCAAAACTCTTTATGAATCAAGTTTAACAAAAAAATATGGCGGTGGTTGTGGATATAACTTTTCAAGGTTAAGGCCAAAAGGCGATAGAGTTGGTAAAGATGCAGGACTAGCAGCTGGCCCTGTTGACATTATGCAAATGTTTGACACTCCAACAAGCATCTTCAGGCAGCAGGGACGCTATGAAAGCGGTAATATGGCCGTTTTAAATGTTGATCATCCAGATATTTTAGAATTTATCGCAGCCAAAAATGACGATGGAATTTTGCCAAAAACAAATATTTCAGTTGGAATTAGTGATGCCTTTATGGAAGCTGTTAAAAAGGATACCAAGTGGGATCTGATTAATCCAAGAACAAGGGAAGTTGTTAATTCTATTAATGCTAAAGCGATCTTTGAACTTATTGCAAATTATGCACATAGAACAGGTGATCCTGGTATTTTATTTTTAAATAGAATTAATGAAGATAATCCTGTCTTAAAACTTTTAGGTCCAATTACTGCCACAAACCCATGCGGTGAAGAACCTTTATTTCCATATGAATCATGCAACCTGGGTTATTTAAACTTACAATCCTATATTAGGATTAATAGTAAAGGAAAGGCGGAATATGATTTTAAGCGCCTTGCTGAAGTTTGTCAGGTGGCAACAAGGTTCATGGATGATGTTATAGACGTTTCCTGGTATCCTGTTGATATGCAAACAGAAACTATTAAAAATCGTTTCAGAAGAATAGGAGTTGGAATTTGTGGATGGGCAGATGTTTTGGTTGATATGGGTTTATCTTATGATGATTCCGAAGCCTTTGTCCTTGCTGAAAAAATTATGAAAACTATCGGTGATTCCTGTCATAAGGCTTCAATGGATCTTGGAGTTGAAAAGGGTCCTTTTGGTTATGTTAAATATTCTTCCTGGGCAAATTCAAAAACCAAACCAAGAAATATTGCAACAAATACAATACCTCCAAGCTCAAGTAATGCTGTTATTTTCAATACCTCTTTTGGTATTGAACCTTATTTTGCACTAGCCTTTCATCAAAATGTCTTAGGTGGTATGAGGATAGAAAATATTTGTTATAAGCTCGTAGAAGTACTAAAAAGAGAAGGCATTGAGGTTGATAATTTATTTGAAAGAATTTTCGAAGCTCATGGCAGCATAAAAGATATTCAGGAAATACCAGCTAAGATTAAAAAACTTTTCCTAACAGCCCATGAAATTCATTGGCGCGATCACATTCGAATGCAATCAGCCTGGCAAAAGCATAATGATGGAGCTATTACCAAAACTATTAACATGTCTTCAAGGGCTTCTGTTATTGATTTTGAAAGAGCATATTTTATGGCTTGGGAATCTGGGTGCAAGGGTATTACTCTATATCGCGATCAATCAAAAGCAGATCAGGTTATTGAGTTTGGAAAGAAAAATGAAGCCCCAGTTAAACCAAAGCACATAACAAGGCAAAAGAAGTTAAGAGCTGGAGATAAATGCCCTGAGTGTGATCATATCTTGGTTGCAAATGAGGGCTGTATTAAATGCATGAACTGTTCTTTTAGTTTGTGTGAATTATAGTTTTCTTGCCGGACTTACGATTAAATAAAAATATTGTAATGAATAAAAAAATCGTAATTGTTGCTGAAAACCAGGTGTTATAAATAAAGCAGTAAATAACTTTATCTTCAATTATATATGCAACTAACATTATTAAAAACAAAGACATTAGCATTATTTTTCCTTTTGTGCTTTCAATCCAATTAAAAAAGATAAGAGGTAGTCCCAAAAGACCTGCGTAATAATACCGCACCGTACTGAATAAAAGGAAAAACAATGTAAAACCAAATAGGGTTATAAAGCTTACGTCATCCATATATCTTGAAATTTTTATCAGGTAAATGATGAAAAACAATATGAATAAAAAATATACATGTTTCAACGAAAAATATAAATACAAGGGTTTTTTGAATTTATTTTGCCTTGGTTCATAATCAAGTTGTTTGGCTGATTTGTGAAATTCTTTTGGAAAAATGAAGTTATAAATAAATCCAATTCTTCCTGAGGCCATTCTTCCTGAGTTTATTTTCATTTGATGAACAAAACCGGTCCAATTTTCAAAGCCGCGCCCAACTGTAAGGCTTAGGCAAAAAAGAATAATAATAGTGAGCATTGTTGAGATTAAAAAACGCCTATATTTGCGAACAACTAATTTTTTTTCATGTATGATTTTATAAATATATTTAATGCAAATTCCAATGATAAAGAAGATTGGGAAAATTATTAACATGGTTGATAATGAGATTAATATTCCAGCTAAGCTATATTTATTAAGTTTTAATAAAGAAATTCCAGCCACTAAAGCAGAAATCCAAAAATACCTTAAAAAGGCACCTCCAAGTAAATAGGAATCAGGTACATTGATCCAAAAGAAAATAATAAAAAGCAGTCCAATTTTCCAATCAAATGCATAAAGCACCAAAATAAACATTATTAGTACCATGACAAGATTAAGTAAGCTTAACATGGTCATGTTGAAAAAGTTTACAGGCACAAGGTTTGAAAGAGTTGAGGCAAAGAAATTGTATACAGGCGTTCCGTTGTAACCATGATCAATAAACCTTCTTTGCCAACCTCTCTTTCCGTGCCAGGAATGATAAATTTTTATATCTTTTCTAAATTCATTCCATCTTTCTTTGCTAAATACATTTTTGCAGAAAGTTTTTGCTTCATTATTTAAAAACTTTGAGGTTTTTTTAACTTGGTTTATTTTTAGGTTACGTACATATTTAGGAATATCTAATTTTAATTCATCTAAAGCAATTAGCGAACAAATATAATGATTTTCATAGCCCAATTCAAAAAAATATTTTGGTCCTAAATAGTAATGAAAAGTATCACCTGCATCAAAGTATTTGTCTCGAGTTATACCATATCGATAGAGTGTAATAAAGGATGAAAAAATAGTTAATAAAATTAAACTTATAAATAATATTTTTTCAAACCAAGCCCTTTTTATAAACAAAGATAGAAAAAGTAATAAGATTACCAGGGCTGAAACATATAACAGACAATCACTTAAATCACTTTTTGATATTTTATCGTCATTTATTTGATAATCATATATCTGTAAATGTCCAACACTTTGAATTGAACGATTTTGATTAGATTTGTTTGAAATTATTAAAATTAATGTGAGTAAAAATGTGATCAATAGAATTAATATGGGAATAGTTTTTTTGTTCATATAAATAAATAATAATATTAAATTTAAAAATGTCAAAGAGGGCTTGATAGTTTTTAATGCCATTAGAATGCCACTAATTTCCATTTGGCGCTCTAGCAAAAAATAGAAATAGTTGCTTTTTTAAAAAAATTCTTATAGTCATTTTTTTTAAACCAAATATTTCAATTTTGGGGGTTAAAATGGGAACGCCTTTTCAGCGTGGCCAGTGGACTGGCAAATTGGGTTTTATCTTAGCTGGCGCAGGTTCAGCCATTGGACTTGGGAATATCTGGAAATTTCCTTATATGATAGGGGTTTCAGGTGGCGGGGCTTTTGTCTTTATTTATCTTTTAGCAATTCTATTGCTAGGTTTACCAATTATCATGTCAGAATTCCTGATCGGAAAATCTACACAAAAAAATCCAGTGGGTGCATTCAAAATTCTTTCACCTAACAAACCATTTTGGCTAGTTGGAGCCTTTGGTGTTATTTGTGCCTGTATTATTATGAGTTTTTATAGTGTTGTTGCTGGATGGTCTTTACATTTTATTTATGAAGCTGTTTTAGGATTTTCAGGCGGTGATGGTGAGATTCAGGGAATTTTTGGAAAGCTTTATGAAAATGGACTTGCTAATTGTTTTTGGCATACAGTGTTCATGCTTTTTTGTGTTGGAATTGTTGTTGGTGGAATTAAAGACGGGCTTGAAAAATATAATAAAATATTAATGCCTGCCTTATTTCTAATTCTGATTTTGCTAATGATTTATTCTTTAATGACTGAAGGGGCTATGAGGGCATTATCATTTCTATTTAAACCTGATTTTTCAAAAATTACTCCACAAGTTGTTCTTGATGCCTTGGGACAGGCTTTTTTTACATTGTCTTTAGGCGTTGGAACAATGATTACCTATGGAAGTTATTTGAAAAAAGAAACTCAAATTCCTTCCTGTTCATTCACAATAGTTGGTCTTGATACTGTGATCGCTATTATGGCAGGAATTGTTATTTTTCCAATAGTTTTTACTTTTGATATTGAGCCAAGCTCTGGCCCTGGTCTAATTTTTTCATCTCTACCTGTTTTATTTAGCAAAATTCCTTTTGGTTATTTTTTCTCAATTGCCTTTTTTGTTTTACTCTTTTTCGCTGCCCTTACCTCAGCTGTGTCTCTTTTGGAAGTGCCAGTTGCTTATTTAATTGATGAATGGAAAATTTCCAGAAGAAAAGCAACGATAGGAGTTGGTCTTGCCATTTATCTTTTAGGAATAGCATGTTCCTTTGATAATTTTGGAATATTTGGAATGAGCTTTTTTGAAATTTTTGATAAAGCAGCAACAAATGTTATAATGCCATTGGGTGGTTTAATGATCACAATTTTTGCAGGCTATTTTATTTCCCAAAAAGTTAAAGAAGAATATTTTCCAGATTCTTGGAAGCCTTTATTATTAAAGGTTTATGATGTTTTAATTAAAACAATTACGCCTATTTTAATTCTTATTGTTTTAATTGCAAAGATTTATGAGTTGTTTTAATTAATATGATGTTATTAATAATTTTTTTTCAGTTGAGATATCCAGTTTGACTTTATTCTTACATTTGACTACTGTTTTTGTAGATTAATTTCTTGGAGACAATTTAAATGAAAAGAGCAATTTTTATTTTTCTAAGCCTTTTGTTGTCATCAATTTTATTTTCCTGTCTGGAAAGTGGTAGTAGTGATGATAGCTCAGGCGGGACAGATGTAAATAATACAGGTATTTCAGAGATCGCTGAGATTATTCAAAATGTTAGTGATAATATGTTGCCTGAGACTTTGCAATATGTTGAAGCCGCAATTCCTGGCGTGCTCAAAGGTTTTAAGAATTCTGGAGATAGTAATCCTTGTGCTGCTTTTACGGGGGATGATGGTTTGTTTGCTTGTCAGCCAATTCTTCTGCAGCTTTACTTGAGCATGGTTAGTGATTTTATTGATGTGCCAGTTAGTATCATTTCTGAAACAGAAGCAGAAGTTGACGCTGCCACAGACGGATCAACTGGAGAAGTTTCTTCAGTCAGTCTTCCTTATTTTGAGGGTACAATAGAAACAGATATTGTATTTGAAAAAACTGATAGCGAAAATATTGTATATAATATATATGCTGATAATACATATATTGCTTACTTAAGTGTTACTAATGGAGATACATTTCAATTTATCCATTCCTCTAGTTTTCGTGATGAGACAATAGCATTTGAAGCTGATATAAGTTACACTGATGAAGATAATTTCGAAATTTCCACAGTTTTATCTTCTCCAGATTGTAATGATAATGATGTTGCAGCTCCAGATACTATTCAGCTTATAAATACAATTACAAATGGTTTGTCTGTGGGCGCTGCGCATTTATATAGTGATCTTTGGCTGGGAGATGGTGGAGTGGAAAATACTTGTGACACAACTCCTTCTGACGATACAGCTGCTTCAATTGTAACTCGATTTGTTGGAAATGATACAGCAGCTAAAGGTGAACCCACGATTATGTTACAAACACAAACAACATTAAATGAAGATGACTTTTCAACATATGCTATGAATAATTTTGCAACAACATTTGGAATGTTTGATTATCCAATTGATCTTACTTCTTATGTAAATCCTTTTTGTATTGAATCAAGTGACATTGATACTGCTATTTGGGATGATAACTGTGAGGATTATGATACAGATGTTTCTGGTGCAAGTTTTTCAAGTGCTGGTTTAATTGCCCCTAATACATTTAAAGATTATGAAGTAACATCTTTACCTTCTGCTATTTAAACTTTATAAGTAAAAAATATAAAATATAAAAACCTCAGCAAGGTCTCAATAATAGTCGCAGTACTAGTAAATTTTCCTTAGAGTTTAACAAAATGATTTATTGTCTCAATATTCTAAGTCTCTAAAATGAAATAAGAAATGTTCATGGTATTTCATTGGCATTAAGCTTGCTCTTTATTTTAATGTTACTGTGAAATTTATTTATTTCCCAAAGGGGTGTTCACTTGCACCATAAGGCATTTTGTTATGGAAACGGACTATTTTTTTAAAGCTGCTTTTGTGAATTTATAATCTGGGATTTTTTGATTAAATTTAATTGATTCTACGATCCATACAGTTCCCTTGCCTTTTCCTAATTCATCTTTAAATACTATTTTTTGGGGATAAAAACGATCATCTACTTTCATCACCTCTTCAATTTTGATTGTTTTTAAAAGTTTTCCGCTTTTTGCATAAAGCTCTTCTTTAATTGGAAGCCATTTTTCTTTGTTAACCCATAGCAAGCGAGAATGGTAAGAAACATTATCTTTTTTCGCGGTAAGTTTCAGTTTCAATATGGTGCCAACCAAGGTTTTATTCAAGTCGGGCACCTCCATTTTTTCTTCTCCAATAATTTTAGCATCATATTGGTCTATTAATTTTTCATTTTGCATGAAATCTTCATAGGAAAGATCAGATCCCATTATAGATTGCCTTAACAAATGCCCTGAAATGGTTATTATCCTGTCACTTGGAAAGGGAGTGTAGTTCCAAAGCTTATCACCAACTCTTAACATCTTTTTACCTTTTTCTCTTTTTGGTGAAAGATATTCAGTGAAAACTTTGTTTTTTCCTTTAACCCATGATCTCGATTTTATTTCACGAGTTCCAGAACGGCTGTGAATTATCATGGTTGAAGTACTAATAGCCTCAATGACAACTTTATTATCATCTATTTTATTTAAAATCTGGGCGCCAGTTAGATCCGCTTCTTCTGCGATTAACAAGATCGGCGAAAAAAAAAGAGCAAATAAAATTATTTTTTTCATCCTTCAAGCTCCTTAAATAAAGTTGAGGTTTGTCTTTTAAAAATAGCGATTCCAGATAGCATGGCGCCAAACAGGACTGCCAATAATCCTGGAATAAAGCCAATAAAAAAACTTGTTGTTGTTATTTGGGCACGAATCACATTTGACATCAATAAACTTGAGCCTTTAACCATGTCAGAAATGTCAAAACCAACTTCTTGCAAATAATATGAAAATCCCAGGCCAATGGAAGTGCCAATTATCGAACCAACAATACCAATGAGTAAAGATTCGTAAATAAGTGTTTTATAAACACCTGTTTTTGATTCACCAATAGCAAGACGCACTCCCATTTCTCCGTATCTTCTTATTCCAGACATAAGGCCAGTGTTCCATAGCACTATTGACATTGAAATAAGAAAAATCAAAACAACAAGATAAGAAGAATATCCATAAAACTCCAACATAGTACCTAAATCATTTTGATCTTTAAGTGCAAGCATAACTGGCGAAAAATCTTCTTCCTCTGAATATTTATTGTTAAAACTTGCAACTAATTTTTCAGCTTTTTTATCATCATATAACATATTTTTAAAAAAGCCTAAAATTTCACCTGCTCCGTCATCCATATATAAAGCGCTTTGCACATCACTAATATCTGCGATCAAAGCTCCTCTATCCATTACTTCCACGCCAAAATTAATGGTTCCTGTTATTTTAAAATTATAAATAGCCATGCTGCCATTTGCTGTTGAGCTAATCAAAGTGGCAACATCCCCAATGTTTGCTTTCATTTTTTCTCTAAATTTTTCAGTGATTAAAATTTCACCTCGGTTTTTGGGCAACTTTCCTTTTACTAATGCTTTTGAAATATTTAAGCGTTTCAACTCATTACTTGAAGGATTAAATAGATCCATTGCTACACCAACGACTGGCCCTTGATCCCGAGTTTCACCCTTTTCATCAGGGAAATCGAGAAGGCCGCCAAATTTGATTCTTGGAGAAAAATCAATATCTGGATGTTCTTTTTTAAGATCTTCGAGCAAACTTGATACATTTACTAATCCAAAATCATTAGGCATTTGATTTGATATCTTCTTGTACGCGTTTGTCATTATCTTCACATGTCCTGTTTCAAAAACTGCATTTGTTGAAATCAGATCAGACATAAAACCATTTAGATAGCTATACATAAGGGTTGAAACCATTACTCCCATAAAAATTATTATAATTGGGAAAAAAGATCTGTTTCGGTCTCGAATTAAACCCTTTAACAAAAAGCTAAGCATTAGTAATTCCCCCTTAAAGCGTTCGTTGGTTCCATCTTTGATATTTTCCTGGTTGGCAGGTAACTGACTATTATTACTGTCATTGAAAGAATTGAAGTTGTAGTTAATATTAATGCCAATGAGTAAGTTGGGTAAAGTGCTGAACCTAATGCAATTCCAAAGTTGTCTGTTCCTTCTGGCATTGGAATGCCTTTGACTGAAGTTAAAATGAGCAATGGGATTCCATAAATGGCGCCAAAAACCCAGGCAAAGATTCCAAACATAACTCCTTCTAAAGTAAAAAGCTTAATGACGCCAAATCTTGTCATTCCAAGAGCCATTAGCGTTCCAATTTCTTTTCGTCTTCTGAAAATTGACAAAACTTGTGTGTCAAAAATCGCAAGCAGTGCCATTATAAGAAACAAGGAATACATAATAGTTCCACCAATCTGTTTTTGTTTAACCATTTTGGTGATCTCTTTTAATAAAAAAGCCTGGCTTTTATATATAAAATTTCCATGATCCATAAAACTTGTAACATAATCTTTTTTTAAGATCGCAATAGTTGCCTCCCCTTCCATGTTTAAAATCTTTTGCAAAGAAAAAAGAGGTAACCAAATCTGGCCATTGTCCATAGATGGAACAATGGTTTTCATAATGTGAATGATTTCAATATCAATAGCATCAAAAACATCATTTTTATCGCGAAAGCGGGCTGTTACAATATCGCCAACTTTTAAATTTGTTGTTTTGGACATTCTTGTGCCAATAATACCAGGTATCATAAGCAATTCATCTTTCTTGTAATTATCTTTCAACTCTTTTATGGGAAAATTAATTATATCCTGTTCTAAGTCTATTCCTTTAAGTATTGCAGCTTGGATGCGACCATCTGGAAAAATTGAGGCAGGTGCAATTAGAATTGGGGTCGCGTTTTTTTGCTTAATTAGATCTGTTAATTCAGGCGACAATTTTGTATGGCTATCTTTAATTGAAAAAGGATCAAAGGGATCATATTTAACCGACCAATATTGACCAGCTCCAACTTCTGTATCTATCATTGCTGTTTTAATTTGTGTGCTCATCCCCTCATACATCCCCTGTCCCCAAATGATTACAACGAATGAAAATGAAAGCGCTAAAACATTTAAAAAACTTCTAAGACGTGCTCCATAAATATTTTTAAATGCTAATTTTAAACTTAAAGTCATTTTAACCTCATTTATCCTCTAAAATTATTCCATCATTCAAAATAATTTTTCTGTTTAAATATTGGATAACTTTATTGTCATGTGTTGCAAATATGAAAGTTGTTTTAAGTTGCTCATTCAATTTAAGCATCATTTCTAAAATGTTGTGAGAATTTTGAGCATCCAAATTGGCTGTAGGTTCATCAGCTAATACAATTTTAGGGACTTTAACCATTGCACGCGCTACAGCTACACGCTGACATTCGCCACCTGAGAGCTGCGCTGGTCTTGAATTCACTTTGCTTGTAAGACCGACCCATTCAAGAGCATTCATTATCTTTTCTTTTCTCTCCTTGTCAGGAGTTTTAAGCAAAAGCAGTGGAAGCTCAACATTTTCAAAAACAGAATAAAAAGGAAGAAGATTAAAAGTTTGGAAAATAAAACCAAGCGATTTATTTCGAAGGGAGGCTGATTCTCTATGTTTCATGTTTTCAATATATTTGCCAAGCACTTCAACAGATCCCGAAGAAGGAATATCGAGTGCTCCAACAATATTTAACAAAGTCGTTTTACCTGAACCGCTTGGACCAACAAGTCCTAAAAATTCACCTTCATTGATTGAAACATTTATATTCTTTAACGCTGTAAAACTGCCTCCTCCAATAGGAAATGATTTGGTAAGTTCTTTTGTCACAATAATTTGACTTGATTCCATGATTTCTCCATTAGTGGTTAAAAATAATCATTAGTTGTAATCCTAATCCTGAATATGCTGTATTGCTCGTTAAAAGTGAACTTGAATCAGATGAAGGCAAGTAAAACAAACTTAAATCAAAAATCCAGTTGTCATAGGTTCTGCTCCATCCTAAATATTGATAATACTGTCTTTGCTCATGTAGATAATATCCTTGTGTTCTTATTGAATCTATAATTCCGATTGGATAACTTATTGAATAAGCAGAGATGTTGTTTTTTAAATCAAATCCAAATATATCCAGTGATGAATATGAAAACATATGTTCTAATAAAAAATAAATTCCTTGCCCAACATTAAAAGTGTAATCACCACCTAGTGTAAGCATTTTGGTAAAGTTATAAGGAAAAAGTGTTGTTTCTTTTGTGCTATTTAAAACTAATTCAAACCATGCCCCAATTGTAAAATCAAAACGTCCATCTAAAGCGAAGCGATTTTCCCAATAATCGCTTTCGGTTTGTAATGATTCATCTTCAATTAGAATGTTAGAGTCGACTTTTCTCGCGTGATAAGTTGCTGCTATCTCACTATTAAAAACTGGATATTGAAAACGTCCGCCAAATTCAGGATACCTTGACTTTGTTGGAAGAGCTTCGTAACCTTTTATATCAGTATTGCCGTAAAATCCCCAAACCCAGATATTTGCATTATTAAGAAAATAATATTTGTTAACAAATGACCACACACCATTTGTCAAAGCAAGTGGATCATTAGTATCAACAGAATCAAACCAGCGTAAAGATCTAAGTATTTGAGCAGGACCAAAATTGATCTGCTGAAGCCCAATTTTGGATTCAAATTGAGTCGTTAAAAAGCTTAATTGCAATCGGTAAAGATCTAGATCATAATTTTCATTGATAATATAAGCATTTACTGAAGTATCAAAAGCAAGTTTATAATCTCTCCATACATTTTGTGAAAAGTTTATTCGAGGGATATAGCGAATTCCCCCATTAAAAGAATACTCATCATTTTCATAACTGCCGATTCCCCAACCAGAAGCCTGCCCAGATAGAAAATCATAATTAGCGCACAAATTTGTGCCCAAGCTTAGAAGAAATATAAATAAAACAAATATTTTTTTATATTTCAATAGTTGCACCTAAAATTTAAGAAACTTCTTTAATTTATAGCCCTACAAGATACATTTGTAAAACAAATAAAATAACAATCTCAAAATATTGTTATTATAAACCTCTAATACTAATACGAGTTGCTTTATTTTAATGTCCTTTGTAGTGGAGGGGCTTGTCCCCTCCTTATTTGTAAAAAGTAGGTCAAAAAGTAGGTCAGGCCTTGTCGCCGAAATGACAAACAGTCGGAAGTTCAGAAAAATCAAATGCGCCCAGGAGGATTCGAACCTCCAACCTTTAGATTCGTAGTCTACTGCACTATCCAGTTATGCTATGGGCGCATTGTTGTTTGTAAGTTTCTTATATTAAAAGCATTATTTATAAGTCAAGTGATTTTTGTTTTAAGCATGTTTGTTAAAACGTTATTTCTTGTTAATGCGCTATTGATGCCAAAAAAATGGAATTTTTAATTATCCCATTTTATTAAGACATTAGGTCAACATTGTTTGCATTTTATATTTTAAAACAACAATTTTTTAACCTTTTTGTAAAGATATTTTTTTTCTAAGCACGGGGACAGACAGGGGTTTAAAGAATGTATATCAATAAAACGATTTTCTTTAAATAAGGAGGGGACAAGCCCCTCCACTACAAAGGACATTAAAACAAACCAACTCGTATGAGAGGTTTATAAAAATAATGTTTTGAGATTGTTGATAAATTGCGAAATCCTTTTTCAAATGATTCTGCAATTTATCAACAATCTCCACTTATAAAAAAAGCCCTAGGTTTCCTAACCTAAGGCAATTTGCTTTGGGGGGCGTATATTATGAAACTATTAAGATACTATTTCAACTTGTGTGCCAATTCAGCACAAAACTTTTTAATCTATCATTACATTAACTTATGCTCGCCAAGGGTAAATTCTTTTTTTCAAACATAACACATTATTCCAATAAATCATGAAATATGGGATACTACTGGGGTATTTTTATTTAAAACAAAAGCTTTCCAAACTCAATCTTCCCATAATTTATTTTAGTAAAAATATCAAAAAACTGATCAAAGCTAATGACAATATCCTCATTGGGTCGCCATGGATTTACAACTATCACCATTTTTCTATGTCTATCAACTGATTTTATTGAATACCCATGAAAATAAACCCATTTTTTACCATGCCTATAGAAAAAGATATCTTCATTAGTATCATCTCCACCCTTGTGATTTTGCTTGCCCTTTGGAGCTGCTTCAGTTGAAGCCGTAGCTGCATATCTTCCATTGTGAAACCTTGACAAAAATTTCTCGGCTAACCTTTTATAATAAATCTTACTTGCTGAACTAAGGGGCTTTGTTCCTGAGCCAATTTTTCTGTATTTAAGATTTTTGCCAAAAAAGATCTCAAAAACCTGCCCAGTTGATACTGTTTCAAGTTTTGCTCTATCAATATTTCCAAATCTTTCAAGCATAATAACTGCCTCTAATACTTTCCACCCCTCACTTCCACTTGGCGGATATAAGGTTTCCCTAGTATCAATTTCTCCTGTTTTTGAATATAAAAGTGGCTTTCCAAAATTCTTATTTTGATGAGCTTGGATGTCTTGAGGTAAAACCCTTATAGTTCTTCCATGACTTAAACCAAATGGAATTTTAACATCAAAACTTCCATCGTGATTTTTTCTTATTGAATACTGCATTAAAGCCATAAAGTTTGGATCTTTATCAAAGCTATTAAAAAGGGCAATAATATTACAGTTACCAACATTGGCTTGCCTTGGAGGGTTAAGAAAAAAGCCATTAACCTCTGCATGAGATGACATAACTCGATCATCCATTCCAGCTTCTGCTTTAAATCTTCTTCTTGCAAACCTTGCCCTAACAGACGCGATAGTATGGGTCATGCCTATTTCAGAACTTTCAATTAAGCTTTTTGGCCAAACTGTTTTATATGAACTTAGGCCTTTGACAAACTCTACAGGCTCGTCTTCATTTGCTTGGCGATATGTAACTTGCCCTCTTTTTTCTTCCTTTATTAAGCGCCTTGCTATCATCTTTCCATCTTCAGAAATATAAATGATTTCAAAACCTTCTTCCACTACATCCGAACTTGGCCTTCTTACATAAACATGATCAAAAAGAGCAAAGCCATCATACTCTTTTAAAGGAGAATCAGCAAGCACAGCTGGCATCCTAAGCGCTGTTTGATTTGCTCCAGTATCATCAATAAAAAACCCAATATCTTCTGTTGATAATAAGACTTCTGAACTTACCTCACTTTTATCCATAGGAAGTTTTTCAGGAAATATTCTGCGAATTGTTTTTAAAAAAGCTTTCCTTGCTTTTGAAATTTTAAAATCAATCCTTATCCTGGTTCTTCCAAAATGCAAAATATTACCTGGTTTTATTTTTACTCTTTGTCCATATTCAATATTTTCAACATGCCCATCTTCATAAATAATATATAAGTCATGTCTTGCATTTAGATTCTCTACAAAAACTTGATCCAATTGTCGTGAAAACCTAAGATGTTCAGAAGAAATTTGACTATCTGAAAAATCTAGATTCCCAATTAGCTCTCCCCTTCCAATAACAAGAGGTTTTTTTTCTTTTAATCTTCTTGAAAGATCAAAATTCTGAACCCAAGGACTTAACTCAGAAAGTTTTGCTGTTCTGAAAGCAGGAATAGCTCCAGGTCTTTGATCCTTTTCTGCAGACTTATAATATAATGTAGCGCTATCACCTTCAATATATGATATTATGAAAACTTGTGGCTGATTATTGACTCTAACATAATCACCAATTGATAATCTTTCTATTCTAAAAGGCACTCTAAATTCCAGGTCTCCAATTTTAATCACATCATAAGCATCAACTAAAACCCACCCATCTGATTCTCTAATCTTTTCACCATTTATAAACGTTCCATTTTTTGATCCTCTATCCATAATTTCATATTGATTTTCATAAAAACGTATTGCGGCATGTTTTCTGCTTATCAAAATAGAAGCAAGCTCAAAAGACTCAAATACAGCCCCTTGAGACAGATAACAAATTTCACCTTCATCAAACTTATTTAAATCCCTTAAAACTGGAACATATTTTTTTACTTGAGAGGCATCAATAACTCTCATTGAAAAACCATCTTCTCCCTCAGAAAAAATACCATTATCAAAACGGGAAACAACTAAATCATTATCACCAATTCTTTCCATAACTTCCCAAACCCCTGTTTCTCCTTGAACCTTAACCTGATCTGCAACATTAAAGTTATGATCTGCTCTTGTAATCGGATCAGCCTCTGAGGGGGCAGGGGCAGCTGCTTCTCTTTGAGCAAAAGCTTGCACTTCCTCTGGGTGTGTTAAAGCTGCCTGCATTGCCAAAGTTTCTTCATAAACCTTTTCAAGTTCAGCCCTTGCTTCTGCATCAAGTAATGGAAAAATTCTAGCAAGAACTTTTGCTTGTTTATTGACTAATTCTAAGGCTATTTTTACTCGAAGCTCTTCACTTTTTTCAAGCTCTAATCTTTGCCTTAGTTCTCTTGTCTGACTATCTAGAAGCTCAAGCTCTGCTTTTGCTTGTTTCTGACGAATCGCAAGTACAAAACGTGTACTTAAGGGCTTCACAAGCCTACCTGCTATTCTATAGCTAAGCACTGTAGAAAAAGTACCTTTAACAGAATCTACAGCAACATTAAGATTTATGATATCTTTTATAGATTCAACTTTCTTAACTTCTCCATTAACAATTACATAAACATCATCAGCACCCATGGCGTAGCGAGCGGCTTCAACCGTCAATCCACCCATACCCATACCTGTCATTTCAGCTAAAAAAGAAATACCATGTCCAAATGTTGAATCTGTAATATAACCTTTTTGCATCGCAATTTGTGCTGAATGAGTTAAACTTTTTAAAACACCCAAACTAACGACTGTGTGAGAATATTCGCTTACAAGTTCTTTGCCTGATTCAAATGAAACTGTATCTGCAGCTTGTGCAAGAGATTGAGAAACACTTCTTCCTTCTAAAAGGTCTTCAGCCAAATCAACTGCAGCCACTATTTGCCTGTGGCCAAGCAGAAAAATTAAACTCTCAACTGAAAGGCCTATTATTGCTGAACTAAAAGTTGCACCAAGTGTAGCAACTCCAAAGATGGCTCCGCCCATATAACTGCCAATTAAAGATCCAAAAGGTCCTGCTACTGTAAAAAGTCCAACCATTAATGTAGTAGTAACTGCAAATTTTGTGCTGGCTTTAAGACATTGTCTAAATCTTTCTTTTCTTTTTATATACTCCCAACCAGCATCATGTATAATCCCATCAGGACCGACATGAAGCTTTCCAAATGAATTTTGATAGGCCTTTTGCGCCTGACTGGCCTTTTCCTCAATTTTTGAAAGCAGTTCTTCTTTGGCTAATGTCTCATCAGGATCCTGTAAAAACTCATAAGCTTTTATAAGCTTTTGCTTTGCATTTATTAGTCCATTATAAGTTTCCATTGTAGACACATTATGATCTTTATATTTTCTTGCTAAAGATAAGGCCTCTTCTATTTCTACAATTTGCATAATCATTGATATAAAAGAAGATCCCAAATAAAAATATCCTGATGCCTCTTCAAAATTACTTTTTTCATGTGACTCAATGGCTAGGTCATAATATAGGTAGATACCTTTTAAAATTGGAACTAAAAACTTTATATTTTCTTCTGAAGTCTTTGATAAATCCCCACTTGTCGATATCTCTTCTAAAAAAGAAATGTTTTGAGCTCTTTGAGATCCAAGAGCCAATATGTTAAATAATAAAAGCAGTCTGTCTATTTGATTCGCGTCAACAATTGATTCTCCGTCTTTTAGTTTTTCAAACAATAATTTGAGCTTCTCTACTTCAAGCGAATATTTTTCCTTAACTGTGCCAGGAATCAATTCTAAATAAGCAGCAAGTTTTGCTTCTTTTTTTATTATAGAAACTTTTTCTTCATCTATTTCCAAAAACTGCTGATAATTTTCAGGAAGCTTAACAAATATTTCATTATAGTAATAGTTTGCGCCAAGCTCATTTTTCACATCATAAATAAATTTCAAAAACATTTTTTTATTGTCAGTTACTTCAATCATTTTTTGAAATAAATAAAGACCAGTATAAGAATCAATTTGAAATATATTTGAAAACAATAAAGCAGCCATAGAAATATCGATATTTTTTAACTCATCAACAACAATACCTGCTCTTAAAAACTGAGTAGTTGAATTGAATGTTTGTCGTGTTAAAATCAGTTCTTTTACAAAAATCATACTAACAAATTCACATCTTTTCTTTGAATCAAATTCTTGTAAGACAATCATTGGTGGATTATTTATATATTCATAAACATCTTGCCTTGAAATGCTTTCTTTATTAGCATCAATTTTTGCAAGTTTTAAAGCATCAGCTCTATCAGCTCCTAGTCTAGTGCTAATAATCTTTAATCCTTCTGAATACTTTTCTTTTAACTCTAACCTTTCATTATTATTAAAGATATCAAATGCATATAATATTCCTGGAGAAATGGCATAAAAAAACAAAAATATTGCAAAGAATATGATTTTTTTGATTTTGCTCAACATTTTTATTAAATGCTCCCCTATTTTAAGTCGCAAGTCGTATGTCATAAGTCGTAAATAATGCAAATCCTATACCATTTAAATGCATTTGTTTTTATCGTTTAATATCAATAATATATATCAATAAAACAGGCTTTCTTTTTTTCAAAACCAGGAAAACACAAAGGATTTAAAAAAAAATAAAAAATGGCTATTTCAAGTCGCAGAAAAAAAATAAAAAGAAAAACTTCCCAAATTATAAAAAAAGAAAATCAAGCAATTTCACCTAACACTTTATTTTCTTTAACCAATCTCTTAACGTGCCCTTTGGAACAAGAAATGCATTCATAATTGCAGGACTACAATTTAATTTTGGAGAAATTATGAAAGTCTTATTACTATCAATTTGTATATCAATAATAGGTTTAGCAACAATTGCAAATTCTTTTGAATGCACTTCAGTTCAAAGAGAGAGCTATTTAAGAGAAATAATTGCTAATGAATGGACTTATTCAAGACCAGTTAAATATGATAAACCTATGAGGTGGGAAGATAGACAAACCTATGTTTTTAAAATAACTTTTCGTGAATTCAGTGATCACAAGGATGAAATTGATGTAATTGGAAATATAATTGAAAGTCAATGTATGCCAAGTGGAGCATGTTCCTTTGAAAAACACCTTAGATCAGATTATGTTTTTGTTGATGATGATTGCGAAGAACTCGTTTTTCAGAATGTAATAAATGTTAATCGGGATATGCCAACTGAAATATCTAAAAAATTTCAGTTAATATATAAAGATGAAAAAATAATTAAATTAAGAAAAATTGATTATGAAGGAAATTTAACACCCGTGATTTTACAAAAGCTTACTAGCAAATAAGCGTTAATCGCAGAGCAGGCACTTATTCTTCAGTAATTTCAAATGACAGTCTAGGAAGTGCTGGAAAAATTTCTTCGTCAAGATCCCACAACTGGTTTTCATTTTGATCTACAAAATTTAAGGAGTTTGAGTTATCAAAATCAACAACAACATTGTATGTTACGCCTTCTTCTAAAACGTCAGTAATTTCAACAAGTTCCTCTTCGTTTGCTTCAGCCTGAGCATCCAAAGTTTCACTTGGATCTGGTTCAACAAAAAATTCCACAGCTGCATCCGGAGCTTCAACTGTAGGATTATTTGGTATTAAATATACCATGTTATGAGCGATTCCATCAGAATGTGCAGGCCATTCTCTTGGAACATAGATTCCCCTTGTGGCATCCGCGGCACCTGCTTCATAAATTGAATAATCTTCAGGTCTTACATTTGTTAATTCCTGAGTCGCTTCATCCATAAATAAGAAAATCTCTTCATTATCAAAATCTGGATCATCAAATAAAAAGTCTCCTCTTTCCAAAGTATCTTCAACATCATCATCAACAAAATCAGCAATATCTGTGATCAAATCTGTCATAACTAGTTGAAAATCCAAATATCCTGATTCATTATCATAAGGTATTCTCATCTGTTCAATTAAAGAAGAAACTGAAAAACCACCGATACAGTTATTGGTCAACTGAGTAAGATCAATGTCAGCCTCAATTGTCACGGGATTTGCAAAATCATATTCATATGCAGAGGCCCAGTTTGTTATTCTATAGGTTTCCTCAACAAGATTAGAATCATCTTCTTGAGCTAAATAAAAGCCGGTACTGCAACTATAACAGGTATTATCAGATGAATCATAACAGCTTAGTATGTCAATGTAATCCATTACCCAGAGATGTTCTTCAGGTTGATCAACAAAAGTCGTAGCTTTAAAATTAGATCCAGAAGCAAGTTCAAAGCTAAATTTAATTGATGCTTTGCTATCAGAGTCTGTCGTACTACCTTCAATAGTACCTGTACCATCAGCAGTATCAGTACCATCAATAGTATCACTTCCATCACCTGAGCTTCCATCAGAATTAGATAACATTTCACAAGAAGCAAATATTAATGAAATTGATAAAATAAAGATAAGTAATAAATGTCTCATACCCGGCCCTCCTTAGATAGTAATAAAGTTTTACTGAATTTCTAATTATATCATACCTTATATATAAACACAAATCTGTAATATTGGTCACAAGGGATAAATTAATTCAAAATTCAAAATTTGAATTTCAAAAGAGTGTAAAATTCAATAAAAAAATGATAGTTTCCCAAATTTGAAAAAAAGAAAGCAAAACACCTCGACATAACTGTTTGTTTTAATTGAGCTATTAGATTGTTGCTGAAATGGCACCAACTTTGCTATAAATAGAAATAGGTTTAACATAAAACATTTTAAAGGGAGGATTTATGAGAAATATTATAGTAAGGACAGAAAAAAGGATTATAACCTTAATAATAGGCTTGTTTTTATCAAGCATGATAGTTATTGGATGTGGAGCAACAAATAATCCATCATTTAATGAATCAGAAGAAGGCTTTTTAAATTCAGAATCAATGGCGAATGTAAATGTTACAGTAAAATCAAGTGTAACCTTATCTAACCTGTTATTATCAGCTGATGATGAATCAGGTGAACCTGTATTAGAAAACATTTCTTTAGCTGAAATCTCAGGCGATTACCAAGCAAATTTTAGTCAGCTTCCAGGAACATATACATACACCTTAACGGGTTTTGCAAATTCAACAGCCTTTACCTTAGAACAAGAAGCCACAATTACATTATCTTCAAGCTTAAATGTAATTGAATTTACATATTTTGAAGGTGGATCTCAAGTTCAAGATGATCTTTTTGATGCTCCTGAAGCTTCAGTTCAAACTGAACTTATTATTAAAGAATATAATATTAGTATTGAAGACCTGCAAATCAATTATGTAAGTGACATTGTAACAACAGTAAATTTTAATTTATCATCTGATATTACCTCAATGGTTGAATTTAGTACTGAAAAAGTTGAACTAGAATATGATTATTTAATTTCTTATCAACTTTTAGATAAAACTGGCAATGTACTTGATATATTTATAGATCCAAGTGCAAGCATGGCAGTAACATATGATATCAATGATGATTTCGACATAAGTATCAGCTCCGTATTTAATTCATCCTACTCAGGTAGCGAAGCTGCAAGTGTTTCAATCAGTATTGATGTTAACACAACATCACCAAATAATACAGCATCTGAGGCACATACAGAAGTTAATGGAAGTTTTGATATATAAACCCCAATAAAATCATTCCTCCAAATGGCTGGTACAAAATGCCTAAAGCAAGTTAACATAATCAAAATGCTTAATCACAATTATAATTCCTCATTATAAACCTTTACATTTCCCTTTTTGAAAAAAAAGATTTTCACATAACACCCGGCAAGCTTTTATTTTCATTATCAAATGCAAACCAATTCACCTTGGCACACAATTTGAATAAAAAAAACAAAGCAATTGTGAAAAAATACATCTTTTGGTTATTTCAGAGAAGAAGACAGATTTTATCTTTAACCAAAGGAGGAAAGTATGAAAGCACAATTATGGAAAATTTCCCTTTCAATGGCCACATTTATTATTCTAATAGGTTGTGGCGATTTTCAAAACTCTGATTTTATCCAAGAAAACATTGAAAACAGTCAAGAGATCCAAGGGCTTGATAATGAAACAAATCATAACGCAAGTGATATGAAAATGCAAATAAGTCTTGAAAAATCTCCTCAACTTCAAAGCATATCATACTGCAATGGAGAAGCCTTTACAACAATCCAGGCTGCAATTGATGATGCACCTGACTATTCCACAATAAAACTTCCAGATGGATTTTATACTGAAAAATTTTACATTTCAGATAGAAGTGGCCTAACAATTAAACCCTGCAGTAAAAATAGTGTTATTTTATTTAGACCATACAATGAAAATACTATTTTAATATCAAGTTCAACAGATATAAACATCCAAGGTTTTATTTTTACTGAAGGAAGTAATAACAATGGAAAGGCTCAGATTGATGCCACTGGCAACAAAACGACAAATCTTAAAATAATTCAGAACATATTTGAAAATGTAAAAACTGGTCTTAAGATTAACTATTATTCAAATGATCTTTTAATAAAATATAATGTTTTTAGGAATATTGAACAAGGAATCAGCATTACAGATAAAACTCAAAGTGCATTACAAGATAACATTGTTCTGGGCAATCATTCCATTAATGTTCTAAAAAACAACTTTGAAAATACCGCGAGTGCTTTACAGTTTTATGGATATAATCCTAATGTTAGTAATTATTTTGAATATTCAAGAATTATTGACTCCAATCAAATGATTTTTAACGAATATTCTAGTAACGATCCCTATATACTATACAGGGGTATATTTTTGAACTTGCAAGGTCCCCATCAGCATACTACAGCTATTACAAACAATATTATCTCTGGATATGAAAAAGGAATTAGTCTTAGTCATTTTTCAAGCACTTATGCAGATTTTGAAAATTTTTATCTCATAAATAATACATTTGCCAATAATGGCTCAGCCCTTTATTCCCAGTACATGAGCAATAATCTTAGTAGCATAAGCATGTTAAACAATATTTTTATTGATAATGATTATGTATGGTTTACAGAAAATCCTTTTGATACTTTTCCTTCTTTTCATTATTCACTGTTTTTTAACAATACTTCCCTTTTGGGAGAAATAAGAGGCATTAGAATCAGTGCCTATGGAATTAAGTATTTATCAGGATATGCAAATATTACTAACCAAGATCCAATGCTCGATTCCAATTTGAGATTAAAACAGGGATCTCCTTGTATTAATACAGGAACAAGTTCACCCCTTACCCCTAGCCATGACATTGATAATAACCCAAGACCTCTTTATAACAACTATGACATAGGTGCTTCTGAATATAAGATAAAAATATCCAAGAGAAGCTCTTAAAATTAGAATTTCTCAGACTAGAAGCCATTTCTATAGCCTGGGATAGTATTTTGAACTTAAAAAAACCAAGGAGGAAATCATGAAAGACAGCATAGTCAAGGCCTTATTTTCAACAATTATAATAAGCATCATAATGGGTTGCGGTGACTACCAAAACTCAAATACAAGTTCTATAGATCCTTCCAAAAACATTTTAAATGTAAAAGCATATGAAAAAATTCAGTGCTATTGAGGGGCTTGGTACAGTTGACATGATGTTCAATGGGTCTAATTCCGAAAGTCTGGCTTTTCCAGATACTTGTGACGATGCAGGCACACCATCGCAAACCCCAACTCCTTATCCAAATACAGGAAGCACAAGCGACTCAAAAGGTTCAAAAGATGAGGATGGTGAAGAAAGTGATGAAGATAAAAAAGGAAGCAATGCAGGTCAAGGAGATGACATTATTATGGTGGATATTCCTTCAGATTGGATAGGTGCAAATCATGCAAATGTTGAACAACTGTCTGAACTTTCTATTGACCAAATCAACTTAGCACTAAATTTTCTTGTAAACATACAAAATATCATCGAACAATAGGTTCCTGTTTTAAAACCTATGATTTTCTTAAGTCATGATCTTTTCAAAACAATCCTTCCAAAAAATGCAATCTACATTCATTATTTTCTTATTCACGGGATCCTTTGAAATGCAAAAAGCCTGGGAATTTTCAATATCTTTATTAAAACTAACAAGATTACGAATATGCCTTTCATCAACTTTTTCTGTGGATTTAATTTCAATCAAGGCAATTGGCTTTCCAGGTCTTTCAATTATCAGATCAATTTCTGCATCATCTTTTGTTCTAAGATATGAAAACTTCCAATCCCTGGATTCATATGAGTTTAATCTAAACATTTCATTTATAATAAACTGCTCAAAAGCAATACCATATTCAAAAGTCTTAGGAGCTAGATCTAAAGTTAAGGTTCTATCTAAGGCCCTTTTTACCCCATTATCAAAAAAATAAAATTTAGGGTTAGATCTTTGACGCTTACGGATAGACTTTGAAAAAGGTTCTAAAAGATGTCCAATTAATGTATCTTCTAAAATTTCAAAATAGGACTGAACAGTTTTAACATCAGTCCCAACATCTTTTGCAATGTTAGAAAAATTAATAATCTCACCGTTCATTTGAGCAGCCACATCTAAAAAACGTCGAAAAGGATCTAGCTTTCTAACAAGCTGTTCTTCTTTAATTTCTTCTTTTAAATAAGTAAGAGCATAAGCCCTTAAAAATGCCTGAATCTCATCTTCAGTATCAAAATCGAATATTTTGGGTAATGTTCCATATTTTAAGGCTTTATCTAAATCAAAAGCATCTCCTATCTCTAGAAATGCAAGAGAATAAAGGTTATAAACAAAAGCGCGTCCTGCCAATAAATTTGAAGCCCCTCTTTTCAACTTTCTAGCACTTGATCCTGTTAATGCAAATTTTAATTTACTTTTTTCAATATAATCATGAACAACATTTAGAAGTTTCGGCAGCTTTTGAATTTCATCAATAAAAACCCATTCAAGATTCTTTTTATTATCTATTAAATGTCCTAATATTTCAGGATTTCTATTTAAATCATCTTCCAGTTCTGGCTCAAGGAGGTTTATAAAAAGACAGGTTTCAGGATCTAGCAAAGACCTTAACAAAGTAGTCTTTCCTGTCCCCCTGGCCCCAAACAGAAAAAAGCTGTTTGATTTTATTGGATTAATCATTCTTTTAAACATACTCCATAAATGTACGCCAATTTTGGGGTTTAGTCAAGCAATAAATTTAAAAATAAATTTCCCTGATGTAAAATCCTATTTTTGAAAAAAAGATTATTGCCCACCATCCATACATCTATGTTTTTATTGCAAATTATCTCTCATGTCTAATTGGCACACAATTTGCTCCTTATCTATGCAATAGTAAAAAATGGTTTTAGGGGAGCATATTTTCAAATATCCTAAAACCAAAAAAAAGCAAGGAGAGGAAAATGAAAACATTGGCATTTCATATTAATCTACTAATATTATTAATCATTTTTCCAGTTTTTATAATATCATGTTCAAGCGGAGTAACCCAGCTTACAAAACCAGATACAATGGATTGTGCAGACTGCACAGATGATACAGGATCTGGTGGAGAAGGTGAAAACACTGATCAAGATCCAAATCTTGATATAGATACTGATTTAGATGGAATAATTGATCAAAATGATAATTGTATTGATACTCCCAATGAAGATCAACTCGATTCAGATGAAGATGGTCTTGGAGATGCTTGTGATGATGAAAATGATTTAGATGGAGAAAATGACACTGTAACTTACAGTCTTAATGACATGGAACTTTTTTATTCAAATGGAAACTCTGAATCATTAAAATATGAAAATACCCTTAGTAAAGTAATAATTACAAACCTAACAAGAGCTGGTCAAATGGGAGCATATGCCATATCTGCTAATTCTACAGCTGAAGGAAAGTTATTTAGATATTCATTTTCAAGCCCATCTTCAATGAAAGAGGATTTTTCACAGGAAATAAACACAGACATAAACCCAACAGATATAGCTATTTGTAATATAGATGGAAATCCATATACAGTAGTTGCAACAGATTCAACAACTGAAAACCAAGCAAGAATATTCATCTATAACAATAATGGTAACCTAAACAGCTCAGGTGCTGATGACTTACCTGATTCAGTTTATATCTCAAGCATTGCATGTGGAGATGCAGATGGAGATGGAGATGATGAAGTATTAGCAGGCACTATGTCCACTGGAAATTTTAGCTCAAAAACGATCCAAAGATGGTATCTATATGATACTCCAAAGCCTGAGGCCACAATAGCTCTAGTCACAATAGCAGCAGGTGGTGGACAATCCACAAGTGATCCTAATTATATTGGTGGCACATGGGGAACAAATTCCTCTGTAACCAGCGTTGCAATTGGAGATATCGACAATAATGGTTTTTCTGAAATAGCAATTGGTAGAAAAGGTGGAGCTGATATAAACGCAAAGCTTTTTATTTATGAACTTAATCCTGATAATTCTTTATACGAACAAAAATTTACAATGCCTCTAGGCTCCTTTTTTATAAAAGACATTGCTTATGGCTTTCAAAATGGCGAAAATGTTATTGCCGTTGCCTCAAGTTCAGGCACACAAGGCGAAAATAGAATTCAAATATTTTCATATGAAAATGCTACTTATAATTTTGTAAAATCATATGCAAGTGAATGGGAAAATAACATTGTTACATCAAGCATTGCATTTGGTGATATTGATGGAAATGGTAGTGAAGAGCTGGTAGCTGGAAGATACACTTATTATTCAAGTTCCATTCAAGATTTCAATAATTCAAGTGATAAAAGATGGGTCTTATATGATGACAACACCTCAGCTGAAATCTTTGCTGGTGGTGGAGAAACAGATGCCTGGGATGAAAATATTTGGGTAACTGATGTTTCAATGGGTGACTTAAATGGTGATGGAATAAACGAACTTGCAGTCTCCCTTAATAGTAATCCAAGCCAAGATAAGATTATTTTTTACACACCTGACCTAACAGAAAATCAATAGCGTAAATAAAAAAACTTTCCCTTTTTTGAAAAAAAGATTCCCTTGTAATATGACATAAGCCTTCAATATATTTAAACTTATCAAACCATGCCGAAATGGCACACAATTTGCGATATAAATAACAAAACAAAGAATTTCAAGGAGAGCAAGAAATGAAAAAAATTATATCAATTATATCATTAAGCATATTATTAGTTTATATATCACTCCTTATTATTAGTTGTGGTGGTTCCGCTCAAGTCCAAAAACCTTCGACACCAGATGATTCACTAACACTTCCACCAATTGGAGATGGGGATAGTGATATTATCGGTGACGGCGGTGGTGATGGTGACGGCGATGGTGATGGTGACGGCGATGGTGATGGCGACGGCGATGGTGATGGTGATGTTGATGGCGATGGTGACGGTGAGGGAGATGGTGACGGTGAGGGAGATGGTGATGGTGACCTTGGGCTTCCAATTCAACTAAACTTTCAAGATTCTCTACTTATTACAAAAAAATCAAGTTACTGCCAAGATAGTGATCAAGATGGATATGTAAACGAATCATCTTGTAGTATGTATCAGGCAAGCGCAAAACCAGCAAACTATATACTTGCTAGTACAAGTTTGGGAAATGATTGTGACGATAACAATAACACTATCAATCCTGGTGTAATCGAATCGTATGGAGACAGAATAGATAATGATTGTGATGGTGGCGTTGATAATAATATAGCTATTGGAGGAGAACATGAAATTTCAACTCATATACAACATGGTTCTGGAGGCAATTGGTATAGAGCGGATTGCCCACAAAAAAAAGTAATAACAAGACTCACTGCTTATGAATCAACGGAGGGCCTGGAAGATATTACAAAAATAATTGCTCGATGTAATGAAGTAACTTCTAATGGAAGTTATAATCCTGACGAAGACTCAAATCAGTGGGTTCGCTCATGCTCTGATGAATATGTCTCAGATCAATATCAACATTCATATATTGATAGTATTTATAAGAACAATGACCAAACTAAACCTCAACTACCAGTAGGTGTAACGGTTAAATATGCTTCATCAAGCAATGCTTATCTGATTCAAAGACTACAATTAAGATACAGTTTTTTAGATAATATTCTGTATAAAAATCTTGGAAATAACGAGTATGAACCATACAAGGGGCGTGAAATCATAGAAAACTACGGAAACCCATATTGGACAACAGATTTGTTTTGCAATAACAATCAAGTATTAACCTCAATAGCCCTTTACTCTCACGAGGGATATAATAAGGGTATAAAAATTTGGTGTCGTGATATAGGCATTGCTGAATGAGGATTAACATTAAAAAGGATAACAAGTTATGCAAAAAATATATTTAAACCTTTTAATAATAATTACAATAATAGCAGCATTCCTATCTATTGCTTCCTGTTCTGGAACATCCTCAGTAGATATGCCCTCGTCAGAAACTAAAGATGGTATTGTTAACACAAGTGAAGACATAGATAATAAAATTGATCAAAGCGAAGATGATGGAACTGATAATAGTGCAGGAGATGGTGATGGCGATGGAGACATAGATATCAATGATTTTGATCTTGATACAATTCTAAACGATTTAGACAATTGTCCAGAAATATTTAACCAAGATCAATTAAATCTAGATGATGATGAATTTGGTGATGCATGTGATAATGATCTTGATGGTGATAGTCATGATAATTCTATTGATAATTGTGAATTAGTTCCAAATCCAAACCAAGAAGACCAAGATGAAGATGGAACAGGTGACCTTTGTGAAGATGATCTTGATGGAGATACAATACATAATAATAATGATAACTGTCCTGATGTTTTCAACCAAGACCAATTAAACCTAGATGGTGATGAGCTTGGTAATGCCTGTGATGATGATGACGACAATGATGGTGTTTTGGATGGATCTGACAACTGTCCTCTAGATGCTAATTCAGACCAAGCAAATAATGATTCTGATTCAAGTGGTGATATTTGTGATGACGATGATGATAATGATGGTGTTAATGATAACCATCCAGACAATTGCCTATTCACAGCAAACCCTGATCAGAATGATACCGACTCAGATGGCCAAGGAGATGAATGTGATACAGATATCGATAATGATTCCTTATCCAATAATGATGAAACAAGTACTTATGGAACAGATCCACTTGACCCAGACACAGATGATGATGGTCTAACAGATGGAGAAGAAATAATCGGTGATACTGATCCAAATAATCCTGATTGTGATGATGATGGAATTTTAGATGGAGATGATAACAATCCTTTATCTCCTGATATGCCAATAAGTGTAAGTTTATGTATATCAGATGAATATATTAACAACTGGGATAATAATAGTTCAAATAACTCTTCAAACAAAACATTCGCAACTAAATTAAGATTTAGAAGAGCCCTTGGTTATGCAGTTTATGTTATCGAAGTATTAAAAGGAAGAACCGGACCTGAGATTCAATATTATTATATCGGTGGCACACAAAACACCTGGAAAACTGTAAAGCAACTTTCAAGACCAGCAGGAGATGTAATTACAAGTTTTGAAAGTGAATCACTAGACTCTAATGATTTTGAAGCACATGCCGCAAATGGATACTATAAGTTTAACACAACTTCAGAGTGGGTAAACATATGGATTTCCAATTTCAGACTAGATTCAAAAGATAATTTGGTATCTGGCAACAAAACTTTAGCAGACTCAGACAATAATATAAAAATAAGAGTAAAGGGAGCTTATATGGATTCATCGGCTTATTCAGAAACTGAATGGAGCACAACAATTGGACCATTAACACCAGCAGATATGCAAGATTGCTGGTCTGAATAAAACTTATGTTTATACCAAATTTCAGGAGGAAAAATGAAAAGAAACTTAAGAAACTACTTATCAATGGTTCTAACATTAACAATTGCCTTATTTTTTGTAGGCTGCACAAGCTCAAACAATTCAAGTTATGAAAACAGTGCTTTTTCAGAAATGCTTGTTAGTAGCGGAGTTGATGCATCTGAACTTGGAACACTTGGAATTGTCGTTAAAAATATTTCAGCACCACTTGATTCAGTATCAATTTCAATTTCATATACTAATGACATGGATAATCCAATTTATAATGCTGTTGATCTAGTAGAATCAACTGGAACATATGCATCTGAAGTGGAATTACTTTTAGAAAACAACTATACAATTACCTTAAATGGAAACATCGCAAGTCATGCAGTTGAAATTATAAAAACAATTAATTTCACTGCTTCTGGACAACTTGTAGAATTCAACTACTTTACTGCTTTGCAAGAATCTGGTGTATGTAATGATATAATTCTAACATTTGATCCCCAAATTATTGAAGATCCTTCAAGCTCTACATTAAAAACAATTGAATTTGCAATTACTGATCATACAACAGGGTCTTTATTTGACCTCTCTACATCAAATGTTGACTTAGATATAACAAAAAATGGAAACCCTCTTGCTGTTAATGAAGTTTCAGTTACAAATCCAATTCAATATAGCTTTGATATTGCAAGCTCAGGTGATGGATATTTTGATTTTGATCTTTCAATAAGCAATGACTGCTTTGCAATTGATTTTGATGTTAGTGAATTAATTGCCTCACCAATTGGTATAACAGCAAATGAAGTTTTATTTTCAAATAACATTGACAGCCTTTCAAGTGATGTAAATGGAAAAGGTTTTGTGAGTGTATTCTATGATGTATCACTTTCATTTGATAGTACAGAAGATTTTTCAAGCTATGACATTGAACATTACGCAACAATTATTTTAAAAGTTGAAGATGCAACAGAAGCTGATGGTTTTGCTGAAATTGAAACCTTTGATCATATTTTAATTGAAGACAGTGGCCTTATTACTTTTAATGAACGCCTACAAACAGATGGCCTTGTATACTATATAGACTTTGAACTTGAATCAACAGTAGTTGACAACACAATTTATCCGGCCAGCTCTTCTATGACTGCCATAGGCAACTATATTGAATCAACTGACACTATAAATGTAAATGTTGCTTCAGTTTATTATGAAGATCCAGCCACTGAAGATACACCAATGATAATAGAATTATCACAACTTATTTTCAGAGCTTTTAAGTATAATAATGAGGGAGACGCTGATCTTGATAATGTTGTAAAATGTCTAGATGGCCATATTGCATGCGATTCAAGCAATTTGTTTGAAATCGGAATTGAACCTGTTTCACTTCAATACTCAGGAGAATATGGTGTTTTAGATTTTACAATCACAAATGATGAAGATGATTTTAACTGGTTTGATAATCTTTTAGTTGTAATAGATGGACCAATCACATGGGCAAAAGAAAGTTTTATAATTGAAGTTGATCAAGCTTATGCTAGCGGTACAGCTAGTTTTAGCTATATGGCACCTAATTGCACAAGTTATGAAAACTCAGCAAGTAGCGCAGCGATAACTAGCGCACAATAGTACAACAATATTTTTAGGTTGAAAAATTAAAAGGTTAAATCATGTATTTATATTTACTTTTATATTAATACTTATTGGTTGTAATGCATCAAATAATCCAAGCGTACAAGAAGCCTCAAATCAAGCCCTGACAATACTAATTGCTGTTATGAATTTTTCAAATGGTCATTATACGGATTTTGGAGAAACATCAGATACATTTGTTCCCTCACAATTACCCTTATGCCAATAAATAAAATAAAATCTAGCAACAAATAATTTATAATCCAGGATCGAACTGCTTACAGGGAAGTTTACATTCGTTTACAATTCAGGAAATTTTTCCGCGTTTTGTAAAAAAGAAAAATTACAGCCCTCTGTAACCACTTATAATAACAGCGATTTAACTCAAAAGGCCAATGGCACACCTCTTGCGATAAATAGAAATATATAACAAATTTTTTTCCCAAAATGGAGAAATATGAATGTTTTAATTAAACTTCAAACTGAATCTGCTTGGTCAGGTGCTTATGGTTCTTTTACAGCACCAAAATTATCTGACTGTGGATTTTTTTAAAGAATATAAAATAAAATTTTTCAATCAGGAGGAAAAAATGGGAAAGTTTAAAAAGAGTTTAATTTTAATTAGTGCAACTGCCCTTGCATCAATGATGCTTTTTTCATGTGGTGATGTTGTAATTGATAAAATTAATGTAGCAATGAATGCAGAAGGAGAGATTTCAATAGATGAAGCAGATTACGTAGAACCTCAAGTTTCAGATGAAGTATTAGAATTAGATGGAAACATTGATATCGATGCTGAGATTGATATAAATATAGATTCAGGAAATACCAGTGATGCGATAGAAGATATTGAGAACGATAGTATTAATGATGAAAATGATTCTAATCAAAATATTCCATCAGAACCAGAAGATGGAAATACAATTGATATCGGCGACGGCGATGGTGATGGTGATGGCGATGGCGATGGTGATGGTGATGGCGATGGTGATGGTGACGGCGATGGTGATGGTGATGGCGATGGTGATGGTGATGGCGATGGTGATGGTGATGGTGACGGCGATGGTGATGGTGATGGTGACGGCGATGGTGATGGTGATGGCGATGGTGACGGTGATACGGTAACAATTTTAGATTCAGATAGAGACAGAGTAGCAGATGCAATTGACAATTGCCCCACAACACCAAATCGTGATCAAAGTGATGTAGATAAAGATGGAATTGGTGATGTATGCGATTCAGATTATCTATCTGGTGATGGCGATGGTGACGGTGATTCCAATTTTAACATTAGACCAACAAGTGATATCAGATATTATGCGGATGTTGACAGAGATGGATATGGAGATCTTTTCAACTCAACAACAGCGCCAGCCGACAGAATGCCAAAAGGTTATGTTACTAATTCAGATGACTGCGACGATACAGATGCTGCGATAAATCCAGCAGCCGTAGAACTAGAAGATGGCATTGACAATAACTGTGATGGAATCATTTCTGACACTTTAACAACAAGTGGCTACACAGTAGAATCAAGCACCAACCAGGATGGCCATTATAGCCTCATCCAAGGCGGCTCCTGGTATCATAAAGTCTGTGATGAATCCAAGGTTATTACAAAGCTTGTTTCTCATTATTCGACAAATCACATCGATAACTTCGCTGCTAGACTTGGATTTAGATGCAATGAAGTAAATGAAGAAGGCTTCTATAATACAAGTGGTCACACTTCTTATGCCCTTGAAACGGTTTCTTCTTACACAGGCACAAATAGAAGAGACGCTGAATTTTCATATTTATCAGGAAATGGTTATGTGCTTCCGATTGGAATGAATGTTATTTATGATAATGTTCTTAAATCAATTACAAAGTTTGACCTTGTTTATGCAAGAACAAGTGAAATCGCTGCTCAAGATATTCAGGTTGCAAACATGACACCAAGTGATCCAGTTGACGGTAACTTTGTCCGTAACAAAACTCTTACCTGCCCTGAAGGCAAAGTATTAAGAGGAATCGGAATCAAAAAAGCAGACATCAATGATTATCTGGATGAATTTCAAACAACAGATCCATTGTTATATGCAGCCAAATTACCTTTCAGAGACTTAGATGAATCAAGGAAATTTGCAGGCTTCAGAATTTATTGTTCTGATTTAGCCGAAAACTAAAATTTAACATGTAGGGGAGGGGCTTGTCCCCTCCCTCTTAAGGGAGGATACCATGAAAAAACTACAAGGAACAAAACAATTTTTAACAATTATAATTCTACTAATTACAAACAGCTTTTTTATTTTAAACTGCGGATCCGCGGGAAACAACCTTGGCATAAACCTGGAAGAAAAAGAAACATATTTTGAAGAAATAATTCTTGAAGAATATGTTGAGTCAGGCACAGAAGTTACATTTAATTTTAAAAATGCATCACCACAACCAGCTTCTCAGCCTTCAACACAGGATGTTTCTTTAGCAATTCATGCAGGTTCTGATCTTGATAACTTAGGTGAGACTGTAGTAACAGCTTCCTTTAACTCAGATGCAACATATGCAACAACATTACAGGCTCAAGATTATGTTGCAGTAGCAACTTTAATATATAACACAGAAACCATAGTTATAAAAAAAGTTTTTACCGTTGGATCTACGGCAATTACAGTGACCATGGAATATTTCTACGGCACAAACGAAACAGCTCCAGCAAAACCAGCAATAACTAGAGCTGTAGCAACAGACGTTTCAGTAACTGAACATTCTGTTATGTTTTCAGGATTTCCTACAATTTGTTATCAAAAAGCAAGCTCAACATTAGCTGGCAAAGTTTATATAGATTTCACAGGAATTTCAGAACTCGTAACAGTTCATGGTTATAACATAGAGGATTTATCCTGGAGAACCGAAATTGAAGTATCAGAAATTGCAGCTCTTAGAATTGCAAGAGCAAACAATACTCCTAGAGGTCAAGATAGCAATGTTTTCGATGAACTCGTTGAAAGTGCTGATCTTGAAACAGACTCCGTTAATGTTGAAATTGTTTTATTTGTTGAGGATTTAAATGATGATAATGTTTCAGAAGCAAGTATTACTTATAGCGAAATTGTAACTTCTGAATTTTTTTGCAATTAAAATATTTAAGTATATTAAAAGGAATAAAAATGAAAACTTTAATTAATCATACATTATTAACAATCTTATTTAGTCTTGTAATTTCATTCATTATAAGCTGCGGAACAGAGGCCTCAAACATAAAAGACACTGGTCTTGAAAACCAGGAAGATTTGGCTCTTTTAGTTGAAGATTCGGAACAAGCCTTGATTGATAAAGTTGAATCAGACGATGAAGAAGCTTTAAATCAAATTTCAGAAAACCAGGATCCGTCTGAAATAGCAGTGGAACAAGACACAGAAGCTTCTATAAATGAGCCCCCCTTAGCAGAACCTGAAAATATCGTAATTATAATAGACTCAGACTCAGATGGTATTTCTGATGAACATGAAGCCTTACTAGGAACCAATCCATTCAGCGCAGATTCTGATTATGATGGATTAGAGGATTTTTATGAACTAAGTATTTTGCATACAGATCCATTAAGCCAGGACACTGACCTTGATGGAATCCTTGATGCAGATGATGTAAATCCTCTTTCAAATGATGTGCCAATTACTTTATCAATATGTAAAAGTGATCAAGATTTATGGGGACCCTCTGATACTCTTGATGGTAACACTGCCTCAAGAATCAGCTTTAAAGCGGTGGAGGGTTTTACTTATTATCTTATAGAAGTAGAAAAAACCAGAATTTCGGGTCTCGGAAAATATGAATATCTACTAATAGATTTGTCAAAAACGGAATCATTTAATATTAGATATGCAAATTCCGAAACTCAAATAACAGAAGAAACAGGATTCCTAGCAGTTTTTAAATATTCTTCAAGACAAGCCTTTACAGAAATAAATGGAGACTATATTAGCCATTATATTGACAACTATACTTTTGATTCTTATGACTATTCATCAGCAATAGACAATCACTTAAACATAAAAATCTCAGCTTATGATATAAATACCGACACAAGGCAAGCTTGGTCAATAGAACATTTATTAAACATAAGCCCAGCTAATTCAATCGATTGTCTTGATTAAGGGAAAAAGTCCCTGGTTCAAACCCACAATTCTGCAGCAAACACCTTTTAATTCCAATTTTTGAATAAAAGACAGCCAAAAACCAAACAATATCACCCCAATATCATTAAACAATATCCATTCCTCTCAAATGGCACAGATTTTGAATTAATTTTCGTTATACTTAGGATAATTTCAAGGAGATAAGAAATGAATTCTTTAATTAAAATAATATCTATTTTAGGTTTAAATCTGATTCTAATATTATTTGCTGTTAATGAAATTAAAGCTTCTGATTTAGATCGTGCCTGCAGGGCATGCAAGGATACAAAACCTTCCCAAAATCAATGCTGCCATAATGCCTTAAGTGATATGGGATTTTTTGGCGACAGCTTGGACTTTGTCGAATATGAAGTGTTATGTAAGGATGTAGATATAACAATAAGAAGTATAGATCCTGATGCATGTGAAAATAGAAACCTTGATTTAAAAGACAGAGACACTGTCAGTGACCTAAGGTGGTGCCTGATTGACGGTGTTATCAAAGCCAGTGAAGATAATATAGAAGGAATTAAAGCAGCTCCAAAAGCTTTAAAAGAAATGGGAATATTGTTAGGTGAAGCAAACCTTGGCTTATTTAGACGAGTTGGAAGAGTTGGAAAAGCTGCTTTTTCACCAAAGAAAACTGTTAAAGAAGAACTGTCAGAAATATATTCTGAAGAAAAAGACCGATTAATTAAAACAAATGAAAAACTTGATGATTTTGTAGCTAATTTAGGTGAAATGGTCAGCGAATTCAATAAGGACTATGACTGCCTAACTCCAGAAAGAAAAGTCATCATGATGTGCAATGTCCTGGGATATCTAGAGCTAGAAGTAATGCTAGCACTTGCAACTTCTGGAGTTGGTTTTGTAGCTAAAACATCAAAACTTGGATTTGAAGTACAACATGCCATATCCCAGGCAGCCCATGGCATGGGGCTTGTAGCTTCTACTGGATCAAAAGTCAGAAGAACTACATATGTAGCAGAAAAAATAGTTGATAAAACAACAGACTCAACAGAAGATGCGCTATCTAAAGCTGCAAGAAAAGCACCAAGTTCCTCAGATGGCAAAACACGCACATCAACCAAAGGAAGAAAAAGATATGAACCTGTTGAATCTTTCGCTTCAGATGCAGAAAGATTAGCTGAGGCAAGAAGAATTATTGGAAAAGACCTTACACCAGAACAAATAGATGCAATCCAAAGAGCTCATGCTGTTCCTTCAAAAACATATCCAATTGATCCACATGGAAAGGCAGCACAAGCAAAAAAAGGAATCTTAAGACAACATTTTTCACATGAAGAAGCTATGAATTTAATGGATAGAGGGGTGGCGGGTGCTCCATCAAGAAGAAAGTTAACAGCAGCTGAAATTGAACTGGGTCTTAAATCTGGAATATCAGAAGGAGATATTCCAGCTTATGGAGGCAGAGGACCTGGTGGAGGAGATTATGGTGGAGGAGCACCTGATGTAACAACCTCTGGTCCCAGTGAAAGACAGTTAAGAAGAATGCAAGCCGAAGGCAGAGAAGAAGCATTAAGATCCATGCAAGAAACTTCAAATCCAGGGTCTGCCCAAGGACCGGATTCAAGGTTGGCAGGTACAGACATTCACAGTGGCCCAGATAAAGGCCCAAGAGATGTCACAACAGCAGGACCTTCAGAAGCTAAAAATCGAGCCACCCAAGCAGCTAGAAGGGGCACAGAATATGACGCTCCAGAATCAAGAGGAAGCGGTCAAGGCACTGAATTTGATAGAGAACTAGATGGTGTAACAATACATGGCTCTGAAGCTAGAGAAGCAAGAAGAGTTGCACAAGCTGGTCCTTCTGAAGCTAAAAATAGAGCCACCCAAGCAGCTAGAAGGGGCACAGAATATGACGCTCCAGAATCAAGAGGAAGCGGTCAAGGCACTGAATTTGATAGAGAACTAGATGGTGTAACAATACATGGTTCTGAAGTTAGAGAGCCTAGGCATGTCGTTCACGGAAAATCACCTGAGCCTGTCCCAACACCACAAGAGCTCGCAACACCAGAACCAGCATGGAAATCTACAAGTAGACCAGACTATGCTACTAATCCTGACGGAAGCAGACCAAGAACAAGAAGAGGACAAGGAATGATCAAAGAAACTCCAAAAAATCCTAGAATCGATGAAATTCAATCCAGGAAAGCTGTAATAGACAAAGAAATTATAAAGAAAAAAGCACATAGATTACATGCCCCTGATGACGTTGAAGCCCAAAGGATTCAAAGAGAAATTGATTCCTTAACTGAACAAAGGTCTCAACTTGATGCGGAGTTTGAACAAATATCTGATGCTGCATAACAATAGAGAATAATATTAGCAAAACATGGCTTCCAACTTCTGATCAAAAATATGCCACCCACTTTAAACCCCCGTTTTTGAAAAAAAGACAATCATCAATAATTTAATAACCGCTTATTATTTAAACGCTTTTTAAGGAAACAACTTTATATAAAATGGCTGGCAAGTAACTAACAATTCCGGGGCAAACAAGGTGAAATATGGCATCCAACTTCTGACCAAAAGCACCCACCCTCAAGATGGCAGAAAAAGAACAAGAAGAGGCCGAGGCAAAGCTACTAGAAAACCAAATCCCAGAGTCGCGGAACTTGAAATTGAAATAGAAGCTTTACAAACTCAAAAAAACGATTTGCACATAGAGTTATATGATTCAAAAAAAAGTTCTGAAGTGGAAAGTCGAATAAAAAAACAATTGGACGAAACATTTGAAATGATATCAAGCCATCATAGAGAATTAGCTAAAATCAACCCACCAAACTAGCCAATTTATGTACCGATAAAACAATTCCCTCCTTTCTTTTAATCGAAATCTCGGGCTTGCGAACAAGCTGCATAATTGGAATATTTAATAATTTATGATAGTAAAGGCTGGCAGAGGTGAATTTAACATCACTTAGTTTTGCTTCAATTAGAAAAAGAGGTTTATTATCTTTTAACAATACAAAATCAACCTCTCTCCTGCTCTGATCTCTTAGATAGTTTAGCGAATAATCTCCCAAAGTCTGTTCATTCATGGAACTTACCCACTTCAAAAGCAGCAAAGCAATCATATTCTCAAATCTCTTGCCAGCGTCATCAGCAACAATAAAATAAAAAAAATACAGCTTTTTTTCTTTTTTAATAATTTTTTTTAAATCCTTAAAATAGGGACAGATTTCAAAGGAAATAAAGACTTGATTTAAAGCTTTTATGTACCTTTTCATAGTAGAGTGAGCACAATTTAAATCCTCTCTCAAAGCATTTATAGATAAAGGAGAACCAATTCTTTGAGGTAAAATTATTAAAAGATCTCGTATCATATCAAGAGATTCCAGTTTTGTAAGATCTCTGATGTCTTCTTCTGTAACCCTAATCTTGTATTGCTGTCACCATCTTTTTGCTTTATTTTCAGTCTTATCTCTAAAAAAAAAATACCAATCCATCAATTTCCATGATCTTCAAATTGAAATAAATATTTCTATGCATGAAATTACTGGATTAAGCTTAGGATTATGATTAGGATTAAGATGAGGCTTTAGATTCTCTTTATACTCTAAATTCTATAAACTCTATTAAATTAAATTCTATCTTTCCTAATTTATGTATATTAAATTGAGTGAAAAAAATTGCGTAGTTGTAAGTCAATCAATAATTGACTTATTGCAAATCATATATTACAATAAGACAGTAGTCACAATTACAGGAAATTTATGATGCTTAGTAATAATATGATTTCAAAGGCTTTTATTCGCTTGGATGTGATTTTAGACGAAAAGGTTAACTTATTAATTGGTGGTGGGGCTGCTTTATTAATTTTGGATATTATGCCAATTTCTACTATGGATGTTGATGCTATACCATTTAAATCAATTATTGGACCAGAGGACTTGAAAAAATATAGCCAAGCTGTTGCAAAAGAGCTGGATTTACCCGCAGACTGGTTGAATGAATACTTTTATCAGTTTACTCATTGTCTTCCAGATGATTATGGTGATAGATTAAAAGAAGTGTTTAGTGGTGAAAAGTTAACCTGTTTTTGCTTAAGTCCAACGGATATTGCAATCATGAAGTTTTTTGCACATAGAGGAAAGGATCAGAGTCATTTAAGATATTTAATAAAAAACAAGCACCTTGATCTTGATTTTATTGATAATTATCTTGATGAAATGGTTGAAAAAAATCATCCTGGGGCAGAAGACGCACTTGCTTGTTTTCATGATTTGCTTGAAGCCTTGGGGATATAATTTATGCAATGCTATCCTTTATCACAAGACGAACTTACATCTCTTTACTTTCAACTCAATAAAAATGGTGCTTTATGTTGGGGAGAGGATACTGGTTATTTTACCAATATTTCCTATGAAAAGATATTAGCAATTGCAATTGAAGCTTCCAGGTGGGATATTCGGCTTTTATGCATTTTGACAGAGCATTTTGCTAATAAATATAAAAATATAAAGCCCTTTATTTTGAGACAATTTATTGGTGAAAATAAATATCCATTTATTATTGGAGTTATTAAAGAATTTTCATTGCTTATTTCTCAAAATGAGGACTTAAAAGATTTTTTTAAACTTCTACTAAAGAACATAAGCCCTTCGAATAACTACCTTTTATTCAATGTTGGCCTAAGCTTTTCGCAAAAACAGATAAAATACGAGACTTATAAATCACTAAATGAATATAAAAAATGGGGGTTTCTTTGTTCGGAATTGCCAATTTTAAAGCATTTAATTAAAAATAATGATAATTTTCATCATTATGCACCAAATGAACGCAAAATTACCCTTAAAAATCTTTTTGAAACTAAAAATCCAATTTCAATAAATGATTATTTAGAAGCAATTAATTATTCAATAAGCAGGCAACATGCTAGGCTGGATTTAATAAATAGCGAATTTATTATTTCTAAAGGCAAAACAAAGTCTTGCTTATATTATTTGAAAAACAAATAAAATTTTCAAAATAATAAAATTGTTTTTTTTATTATAAATGGTATTATTAATTAAGTTATAATATTATTAAATTTAAAATTAGGAAATGTTATGCCAAAAAGAATTAATGCAAAAGAACCTAAGGAAAAAAATGATATGAGTAGCTATGGCAGTCATAAGACTACAGCGCCTTTGCAGACTAAAGACCCTCAGCAAAAAACTGCTAAAAAGCCTGCTTCCAGAACAAAAAAATAAAGATTTAATTGGCTTTTTTTCTTAAAAATTAATACTTCTAACTTATGCTATTATTATGTCCACCATCTGATCCATATAATAATGAATTCAATATTTCCCATTATTATCTCGGTGCTTTTTTAAAATCAAAAAGTATATCAGATTTTAATTGTTTAGAAATATCTTATGATGATACAATTTCAGATACTGTTTCCAGAATAAATAAAACCAAAGAAAAAATAATTGGCTTTACTTGCTATGATTCAAATTATTTAAAAATAAAAATATTAGCTAAAGAAATAAAAAAACATATAAAAAATTCCATAATTATTTTGGGTGGTCCAACAGCTATTGCGATTGGAGATTTAATTCTTAAGGATTGTCCTTATATTGATCTTGCTATTAGATCTGAATGTGAATCAATTCTTCCAATTCTTTTTCACAAGATTTTGTTGTCAAAGGCAAAGAAAATCACTTATGATAAAGTGCCCGGTATTTCATATAGGAAAAACAATGAAGTGCTAAGCACTAAAAAGGGCGCACTAATAAAAAATCTTGATAGCTTGCCCTCTCCTTATTTGTTAAAACTTGTGCCTGTTAAAGAATTAATTCATAATAATATGATTTTTGGAATATCACTTTCAAGGGGGTGTGTATACAAATGTGATTTTTGTAATTATTCTACAATTTATAATCATACAGTGCGCTTCTATTCGATTGATAGAATTATAAAAGAATTAAAATATGTTCAGAGAATCTGTAAGAAAGAAAACAGAGCAGCTTTAGTTTTTTTTATTGAAGATAATTTTTGCTTAAATTTAAATAGAGCTAAAGAAATATTAAAAACAATTATTAAGAAAAATCTTAATCAATATCTTTACTATTATGCTCACACTAGACCTGAAAATTTAAGTTATGAAATATTAGATTTGTTTAAAAAAGCTAATTTTAAGAGCGTAAATATTGGCCTGGAAAGTGCTTCAATTAAAGTTTTAAAACAAATCAATAAAACATTATCAAAAAATAATAAATATGATTTTTCAAAGGAAAAAGAATATGTCCTTACAACTCAAAAGGCTCTGTTGTATTCCAAAAAAATTGGTCTTAAATTAATTGTTAGTTTAATTTTTGGTTTAGAAGCTGATTCAATTGCTGGTGGAAAGCAAACACTAGCATTTATTAAAAAACAAGATCACATGGAAATATATGGGCATAATATTTATTCTATTTTATCTGGGGCTAATAATTTAAAAAAAGAGGAATTTGAACATAAATTTTTTTATGATAGAATTTTTAATCCAAAAGTATTGCCTCTTATTCCTAGTTATAAAATTCATCCTAGTTTTTTTCCACGCTTACCTAATACCGACATTTTTCGAAGTTTAGAAAGAAGATTTTTTAAGTATAATATCGCAATGGAACAGTACTCAGTTAATATCATTTTTCAGAAAAATTTTGATCAGATTCTTGGGTGGCTTTTTACTTGGTTTAAAGTTGGAACTAATTATTGGTTTGATGTCAGCAACAATAAGGAATCGCTTGAATTGGGAAAAGAACTTAATGAATTTCCTATATTTTTAAATGAATATTTTGTGAGCAAGAAATTTTTTCAAGCCTCAATGGAAACTTCAGAAAAAGTTTGTCATAAAGCTACACCCTTTAGCTCGATTTCAAATTTAAAATTTACTAATTATAATAAGCAAATTCAAATTATAAAGCATAAAGGCTTCAAGCGGACCGCAGATAATACTTCCTTTATTTTTTCTATATCAAATGAGGTAGATAATAGAGCATTAAGTGAAATAATGCAAAGACTCCTGATTGATGGGAAATTCATTTTTGAAACATCTATTACTTCTAATTATTGGAGCTTTTTATTGAATGCTTGTATGTTTTACGCAGATGTATGTCCATCTATGAAATTAAATAATTTGCTTATTGATAAAAATGCGAAAATTAGAACCTGTAATGGAGGAAAGCATTTAGCTTCAATACCGATTGACATTGATGAATTAAAACAAACAGTTCAAAAAGAAACTAAGAAATTGCATGCAAGGCGAGATTGCAAGTTATGTAGAATATTTCCAATATGTCCAAAGTGCCTCAGCACACATTTTATGTCTGAAGCTAAATATTGTAAATTTATGAAAAGCACTCCATATTTAAAATTGTTTTTTCAAACCTGGTACTTTGTTTCTGAAAATATCCACATAGATAATTATTGTAATAAAAAGAAAAAAATAAAACTTCATCTTTTTTTATCTTATTCTCACGCTAAGCTTTTTGATAATTTAAAGTTTCGGATTAAAGAGTTTAAGCATATTAAAAAAAGCTTTTCGATAATAGTTGTTAAAGACAAAACTTATATGTTTATTCCTGGACAAGAGCAGAAATATTATGAAATTGATAAAAGTGTTTATAAAGATATTGTACTTAAAAATTTTAATAAAAAAGATCTCTTAGGTTTAGATTTGTTTTATCAATAATTTTATTCATTTACCAGCAACGAGCAACCATCTATGCCTCAGGTTCACTGGGCTCTTCATCTTCACTGTCATCTGCTTGCTCTTCAATAAAAGACATTTCTCTGTATTGTAGATAAAAATCAATATGAGCACGGGCTCCATCTTCTTTTCCTTCAAAGCCCATTCCAATAATTGCAAAGTCAAAACTAGACCCTTGTGCAAGGCCTTTGGCTAAAATATCCATTTCAATGTCTTGAGGTGTAACTTCAACATCTCTTGATTCTGGCCATTTTCCACCACTTGAATCTGTTCCAATATAATACTGTGTAAAGGAATTATCTAAAAAACTATTAACTGGATTATCAAGGACAGTTTTTCTATGTAATTTTATTAAACCAATGGCAGCGTTATCTTGTGTGTCTTCAGCTTGGGCGCCACCACCATTTCCCGATCTTGCTCTAAATCCTGTGACAATTTTTGTTGAAGAAGCAGAAGGTGCTTCACTTTTATCAATAAAAGTTTCTGGGCCAGCATTGCCTTCAGAATCATCCCAAGTTTCATCACTATTTCCAACAAGAGTACATCCTCTTTCTTCTGTTTCATATTCTCCTGAACCATTCATATCATTGCCATATGAATCTTGATCACCAGAGTCAGCTCCTCTGTATATTATTCCTGTTGATCCAAAAGTTCCATCAGATTCGATTATAACATATCTAACGTGAACACATTGTATATCTCTTGAATCATGATCAGTTGTGTCATTTCCAGCATTTTCTGTTCCATGAGTTTCAATTGCAATTCCCTGGATAACTGAATTGTAAAGGACATTTTCTTCTGCTGCTTCCTCATCATCATGAATGAAGATATTTGTATTTGCTTGAGCATGAGAATAACTGGTGACAGGTTCGGTTTCTATATTATCAAACATATCAAACATAGCTTCTGTATCTCCATCACAATCTTTTTGATCATGAGCTGTTTCAGTATCGTAATTCCAGCAAGAGCTTTTCCATGTATAATCTTCATGAAGGTCAAAGTGACCTGCTTGGACTCCTTCACCTTCTTGCTCGCAATTAGCTAAACATGCGCTTTCATCAAACAATGGATCTTCAGCGCCTGTACAATCGCAAGTTGCAATGCAAGCAAGCGCTGTCCCAAAACCTGCTGTATATTGTTCCTGCATTTCTTCATATCTATCTGTTTCTGGAATTGAAGCAGCATCTTCAGGATCAGTTCCATAGTATTCTTCAATTACATCATATACATTATCATCATCAGAATCTGCCATCGATTCTCCGTAACCGTTATCAACACCACTTAAAAGTTCAATAAATTCTTCTGAACATACACCAAATTCAGCAGCTGCATCACAGAGGTCAACATAGATTGCTGAATAGAGGTCATCAGCGCAAATAGCATCAACAAGTGAACCCCAGGTGTCAGACCAGCAAGCCATTCTTTCTGTATCTAAACATTCAAAATCTTCACCACAGGTTGAGTATGCTGTTGTTAGACATTCTGTTAAACTTATTTCTGCGTCTTCTACACCTGTGATAATTCCACCAAAGCCAGATCCATTTAAAATTTCATCTTCAATGGCTGGTGTTACTTCTTTGCGATCTTTCTTTGCGCAGGAATTAAGCATTGCCGTGGACAGGCAAATTATTGAAAATATTATGATATATCGTTTCATAATTTTGACCCCTTGAAAAAATGTATAAAAATTCAGTTTCAATGGGATATAGAGCAAAAGGTGTGCCAAGTGGGAAAAGTGGTAAGTGGTAAGTGGTAAGTGGTAAGTGGTAAGGTTTATTTATTAATTATTAACTATTGGTTATTAATTGTTTTTCCGCTCTTTTTAAAATAATCAATAATTAACAATTAATAATTAATTTTCAATGTTAAGAAAATAGCTATGTATTGATTTATTGTATGTATTAGGTCAAATTCTAGCAAATAATGCTAATTTCTGGTGAAAATCAGGCAGCTTTTGCTGGTGCACTTGTTCCCATGTTCTCTTGCGCTCTTGTTCTCTTATTTCGTAAACCCTTCTTCATAAACCGGAGTATCTGGTAACGTATATCCACGATTCTGAATTGTTTCCCAAATTGTTGCTGTGCCATCACCATCAACATCTGTTGCTGCATATAGGTCAAACTCCAGACCTGTTGTTATTGGATCTGTTACTATTATTACATCATTTGAATCTAATATGTCATCAAGGTTTCTATCATATATAAAATCTCCACCTGCATATAAACAGGTATTTGTTGGGGCATATGTAATATTTGAAGCAGCAGCATTTGTTGGTTCATAAATTCCTGTTTGTGGATTATAGGTAATATGCTGTCTTTGAGCGTATTGTAAATAGTTGCTAAAATTACTTCCTGGTGCCATCCAATTGCAGAAAAATCCTATAAGTGAGCCATCAGCATCTTCAACATCTTCACCAAATCCATACCAGGCTTCGCCAGAAATTATTCCATCCTCATTTGCTTCATTTAAGCCAAGTAGTAGTGTTCGTGTAGAACCATCACCTTTGCCTGCTTGCCAAGACAAGACATATTCACCTGATAAAAAGTCATCACTATCTGTATCTGGATTAAAGTTCATGGTTGCTATTGTAAAATAATCAAGCCAACTTGAATCTTTATCAACTAAACCATCATTATCAATAAGCCAAGTGTCAATGCCACTTCCAATAGCGGAAAGTGCTTCAACATGAAGTTCTGATGCAGATTTTTTGTTATAAACAACAGATCCATTAACACTTATATCACCTGTTGCTTTTAGGTTGTAAAAAGAATCACCATTAACCATATAGGTTAAGCGTCCAGAAAAATCATCATCTGTATCACCTTCTTTATGGCTCAAATAAATTACTATATGTGTTTGTTCAGAATTTGAATCTGTGTAATCAAAATCTAATTTATAATTCCAGACTTCATAATCAGCTCCATCATTTCCATTAGCATCAACAGTATGTTCGATTGTGGCTTCATTGACAGTTACATCTGAAATTGATAAATCATTTGTTAAATCTACTGTTGAATTAAGAGCCGGTTCCCATGCACCATTTTGGTCAGCTTCATAGATCATGTAGGCAAATAAAGCAAAAGATGCAAAAGATATTTCACTGAGCATTTCAAGTTTTTTATTTAACTGGGCAATAGCGCAAGCTTCATCTGTGTCAGGTTCAGTTTCAAGCCATATTCCAAGGTCTCCAAGGAGTAAAGTTCCATCAGAATCATCATATTCGTGATTTTCATATATTAATTCTGGTCCATAACAATCAGCGTCTGTAAAACTAGGTTCAAAGTTTTGAAGGATTGTAGAAAAATTATATTGGCTTGCCTGTCCAAGTAAAATGTATTGTATGGTTTCAACTTGATACTCATATTCAAAAAGTTCAACAACTAAGTTATTAACAACAGTTTCAGATTTAAGAGCTGCGGAAACAGCTTCTTTTTTTTGACCAGGTGAGGTGACAGCAACCCCTTCAGGAAAGGCTCCACTTATTTCAGCAAGAGAATATGAAGGGGATGGTCCATCAGTGCCTGAATCTGCTACACTTGTATCGTCAGAACTCAAACAAGCAGAAAGTATTAGGATTAAAATTGAAAAAAATAAAAATGTTATACATGTTCGTTTCATTGAAATGCCTCCATAAATGCTTTAAAAAATAAGGCTTACACTTTACCATAAAAAAAATATATTGCAAGATGTTAATTAAGGGAACAAGATCGCAAGAGCGCAGGGGAACAAGAGTGCAAGGAGAGAGGGGAATAGGGTGTTTATTTTAGTTGTTTTAAAATAGTTTTATACATCTGGTTTCTCTGGATTCTGGGTTCTGAGTTCTTGGTTCTTTTTCTACTTTCTTTTCTCCTTGTGCTCTTGCGCTCTTGTTCTCTTGTTCTCTTCTATAAGAACCCACCTCCCAAACCAAGATAGATACGAATTGGATTGTCATATTCTGTGAAAGCATTTGATGCTGTTTCCTGAAAACCATAGGCAACTGTTAAGAAAGAATACCATGGGGAATAATAAAAGCTAAAAAGCTGCATTCTTAGATTAAGGCCAGCATCAAATAATACGCGATCGCGGGTTCTTGCGCTGACCAGGCTTCCTTCATCATTGTAGGTAAGATAGGTTCTATATGTTTTGCCATAATCCCAACAGTTTCCGGCATCAGCAAAAAGCTCCATGTAGAAATCATCAAAATATAGAAACCACAATTTTTTATCTATGTTTCTATAGAGTGGGAATCTGTATGTCATTCTTCCTAAAAATCTAGTTTCACCTGATATGGAAAATTCATTGTAGCCAGGAAAACTTAAAGAGTTGTTAACATCTCTGAAGGTTTGAAAAACAGGTTTGCCACCTAAGTAAAGTTCATCATTACTGGCAACATCTCTTGATTGCCATCCACCAAGAATGTAGAATTCAAGGGCTTGGTATCTGCTAAGTGGAACTGAATATAAAAAATCACCAGTAATACTGTGAAAGATATAATCATCGGATGGGTCATCTGCTTGAAAGAAAAACAGGAATCCTGTTGAGTCAATTGCTTCATCAACATTTGTTTTTGTTAAGGAGTATGAAAGGTTAAATCTATATCCATGAGGGTTGATTAAACTTTCTTTTTCTGCTCTATGTCTGTTTTTAGTTAAAGTGTAAGTAACTGTATCTAATTGATCTAATGTATATGTTATGCTGCCAGCATTGTTTTGAAGTATTCTAAAGTTAGAGACATCTCCCCATGTTCCTGTTGGGTCAGTGGAATCTGTAAAAGACGAATCATCAAGGTCTGCTCCAAAAAAGCTTGATCCCATTTTTCCTTTTAGATCTCTAAAATAATATTCAAGTTTGAGTTCATGGGATCTGAATGGAAATTTTATACTGGCTTTAAAAATGTCTTGGCTTAAAGATCTGTAAAGCTCCGTTGGGTTATTATCAAGACCAAGTAAGGTAAGGGCATCTTCTGATAAGATGCCTTCTAAAACCGAATTAATATCATCTAAGTCGTAAGTGGTAATTGCCCTTAAATATTTTAAAGTTATTTCAGGATACCATTGATGGTTAATATATGTCAGGCCGTAAAGAGAGTCTTTGTCAAAAAATCCACGCATTGATAATTTATGCTTTGAAAGATAATCTTCTATAATACCAGTAAATCCAAGGCCAGCTTGTTCATTTACTGCTTGGAATTCAGGGATTATTTGAAAGGGCATAAAATTACCAAGTCTTGGAATAGGAGTGTATTTATAATAATAGGATTTAGAAGAAAGCATGTCGAATTTTTCTGGGTCAGAAACGGGCAAAGGATTTTCTTTTGTTATCTCTTCTCTTTTTACGGTTTTATTTTTTTGCATGGTTTTGCTTTGTTTAAAAAGCTTAAAACCATAAGATGAAAAATTGGAATATAATAAGTCTCCTGCTTGAACTTCAGCTGTTTCACTGTATGTATCAACAAGGGGTGCTTCAAAAGGCATAAAAATGCCGCCATAAACACTAGTTAATCTTTTTGTATTTCCAGTTGAAATATTTGTTTCATAGACATTAAAAATTCCATCCTTGTCTGAAGAATAAATAATTTTAGTTGGATCAATTTTTGACCAATAGGGATCTCGGTCTTCAGCCTTGTCATTAGTAAGCCTTGTAAATTCGGAGTTTTCCAGGTTAAAGATCCAAATATCTTGTTTTTTTCCATCGAATAAATGGAATGCAAGCTTCTTGCCATCACTTGAAAAGCTAGGATTTCCTGCTTGAGAGCCATCGGTAGCTTCTAATATATATTTACTTTCATTAGTTTCCAGGTTGTAGAGGCAAAGTGATTTATTTCCATCACTGTTTTTAATGTAAGCAAGGTGCTTTTTATCAGGAGACCAGGCCACTTCTAATGCTCTTTCGTTGTAAGTAATAAAATTATATTTTGTTCCCCAAATAAAGCTTGAAAAGAAGTTTGTCTTTTCCTGGATTGCATATGAAAAGCTTTCCAGGTCTTTTGCTTTTGCTGCATATTTACTTAAGAATTCACTTAAATCAAAGATTGCCAGATCATGATATTTAAAGCCATCAAAGTATTTCTTTGTTCTTCTGTTCCTGGTGGATAAGATAAGTTTGTTCGAATCAGGTGACCAGTCATAAGAGTTAATTCCAGATGCGTACGCCGTAGCTCTAAAATATGTTTCATCTTTTTTAAGAATATTTTCATTGTTTACTATAAAGAGTGTTTCATCTGAAAGATAAGAAATCCATTTGCCATCAGGGGAAAGTTTTGCATAATTATTTCTCATTCCTTCATCTTTAAGACTGTTTTTTTCTGCTTCTGTAAGGGGTTTGTAGCCTTTATCTATTATTAATGGGGGATTAAAAGCTTTAGAATCTTTTGTTGATTTAATTAATAATTTTTCTGCTTTTGTTATTGTGGGTGCAAGTTCAAAAGCTTCTTTTTCATACTCAGTATTCTTTTGCTTTTTCCATTCTTCAAATAAATCACGTGGATCAACTCCAAGTTCATTTTTAATAGTGTCTTCATATGCAAAATTATATTCTTTTGATTGTCGTTCCATGAATTTTGTATGGATCTCCACGCCATATTTAGCAGTTAACCAAGCAACAAAGGAAAAGCCTTGATTATAGCCTAGTTCTCCATAAATAAAATCAAGAGCTCTTGGATGACCCATTAAATTAAATGACAATACGTTGTTTTCCAGAAACGCCATTCTCAAGAACATTTGCCTTGTAGTATCATAAGATTCAAAACCAAATTTTGTGGCATCATTTTGCGCTATACCTTCAACCCACCAATAAGGAGCTATTTTACTTTCTAATCTGAAAAGCCCAAAAATTTCATATTTATTTTTATCATCATCTTGAATTCCAACTGGAGGAACTCCATAAGTTGATACTCTGTTGCCAAATGCAGCACCTTTCTTGCCGTGAACAATATGTGCAAATTCATGAGCAAAAACATTTCTTATCCAGTCAGTTCTTCCTCTTAAGTTAAAGGTATTTAAATATAGATTTGTGGCTTCTGCATTTACCATATCTAAAGAATAAATAGCAAAACCATTTGTTGAATCCCTAAAGTCAGATAAAATACAATGGACCTTGTATTTGAATTTGTAGTTGTGGTAAGATGTTACTTCGTCATATACACTATCAGCAATGGCAGCAACTTTTTGGGCAGTGAATTCAATATCTTTGTAATAGTGAATAATCCAATGTTTGGTTTCAGTTGAAATCCATTTTATACCAATAGCCTTGTCAACTATTTGGGCATTTGCAGAAAAAGCTAGCCCTAAATAAACAACAATAAACAAGATGTGAAACCTTTTAAACAATCTTTTTCCTTTTAATCAAAGTAAAAGTTAAAACCAGCGCTTACATCAAGCATTCCAGATAAGGAAACAACTTCAGAAATATAAGCAACAGGATATCTGGTGCCCATTAAAGGTATTTCATTTTGAACAAAAATTTCTATGTTTTTAATGGGCGCATAAACGATTTTTGGAATTATTGATAAGATATATCCTTGACTGTCAGTGCTTCCAGCATTTGTATCAATTGCAGTGCTAATATAAGGTATATAGCTGTCATCTATTTTAGTTTTAAAATTATAAATAAAACGACCACTAACTTGAAGATTTAGTTGTTTTATTGGAGAGAACATTAGGTCTAGCCTCGTGTCAATGTCATCTCCAAAGTCAATTTTTCTGTTTCCTATATCATAGCTGCCTGTTGAGTCTGTTATGCTAATTTTTAGATATTCAGCTATTGCTGCAAATTTATATGTATATAAGGATGTTACTTGTGCTGCGAAATATTCAAGAAATTGTTGCTTGATTCTTAGGCCAGCTCCAATTTCAATTTGACCATTGCCCAAAGGAAGTTGAGTTTCTCCATTAATTGAGCTGCTTGTTGAACCAGATGGAAACTTAGGGCAAACATAAACAGCAATAGAAGTAGTTGGATCCTCAAGGTTTAATACTTCATAAAAAAGATCAAAATATACATCAGCAAGACCTATTGTTGAGTAGCCTGCTGTTTTTGAAATTTTTCTAAAGGCCAGGGGAATATTTATTCCCATTGAAAAATGATCAGTTATTCCATAATCAATGCTTAAAGTTGTAAAATTATTATAATACGTTAAATCTGTAACCTCTAAAAAATTTCCCAGAGAATCATAAAAATGATAAGATTGGCTAAAACTGTTATCCAGGGATACTTGAAGAATATCTCTTGGTAAGTTGGCTTTTCTGGCACTAGGTAAAAGCGAAAAAAAGTCTGTTGATGCAAAACAAATAAAAGGAAAAGCTATGAAGATTATTATAAAATATGTAAATATAATTTTTATTTTCATTGCTAGAAATTTTAGCAAATAATAGACAGGAAAGACAAGTGAAAAGAAAAAATAATTGCTTTGTTTTTATTAAATAGGTATATTTTTTTTTTAATCGTGACCAATTGCATGTTTAACTAATAGGTAATACATATGAAGAAAATGATTTTAATTTTTATCTTAATTTTTTGCTTTAATAATTTTCCATTAATAGCTCAAGATGAGTTAGAAGTTAGTGATGAAGAGCTTGATTCCTTGTTTGCAGATGAGGAAAAAGCCCCGGAAAAAAAGACAGATAAAAAAGAAGTGAAAAATGATAGGGATGAAAATATGTCTGGTTGGGATACTACAGAAGATGAAAAAACTGCAGTAGAATTTGAGTCACCATCATCTGGTGAACCTTTAAAACTTAGCCAAGGTTTAGCTGGCAGGAAAAAATCCTATGTTGCTGCTATTGTATTATCTCTGTTACCAGGCTTTGGAGCTGGAAGCTTTTATGCAAAAGATATTCCAAATGGCTTTTTGTGCTTTATGCTTGAGTTTTTGGGTGTTGCTGTACTAGGAGGTGGAATCGCAGCCTATTATGCTGATCCTGATGCTGATACAGCTGACAGTGTGTTTTCACCAAGCGAGGGAATGATGTATGGGGGTATTGCAGTTTTTGGTGTTACAAAGATTTATGATTTAGTTAGCACAATTTTAGCAATTAATAATTACAACAAACAATTTGCTTTTCGTTATGGTAAAAATGAATATCAATTTAAACCATCTTTTGTTATAGCAGCATCCAATGAAGCTTTTCTGGGAATTCAGTTGGACTTTTAAAGATCATTTCTCTATGTATAATGATAATAAAATAAAAAATCAGTGGTTATACAAGCTTGGAAAAGTCTCTGTGATCTCCTCAGAACTTGTGATTCCAATTGTTGGATCCTTGCTTTTAGGTTTATATCTGGATAAAAAATTTCTGCTAGAACCAATTTTGACCTTGTGTTTTTTTGTTATTGGTATTTTTATCACCATAGCACGAATGAAAAAATATTTTAAAAAGAAATGGTAAAGAATGCTTTCAATTAAAAAAACAATTTTTACTTCAGTTGTATTAGGATTTTTACTTACTCTAGCCTCTTATATAGTTTACAGTGATTTGAAAATTACTTTAAGCTTAATTGCTGGTTGCTTGATTTCAAACCTTAACTTTATTTTACTTGCCCATATTATAAAAAAAATGTTTGCAGGTGAGGGTAGTAAAGCAAAACCAGCTATTTTACTTTTTTTTAAATTCTTTCTATTGATTTTGTTAATAATAGTGCTCTTTAAATATTTTAACGTTGATATTATTTCATTAGCCATTGGTCTGGGAACTCCAATTTTAGCACTAATTCTTTCAAATTTAATATTATAAGCGGTGGTTTTTTTACTACAAGCTACCAGCTACAAGCTACAAGCTAATTTTAAGCCATTTTTCCTTTGACTTTTATCGCATATTTTGGATTTTATGCTCTGCAAATTTTAATAATTAATTTTAGATTTTATAATGAAACATCACGTAACACTATTTGATATTATTCCAGGGCTTAATCAACTGCCCTCTCATATTGCTGGAGCTTTACTTGTTTGTGTGCTTTTGTGTATCTTGTCGGTTATTTTCTATTTAAGAATTAGAAAACAAGAAGATGCTGAGGTTCCTCCTGATAAGTTTTGTTTAAGAAATGTATTTGAGTTAATTGTTGAGTATGTGCTTGATTTGGTAGAAAACATGACTGGTCCTAAGGGCAGACGCTTTTTTCCAATTATTGGCGCAACTTTTTTATTTATTTTAGTTTCAAATATTATGGGTTTAATCCCTGGTTTAGTGCCACCTACTGATAATGTTAATACTAACGCTGCTTGCGCAATTTTTATTTTTCTTTCTACTTATTATTTTGGAATAAAAGAACATGGTCTTGCTTATTTTAAAAAATTAGCAGGTCCTGTTTGGTGGTTAGCCTTTTTATTTTTACCAATAGAAATCATAAGTCATTGTATTCGGCCAGTTTCTTTAACACTTCGACTTTACGGAAATATTTTTGGAGATCACGCTGTTTTAGCTATCTTTTCTGATTTGATTCCTTTAATTGTGCCAATTCCATTTTTAGCGCTTGGAACTTTAGTTTCAGTTATCCAGGCCCTGGTTTTTACACTTCTATCAATAGTATATATATCAGAAGCGATTTCACACGAACATTAGGTTGGTATTTGGTATTCAGTATTTGGTATTCAGTAGGAAGAAATTTTATTGAACTTTAGGTTAGAAATTATAAATAATTTTCCTTGGTTTTTTTGGTTGATTTTAATTTTTTACTACTATATTTACCGTGCAAGTTTTTGGAAATAAATTCATTTGAAAGGATAAATTTAAAATGAAAGCACTAAAATTTATAAAAATTATAACACTTAGTTTTGTGGCTTATTTAGGGCATTCTGCCTTTGTTTTTGCTGAAGAAACAGTTGAAATCGCTACTACAGATTCAAGTGGCTGGTATGCAATTGCAGCAGCTTTTGCTATTGGAATTGCAGCGTTTGGTGGTGCCTTAGGACAGGGAAAGGCAATTTCAGCTGCCCTTGAAGGTATTGCAAGAAATCCTTCTGCTACATCAAAAATTCAAATGCCTATGCTTATTGGTCTTGCTTTTATTGAATCATTAGTTATTTATGTGCTTTTGATTTCTTTTTTTATTGTTTTCAAGTTCTAATTTTATCATACAGAAAACATTTATTTCGTCCATTTTCTTTTGCATAATATAAAGCCTTGTCTGCTTTTGAAATAAGCTCTGAACGTTTTTCTGAATCATCAGGGAAGGTTGAAATTCCTGCTGAAATAGTAACCTTAAGCTCACGTAAACTACCATCAAATCTTTCTATTTCAACATTTTGTCTAATTCTTTCCCCAAGGTTATTAGCTTCTTTTTTGCCTGTGTTTGGTAAAATAACTGCGAATTCTTCTCCGCCATATCTTGAGGCAATATCAATTTTTCGAATACTGCTTTTTATTACACTTGATATCTTTTTTAAAACTTTATCTCCATATATATGGCCATAGGTATCATTTATTGATTTGAAATAATCTATATCAAGAAACATTAGGGATATCTTTTCTGAAAACCTATGAGCTCTTGCAAGGTTTTGCTCGAAGGTCTCCTGGAAATATCTATGGTTATATAAACCAGTCATAGAGTCAGTTGTCGCGAGTGTTTCCATTTTTTCAAAAAGGCGCGAGTTTTGTATAGAAAATGATGTTTGTTTTGCTATAACTTCAATCATATTAATTTCATTTTCAGAAAACTCATCATTTTCATAGCTTCCAACAGCCATGCTTCCAATATTACCTGCAGTAGTAAAAAGCGGAACAATTAAAAGTGAATTTAATCCATGATTAAAGGGTAGGCTTCTATCAAAAATAATTACTTCTTTTTTTGCCTCTATTATATTTTTATAATGCAAGGAACGGTTATTTTTAATAACCCAGGAAGCTAGAGAAGTCGCAGGATCAAAACTAAAATTTAAATTTTCATATTCTGGCAAATCTTTATTATCTTCATGGACTATCATTATCTTATTTTCACCTTTATCGCTATCATGAAGAATAATCGCCCCAAAATCAATATTACAAGTGGTTTTAACTGCTTTGATTAATTCTTTTGTTATATCATTTGTATAAATGTGTGATGAAAGATCCTTGCTTGATTCGTATAAATTTTTAATTTCATTTGCCATGAAAACAAGAGTTTTTGTTCTCTTTTTTTCATTATATAATGATGAAAAAAGATTTATTAATAATTTAACTCTTGTATCATTTCTCTTGGTAGTCATTTTTGGACAAAAACTATCATTTGCAGCTATGGCTATTATTTCTTTGTTATCATTAAATATTGGAAAACCTAAAAAAGATTTAACATCAGGTCTTATACTCTCTTTGTAATAACTTAGCCCATGATAAGTTTCTTGAATAGGAGACATTGAAATAAGGCATTTTTCTTTGAAAATTCCAGATAAAACCCCAGATGAAAAGCTAATTCTTTCATTAAATAGATTGCCTGATTTACAAAATTTATTTTCAAGCACAAATTCCTTGTTTTCATAATCAACCTTATATATAAGAGAAGAATTTGTATCTAAAAATTTGTGAGTAAATAGTATTAGATCATAAAGAGTCTCAGGAAAATTGCTATGTAAATTTAGTTCACTTTCATTTTCAGCTGTTTTTATATCTAGTTTGTTGTCAGGATTCGCAGCTTTTGGTTTGCCCTGCTCAGGGATGTGCTCTTTTTCAAAGAGAATGGGAATAATTAATATAAGCATCCAGACTGGTAAAAGATAAAGCAGTATGAACTTGGGTAAGGGGCTAATTGATATAAATGTGAACTCAAATATTGCCGAAAAGGCAAGTGGCAGTGTGTAGTTTTTAATTGGCTTAAATCTTATAAAGGAAAGCAGCACTGCGATATAAAAAATATGCATGTATAAAAAAATATCACTATAAAGTGAGAAAAATACGTTATTTAATAAGCAAAAGGAAAAAAAAGTAAGAAAGAAGACTACAATGCTATTCATTTTTTGTTTTATCCCCAAATATATAAACGACTTCAAATTTTTCTAACATTCCTAAATTATCTTTTATCTTTTGTGAAATATAATAGGAATTAAATTTTAATTGTTTTATTTCAGATTTTAAATTTAAATTTTCGTGTTTTAATTTTTTAATATTTCTTTGAACCTTTTGTTTTTCAACAAAGAGGTTATAGGTGTTTACAAGGCCTTTTTCTCCAGAGAAAGTAAAAAATACGGTGAAAAAAGAAGAAACAACTATAGTGCAAATAATTAATAACAAGACAAGTTGGTTTTTTGATTTTTTTCCTCCAGACATGGGGCTTATATTACTATATTTGAATGCATTCGTAAAGGAGAAAATTATTTATAAGTCGTAAGTGGTAAGTGGTAAGTTGATTTTAGTAGTATTTATTTAAGATAGAATCTTGAATGTTTTTTGGGACTATTTCGTATTTAACAAATTCCATCGTATGATTTGCACGTCCTTGAGAGAGTGAGCGAATTTCTGTTGCATAGCCAAAGAGTTCAGATAAAGGAATTTCTGCTTTAACTGTTTTGAGATTAGCTTTTGCTTGCATATTAATAATTTTGCCTCTTCTTGCATTCATATCTGATATGATATTGCTAAGGAAATCTTCTGGAACTGCCACTTCAACACTCATAATTGGTTCAAGTAAAACAGGATCTGCATCTCTTAAGGCATTATTAATTGCCATGGAGCCTGCCATTTTAAAGGCCACTTCAGTGAAGTTTTCTTCTTGATATGCACCACCTACTAAGGTGACAATTATATCCATGACCGGATAGCTGCACAAATATCCGCTTTCAAGCGAGAGTTTTACACCCTCTTCAATTATAGGAATAACTGATTTTGGAATAATTTCATGATGCACTTTATTTACAAAGGTGTTTCCTGCTGATCTTTTGTTTGGCTGGATTTCAATGACAACATGTGCAAATTGAGATTGTGTTTGGGTCATTTTATCAAATTTGCTTTCAGAACGAACCTTTTTAGTAATAGATTCTTTATAAGCTACCTGGGGTTTTCCAACATTTGCATTAGCAGAATATTCTCTTAATAATCTATTCACAATAATTTCTAAATGTAATTCACCCATGCCTGAAATAATTCTTTGACCTGTTTCTTCATCCATTTTAACTTTAAAGGAAGGATCTTCAATTTCCAGTTTTGCAAGAGAATCAGCTAGTTTGTCTTCATCTTGTTTTGTCTTTGGTTCTATTGCAACTGAAATAACAGGATCAGGAAAATCAAGTTTTTCAAGGTATATTGGCTTATCTATTCTGCAAAGAGTGTCGCCAGTCCTTGTAAATTTTAGTCCAGATACAGCAACAATATCACCAGTTCTTATACTTTTAGTTTCTTCTCTTTTGTTTGCGTGCATTATAAAAATTTTAGTTAATCTTTCTTTTTTGTTTTGCAGTGAATTAAGAGCAACACTTCCTGAATCTAGGGTTCCTGAATAGACTCTTAAATAGGTTAATTGACCAATAAAATTATCATGTACAATTTTATATGCTAAAGCTGTAAATGGCTCGTTGTCATCAGGTCGTCTTTCAATTCTTTTATCATCATTTGGGTTAAAGCCTCTAACAGGAGGTTTATCAAGCGGTGATGGAAAATAGGAAACAACTGCATCTAAAATTTTTTGAACACCTTTATTTTTAAAAGAGGAACCACATAAAACAGGGATTATTTCATTTGCTAAGGTTAATTTGCGAATAGCATTATTAATTAATTCTTCATTTATAAATCCATCAGAAAGATATTCTTCTAAAAGATCATCATCTGCTTCAGCTATTGTTTCTAGAAGAAAATGTCTGAACTGATTGGCCTGGTCTAAATAATCCTCTGGAATATCTTTATATTCATACTTACTGCCCAAAGATTCTTCATCATAATAGATAGCCTTCATTTTTATAAGGTCAATAATTGCCTCAAAATTTTCACCTTCTCCAATTGGGATTTGTAAAGGGCAGGCTTGGCCACCAAGTTTTTCTTTTATCTCATTATATACTCTAAAATAATCTGCTCCAAGTCTATCCATTTTATTAATAAAAACAATTCTTGGAACATTATATTTGTCAGCCTGTCTCCATACCGTTTCTGATTGAGGTTCAACACCGCCTACAGAGCAAAGCACAACAACCGCAGCGTCTAGTACCCTTAAGGACCTTTCTACTTCTAAGGTGAAATCAACGTGACCTGGAGTATCAATAATGTTAATCTTATGATCATTCCAAAAGCAAGTTGTTGCAGCTGAAGTAATTGTGATGCCGCGTTCTTTTTCCTGAGCCATCCAGTCCATTACAGCGAGACCATCGTGAACTTCTCCCATTTTATAGGACTTTCCAGTATAATATAATATTCTTTCAGTTGTAGTTGTTTTCCCAGCATCAATATGTGCAATAATGCCTATATTGCGAACTATAGATAAATTCATGTTCTCTTTCGCCATATAAAAAAATTCATGTAAGTTAATAATTTAAGTAAAGTGTAATAATTGATTATATTTTAAAAATCAAGATGCTTTTAAGCTACCAGCGGAAGTGAGCAAATGCCTTGTTGGCGTCTGCCATTTTGTGAGTGTCTTCTCTTTTCTTAATTGCAGCGCCTCTTTTATGAAAGGCATCAATGAGTTCACCTGCAAGTTTTTCATACATTGTTTTTTCGCCTCTAGCTCTTGAGTATTTAATTACCCAACGAAAAGCAAGGGCTTCTCTTCTAGGAGCTCTAATTTCCATTGGCACCTGATATGTTGCACCACCAACTCTTCTTGATTTAACTTCGATTAGTGGTTTGATATTTTCAATGGCAATTTTAAAAGCTTCAATTGGTTCTTTTTCTTTAACTTCTTTTTGAATAATATCTAAAGATTTATAAAGAATTGATCTCGCAGTTGATTTTTTTCCACCTTGCATCATGCAGTTTACAAATTTTTCAGCTAGCACACTTCCATATTTGGGATCTGCTATGATGGGTCTTTTGGGTACTTCTCTTCTTCTTGGCATACTATAACCTCTTTTAGTTTACGATTTCTTTGCGCCGTATTTTGAACGACTTTGTTTTCTGTCAGCTACACCTACTGTATCAAGTGTTCCTCGAACAACGTGATATCTAACACCAGGTAAATCTTTAACTCTTCCGCCTCTGATTAAAACAACTGAGTGCTCTTGAAGATTGTGACCAACTCCTGGAATGTAAGTTGTAACTTCAAATCCATTGGTTAATCTAACCCTTGCAACTTTTCTCAAAGCTGAGTTAGGTTTTTTGGGTGTTACAGTATAAACTCTAAGACAAACTCCTCGTTTTTGAGGGCATTTTTTTAGTGCAGGAGACGATGTTTTTACTTTAATTTTTTTCCTGCCTTTTCTAACTAACTGATTAATTGTTGGCATTTAAACCTTCCTATAACATATTATAACTTAAGCAAATATCAAAAAAGTAGCTGGGCTTATAGCAGTGAAACCCAGGCTTGTCAACATAAAAGGTCGAAAAAAAATCTGAACTTGCGCACTTGCCTGATTTCCTTTTCAATAAAATCAGGCCAATATTTTCATAAAAAATAAGTGTGTGAAATGGCGGTTAAATATCGATAGTTACGATTTTTTTGATAACGAAAAAAGCTAGACCTATGATACAACATGCAGCTATTGTTAAGCCTAAACCAATTGGAGTTGTTACAAAAAGCTTCATTTCGTCTGGGTTTGAAAGATAAAACATGCCAGCTAAAGCAAAAGGAAGGCATGAAAGCATGGCACCTTGAAAAAGGCCTAAGTGTGTGAGGGATTTGATTTTTCCATCAATCTTTTTTCTTTCACGGATTGTGTTTGTCAAGGTGTCAAAGGTTTCTGTTAAATCACCACCAGTTTCTCGTAAAATAGTAATTGAGCTAACAACCATATGTAAATCGTCAGAAGGAATTCTTTCACCTAATGATTCAAGTGCTTCATCAATTGACGATCCAATTTGCTGTTGATGTAGGACTAGTTGAAATTCCTGGGACACTGGGTTTGGCATGTTTTTTGATATTAACTGCATGCCTTGAAGAAAAGATAGACCTGACTTTAATGTGTTTCCAAGCATTGCAAGACAGTCCACTAATTGTGCATCAAATTTAGCTACTCGTCTATTAAAAAGAAAACCAACGATGAATTTAGGGGCTACCCAGGCTATTATACATATTAGTGCTGTAAGTACTATGGCAACAATGAAATGCATGTTTGATAAAAACATCATTATAACGCCCAAAAGCAGACAAGCAACAAATGGACCAAAAGAGAGGATATAGATTCTTTCAATAGGCCATTTATCCTTAATAAACATTTTTTCAAATTTATCTTCAAAAAATTCGATTCTATTTCTATATTTATTTGCTGCCCAAGACTCCATTCCCTCATATGAGCCTATGACAAAAATAAAAACTGCAAATCCAATAATTATTGCAATGACTGTTGTTAGTCCAAAGAAAAACATAATTCGCCTTTCATTTAAGCTTTTGGTGTAAACATACCCTTGGGCAATCTTATACCCTTTTCTTTTAGTGTTGTTACGAATTTTGGAATTAAACCAGTTGAAATGTATTCACCGATTACCTTGCCTTTTGCATCAACCCCTTTTTGTTTGTATAAAAAGATATCCTGCAATACAACTGCGCTTCCTTCCATGCCAGTTATTTCAGTAATATGAGTTATTTTTCTTGAACCATCTGAAAATCTGTTAAGTTGCACTACCATATGAACTGCCCCAGCGATTTGTTGCTTGATTGCAGTTGAAGGCAGATCAAAACCAGCGAACATAACTAAGGTTTCAAGTCTTTGTATACAATCTCTAGGAGTATTTGAGTGAATTGTTGTTAATGAACCGTCATGCCCTGTGTTCATGGCCTGGAGCATATCAAGGGCTTCAGCGCCACGACATTCTCCAACAACAATTCTGTCTGGTCTCATTCTCAAGGTGTTTTTGACAAGGTCCCTGATGGAGATTTCACCTTCTCCCTGGAGATTTGGAGGTCTTGTTTCCAATGTTCCAACGTGTTCTTGTGGAAGTTGAAGTTCAGCTGAGTCTTCAACGGTCAAAATTCTTTCTGTTTCAGGAATAAAAGAACCAATAGTATTTAAAAGTGTAGTTTTACCAGATCCAGTACCACCAGAAACAATTATATTCAAGTGTGCTTCAACACAGGCTCTGAGAAAGTCTGCAATTTCTTCAGTCATTGAGCCAAATTTAACTAGATCTTTATATGTAAGTTTTTCTTTGGCAAATTTTCTAATTGTTAGCATTGGCCCTTTTAGGGAAAGTGGAGGAATAATTGCATTAACACGAGATCCGTCTTTTAGTCTTGCATCAACCATTGGAGATTTTTCATCGATTCTTCTTCCAATTGGTGCAACAATTCTTTCCAAAACACCCATAAGGTGTTTATTGGTTGTGAATTTAAGATTTGTTAATTTTAACTTGCCACTTTTTTCAGCATATATCTGATCTTTATGATTAACCATGATCTCCGAAACATCAGGATCCGCCAGTAACTCTTCAATGCAGCCAAGACCAATAGCCTCGTCGTAAATATCTTTAGCTAATCTGCGTTTATCTTCCATGCTTTTAATTATAGAAGATTCTTTGTCCAGGAGTTGGTTTATTACATCTTTTGTTTTGTTTTGTAATTCTAAAACTTTTTTCGGATCTTGTTCACCTTCTTCTGTAATGTGATCCATTTCGACTAGCTCTACTAACTTTTTGTGAACTCTTAATTTTATTTCAATATATAAATCAGCCTTTTCATCAATTTTTCTAGTAAAAACATCTCTTGTAGGGCCTTGCGCTCCTCCACCTCCTCCGCTGGCTCCCAGTAAAGGATTAAGAATTGAAATAATATCACCACCAATTGAACCAGCTCCTTCAGGAACTCTAAGGTTTCTAAGGGTAGTATCTTTGATAAGATATCTTGATAATTGATCAATGCTTTTAGTTAGAGCGTGCTGTGGTGCTGCAGTGACAAAGGGTTGAGCATTGTTTATAGAGTTGGTAATTGTAACAGAATCTTCAGGGATGGTTAAGAGCACATCCTTTTTAATTTTTTGACCAATGAGTTGCTTATTAATAATTGATTTAGCATTAAATTTATTACAAATAACCCAAATCATATCCCCAGGCAGCTGCATCGCTTGAAAAGCCTGTATTTTTTTTGCAGCTAAATTAACGGTCAAAAGTTCTTGAGACATTATAAACATTATTAAGGATGAATATTCATAAGGTTTTATGGTGAATTGATTGAAATGTGCTCCAGTATCAATTATTACGAAATTAAACATCATGGAAAGCTGCTTAAAAAGCTTATCTAGCTCAAGTGGGTTATATGCTTTTAATTCAGCTGTACTGTTGTATAAAGGAATTAGCCCAAGCCCAGTTTTTGTTTTTCCTATTAAATTATAAAGACCTTTTAAATCAAGTTTAGATAGTTTAGGAGTAATATCCGTTGCAGCCGGGGCTTTGTTCACACCCATTAAGAGTGCGATGTCACCTGCTGCCTCTGTATCAAAATCCAGGATGCAAACTCTTGCATTAGTTTCTCTTTGTAAGCTAAGGGCAAAGTTAGCTGAAAAAATTGATGCTCCGGATCCTGTTTTTGCACTTGTTACTGTAATGAATATTGGTTTTTTATTTGGGGCGGCCATTAATTTTTCCTTAAATTATTGTCCAGTTGGATAAACTTCATAAAGGTTAAAATAATCTTTGAGGTCTTTGTTTGCTTCTCCTGCGTACTCCAGAATTTTTGGAGTTACAAAGATTAAAAACTGTTGTCTAGCAACATTTGTATCAAGAGTTTTGAAAAGGTTGAACATTCCGACAGCTTCATCTGGCTTGTCTGAGTCTGGTTGTCTGTCTTTTGAATATGTTCTTGAAGTTCTTATGATACCTCCAATTACCACAGATTCGCCATTTCTAACAAACTGATGAGTTGTAAGATTATTAGTATCCATTGTAACATCGCCTTTTGCGGTTGGTTTTCCAAGACTGGATGCATTTACTGTAATGTTTAAATCAATATCATCTTTATAAACTGTTGGAGTAACTGAAAGAGTCATTCCAACATTTTTTGAACCCATTGACGCGGTTCCATTTGCCTGAGCAATTGGAATCATGATTTCTGTTCCAGAAAAAAGATTTGCGGATTTTCCTGATTTAACTGAAAGCATTGGGTTTTCAAGGTTTCTAACCAGACCAATTGATTTCATATAATTTAGTCTTGGTATCAAAGATGAAAATTGTGCTGTTAAGGTGCCTGTAAATTGGGTTGACCCAGTTTGTGGATTCATGTTCATAAAGGCATTAGCGCTAGTTTCGGGAAAGGGGGCCCATTTAAATAAGAAATTTTTATCTATTGCTTTATTTAATACAACATAATGCACTGAAACCTGAATCATTTTTGCTCTTTCTGGAGGCTTTGATTCTTTTCTAACTTCAATAATGCTTTGAACCTTAGCTGGTGGCCAAAAAAGTTTAGCAATTTTTAAAGCTCTTTCTTCCTGGTCTTGTTGGTATACTTTTCCATCAAGAATCATCATATCTTTAAATGGTTTAACATAGACTTCAGCTAAGTCGATTTCATTTTCTATTTTCTTTGCAATAATTCTTTGTGCGTTTCTGGAAAGCTTAACAAGGTTTACAACAAAGGGAACATCTTTTACAACTTTGTCTACAGTCGCGAGATCTTCACTGAGAAAAACCTCACCTTCAACAACAACTTTTGTTTCAACTTGATATATTTTTAAGCCTTCTACTGATGAAAGTATTTTTGTGAGCTCTTTTATGTATCGGTTTAAGTTTTTGGAGGATACTACAATGGTTATATTATCTCGTTGTTTTCCTGCATTATCATAAACCAAAACAGAAGTTTCACCTGCTGTGTTAGGAAAAAGTGTAATTTTATTGGTTTTTCTGTCGACTTGAAAATTACATATTTGTGGATTACCGATATCAACTCTACCAATTTGAAAATTAAAATTCAAATTTTTGGGGGCGCCTTCAGTTAGGTACTGTGTTGGATAAGCGTTTAAGATAACAGGAACTAATATTAATATTGAAACAATAAAAATTTTTTTAAAAAAACTCAATTTAGTTCTCCTTATTTTTATTTAAGCTGTATTAAACAAAATTTGTGTCTTGCGGTCAATTAAATAGTATTCTTCTCTATTCATTAATTATTAATTGTTAATTATTAATTATTAATTATTTTAAAAACGCAAATCGCATCCAAAACATCGCTTGTTCTTAAAAACGAATTAGCAATAATTAATAACGAAATAATTAATAGCAAAATAATTAATAACCACTAATTAATAATTAATAATTAATAATTAATTTTACTTACCACAACACTTTTTATATTTTTTCCCACTTCCGCAAGAACATGGATCATTTCTTCCAACTTTTTCAACTTTTCTTTGAACAGGTTGTTTAGGACCACTTGAGCGACCAAATTGCATGTTTCTTTGATTTTTCTTTGGAAAATCTATTTTCCGGGCATCTTCTTCTTGCCTAAGTTGGATTTTAAAAAGTTGTTCAATTACATTTACTTTAATATGCCAGAACATATCGTCAAACATATTAAAGCCTTCTTTTTTATATTCTAGCAAAGGATCTTTTTGAGCATAGCCTCTTAATGATACACCTTCTTTTAAGTGATCCATTCCTAATAAATGTTCTTTCCAGGAATTGTCCATGTTTTGTAGAGTTAGTACTCTTTCAAGGTGCCTCATGGCATCTAAACCGACTTTTCCTTCTTTTTCTTCATATGCCCGTACGACTTCTTTTATAACAAATTCATAAAGATCCTCGGTTTTTAGGATTGTAAGGTCAGGAGCCTGATCAGGCAGATGTATGTTGAATTGAGCAAAGACAGCCTCACATAGGGCTTTATAGTCAAAAGTATTTTTATCAATTTTATCTCCTGTTGCAGTAAAGACTACTTCATCAGTGACATCTTCTATCCACTCCATTGTGTTAGAACGAAGGCTTTCACCAAGGAGGATTTCTTTTCGTTTTTTATAAATGACCTTTCTTTGCTGATTCATAACATCATCATATTTTAATAAGTGCTTTCTAATGTCAAAGTTATGACCTTCAACTCTTTTTTGGGCATTGGCAATAGCTTTTGATATGAAATTGTGTTCAATAGGAGTGCCTTCTTCAATGCCCAATCTGTCCATAAAAAGAGATATTTTCTCTGAACCAAAAATTCTTAAAAGATCATCTTCAAGGGATAAATAATATTTAGATGATCCCATGTCTCCTTGTCGACCTGATCTTCCTCTTAACTGATTATCAATTCTTCTGGATTCATGTCTTTCTGTACCTAAAATATGCAAGCCTCCAAGGTCAGCCACACCTTCACCAAGTACAATGTCAGTACCACGGCCAGCCATATTTGTTGAAATGGTAACTGCGTATCGTTGGCCAGCTTGAGATACAATTTCTGCTTCTTTATCATGTTGTTTAGCGTTTAGAATATGATGTTTAACACCATGTTTTTTTAGTAGCTTGCTTAAATGTTCTGATTTTTCAATAGAGATTGTGCCTACTAAAACTGGTCTTCCAATTGCGTTTAATTCTTGAATTTCTCTAACGGCTGCGTTGAATTTTTCTTTTTCTGTTTTATAAATAACATCAGGCTTATCTGCTCTTGTCATAGGTTTGTTTGTAGGAACAACAACAACATCAAGATCATAAATCTTTTTAAACTCAGCTGCTTCAGTGTCTGCTGTACCAGTCATACCAGCTAGTTTTTCATACATTCTAAAATAATTTTGGAAGGTAATTGTAGCAAGCGTTTGGTTTTCTCTTTCTATTTTTACTTTTTCTTTTGCTTCAACAGCTTGATGCAGACCATCTGACCAGCGTCTTCCTGGCATTAAGCGACCTGTGAATTCGTCAACTATTTGAACCTGGTTGTCGTTTACAACATAGTCAATGTCTCTTCTAAAGCATTTGTGAGCCTTTAGGGCCTGATTAATATGGTGTAGGGTTTCCATATTTGCTGGATCATAAAGGTTCTCAACGCCGAGTATTTTTTCAACTTTCGCCATGCCATCTTCAGTTAAGGCTGCATTTTTTGATTTTTCATCCAGAGTAAAGTCTGTGTCTTTCTGGAGCCTTGGAATAATTGTGTCTAATTTAAAATATTTATCAGTTGAATCATCAGTTGGTCCGCTGATGATTAATGGAGTTCTTGCTTCATCAATTAAAATGGAGTCAACTTCATCCACAATAGCATAATGAGGAGTTTTTTGAACATACTCTTGAATTTCAAATTTCATATTATCTCTTAGATAATCAAATCCGAATTCATTATTTGTTCCATAAGTTATGTCAGAACCATAGGCTGCTTTTCTTTCTTGATCACTTAAGCCATGGATAATTGTACCAACAGAAAGGCCCAGAAAATTAAAAATTTTCCCCATCCACTGGGCATCACGATTTGCAAGGTAATCATTTACTGTAACCAAGTGACATCCCTTGCCAGTAAGGCCATTTAAATACATTGGAAGGGTTGCAACAACGGTTTTTCCTTCACCAGTTTTCATTTCAGCGATTTTTCCTTCATGAAGGATTAAGCCACCTATTAGTTGAACATCAAAATGCCTCATTTGCACGGTTCTTTTTGATGCTTCTCTAACAACTGCAAAGGCTTCAAAAAGAATATCATCAAGGCTTGCACCATTTGCCAGTTTTTGTTTAAGCTCTGGTGTTTTTGCCTTTAGCTGATCATCTGTTAGTTTGCTTATTTGTGGTTCTAACTCATTGACTCTATTGATGACTTGATAGTATCTTTTCAATTCTCTTTCATTATGACTACCAAAAATTTTCTGTCCAATTTTATTAAACATGAATTTGTCCTAATTTTTTTAAATATAAATGAAATGTAATTTTAATAATCTATAGTATGAAAGTCAATCTAGCATTCTGATATTCAATAAATCTCCTATTCATTTATTCCACTATTTTCTTGTTATATTTTAAAAGTCCGTTTAAATTTATATAAAAACATTAAGGATAATAAGCGAGAATGGATGAGATAAAAAATTTTATTACCAAGCTTTTGTTGCTTGAAAAAAGTGTGAAAGAAGCCAATGTTTCTGACAAACTTTCTTATTCAATTTTAAATCTAGTTGAAAAAATAATAAAAGATAAAGATCTGTTTAAAATACGCAAACAGGATTGGTTTAGGTATCTTGAGGCGAGCAGGACATCTTCTTTTTTACTTTCTTTAAAAGAAACTGATTTGAGATATAGATGGGCTGAAACTACTTTTGTTCTAATTAAGGAACTTAAATATAGCTTTAAAGATTTATTCAAAAATAGAGTTAAATCTCACCCTAAAAAGGTGCTATTTAAGGAATTCGAAGCAGAAGATGAAGTTGATTGGACTTATCTGCAAATTGATAAGAAACTAAAGCAAATCGCTTCCTGTCTTATTAAAGGAAGAAAAGAAAAACCAAGAGTTGCTATTATTTGTCAGAATGGAATTGAATCTGCTTGTTGTGATTTGGCTTGTTTGATTTATGGAATTTTTATTTCACCAATTAATGTACATTCCAATGTTGAAACCTTGAAATATATTTTTGAAGAATTAGATCTTAACCTGGCCATTATTGATTCTGAAGAAACAGTTGACAAGCTTTTGTTGCTTAAAAATATGCTTAAGAAAAATATTAAGATCTATAGTGTTAATCCAGGGTTAGCTCTGGAAAAAGATGAAGCTCGTTTATTTCAAGAAGAGTATATAAAAATTACACCTGAAGAAGAAAGCTTGCTTGATAATTATAAAGGAATAGATATTGAACATGTTTCAACCTGCATGTTTACCTCTGGTAGCACTGGAATGCCAAAGGGGGTTGCTTTTACCAATTATAATTTAACAACAAAGCGCTTTGCAAGGGCTGCTGCTTTGCCTGAAGTTGGACCAGGGCAGGTGTTTTTAGCTTATTTGCCTCTTTTTCATACATTTGGTCGCTTTCTTGAAATGCTTGGAGTTATTTTTTGGAATGGTACTTATGTTTTTGCTGGAAATCCTTCTTATGAAACTTTTATCAGTAAGATGAAAAAGGTTCAGCCAACCGCTTTAATAAGTATTCCTATAAGATGGGTTCAGATTCGCAATGACTACAAAGAGCAAACAGAAGGAATTAAAGATTCTAAGCAGAAGCAAAAAATCTTTCGTGAAATAGTTGGTTCAAGGCTCTATTGGGGCTTGTCAGCTGCTGGTTATTTGGATCCAAAGGTTTTTAAGTTCTTTCAAAGGGAATCTGTTAATCTCTGTTCTGGTTTTGGAATGACAGAAGGCACAGGAGGTATTACCATGACACCTCCTCATCAATATAAAGAAAACACAGTAGGCACAGCCTTGCCAGGGGTTCGTTTGAAATTCACAGAGCTTGGTGAAATGCATATTTCAGGTCCTTATATTGCAAGATATCTAGATGAAATCGACATTAATAAGAAGATAGATTCATTATATAAAGACGTTTGGCTACCAACTGGAGATATTTTCACAAAACATGAAAATGGATATCTTGAAATTGTTGACAGAATTAAGGATATTTATAAAAACAGTAAGGGCCAAACCGTTGCACCTAAAAAAGTTGAAAAAGAATTTGAGCATGTGCCTGGCATTAAATCAACGTTTTTAGTGGGTGATGGAAGGGATTATAATGTCCTGCTCATTGTGCAAGACTCAGCAGATACAGTTATTGCAAATTCTCCCAGCAAGGAAGCAATAGATGATTATTTTTCTCGAATAATCATTGAGGCAAATCTAAACCTGCCTCCTTATGAACGAGTTATTAATTTTTCAAAACTTCCCCGAGAATTTGATTTAAATAAAAAAGAGCTTACACCAAAGGGTTCTTTTAATAGAAAACAGATAGAAACAAATTTTAAAGATGTTATTGATAAGCTTTATAAAGACCGTGAAATAAGACTTAAGTATAATGACTTTACACTTCTTATTCCTTTATGGGTTTATCGAGATTTGGGGATTTTAGAAGATGGTTTTATAATAAAATATGATTCGATTTGTAATTCTCATTATAACGTAGCTCTAAAACTCGCTTATAAAAAGAAGACTAAAAGAGTCCAAATTGGTGATTTAGAATATTTTATAAAAGGAAAAGTCATTGATTTGGGGGCTATGATTAAACAACCAAGGCTCTGGGCGTCTAATCCAGCCTTTATAAATTTTTTCCCATGTAAAGAAGGTTGGGATAGTAGTTATCCAAAAATATCAAAGCAAGTCGCCCTACCAAAAACGAAGGGTGAAATTTATCCTAAATCTTTTAAAGTAAAATCAGCTTTTATTAAAGATAAAAACTTAGCAAATGTTAGTTTTGTTTGTTCACAAGTGATGTTCTATGAACCTAAAGTCGCGATGCAGTCTATATTAAAGCTTGAAACCTTGTTAGAAGTATCAGATGCCAGATTACAGGAAGTTATAAAAAGAAGATTAGAGGCCTGTGCTTATCATTTTAATTTTGATATAAGGGGAAACGCATATCGTATACTTCTTATGGATCAACCAGGTCGCAACTATAGCAAGCACTTTCCTTCATTTCTTGATTCAGGCTTGCCATTTTTAGATGATAAGCTTATTGATGAAATCTCTCAGGCGGACTTAACCTTGCCAAGGCTTTCAGCTTTAAGACAAAGAATGCATAGTTATAGGATTACACTAAAATGGCCAACAAATGAAGGAAGAAGAAGGCAATTTAGTGACCTTTTTAAACTTCTTGTTAAATATGTTCAATATCACCCTGAATATTATTCAACTGTCAGGTCTATGTTAATTGGTTGGATTGTAAACCCTGTTGATCATATTTTGGCTGCTTCTGCTGAAAAAAACTTTAATAAACTTAAAACATGGCTTGAAAAATATATTAAAGAAAAACAAAAACTAAGCACAAGCTTTTTTAATAAAAATTTTAATAAAAAAGTTTTATTTACTGATGAATTAACTAAAGCTGAAAAACATCAAATAAAAAAGATTTTAACAAGTCCAGCTTTTATTGAAGAATCATTAATGCATGCTTTTGATGCCCATCAATTCAATCTTCAAGAAATTAATGATCATTCAATTTGGATTTCAAGGATTTCTTCTATTCAAAATGAATATTCCTATAGAATTAGCATTACTACAGCTCACGGTAAGCATTATAATCTTCAACTAATTATTATGAAGGATCATGAGAAAACTAAAGAAACAATTCAATGGATGATTTCAGAGAACGCATATCCACGTGAAAAGACTGTTTTGCCTGCTGTTGGAGCATATCGCAGAGAGTTGAACGCCTTTTCTTTGGCCTTTGTAAATGAGTTGACAACCTGGCAAAGAATTCAATCTCTATCTAATCAACTTATACCAAAAATTGACAATCAAAATGTGTCGCTTTGGGAAAACTATTTTACACGGTCATTTATTGCCTTGTTTACAGCATGGATAAACAGTGAGTTTAAAATAGTTCCTGGCATTATTTCACCAAATAATATTATTGTTTCCCAACAGGAGTTTAGAGAAGATTCATTAATCTTATCTTTGCTTGGTTGGAAAAAATATAAAAATACTCTTTCTTTAATTCGTCCGATTATAAAGAATTTTTACCTTTTTACAATAAATCATTATCCGTGGTGTAAACATGAACTGAACTTTGATTGGCTTTTTAATGCTTGTGTTGAATCTCTTGGCAGGGAAAAGGCTATTGATTTTCTATGCCTTTTAAGGCAAGAGTTTGAGAGAGATTGTGATGTTACATATAAAGATAAATTTTTACAAAAGCTAGATATCTATATAAAACGGTTTAATATGATTTTCATTCCTAATCTGTCCACCAAGTTCGCCATTGACAGATATCATAAGTGGTTAAGTTTAAATTCAGAAGCAACATATATAGCAAAGTGTCAAATAATCGAAGAACTTTGTGAACTATATAAAATACATAAATTCGCTGATGTTTATAGATTTTACCTTTATAGAAAAACCTATTTCAAAAGATCTTCTAAGCTAATAAAAATGAGGTTTGATAAGTTAATTCATAGACTACATTTTTCAACTCGAAAATTTAGAGTTCAAATGGAGGAGCTTTCAGAATTACAGGATGTTATTACAGAGTTTGAAGACAGAGTTGTTTTCAGTCATCTGGTGTTTCCTAAGACTGGAATGAAAAAGGTTTTCGATGTTTCATCAGTTGGATATACTGGTAGTAAGACGATGTTTGTTAAATCAGAAATTGAAGACTTAGATGGTGATAAGTTTGTTGTTCGCGAACCTGTTCATGCCTCTGAGATAGGCATTCTTTATAAGATATTTATTAAAGCCGACTTTCCTAAAAAGATGTCTGAAAAAAGCAAATTTATACTTTTAATTGACCACCAGGATGAAATTGTTGGAGGAATATCTTATGGTGCTTATGAAACTGATTCAGTAGAAATAGATGGTATTATCATCGTGGACCACCTAAAAAACAAGGGTCTTGGAACAGCGCTTTTAGATGATTTCATTAGTCGTATGAAGAATCAAAATGTTAAGACCCTTAGAACACCTTTTTTGCTAGTAGATTTTTTTCAATCAAGAGGTTTTGTTTTGAACAAGAGATGGGGGGGGCTGGTTAAGAAGCTTTGAAGGGGGAACAAGGGAACAAGAGCGCAAGGGGACAAGGTGTGGATTGTTTCTGAGGTCTGAATTGTGGATTCTTAATTCTTAATCCTTTTCTTCCCTATCAACTCTTCTAAAAAGCACATGATATCTTTCATCATCGAATTTGGTTGAAAACAGTTGTTGATAATTTTCATTGAATTCTTTGTTAAAGGCAAAGGCCTTTGAATATCTTGCCATTCCTTTTTTCATTGCTGAAGTATCCAGGACTGGAAGGTTAGAATATAAAATAATAAATTTAGGTTTTTTTGAAAGTATTATGTTTGGATTTAATCTTCCATAAGACATGTTTTGTGTCGCTATTTCAATGTTTGCAAGGCCCCACCAATCAAGAACTTTGCCTTTATATGAGTACGACATTCTTCCGACATCAGAACACGCAACAGTATCATATTTTAATTTTGTTAAATTGTTAAGAAGATTGACCATTTCTGTTAAAGAGCTTTCTTCGGCTTGCTGTAAGTGCTTAAATTGAGGATGTGCAAATTTATATATCGAAATATTTCCGTGAACAAAGAAAAAAACATAAGCAGTGCAAACAATTGCAGTCATAGTGTTTACTATTAATGTATTATATTTTCGTTTTTTAATTTGCCAGAAAAGATAGATGAAAACTTCAAACAATAATATTATTATTAAAGGAATGATATGGCTTATAAATCTGCCATTTGGCATCCAGTCACCACCTACTTTAATGATGAATAAAAATTGAGCAGAAATCAGTGCTATTAAAATGAAGTTCAAACTGTTTTCAATTAATAAAAGCCGTAATTTTTTAAGATCTTTTTTGAGTTTTAAAATGATCAAAAGTGTAAAAGAAATAAGACTTATTAAAAAGGTTATTGTAAATATAAATGAGGAATAGTTTGTAAGATAATTTAAGCCAACAAAATATGATTTATGAATTCCTAATTTCGCCATAGCAGAACAAGGTAATAAATAACCATAATACAAGAAACCAAAAATTTCATAAGCCCCTATTAAAAGAATAAGTACAGCTAACCATGTTAAAAGCCATCTTTTAAGTTTGTCTTGATAAACAAAAAAGTAAAATATTCTAAAAAAAGCAAAAATTATAGCAAACATAAAGGCTTCAGGGCGTGATAAATATAAGAGAAAAACTAAGACAGCAGAAAAATAACCTTTTTTTCGATTAGTCTCAAGATAGAATACAAACACAGATAAAATTAAAAATAAAGCAACTAAACTATTTTCCATGCCAGTGACAGCCCAAGACATAAAAGGCGATGATAGAATAATCAAAAAAGAAGCGGCTATTGACAAAAAGATATTACGGTTTCTTTTATAAAAAATTAAATTAGTAAAGATCAAAATAAAAAAAACAAAAATTATTCCCAAAACCTTTGAGCCAATGACTGCCCCATATGGAAGGGCATGTTCAAATGGAATTAGGAATAAAGCCCATAAAAAAGATGAGGTAGCTTCAATTTTACTGTCTTTTGAAAATACAAGCCCCTCTCCTTCAACATAGTTTTTTGTATGTGCAAAAGTAATATAAGCATCATCAATGGTGAAAGGAATAAACTTTGCAAGGTGAATGTAAACAGATGTTATAATAAATATAAATGCAATAATTGCTAATACGAGTCTAAACATCTTCATTTTTTATAAGTTTTAATCCTATTTCAATTTAAAAAAACGTAACATGAAAATCATATATAATTAAAATAACTAAGACAAGAATTATTAAAAGCGTTCATTAATTAATGTATAGGAAGTTATGAAAAGGGAACATGGATAATAATATTTAATAGAATATATAGTGTTATCTGATGTTATTGTGGCTTTATGAGTGAGTTGTTGTAAGATGAATGTTGTTATTAAACACAGAGACACAGAGGTAAGAAAAAAACATATTTAAAGGTTACTTTAAATATGTTTTTTAGGTTTTATTTAAAAGAATGAATTGTTTTATCTTCCTCTGTGTCTCTGTGCCTCTGTGTTAAAAGATCAACTTTCAACTATTCAAGAAGGTTGTTTTTACATAAAAATTTAAATATTGATTACTTTTGAGACATTTTTGTCCATAAGCTAGATTAAACCACATTGAAAACTAGCATTTTAACATAAAAATAAATTAATCTATTTCCTATCTTAGCATAAACATAGGCTTTTTGCTGAAAGTGGAATAGGCATTGAAATTGCTTAATATCGTCTGGCTAAAACTACACAGATGTTTTTTGCTTAAATTTATTGCTTAAACATGTGGGAAAGGGATTAGAATGTTAAAATCAAAATTATTCATTTTATTTGTATTGCTTCAAATAATTATTCTATCTTCATTTTCGCTATCAGCTCAAAGCGCTGATAATTCGATTCCAGCTGATATGGAAAGCAGAATTGATGATATGGCTTATGAATTTGCTGATAGACTCAGAGAAATATTAGAGGGTGATATAGATGTTTTAGTACCTTCTGAAGAGGTTGCGTTAGATGCACATGAGGTAATGATGCGGGGAACATTTGGTCAACTTGATTTATATCCTGAAGATGATAGTAGATATGCGGAACATTATGAAGATAATGAAGTTAGAGGACATCCCGATAATGAAGTTTATGGAAGACATGAATACTTGTCAGATGCTGGTGATTATTCAATGGCAGAAGCTATAAATGAAGGAAGAATTAATCCAGAACGACTTGAGTTTTCAAGTCATGAGGTTTTAAGAGAGTTTTTGACGGAGTTTGGGCTCAATGAATCTGTAAGTCTATCCTTAAGGAGACAAATTAGAGCAATATTTACTGAAATGGCTTCAAGGCCAGGTCGTTGGGGCGGGCGAGTAACAACTATAGCAGTAGATGAAAATGTAATGCTTGATCGTGTTTTAGAATTGATAATAGCAGATCTTGAAGAACATCATGAGTTATCTGAGATCGATATAGATACAATAGTCATAGTTGCTGAAGAGCAAATGAAAGCTGCTTTAATAAATGTTTATAAAGATCCTAATCCCAAGAGGGCTTTAATTGCCAAATTAAAAGATGTATTAAGCAAGGAAGATGTGACTTGGGATTCTGAAAGAGGACTTGAAATATCACTTCAATCCAAGGTACGAGTAGTTGGAATTTTATCTTTCCTTGTATATGATGAAATTGTAAAATTTGATCCAGTTGTTCTGTCTGAAATAATAGAGCCATTGATGCTTTTAACAATGTATTTTGATACTGAAATACAATTCGAGGCATTAAAGCTTTTTAGAATCATTATAAGAGTTCACGGCAACAAGCTTGTCATTTCTCCTGACTTGGCCATGTATATCACCTTAACTCTAGGTGAAGCAATGAAAAGCAGCAATGAAGCTGTCAAGTTTCTGGCAGCAAGTACTGACGCCAGGTTTGAATGGGACTTTAAAGCAGAAAGAGAAAGGCGAAAAGTAGAAGGAATTACCTTGAGAGGATTGAAATCAAACGATCCTGATGTAAGAAGAGGCGCTAAATCTGGCTTACTATTAGCTTCCTCTGCTCCAAGGACTTTGATAAAGGAATTACAAATTATCATTGCCAGGGGGGGGCATGGAAAAGATGAGGCTGCCAATATTTTGCGTTCAAAAAATGTTATCACAGCAGCCGAAGAAGCTACTATCATTGGAAGTGGTAGAAGAAGTGCTGAAGCCTTTGATTTGTTATTAATAAATAAAGGCACTAAAGGTTCTGCTTCTTCATTTGACTTATCAGCAGCCACAGCTGTCGCAACCAGGCTTGAATCTGCTGACTTAGTAGAAGGAGAAGTAAGAGCAGGTACAGACGCGAAAAGCTTAGAAGATCCAGCCAAAGCAAGAGCTGATGCTCGAGTTAAACCTAGGATTGATGCAGTTAAAAAGAAGTAGGTTTAAGATTCTTTTATTGGCAGAGAAAAGTGAAACTTTGTTCCTAAGCCTTCAGTGCTTTCAACAAAAATATGACCCGCATGGGCTTCAATAGCCATTTTGCAAAAAGCAAGCCCTAAACCAGTATCATATTGAGCATTTTTTGACTGATCTTTCACTTTGTAAAACTTGTCAAAAATTTGATTTAAATGTTTTTGACCAATGCCTTCACCAGAATCGATAATTTGAAAAATATATTTTCCCTCATCTTTGTTAATCATAAGACTTACTTTACCTTTTTTCGGAGTATGCTTCACTGCATTTGTGATTAAGTTTTCTAAAATTCTTATAATAAGTTTTTTATCTCCAGATAATATCATTCCGGATTCTATTGAAAAATCCAGGCTTACTTCGTTTTTACGGGCATAATTTATTAGCCATTTAATATTTGTAATTAATTCTGTAGCTGGAAAAGTTGAAATTTGTGGGGAAAAACTATTTTCTTCCATATTCTTAATTTGTAATATGTCCATAATTAAGTTGAAAAGCTGTTTTGCGCTTGATGAAACAGACTCAAGGTGATCGCGTTGTTGCTGGGTTAATTCACCAAAAATATCATCAAGAAAAAGTTCCATGGTCGTGGAAATATTAAAAAGGGGATTTTTCAGGTCATGAACAAGCATATGTGTTAAGTCATCTCTTAATTTTTCAAGTTTTATTCTTTCTGTAATATCACTAATCATTGATAGATTTTTTATAATATTTCCATCTTCATCCGTCATTTCTGTTGAGACGATTTCACCGTAAATAGTTTCATGATTTTTGTTTCTGAATTCAATAATACTAGCGCTACTATCATTTGGGTGATTATCTTCTAAAAGGTTTTTGATACGATTCTTGCTTTCTTGAGTAATAAATGGTAAAGACTGGATATTGTTGTTTACTATTGTATCTGTCTTATATCCAGACCAATCCTGAATCCTGTCATTTGTTGATAGAATATTTCCTGCTTTGTCCATTACCACAATTGCCTGAGGAGATATTTCAAAAATTGATTTATACTGTTTTTCTATATTCTGATAAAACTTGTTGATGGTCGCAGCCTCAGCTGACCATTTAATGGTTATTGTGATAATAGCTGCCATTGTTATGGCCCAGCCAATAAATATGGGCAAAACAATCATAACACCGGTTTCAAGGTTCTGATACATCGCCAGGGTTGCAACAACTCCCAGGCAGTACATAGTAAAAAGCCAGCCTGAAATCATTATCAAAACAAGTTTTCCAAAAACAACTTTATTAACAGTTTGATAAAATCGATATGTCTTATATAATAGAAATAGGGATCCGGCCATCAGCACAGGCCATCCTGTTACCAAAATAAAAGATCTTAAAAATTCTAAATTCATTTTTTTTCTTTTGAATTCATTAATGTTATCTATATTTAGACGGGCTTCAAACCAAGGTCAATTAATTTATATTATCCACCTTCTGTCGCACTCCAATAATTTTACCATATAATTTTTTTCAGTTTAACATAAAAACCTGAGGATTTAGAAAATTGACTCAATAAAATCAAGGTGATAGCCGAATGTCCACCATGGCCTCTGTCTTGCTTTATTAATGCACCATGGAATTATAAATAAAATACTGCCCACATGTTTAAATGTATATAACAGGAAGGATTTTGGTAATGGGTAAAGAGCAAAATTATTCAATATTATTTATATTTAGTTTAATAATTTCATTTCAATTTATTCTGAGTAGTTTTTTATATCCAGTTGCAGACGTACCACCCCGGGACAAACTAAAGATGATTTATGTTGCATATCTCAAAAACGGGAAAATATATAAAACGCTTTATTTTAAGGATCGCTTAAAAAAAGCACCCTGGATAAATGTTGATGGCCAGCTTATTGGTCTTTTTATTTTTTCCGAGCTTTCAGAAAGCCCAAAATTTTCCTTTCATGATAATAAAGAAAGCGTTTATATGGAGAAAACAGATGATTCAGCAGAAAAAGCAAACCTTGTTTTTATAAGAAATAATGCTGAAGGTGATCACGAAAGCTATGTTGCCATAACTTGTGCAGGCGGATGTACTACAGTTTTCCAGGCCTTAAATCTTGCGATTAAACCAACAACTTATGATGAAGTCTTTTTTAAAAAATATTTGGATGTTCCTGGAAATGAAGCGGATGAAGAATTTGATTATTTAAAAGCCCCACAAAACCTTAGTGGCGTTTATTCAATCGGGGCCCTGCCTTTTTTGGATTCTGACATGTATTTACAAGGTCTTCGTTTTGCCAATGATTTAATGGACCCAATCTTTCCCTCAATGCATCATAACAAAATGATAATTGAATTTGAGGATGGGCAGGAAAAATTCTTTGTTAATATAAACTATAAAAAAGCTGATTTGTTGCGGCTGGTTGAAAACAATGGTTTTCCAATTATTAAGGTTTTTGGAATAGGCAAGCTGGAAAATTTGCGAGCAGTTTATGGTTTTAATAAAAAAACAGATGCTATAATTGAAGGGATACAGGAAGTGAATGGGTTTATTGGGAGACCAACAATAAGCAAGGTTTATCTTGTGGATGTCGGAAATTCCTATATCAACAGGAAGCCCTATGAAAATGATTTGTATATTTCAAGGCAGGCCTTGCAAGCACTGGATGTTTCCGCTCTGAAGTTCAGGACTAAGCTAATGGCCCTGGCAGTTTCAGAGATTCAGGATTTTCAGTACTCAGATACTTTTAAAAAAATGTGGTCAGAAGAAAATGACCTTTTACAATTTCTCACAGGAAATGAATATACAGGCTATTTCATGTCACCCTATTTATATTATAATGAGTATTTTCTTTGCCATATTACTGACGATAATCTTAAGCTTGAGGATATTTATTTAGCTTCATTTTATTTATCGATGCTTAATTTCGAAGTATTTGAAAAAAGGATCATATCAGAACAGATTCCTTATGATTATGCCCAAAATTCTGCTGAAGAAGATATTTGCGGTCCTGATAAAAGCCCTGGGCTTGTTTTTGAAAAGTTAAGTGATGAAACGAGAATTAACACACTTGAAAAATATATAAAATTGGCATTAGGCTTTAAATCTTTCTATGAAGGCAATGGAAACAGGATGCAAGAGCTGTTGTGGAATGAGGTAATTGTTAAACTTAATAATATTATGGCCAAGATTAATTCTTGATGAATTTGCTAAAAGGACCCGAACTTTACTGCGATTACTCCACTGATTCCACTTAATCCGGAATTATCATATCCTGCAGTATTGGTAAACAAGACAACTCTGTAACTTGTACCAAAATTAAGACGTAAAAAACTGACCACATTAATTTCCAGAGATACTTCAGGCTCTATTATCATGAGCGTATCATTGATGGATTCAGAATCGTCCATAAGTGATCCTGAGCCGATAAGCACATTGCTCACCAGATGAAAGAGCTTGTCAGAATAAAAAATGCCTTCCAGGATGAAGCCTCCGTAAGTTAAAAATAGGGATGAGGTGCTGGACGGAATATCCAAATCATTAACAGTGGAATATCCTCCTCCCCCGACAGACAGCATATGATTTATTATCCAGGCTCCTCTGCCGCCCATAAGCAGTCCAAATTCACCATTTACTTCACTGAACTTAATTACCGGCCCACCCATTCCATCAGAGCTGACAGAATTTTTATCAAACATAGTTTTTTCGCTTTTTTCCTTTTTGGGGTTTTCCTTTTCAAGGTCCACTTCAAACTCTGCATCCTCCTGATCCGTTATTGCTGGGTTTTTTGCGATATCCTGGGCGATTGCTTTTTCGGGGTCCTTCTGATCTTCAAGACCAGTGCTAGAATCATTATTTTCCTGAGCTTGAATACTAAAAGCTGAAAATAAAAATAATAGGATTAATGTAATAAAAAGTTTTTTAGATTTCATATTCAGTAACCTCCAGTTAAGATTATAAATCCATCGGCATCGTAGCAAATGTTCCATTTTGGGTCCACTAAAGATCAAAACTTTTCACTTTCTTCTTATCATAATCAATTCGAACTTTTTTCTTTGAGGTCCAGGTTCTGTCGGCACTTCGATTAACGATTCCTTCAATGATTTTTTCTAGGGCAGCATCAGCAAGCCACGCTTTAACTGAACTTGGAACAGATGTGCTCGGAACCACCAGGAATTCATATTGTAAAAAGAAATCATGCTCGCCTGGGTTTGAAATGGTCCAGCTTCCTTTATTAACAGTAGTTCTTCCAAAACCTTTTTCTTTTGGAAGATCTATGTTTGACCATGTTTCAATTAATTTGCTTTTTGAAAGCTCAAAGGGATCAACTAAAGTCTGATATTTTAAATCATTACATGGCCATGGAAGATCCATTAATGCTGTTTGAACAAATGTTCCATCTTTCTTTGGTGCTTCACAGACTGTTGGGAACTTTTTGCTTTGGCCAGGCAGAAAATTTGCATAGTTTTTCCAATCTCGTATAGCTCTAACAAAATTTTCTTTGGAAGTTGGTACGTACATTCTGGCAATAACTTGTGGAATGTCAGTTCCCTGGGCTTTTACTTTCATATAGTAAATTGGATAAGAAGTCCCATTTTTTTGCTTATATTTTGAACCATACTTATTATAGTAGTCATCTAAGTTTTCAGAAAAAGCTGTGAAGATAAATCCAAGGAGAAGTGAAAAAATCATAATCTGTTTTATTAGCTTCATTTTCATATCCTCATTTTTTAAAAACTCTTAATATCATTTTCAACGGACTTGTCAATTGTCTAGATGTGTGGAATTTTGCTATTTTCACACATAAATTATGTCAATGTGTGATTAAAATGATTTCCAAAAATCTGACATCTAAATATCTAAGTTCATAATTCTTATATCTTAATCTTAATCTTAATCTTAATCTTAATCTGTTTTTTGGGGTATCAAAGGTTTGGCATAAAAGTTGCTATTACAAGGGAACAAGAGCGCAAGAGAACAAGGGAACAGTGGAACAAGAGAACAAGATGTTATAGAAGAAGTGCTTTTGGATAAAGAGCATTATTTTGAGTGTTTTGAATATAATAAAAATGAAGAAAATAATGTTAAAGTGCCAATAAGTTGTGATTTTTATAGAGGGGAAGAATTTGTTAATTTTGATATATCAGGTTTTTGCCAGGAGAAACTGCAAAGCTATATGATTGAATATTTGGCTTCATTATTGCCCATTAAATTTCCGTTACCAATTGTAGTTGTTCCTTATTATCCTTATAATAGATATTATTGTACAACTTGCCCTGAGCTTGAAAATGATGAATCTTGTTTTTACACTACAGCAGGTCTAAACATAGAAATCCCATATTATTATTTCAGATCCTTAATCAAGCTTTGGGATGGTTATTCAAATCTAGATAATTACTGTGGAAGTTACGAGGTAAAAGAAGAAATTGAATTTCGCTTAGCTGCCTGCCCAATTTTAAACGATTTTATTAGCAAAAAAACAGTAATATCACCTGCCAGCAACCAGCAACCAGCAACTAGCAACCCAAAACCAGAAACCAACAACTAAGAATCTAAATATTTTTCTTTATTTTTTTTCTTTATAATTTTAATAAACAATACCAATTATAAAACAGTAAGGAAAAAAACTTGTCAGCAAAGAAAAAATCAGATGAAACAGGAAAAACAGTTGCCCATAGACTTGCAAAAAAACAAAGAGAAATAGGTGTAGCCGAATTCTTTTCAAGAAACAGACATCTTCTGGGTTTTGATAATAAACGAAAAGCCTTAATGACTACTATAAAAGAAGCTGTTGATAATTCTTTGGATGCCTGTGAAGAAGCTCATGTTTTGCCTGAAATAATCGTTGAATTAACGGACCTTGGTAATGATCGCTTTAGAGTTATGGTTGAAGATAATGGTCCTGGAATTTTAAAAAAGCATATTGGAAAAATTTTTGCGAAACTTTTATATGGAAGTAAGTTTCATACAATGAAGCAGAGCAGGGGACAACAAGGCATTGGCATTTCAGCTTCTGTTATGTATGCTCAACTTACAACAGGTCGCAGTGCAACAATTATTTCAAAGATTAAAAAAGATGAACCAGCACAAATGATGACTTTAAGAATAAATACAAAAAAGAATGCTCCAGAAATTTTAAAAGATGAAATAATTGAGTGGGAAAAAGATCATGGAACAAGGATTGAGCTTGAACTTGAAGCAAGCTATCAAGGTGGCTTTCAGAGCATTGATGAATATTTAAGGCAAACAGCAATTACAAATCCACATGTTACAATAATTTACAAAAACCCAAAGCAAGAGCAAAAGGACTTTCTTAGAGTAACAGAAACTATGCCGCCTGATCCAAAGGAAATCAAACCTCATCCTTATGGTGTAGAGCTTGGTTTGCTACAACAAATGGCCAAGCACACTGAATCTAAGACCTTGCAAAGCTTTTTAATAAATGAATTTAGTCGTGTTGGTCCAGGAACCGCTAAAGAAATTTGCAAAAATTCAGAACTTGATCCTGCTTGTAAAGCGCATTTATTAAAAAGAGAACCTCTTGAAAGACTATTTGAGGGAATTAAAAAAACAAAAATAATTAACCCTCCTACAGATTGTATTAGTCCTATTGGCGAAGAACTAATTGAAGCAAGCTTGAAAAAAGAAATTGAAGCTGAGTTTTATTGTGCTTGTACCAGACCACCTTCAGTTTATAGAGGCAATCCATTTATTGTAGAAGCTGGCATTGCCTATGGTGGGAATCAAGAAACTGATAAGCTTATTAAGCTTATGCGCTTTGCTAATCGTGTGCCTCTTTTATATCAGCAATCAGCTTGTGCTGTAACAAAAACAGTAACGCAAACTTTATGGCGCTCATATGGATTAAGTCAAAGTCGAGGTGCTTTGCCATCTGGACCTGCGACTTTAATTGTTCATATTGCTTCTGTTTGGGTTCCTTTTACTTCTGAATCAAAAGAAGCAATAGCCCATTATCCAGAAATAAAGAAAGAAATAAAGCTAGCTTTGCAAGTTGTTGGAAGAAAGCTTTCATCTTATGTTAATAAGAAAAAAAGAATACATGCAGAGAGCAAAAAAAGAGATTATATTTCAATATATATTCCACATGTTTCAGAAGCTCTTAGTGACTTGTTGGGAAAAGAAGTTGATAAGCCTAAGACGGAAGAGTTGTTGAAAGTTATTTTGGAGAAGCATCGTGGGAAATTGGAAGATGCTTGAATAAGCGGTAAGTGGTAAGCTATAAGTGGTAAGTTTAGTTGCTGGTTGCTAGTTGCAAGTGTAAAAAAAAAATATAAGAATAAAGGATTATTTGAAAATGCCAAAAAAGATAAATAGTCAAAAAATTGTGCTTGAAAAGATTGAAAACATTGCTCGTAAAGTGCATAAAAAAATATTGAGAAAGGCTCAACCTGAGCTTACTTCTCCTATTCGGGCCCTATCTAATGTTAAATATGATAAGAAAGAAGGGTATTTCGCGATTTTGGGAAAGATGAAATCCAGAACCTTAACAGCGTCCTCAGTTAAGACCTTTGCACAGACTTTAAAATTGATGACTCTATCAAAGGAGCTTGTAAAAACCCATGATATAGCTACCAAAAGGGAAGCTTACTATGTTTCTAAAAACTGGGATTCGGCCCGTTTTAATGAACAGCCAGAGTCAGATGCTGTTATGGATGATGTGGAAGCAATGCTGGAAGTTAATAGAGAGCAAATGGGCTTTATTCCAGAAGAAAAAGGTGGAGATGTTGCTGGCAAATTAATTGTAATAGATACAGACCTTGATACAGGAAAAGCTATTAAGATTGATTGTACAAAATTTGGATCAGGCGCTTATTCTGTTCCATCTTCTGTTGAAGAATTGAAATTTGAAACTAATGCAAAATATCTTTTAGCAATTGAAACATCAGGTATGTTCCAGCGTCTTGTTAAGCACAATTACTGGAAAAAGAATAATTGTATTTTAGTAAGCTTAGGCGGTGTTCCAACAAGGGCTTGTAGAAGGTTTATAAGAAGACTATCTGATGAGAAGAAACTTCCAGTTTACGTTTTTACAGATGGTGATCCTTATGGTTATTTAAATATTTATAGAACACTAAAAGTTGGTTCAGGAAATGCAGCTCACATTAATCAATATTTTTGTGTTCCTAATGCAAAGTTTATTGGTATTACTCCTAATGATATTGAAGACTACAAACTTCCTTCGCATCCACTAAAAGACATTGATATAAAAAGGATTAAAGATGGGGTGAAGAATGACCCTTTTGTTAAGCATTATAAACAGTGGCAAAAGGCTTTATCAAAACTTGTTAAAATGAAGGTTAGGGCTGAGCAGCAAGCACTCGCAACCCATGGGCTTAACTTTGTAATTAGTGATTATTTGCCACAAAAGCTTAAGAATAAAAAAAGCTGGCTTCCTTGAGAGGAAAATTTATGTTTAAAAGATTGATTCTGTTATGTGTTTTTACATTTTTATTCAATACATGCCTAGAGTCATCTGGTAGCGCTAATGATGAATGCACTGGTGATTCGGATTGTGGTTCAAATTCAACCTGTGGTGAAAGTGATGTTGATTGCGATGGCTTTGATGATGGAGGTACAGATTGCAATGATAATGATTCAGCAATACATGTAGGTGCTGATGAAATTGATGATGATAAAGACAATGATTGCAATGGATTAATAGATGAAGAGATGGTAAAGGAAAACGCAATATTAAATGAACTGATTTCTTGTTCCAGTGACTATCTTGCAAGTGCTGATTTTGTTTTTTTAGATGAAAATCAGACAATTAGTATTTCATCTAATTCAAGTGATATTACAATCAATGAGGCTTTTAGTGAACTTTCATATTCTTCTGATTTCTTTGTATCCCAAACTTATTTAGATAATTCATTAAGTGAAATAAGTAGTAATGAAACTTATAATGCTTTGAAGATTGAAGATGAAGATCAAACAACAAGCCAGGGGTTTTCTTTTTCATGGAATGTTGATGACCCACCCCAGCACCTTGACCATACATTATGGTTTGCAAAAGATAAAAGATTTAAACTACATACAACAGAATATGAATTCTGGGAGTATTATAACTCTGTATCATGTGAAAGCATATACATTAGCTTTTGGACTTGTAATGAGAATGGCGATTCTGATGTTTTTGCAGTTTTAGTTGTAAAAGCCGAATCCAATATTATTTATGCTTTTGAGGAAATAATAGAAAATTATGATGATGACTATTATTTTATTTTAAATGGATGGTATTTTGATATTTCAAGTGAAATGTTTCTTAAAAAAGTCGATAGTTTAGATTTAATACAAGCCTTGTTTTAATTTTCTTTTAAATAACACTTTTTATTTAAAATTTATTATGTTGGATCTGATCCTGGGATAGTATTGTCAACTACATATCTAGAGTCAATTGTTTTTTCTGCTTGAACCCAATCTTCAAAGTGGTCATTGCCATTAAAGCCTCTTTCCTCTGCCATGAAATAAGCTGTTTCTGCTATTTTCCTGTCTCTTTCCTCTGCAGTAATGTAAGTTCTAGATCTTTGAGTTCTGTTTCGTGTTGTTTTTTTTGTCTGGAAAGAGGAGTTGTTTGAAGTTGTTTTGGTTTTCATGATAATTCTCCTATTTGTTTTGACCGGTTATTAAAAATTATTAGCATAAAGAATAAGATTATTTCAATAAAAAAATGATATGTTGTTGAAAATAATGATGAAACAATTCCAAGGCTTTGCGTGAAATGTCTAAGTTGATGCTTTTATTTTACTTTTATTTTACCTAATGTTGATGAAAGTTTTCTGTTTCTAGCATTTTCAATTTTATCAATTTGAATATTATATTTAGCCGAAAAGTTAATCATTCCAAGTGAATTTAAGTCTTCTGCTGTAATTGTACTTTCCCGGGATGTTGCTATAAATTCTTTCACAAGATACGCTTTGTCAATTTCGATATTTAACTTACTATAAAAATCAGCTTTCATAATATTTTTAATATCTTTTGCTACAATGCTGCTTTCTGTTGAATATAGCGTTAATTGGTCTATATTTTCTAAGTGCTGAGTGTGTATATTATACTTATTTGTTACATTTAGGAGCTTGATATTTGAAAAAGAATTTAAAACAATATTTCCTTCATCTCCTTTTATTTCAAGTCGTTCGATATCTTTAGCTTTATTAATAACAATTTTAAAATTTGATGAAATATTTGCCATGTTACAATTGGATATTGATTCAATTATAATTTCCAAGTCATTTGAGTTTAATTTTAACTTGTCTACAGAGTCGATATTATTAATTTCAAACTTTTTTTCTGTTTTTATTTCAACATTTTTTATTTTAGCTATACTTTCAATATTTACCCACTGTGAATCAATTTCTAGGGTATCTTGGTTTTCAGGTAAAAATATTTCTATAAGAAGTTTTTTTTCAATATTCGCGTCTTTTTTTTCTTCAAGTTTTAAACCCTGAGCATTTAATTTTAATGTATTCTTTTTATAACTTTCACTGAAGTTTATTTTTCCAATTGCTTGCTGTTTTTCAAGATCTTCCTGTGAAAGCTCATCCTTTGATATAATTACAAGTTTTCTTATTACTTTAAACGTATTGTCTGTTGATTTTGTTACCTTAAAGCCAATATCATCACCTTTTAAATAAATTTTAGCATTTTCAAGCTCATATTCTTTTTCATTTAAAATAATTTCAAAAGAAGGAGCCTCTGTTTGAGACTTTTCCTGATGTTTTTTAATAAGCTTCTTTATTTTATCAACCTTTCTTTCAATTTTACCCTTTAATTTCTCAACTAGTCCTGCCTCTTTTGAGTATCCTTCTTTTATATCTTCTTTTTTCTCCTCTGTTGTTTTGATTTCCTCAGTATTCTCTTGATTTTGACTTGCTTCATTTTCTACACTTTCTTGTGTTGCTTCTGGAAGTAGAGCTTGTGTTGCTTGCGGAACCAGAGTCTCTTTGCTAGCTTGACCAGTGTCCTTATCCTGTGCAAAAGCAAGTGAAAAAATGAAAAGCACAGACATCAGATAACAATATATTAATAGTTTTTTAATCATGGGAAACTCCTTTTAAAAAAAATATTACAAATAAAAAAGATGCTACTTATATATCTTTTTGCTTTTATGGTCTAGATAAAAATCGAGATACAATTCAAGTTGACTTGAAATCACTTATATGAGAAAGGTCCATAATGAATTGATACATGCTTGCTTGGCATATTTTAATATTTATAAATATTAGTGAGGAAAAAATGGCAGATGATAGAGTCATAGATTTAACAATTAAATACCCAAATCTTATGAATGCACCTAAATCAGTTGATCTTTGTTTAACAGGACATTGCAATTTGAAATGTTCATACTGTTTTTATGCAGACAGTATGCAAGACAAGAAGGATTTAAACACTGAACAGTGGAAGGCTACAATTAAAGAACTTGGTGAAATTGGTGTGCAGGATGTTTGCCTGTCAGGTGGTGAAGTTTTTGTTAGAAAGGATTTTTGGGAACTTCTTGATAGTGTTATTGAAAACAGAATGAGATATTCTATTTTATCAAATGGAACTTTGATAACAGAAAAAACTATTGAAGAATTTGGAAAAGGCAAAAGAAGACTTAGAATGAATTCCATACAAGTTTCCATTGATGGATCATGCGCTGAAATTCATAATAAAAGCCGTCCTCATGATAGCTTTGATAAGGCATTAAATGGTTTGAAATTACTTGTTAAAAACAAATTCCCAGCAACATGTAGATGCACAATCAATCATCATAATTATCATGATCTTGAAAATGTTGGAAAGCTTTTACTTGAAGAAGTTGGTTTAAGCTCGTTTTCAACAAATGAAGCAGAACAAATGGGAACTGCCCGTTGTAATGGACAAGATGTTGTTTTGTCAGTTGAACAAAGAACTCGAGCAATGAACGATCTTATGAATTTAAATGAAAAATATAAGGGAAGAATTCAAGCACAAGCTGGACCCTTAACTAGAGCCAAGGGTTTTAAAGAAATGGAAGCTTTAATTGAAAAGGGTGAACTAAAAATACCAGGAAGAGGAAATTTGGTTTCTTGTGGTGGCGTATTTTCAAAGATGGCTATTTTGCATGACGGAACAATGGTTCCTTGTAACATGCTTCATACCTTGTCAATGGGAACAGTTGGAATTAATTCAATTAAAGAAGCCTGGCAAAGACATCCTTCAATCAATGTAGTTAGAGATCGAAGAAAAATTTCATTAAGAGAATTTGAACAATGCAAAGATTGTGAATATGTTGAAATGTGCACAGGTGGCTGTCCAGCCTCGATTGCGGCTAGGTTTGATAAATTAAATGAGATTGATCCGCTTTCTTGTTATAAGGAATATTTGAAAGAGAAAAAGCTATAATAATAACTGGCCTAGTTTGGGTAATTGCAGCTTTCAAAAACTTCAGCAAATTTTTGATAATCTATTGAAGAATTTAGATTGCTATTATAAAGTTGTAAAAATGGAATTCTCGCAATAATAACGCCATTTGAAAAAGAACAAACCTCAGCTTCTATACTTTCTGTTCTATATTTATAAAAAGGTTCTATTGTATCAATGAAAAATGTTTTGTTTTCTTTTGAATCACCTATTTCATCTTTAAACCTTGAAATTATTTTACTTAATTCTGTCCTCCATTTTTTGCTTTGTACATGAATATAGCTTGTACTAAAACTACCACCATTATCATAATTTATAAATGTTTTAAATACAGTTGGAATTAATACTCCTTCAATACTGACAAAACCATTAAAGGTATTATTTGAGCTTGTTTCTTTTGGCCTTGGATGAAGCAGGTTTTGAATTTGATTTTTGTCTTCGATTAGTTCCTGCAATTTATCAGTAATAGTGTATTCAGTATATTCATAACAATTTTGGGCTATCAAAGAACCACTTTTATTAAAAAAGAATTCAATCTTAGTATACTTGTCAGGAAACGTTTTGCTTGGAAAATAATTTGTCATTTTCATTTCTGAATATTCTTCAGTATAAATAGGGATTTCTCCTGCATAATCACTTGCTTCACATGGAATTATTATTTCATCTGTTTTAGTATCAAACATTTCGCCAGTCTCAACATTTACGACTTTTGTAAAATCTATTGAATAAGTAGATTGACTTAATAAGAAAAGACATAATAGATAATTTAAAATATTTTTTGTTTTTATCAATCTAGCCTCCTAAAAATATTTAAAATTGAATAATGTGTTAGTCCATTTGTTTGTTTGAATTTATAAATGCAAGGTTGATGCCACTCTTGTCAATTAGAAAAAATTCTGTAAAATTAAATTGTTGCAGTATGGGTTTGTGGTTTTTATGTTAAATAAACTTAACTTTTGTACGGAGGTTCAGCTTCTATTTTAAGATATTAAATTAGCTTTTAAAATAAAATTCCTAAAATCCTAATTGCACCATACATCTGATAAGTTGAGCTTTGAATGTCAACTATGTCAATGTTAGTATAGCCTTTTGTTGAAATATCTCTTTGGTACATATCAATGCGATCAAAGTTGGGGTTAGTTTTAAAGATTTTAATTAATTCTTGATTATCAAGCCAGTATGCAGCACAAGTTTGGCAAAAGTCGATGAAAATATTTTCATGTGTATATTCACTCATTTTGCTTTTGCAGTTTAGGCAAGTTAGATTTTCAAGAATACCTTTGCACTTAATGCAGCTGAACTCTTTTGAATCATTTCTTTTTCCACATAAATGGCAAATTTTTGTTTCTACTCTGTTTCTATTAAACCTGAACATTTCAGGAGATATGACCTTTTTATTAAGGACTTTTTCAAGTTCTCCCTGGTCAAACCATAGGCCTTTACATTTTTTACATCCATCAATATGGACATCTTTATATTTTCCGGAGATAAGATTTTCAGAACAAATAGGGCATTGTTTATCAGAGATTGTAACTTTAACTTTTTCAGCTGCCATTATTATGTCCTTTTAATAATTTATTCTTAAATTTTAGTAAAATATTTTGTCTTTGTCCATCGTTATTAATTGCTCTTAAGTACGGGGGTTCAAATTCTGCAATCTTTACACAATAACCTAGATATATAAATACAAGAAATTTAAGAAGAAATTTAAGTACGGAGGTGTCAAACCGATGAACACAGGTCCAAATTCTGGAATCTGCTCTCAAATTTCTGGAAAATATAGGGATGTTTTTTTTGAATTTTACCGTAAGCTATTATTTTCTTTAACCTTAAAAATAGCCCTATAAAATTGGCATAGATTTTGAATATATTTTTTCTGAGTTTAATTTTAAAAGGGTGATCTATGCCTTCTATTCCAAGATCTGCTATCTTAGAAAATGACTGTTACTTTCATGTAACCCTTAAGTTTCATAACTATGATTGGGCCTTACAGCCATATTGGGCAAAAAAGCTTTATTATAATCTTTTATGCAAACAATTCGGGCTTAAACCTCCGTACAGATTTGGGTTTTTTTAACTTTAATTTTGTGAAACTGTAAGGGAGGGTTGGTGCAATGCGGCAGGGCGCGTGGATTTGTTAAAAAGGATAAATGCTATAGTTTATGTCAATATATTCAATATATGAATTTTCTGAATTTGTTTGAATATTTGGTGGATTATTTATGTCTATAAAATTATCAGGAAAGGTTTTTAGTAAAAACCAAGCAGGATCCAAATTGAAATATGCATTTATGTCTCGGTCATGTTGTGCCCACGGAGGTTTTACTTTGTTTTTTGGATGTTTAAAATACATTGGTAGGTCAGCGATATTAAGAAAGTCAGCTCTTATTAAAAAATCATCATCAAAGTCTTTTGAAATTGTTTTATCAGGGTTTATTGTATAAAGGCTATCATCAGCTGGCCATAGTGCTTTTGGATCTCCATTTGAATCTCTTAAGTCAAATGGAAGAGCTTCATATTCATTCTCTCCATTAGAAGAAAATACAAATCCTTCAAAACTATCAATTTCATCTATTTGAGTAAAAGCCCACATTCCATGTTCTCCAGATTCAGATAGAATTGCAGGATGGGAATCATTTATTATTAAAGGATATTCCTGGCCATATGCGTTGTGATTTTTTTCAGATAGAGGATGAGCCCAGAGAAACCCATCAACACCATTAAAGTGGAAATTCATTAAACTATGATTTTCTGGTTTATTATATTCAATAGTCTTTTCAAAAAAATCTTTTTTATCATTTGTAGTATAAATGAGCATCCAATTATGTGCTTGAGTAATGACAGCTGTAATTGTTCCCTTTTTGTAATTTTCAGAATAAAAAGTATTTCTTTTAACTACCACCATGGCTGTTTCAAGGTCATTTGAATGAGAAGATTTTCTTCTTTTCTTTGTATCATAGGGGTAAAAATATGAATAAACAATGAACCAGTGTGTTTTTGATGCTATAACATAATAATAAGAAACAGGGATTAAGGGTTCATGATCTAGGACTTCTGAAGGAATCCAATTTTTACAATCTCTTTCCCCGTGAAAATCGATGTATGTAGGTATATCCAGACTTTCATAACATTCTCCAGTTGATTGATAAAGATCTGGCAAAAAATGATTTGCAAGGTCATAGAAATCAGCTTGTGTAGAAGGACTGGGATGAAGATTTGAGATTAAGATTAAGAATAAGATTAGGATTAAGATATATGATTTGTATTTAATATGCCCCATGTTTAGTTTTTGTCCAGGAAAAATTAAAGACCTATTCGTATCAGTACTAACACTAGGAGTCAAGTGAGCATTGGTTTTAAAAACAAGGAAAATTTTATTGAAAGTATTATTTATCTACTTTCTAACTTCGCCTGGCTTTTCTTTGCCATATCCTGCTCCTCTACTTTCAAGCTTTGTCTTGGCTTGCTCAACTCTTGGGTTTCTTGTTCTAAATTCAACATCTCGTCCAGATTCATCAATAGTCATAGTGGCTGCAAGTGTTCTAGGATCAATTTCATGAAGGCAAATATCTTCAGTTCGAGGCAGTTGAATTATATTTGGTGTTGGGTCCCTTACCAAGTCTTCAGAGTTTACCCAGGCAAGCCTAATTTGAGCTTCTGGATTTTTAGTGTTTAAATATCTTGCTAAAAATTTTGCTCTAAGTTCTGTTGTTTCCATTATATAGGCTTGTCTGATTAAACCTGCATATAAAACACCAATTTTAGCATCAGTTCCGGTTCTTTTATTTACAAAAACATCATGTAATTTGTTTTGAGCTGCTTGGGATTTCGCATAGCTTGCTGTTGTCATTACCTTGAGCCATGCTATAACATAAGATTTTAAAAATACTTCTATTGAGCCGTGCTTTACTGCATCCCAAGTTCTATAATCAACAAAGTCTAAGATATCGCTCAAGTGCCATATTGCTAAATCAACATGTAAATCTTCACCATGTTGATACATGTCTTGATAAACACCTTTAAGCATTTGCACTGGGTCTTTTGAAAGATGGTGCAGGTTTGAATAAAGCTTTCTCTGATTTTGCTTTGTGCTATGTATTATTCCATCAAGGACATTTCTTATTGGCGAATCAATGTCAAAATTTTGCCTTATAGACTCAAAAACTTCAATGATTTCTTGTGGTTTATAGGCTTCAGCTAGCATGCTGTTTTTTAGATTCTCTAGATCATCAATTGTTTTGACTTCCTGGGCTTGCCTTAGAAAATCTGAAAAACTAACTCGATCAATGAATACACCTTCTGCTTTGTCATAGAGCTCCTCAGGGTTTGCCAGACCAGCATTAACTTCTCCCAAAGCTTTATAAAGCCATTGAATTTTTCCAATAGAAAGAAATGTTATCACTGAGTCCGTATTAATTACTTTTAGTATAGCTGCTCTTTTAACTGGATCCTCAAGAGTTTCTTTTATCTTTAAAAAGAAATCAAATTTCTCAATAAGCCTTTTTTGTTCATGCCTGCTGGCCTTTGCATATTCTGTGATAAGATCAGCCCCTCCAAAATAAATGCCCTCAGACCAAAAATAATCAATAACTCTTTCCCATTTTATTATAAGATCATTTAATAAGGGATTTTGTACTTTTTGGCTTTCTGTCTCTGCTTTCAAGCTTTGAATTTGGTCCTTTATTGGTTTATAATATTCTTCAGCATCAAAATCCTCACCTGTTGTAGCTTTATAAAAAACAACAGATAAAAATGCTGCTAAATTTTCCTGCTCTCCTGGGCTAATTCCTTTGCTTACCACTGTGCTACCAGGATCTGGTGTCTGTGAAAAAAGCCAAGATGAGGAAAGAATAATTAAAGATAAAAATAAGGCGATTTTTTTTTTATTCATTTGAGTTCCTATCCCTTGTTAATTTATAGCTCCCATGAGTATTGCAAGGCATGTGCCAAAATTCGGTTTAGAAATTGATAAATGAAATCAAGACCATGTAATGCCGCAATGCGCTATTTTATGTTAAATGACAGGTTTTTAAACACTGTTTTATTGATCAAGGGACATGTTTCTTAAAAACTTTTGTTTTCATAAAAATAAGATCTTAATTTACAAAAGTTAAATTTTCTGATAGGTTTTTTTCCTATTAAGCAATTGGAGAAATTTATGAAGGTAATTATTACTGATATTATTATTAATGAAAGAGTTAGAAAAGAGCTTGGGGAGTTAGATGGCTTAAAAAAGTCTATGAAAAATGAGGGATTACTTAATCCTATAATCCTTACTGAAGATTTCGAGCTTATTGCTGGATACAGGCGACTTGAATGTGCTAAAATTCTAAAGTGGAAAGAAATTGAAGCTAGATTGCTGCCTGTTGAAACCAGGCTTGAGAAACTTATGATTGAAGCTAATGAAAATATTACACGAAAAGACTTTACAGACGAAGAACGAGAAGAAATTCTAGAAAAGATTCGCCTATGTCAGGTTAGCTTTTGGAATCGATTTAAGAATAATATAAAAATGTTTTTTCAAAGAGTTGGGGATTTTATAAAGGCAGTTTTTAAAAAAGATCTTATTCCTGAAAAGCTAAAAAACATAAAGATAGGATAGGTTTTTAATTTGGCTATCGCTAAACCAAAAAAAAATATGAACCATGCGATTATGGATTTCAGCCCTGTACTTGCGATCATGGGCAGACAGCAGTGTCAGGATTTACATGCATAACAGGTCAATATGCAACAATCACTTGCTCTAGTGGAAATGTAGCTGGTGGAATTCCTTGTATTAGTGGGGGATTGGCGATATGAGCATTAAAGGCATACTGCCTGGCCCCAGCGAAAACAAGAATTATGTAATTTCATTCTGAACAAAAATGTGCTTAAAGTCTTTTGTGCTTAAATAATCGATTGCACTTTCATATTCTGTGCTTTTTAATTTGCGATTAATTTCTGGATAATTTTCTGCTTTGTGAGCCGGAAAATATTGGCCCATAAGACTAATCCCAATATCGTTTCCTGTAATTTTCTCTATAAAATCGATTGCCTCAATAGTTGAACTCAGTTTATTGGGAAGCACCATGTGGCGAATTAAAAGGCCTTTTCTTGCAAGGCCGTTTTTGAGTTTTATTCCTCCAACCTGTTTATACATTTCAATAATTGCTGTGCTAGCAATTTCTTTATAGTTATCAGCCTCTGAATACTTTTTTGCGAAAGTATCCTTCATGTATTTCAGGTCAGGCATGTAAATGTCAATTATGCCATTTAAAAGTTTTAAGGCAGCTAGCTTTTCATAGCCAGAGGAATTGTAAACAAGTGGAATTTTTAATCCTTCATTTTTTGCAATTTGCACAGCTTCAATAATTTGGAGTATCATGTGAGATGGGCTTACAAAATTAATATTATGCGCGCCCCTTTTTTGCAGCTTAAGCATCATGGCAGCCAGTTGTTTAGCATTTGCAAATTCACCATTTCTATAATGACTGATAGGGAAATTTTGGCAATAGACACAAGCTAAGTTACAGCCAGAAAAGAAAATAGTGCCAGAGCCTAAATTACCTGAAATTATAGGTTCTTCTCCATGGTGTATGTTGTAGCTTGCTACTTTTGCATATTTGCCTGTCCCACAGATTCCCAATTCGCCTGCATTTCTATCCACCTTACATTCTCTGGGGCAAGCGTTACATGGACTAATTCCAATGGATTCTGTGTTGATACCAGGGAATCCATTAATATTTAAAGTATTTTTTTCCATCTGAATATTTTTATTTTAACCTTTGATAATATTAATTTTATAATATTTTACAAAAATAATAAAACAAGAACAAATTTACTTGCTCGAATTTGTGCTAAAATTCAGATACCTTTTCTGTTTTCATGTTCATTATGACACCAAAAATCAAAAGCAAGGAAGAAGTAATCCCCTTTATATTTTATAATAATATCATGCTGATATCAAAATATTATCCGGATTTTTATTTTGGCACAAATCTTGAAAATAGATTCTTATCAGAAACTTTTTGGGGACAATAAGCTTATTTTATTTATACAGTTATTAAGCAATTTATAGGGGATTTTATGAAGTTATTAAAAATTATCACAATTGTCTCATTTCTTTTTTTATTACTTTTCCAAATTATTTTAGCCTGTCCTGAATTAGATAAAAAATTAAAAATGCAAAAACAGTGCAAGGTTTTGGTTCCTGATGAAATGCTGGATATCAATCCTGGAATTTTGGAACTTTTAGAGGATAAGGGGTATTTCCCCAAAGAAAGGCCTTTTGAAATGGATGAATATCCAGTGGTGCGCAATCGCAAATTCCTTACAGCTGACTTCACAGAAATTCCCCAACAACGGTGGGTTGAGGCTGAATATGGTGACAGATATGTGCAACCTGTGTACAGACAGGTTTGTGATCCTGATGTTTATGATGATGTTTGGGTTGAGCCAGTATTCAGGCGAGTGTGTACCAAGGATGAATATAGAAGGATATGGATTCCAGCTGAAACCAAAAGGGTTTGCTGGGATGATAAATACGAAAGAGTTTGGGTTGATCCGGTTTACAGAGAGGAATGTACTCCAGATGTAACAAAACGTGTTTGTCACGACGCTGTTATAAAAGAAGTTTGCACTAAAGATGTTTACAAGCAGGAATGCAAGGTTGATCCAAGAACAGGAGAAAGAAAATGCAGGAGGGTACTTGTTAAAAAGGGAAGCTGCGAAAAGAGAGTGGTCAAAGAAGCTTATTGTGAAACGATAATTGTGCAGAGGGGAGAATGCAGAAGGGTTGAAGTAAGACCAGGGCATTATGAAAACAGACTGGTAAAAAGAGCCGGCTGTGATGATAGGATTATAAGAGAGGGATATTATAAAAATGAACTTATAAGAAGAGGCGAGTGTCATGATGAACTGGTAAGAGCCGGACATTATGAAAGAAGGTTAATAAGCAAAGGCATTTGCAGGCAGGTGCTAGTGAAAGAAGGCTACTGGGAAAGAAATGTATTGTTAAAGCCTGCACACTACAAAAAACTTCCAAGCAGATTTGCCGCTGAAGTTGTAATGAGTGAAAAAGTTAGCAGAAAAGGAAATGTGTTCAAATTTGATATAGAGAAATTATTTGATCCTTTTGTATCTGAGGAAAAAAATAAAGGGACTGCATTGATGGAAGCCCTTATGCAACTTATTTCTTGTGAAGAATTGCTGGCTTTGGAAGAAGAATCTGCTTAAAGAAGATTTGTCCACATCATTTTTTACTATCAACGCTAGAATTGAAAAGGAATATAAATTTATTGGCATCTAATTATCGAATAACTCCTTGTCAGCACATTTTTTGAAACGAATTTGAAACAAATTGATTCAAAACTTAAAAAAAATTATAGCCATCCAAATTTAAACAAATAACTTTCACATTGATTCTAAGAAGTTAAAACTTTTGTTCATTATGGCACAGGCATTGCAATATCAAAAATCGTATGACTGGTTGGTTTGGGTAAGTGGTATTCCTAAAAAGGGATAAAGCCTTTCCCAATAAAACTCTCCTGTTATGGAGTTTTACAAATGCAGGCGGCTTGTTAATTTTTTACAAATCGCCTGCACCCGGTCCTTTTATTAATAAAAACTTTTTTAAAAATTGGGAGGTACTCTATGAAAGCCGTAAATATGAAAAAATGTTGTGATCTTGATTATTTTTCATTTTATGAAAAACTTGAACCAGTAGCAAAAGCAAAAGAAAAAAATAAAGCAATTGTGAAAGCCAGAGAAAAAAGTAATGGTGAAAATATGGGTTCGGATTCTAAAGATTATTACATGCACATGCTCTATCATAAATTGTAAGAGCAAGATTATAGCAACATGCACGGATGTCCATCAAAGCAACGACCTCATGAGCAAGGGAGTGGGTGATCAGTGATCTGTTTGCTCTTCAATTTTATCATCTTTTGATGTGGGAGTTTCTTCATTTTTTTCGTTATTAGAATTGCTGATGCTGGGACCATGTGGAGATTGAAATATAAATAAATATAAATTTATACTTAGCCAGAAAAAACAAAATACTAATGTTAGAAATTGTCCCAGAGGTTTAAAAGGACCAAAAATAATTAAGATAATTACAATTATTAACCAACAAGCATTAAGAAAGATCCCTGAATATTTTATTTTCTTGTTTAAATCAGGCTTTAGAATGAGATAGATATTTAGACTGAGGAAAAAGAATAAGAATATTGAAAAGCAAATTTGATCTAAAGCTAAGGGATGTAAAAAGATCAATAAGACAATGTTCCCCATTATCATAACTACATTGAAAAAAACACCAAGATATTTTAGAAACTTCATTTATATACCCTTTATGTAAAGTTATTATCAATTTGATTGAATTATATGTATTGTGGTCAATTTTCAATGAAAGAATAGAAAACTGAGGAAAAATTTTATCTCAAGCCAAAATCATTCACGCCCCCAATAGGAATCGAACCTATAGCTGAGGATTAGGAATTTGAACGGTTTGCGAGTATAAGGCTCTGTAATTTAAAGTTTTAAGCAATATTATTAACCAATTAACCATTGTTGTTACTTCATTCTATTTTTAGCTATTATTACGTAATTTGAGGTATTGTTACGAGTAATTTACGAGGGAAAATGTGTGTTAAAATAATTTCACGGATATTATTGTTCTTGTTGTAACCCTAAATAATTATCAATCAATAAAAAGTGCTAAAAACAAACTAATATTTTAATAGAATAGCGTTTAGCCACTTTTCTTGGCGATCAGGGCGACGATCATCTGTTAACCATAGTTTTTTTATTGTTACACTTGGTAAAGATTCTGCTAATGACGTCATTCCCTGTTCATTAAGATCCGTAAAAATTCTACCGTCTTTAACTCTTTCTTGTGTGCCGTGCTTAAAAGAGACATATGCTGCACCACCTGATTTTAAGGCATTAAGCAGTTTTAACATTATTGCAGATAATTCATTGTGAGGAACATGGAGTAAAGATGCACAAGCCCAGATGCCATCGTATATATTTTTTTCGTCTACTTCATTGAATGCCCTTAGATCAATTCTAACTCCTGTTAATTTATTAGCCATCTTCACCATTTCTTCTGAAACATCAAATGCACTGATTTTATATCCTTTGTCTAAGAAAGCTTTGCTATCTCTACCTGATCCACAGCCCACATCGAGAATGTAGCCTCCTTTTGGAATATATTTTAAAAACTCCCGATAGAAGGATTCCATATTAACAGAAACTGTATCGTTAAAAAACTTTTTAGCATTCTGATTATAATAATTTACACTCATTAGAATATCTCAACTCCTTGTTTTGGTGGTTCCCATGTGTGAATTAATTGTTGAATTGCGAAATTATATTGTGTTTGCAGAAAAGAAATACGTTTATTTTCATTAATACCCGTTTGTCTGATGAGGGTTTCTCGTAAGGGGTGGTGGCTATTAATAAGATACTCATTGCGTTTATGCAGTCGTTTAAGCAATTTCAAAGACGGAATTCTGGCAAATTTCCCGTTCTCTCCTCGATTGCAATCTTGGCATGCTAACACCAAATTCCATATCCCATTTATATTTTTCAAAACAGTATTTAACATCCATGGTAGAAAATGGTCAACCTCAACATCTATAGTATCAATTCTGGTATCTTTTTCAATCTTGATAGGATGGTAACAATAGAAGCATCGACCTTTCTGGTACCCATTCAGACTACTTCGACAGGAAGTTATGGTAACTCGTCTATTTTCATCCTCTGTAAATAGAACATTATTTGCTTGATCGTAATCAACTGTGATAAGTTGACGAGAAATATTTAATCTCCAGCTTTCTTCAACTAGCCTCCATCTGGATTCAGTTTCATGTATTAAATTTTCAAACTGCATATCTTTAGCTAATTTAAAAAAGTTTTCAGTAATTCGGATACCTTGAGACTGTCTGCGTTCATCAATGAAGAACAATTCAGGAACATTTTCTCTGTTTACTATATGAAAAGCATCAATAACATTATTGAAACCCTGGTTGACCGTTATCTGGATGAGCTCGTCCTTTGTTATATTATTATTAATATATTTATTACATGCATCAAGAAAGCTGCTTGATTTTGATGTGATCTGTTTAGGAGAATGTTTTAAATGTTCACATAAATGCCTGCTAAACGGTTCAGCTAATTTTTCCAATGTAACAAGATCATTTTCAATTTTTCCCATTTCCAAAAGGGCTTTAGCTAAAGCGAACTTATAGGATGCAACATTGCGACCAAAGAGGATAATCGCCCTCCAATAATTGTCTAGAGAGTTTTCTATAAGGTAAAACTTTGACATTGGGCTTTGTCTGCTTTTAATTATTATTTGATCTGAATTATATAATATAGTTTATTATCCAGGTCAAATCATAAAATATCTTTTACAAAACACTGTATGGCTTTTGCAAGGCAGTATAGCATTTTAATTGTTGTATTAGGTTTCCAAATTCAATTGTATGTCTTATTGACAGTGTTTGTCCGTTATGCTATGAGAGTTCTCTGTATTTTCTTGAATCATATCTAAAGCAAGAAGGAATTTGAATAAGCTAAGTACTTTTAACTTTTAAAGAGGTTTTATATGTATAAGTTTATTATTTTTCTTCTTTCATCTCTTTTAATTCTATCATGTAATGAAGCAGGCACAACTGATCTAGGGTCTACAAGCGAAGGTGGAGTGACTATTGAGAGCTTAGAAGGAAATGGCTCTGATTCTGACATATTTATTGATGGAATGACGGTTTTGGGAAGTGGCTTTGATGAAACAGTTGAGGCATTTCTTGATGATGAGTATGTTGAAACGCTTTACTTAAATGCAAGTGAGATTGAAGTGGTTTTTCCATCAGACATTGTTGAGGGTAAATATGCATTGTCTGTTGAAACTGATAGTGGCAAAGCAACCACTTCAGTTTACGTTCTTCAGGGAGAGCAAGGAGAAGTAGGAGAGAGTGGAGTAGATGGAGTAGATGGCGTAGATGGCGCAGATGGAGAAGATGGTGTTACTATAGAGAGTCAGTATTATTGTGACTCTTCTAGTGATATAGATGATCGGCTAGGCATTGAAATGTTAGGATTAGAAGCTCAAATTATCTTGTTTAATGATGGAAGTTATTATATTTATTGTTTGTCTTATTTTGAATATACGACATATGAGTTTTGGGATTACACTGGTAATAGTGGATGGTATGCTTCTGATAGTGTTGCCGTTATGGAGAATGGAATTTTACACTGTAACTCACCTTATGCTAATGCTTATTATTCAATTGATAATAATACAGTGACATATGAGAATGAATCAGATGAAACACAATACGAAACTGTTTCATGCTCCCAAAGATATCCATAATAAATTTTAATAATGATGGTCAAATGCGAATAATAGTTCTTTTCTTGTCTTTTTTAACGGTACTTGGTTGTGTAGAAACGACAAAAATAGATGTAAATGAATCCTATGAAAGCTATTGCTCAAGATATGTTAGAAGGATTTACACTTGCAGATATTATTTTGGAATATCTGTATTAACAACATCTGATCAATATACTTTAATGCAGCAATGTGAAGAAGCTAACGCTGAAGAATTTGAAGTATGTAATTATGAGAATGAATTTGCTTATGATATGGCTAACACTTTAGAAGAAATGTATGATTGTTTGTCTTGTCAGGAATTTTATGATTTCATGTCGTATATGTATGAGGATTCAACAACTGATGCTGAATTTGTGGGAGTGTGTGCTACTCAAAGTGACCTGGAAGAGGTTCAAGAACTTATTGAAGAAGAATGTTAATTTAAATGCCCATTTGTATGTTTTCTGCACCTTGAGCTTAAATATGCATTTATTGAATTTAGTTTAATAATTTTAGTGGAGAAAGAATATGAAGAAATATTTTTTGAGCTTTTTAATTGTTTTATTTCTACAATCATTTAATTTGTACTCATTAGAAGAAGAAATAAATGCCAAAGATGGAAGTTATAATTTTGATCACACATCCTTTAAGGATAAGGAATTAAATCTTGGGGCTATAATTTCTGAAGGCAGTGTTTCTCCTATGGTAAAATATTGGCCTTCTAGGTATTTTGGTTTTTTAGGCTATGTTGGTATTTCTAGGGAAAAATATGAGGTTGATTCAAATGAATACATTAATTTAACAAGTTTTGGATTAGGTGGAGCTGCTTTGTTTGGGTTTACAAAAGATATTTTTAGGCCTCATTTAGGGATTGGATTAAATTATGGATTGTCAAATAATTTGCTAACTGAAATTAGAGTGAGTGGATTAGATTTATCTCCTTTTTTTGATTTAGATATTCTAGTGTCTGATCGTTTTTGCTTAACTTTGGGCTTATTTGGTTTTTCATATATTTTAAGTGGAACATATGATGATGGTAGTACAGATAATATCACGGGTTATGATTTCTCTTTTCTAGATAATGTAACAATTGCATATAGATTCTAAGACATTATTTTATTCAATGAAACAAGCAACACTTGTTATTGTCAGAGTTGTAATAATTTTAATAATAATTATCTGTTAAAAAAGAAATTAGCCACTATAACTAAATGTGGTGCTTCCTCTAATTAGGAGTTTATGTGCATGCATAAGATATTTATAGCTTTTATATATATTTTGAGTGAAGATAGTTCCAGAGCAAACCCAATAATATAAAGTTCATTAATGATTACATCTGTTCAACAATAATCACACCTCCGTCTTGAATATTGTTTGATAAGTATGCATTTAGCCTCTCTCCACCTATTACATTCAAACACTTAACTTACTTTAATGCCCTCATTCATACTATCATGATTTACTTGATTCAAACAATGAATAGAAATTTAAAACCTTGAGTTAAAATATAATATAGCTATAATATCAGAAACTCAAAGCCAAATTGAGACATATTTTCCTTGAATTAATTTATTAACTTTAAGGTGAGAGTAAAACATGAACTTAATAGACCTTAACTACAATTCTGAATTGAAAAAATTTATTGACCAGGCAAAAACAGACAATCTCAAGACCAAGCATTTTCTTAACACATTTAATGATATTAGGATAAAGGTGAGTTTCGGCCAGGGTTCTGCTGCCAAAATTCCATGGATTGCCTTCCTGAAAGCGCCAAACACAGTCAGTGATGGGATTTATCCAGTTTACTTATTTTTCAAAGAGATTAACAAACTTATACTAAGTTATGGTATTAGTGAAACAAATTCCCCTAAGCATAGTTGGAATATTGACCAAAAAATGCTAATTAAAGACTATTTTTTAGAGCATAATCTTGTAAATCCAGAACGCTATGGTGGTTCATACATATTCAAAGTGTACGATGTCAACAACATGCCCTCTGATGAGATATTAAACTCAGACCTATCTGAAATATTGGAGTGTTACCGTTCTCAAAAATTTGAATTTGAGCCACCAAATAAGACTTGTTGGTTTGTAGGAGCCTCTTATAGTGATGCCAGCGAAGATCAAACTGATCGATTTATTGATAACGGTATTTGGGAAAATGGATATGACGACAAGTATCTAGACTTAGTTCGCTCAATCAATGTTGGAGATCGGATTGCAATTAAATCAGCCTATACTCGTAAAAATAACTTATCATTTGATACTAATGGAAACATTGTATCTGTAATGGGAATAAAGGCAATAGGCGTTGTCACAAAAAACCATGGAGATGGAAAATCTATCGATGTGGACTGGGAACCACGATTAAACCCAGTTCGAGAGTGGTATTTCTATACTAATCGCTCAACAATATGGCGTGTTGTACCAGATGAATGGATGTCCAAAGAACTTGTTAATTTCACTTTTAATAATGGCCCTCAAAGCATAAGTAAATTTAAAAACGCTCCCTTTTGGCAAGAAAGATTTGGTGATAAAAAAGAAAAAGAACAACGCTTCCAATGGACAGAATTTTATGAAGCCATAGCTAATAACATATTGGATTTCAAAGAAGATCGCTCAAAATTAATATCTGAGATTCACAGGCTCTCTGCAAAATTCGATTGTATGAGCGTGTTAAATGATCATTTCATTGATGGATCAATTGGTTTACTTAAGGATATGTGCCCATTTACAATTCTAGGTATTTTTAACCGGGGATTGACAGACAAAAATCGTCAACTGATAGCTAAAGAGCTTGCAACTTTTTTTAAGCTAGATATTCCAGCACCAGAAACATTTTTGGGAATACCTGTTCTTAATAATCAGCAGTCTTGGTTTTTTGCTTATGAAAATAAAAGAGAAAAATATGACATAGATAAACTCTGGGATTTCTTCGAAACAGCAATAAACTTTTCTGATGAACAAGAAGATAACCTAAAAAGTACATTTATAAACAAGTATGATGAGGTTAATAATGTCAGAGGTGTGGGTTGGAATATCACAATGGGCTTGTATTGGATAAGACCCTGGTTTTATTTAACTCTTGATAGTCGCTCACAAAAATACATATCTGAAAGATTAGGGTTTGAAATACGTAAATCATCACCAAAAGGTCGATGCACTGGAACTGAATACATTAGCTTGTTAGATGAAATAAGCACGCGATTTAAGGAAGAAGCATATCCCGCGCATTCATTTCCAGAATTATCATTAAATGCATGGAAATCAGAGTACACTAGTGCTGAAAAGGATATTCAAACCTGGAAAAGCCTGGTATATCAAAAGATCAAAGAGCTTTGTGAAGAAAAAAACGACAGTTTATTCTCGATGCAAGAATTTCTAAATAAATACCAAAATGATTTTCAAACACTTTATCCCAGCAATAATACTATTCAGGCTTCATTGGCTCGCAATTTGCAACTCTTACGTGATGAGGACCTAATTGAGTTTCTAAGCAATGGGCAATATCAATTGCTTGATTATACTGTAGATTCAGTTGAAGAATTTATTGCTTTACCAATACAACATGAACCATATAACCTAGAAAGTATTATTTCAGATGGATGTTTTCTTGAAACAAAAGAGCTAAAAATGATCCTTGAACGATTATATCAAAAGAAAAATATTATTCTTCAAGGCCCTCCAGGTACAGGAAAAACATGGCTGGCTAAGCGTTTAGGCTATGCTTTGATTGGATTTAAAAATGATGAAAAGTTAAAAGCTGTACAATTTCACGCAAACCTTTCATATGAAGATTTTGTTCGTGGCTGGCGCCCTTCTGCAGAAGGTAAACTTGCCTTAATAGATGGACCCATACTTGAAATTATTAGTGCTGCAAAAAAAGACGCAGAAACAAAACATGTTATTATTATTGAAGAAATAAACCGAGGAAACCCTGCGCAAATATTTGGAGAAATGTTAACGTTGCTTGAAGCTGACAAGCGTACACCAAGCGAAGCACTGGAGCTTAGTTATAGAAGAAATGAAAGTGAGCGTTTTTTTATTCCTAACAACCTTTATGTAATAGGAACCATGAATATTGCAGACAGGTCTTTGGCATTAGTTGATTTGGCTTTAATGAGAAGATTTGCTTTCATAAGTCTCAAACCAACATTTGGCCAACCCTGGAGAAACTGGGTTCACGAAAAATCTGGTATAGATATGCATATTCTAGAATCAATAGAACAAAGAATACTTAAGTTAAATTCTGAAATCGAAAGTGATAAAAATCTAGGACCTCAATTTAAAATTGGACACAGCTATGTAACTCCAGCTTTTAGCAATACTATAAACGATCCATTAACATGGTACAAAGGTGTAGTCTCAACAGAGATTGCACCACTACTAAGTGAATATTGGTTTAATGATCCAGATCAAGCTAGAAAGGCAAAAGAAAAGTTGGTTGAAGGTCTTTGATGGAATCTATTGCTGTAGAAAAACAATCGAAGGATATTTCAACAAGGCTACTTGGAAAAATACCAGTTCGAAACATTTGGTTATTAATGCTTTATGCTTCTAACTTGTACCGTCAACAAGGTTCTAATCAAGTAGCAATTGATGAAAATCCAGATAAAATTGCCGATCTAGTTGCTGAAATACTCTGCCATCAAGTTGAACAACGTTTATTTAGAAATCTCACATATGGATACCAAAACAAAACAGGTGAACTTACTCGGATTAGAGGCCGAATAGATGCTCTATTTACTGAAAGTCATAGGTTGATGGAAAGAGGTAAGATTTGTTGCAAATATGACATGTTGACGGTTGACACACCAAGAAACCAATATATTAGAGCAGCATTAGACCATATCAGTTCACTTGTATTTAACAAAGAACTTTCATGTAAATGTTGTCTATTAGCCAAAAGACTTCACAATATTGGTGTTTCCAAAAGCTTTCCTTATGGTTATAGCACTAGTCGTGAAAGATTTAATTGTAACGATGCAGAGGATAATAAAATGGTATCGGCAGCAGAGTTAGCTTTTTCACTAGCTCTGCCTACAGAGTTTTTTGGGCGAACTTTATTACCAATACCAGACAAAAATATAGAATGGCTTCGTAAATTATTTGAAAAAGGAATCGGTGGTTTTTACTCTGCTGTGCTAGATAGGTCTAGATGGAATGTATTAACAGGAAAGCAGTTTAATTGGCAAATATGTAGCAAGACCAACGGAATGGATAAAATACTTCCTAGCATGAAAACAGATATAATCATTGACAATCAGGATACTGGTAATCGACTAATAATTGATACAAAATTTAATGAGATTACAACCAAAGGCTGGTACCGTACAGAGTCTCTAAGAAATACCTATTTATACCAAATGTATACTTATTTAAGAAGTCAGGAAAATATAGATGATCCTCAGTCACTCGCAACAAGTGGTATGTTACTGCACCCTTCTATTGATAGAGATTATGATGAAAGTGTAACAATCCAAGGTCATCTTATCAGGTTTTGTACAGTTAATCTTGGGCTTGATGCTTTTAAAATAAAAGAAAGATTACTTCATTTATTAAAACAATAATATTCTAAAATTAATCCAAAAAATTAGACAGTTTTACTTTAAAAATTTTGCTTATCTTAAAAACAGTGTATAGTGAAGGACTATGTTTGCCAGATTCAAGTTTTTGAAAGTGTCGATAATTAAAGCCATATTTAGAGGCAAATTCTTCTTGCGATATACTCTTAGCTTTTCTCAGCTTCTGTATATTCTTTGCTATTCTAACTAATAGCTTTTCGTAATCTTGTTCTTGGTTCATTTCATCTTTATATAATATACGAACTTTCTTGACCACGTACTATTTAGTTCGTATAGGGGTGTAGGCAATATATAATCTAAGGAGATGTTTTATGAGAAAATTATTTATTATTTTATCAATCCTACCCATTTTATTCTCATGTTCTATCAAATCTAAAGACGGTTTCAATGCTACACCAGATGAGATTATTTTTAAAAGCCAAGACAATACTCCTGATTGGGCTGAGGCTAAAAAAAGGTTCATCAATAAAGAAAAATTATATATTGTTGGTATGGCGGAAATACCTGGTGATTCAAGCCCAGAAAAAGGAATTGAAATCGCTTCAATGAATGCAAAGTCATCTCTTGCTCAAGAAATTAATACCAAACTAGAGTCACAGGTTCAAACGGCTTCCGAAGGGCTTGGAATTGATAAAACGGTTCTAAATAAAATTATAGCAATTGGCAGTAAACTTGATAATTTAGTAGGAATTTTTACAGAAGAAACTTACTATCAAAAGATCGCAACTAGTGACGGATATACTCAAACTACCAAATATCAATGTTTTGCTTTGGTTGGTATTGATCTAAAAGAATATCATAGGCAAATAAACATATCAATAGCTAATAGCATAGGTGACAAAGAATTATCAGAGTCATTTAAGAAAAAAGTTGAAGCTCAATGGGACACTTTCTTTAATAGTAAATAAATTATGAAGTATAAATTTATTATAATTATTTGCTTGTTTTGTCCTAGCTTCCTAATGGCTAATGATAAGCCATCTTGGACTAATAAAAGCTCCTGGCAAGAAAGCGAATATAAATACTATGTTGGTGTAAGCTCAAATAACAAGACAGAAGAGGATGCAAGAAGAAAAGCCTATGAAAATGCCATCAACGAACTTGTTCAAAGCTCATTTGGCGGAATCCTTAAAATTGATATAAAGTCATATCAGACAATAAAAGATACTAGTTTCTATAGGGATATTTCATTTGAAGTTGATAGGGTTAATATTAGTGGCGTTGAAAGCATGGATATATATATTGAAAAAGATAAAAAAAAATATACCTGTTGGCGGCTATTAAAAATTTCAGACCTGGAAGTAGACAAAGAAAGAAACAGATTAAAAGATGCGTTGAAACTTGAAGGCAATAAGAAAGACATAACAAACATGTCTGATAATATTATTGGATTTAAAAATAAACATTCAAAGACAACAGGTAGTCTAAAAATTACAACATCTCCTGCAAGAGCTGAAATATACTTAAATGGGGAACCAATTGGATTTTCAAATATTTTGTTTGGTAAAATTTGGCCAGGTGAATATGAGCTATTAATTGATAAAAAAAGCTATAAGCCAATAAAACGTAAAGTTATCATTGCAAGTGGTATTAAGTCTAATTTAAATATAAAACTAGAAAAAGAAAAGGGTACTATAAAGATAGAATCAAATGCTCCTAAAACTGAGATATTTGTGAATAATAAGTATGCTGGATTAGCGCCTACAAGTGTTAATCTTCCAGTCGACAGCTATAATATAAGGCTTGAGGCGATAGGATATTATCCATTAAAAGTAAAAGTTAAAGTATATCCCAATTACACAGAAGTGAAAAAACTTAATCTGGAACCTATTCCAGCTAAGTTGACAATACTTTCTGATCCTGAATCAGCTAATGTTTTTACTTCAGAAATGAAAATGATTGGTAAGACTCCACTTAAAGGGCTAGACTATATGCCTGGAAAGCATAAATTATTGATAACAAAAGATGGCTTTGAAAATCAGACAGTCCAAGTAAGCTTAGAACCAGGAAGGGGGAGCTCATACAAAGAAACCTTAGTCCCTGTTGATAGTTTATCATTCAATGAAATTTCAACCGAATCAGAAAATGAGTTAATTGATAATCCTTCAGAGTACAAGGGGTGCAGGTTTATTAGCATATTGTTTTACGGAACCAGTCTTGCATCAGGAATCATTGGAGCGATATCTGTTTTTGATGCAATTGAAGCCAAGGAAGATTATAATAACGCTAGTTCTGCTAGTACAGCTTCTTCTTATAGGGAACAAACTGAATCTGCTACTGAAAGAGCTTATATACTAGGGAGTGTTTCGGTTTTTTCTATGGCAATGGCATTAACTCTGGAAATATTTGTTTTGCCAAAATATATGAAACCAACTGCTTTTCTAACAAAAGACTTTAAAGGAGTAATGTTAACATATGATTTTTAATAAAATATTAAAAACACTTTTTGTTTTAATAATATCTTTATTTTGTTTTGCCACCTGTTTAAGTGGTGAATTTGATAATCCTAATGATCCTGATTCTGATGATTACAATGGTAGCTCAGGGACTTTTGGTGACGGTGATGGAGATGGAGACGGAGACGGTGACGGTGATGGCGATGGTGATGGTGATGGTGATGATGTTCCTTCTTGTGGCGGGGAGAGTACCACCTTTCCTTTTGAAGTTGGCCAAACAGGCATTATAACAAATTGCCTATCGGTTAGACTTAATGACTATGATTACAATTCCCATGTTACAGATGATATTACCTTAAAAATAACAAACTCTACACAGCACATAATAAGTTATTTGAATTATTCTGTTTACGTTAGAGATTCGAGTGATATTGAGATAGCTTGGGATGAAAATAGATATACCAATACTGACATTGAAGTCGGCAGTTTTTCAATTTTTGAATTAACTTCCCTGGATGGTGATATCAATACTAATGGTGATACTTTAGAATTCATGATTAATGATATTACTTTCTATGAATAGCCACTAGAAAGCTCAATAATTTCTTTTCTTTTCTTCACAAATCCTTAAAAATAGTGTATAAAGGCACTTAAGGAGGTTAAAATTATGCAACAAAAAGACACACAATTTAAACCTACACCTAATATGCTGAAGTTGCTTGAAGCCGCTATTAATCCTGATGTAGCTCCAAATTTTTCAGCATGGTGTAAAGAATCAAATGTAGCACGCAGCCAGTGGTACAGATGGCAGAAACAGACTGGATTTCTTGAGTGGTTTAACAATGAATATTCTAGGTCTTTGGAAGGTGCTAGAGCAGCACTTGTAAAAGTTGGTTTGCAAAAGGCATTAAGTGGTGATTTTCAGTTTTGGAAGGTAATGGTGGAAAAGCTTAACGAGTACAATCCTAAGATCCAGGCAGATTTGAATCATAAAGTAGAAGCGGATTGTCATGAAATTATGGTCCAGTCATATGAAACTGGGGAAGTAGTACAGATACACCATTGTTGTGCAAACAAAGACCATGAACAAAAAATTATATGGAAAAAGAATGATGATGTTAAAGGAAAAGCCTTAATATCTAAAGATTAAGAAAAGCAGTATGAATAATATTTAATTTATTTGATGAGAATTATTTTTCAGATCTCTTTTTAGTCTTGTATAGGTATCAGAACTTATTTTTAACTTGTTCATTATTTCTTTTCTAGTATATTTTTCACTAAGCAGGTGATTAAACCAGCGCAATTCAAAAATTCTTTTGCCTCTTTTAATATCTAATTTAAAAATATCATTTATTTCAAATGGTATTTTTGGAATTGCTTGGTTATTAATTATGGAACTTTTATTAATTGAATTGGCAATATTTTCTAGTACCTCGCTAACATTGGGGGGTGCTTGCTCTTCAAAAAGTGAGGTTGCTTGATAAATTTCACTTTCATGTTGGCTTAGCAATTCTTTCTCCAGAAGCTGGAGAAAGATGTCTCCATATTCCACGATTTTATTATTAATCAAATCATCAAGTTTAATTATTTCATCTTCATTTAAATATAGCCAATCGTCATTACTTAAATTGTAGTGTTTCGAGAAGTAACTATTTGCTGTTAGGACTGTTGGTGTTTCTGAGATATCTAAAGGCAATGTGCTAATTTTATATTTATTCGGGTCAATGGACTTGCTTTTTAGTTTAAAATGAGTTGCAGGTGTAATCTCTTCCAGTATTCTAAGAAATTCTCGAATATTGCCTTTATACTCTAACTCATTTATTAGTATATCCCATAGAGTTGACGATAAATAATCAATTCCATTTTGCTTTAAATACTCTATTAAAAAATATTTAATATCTAGTTTTCTAAACTTCAGAGGAAATATTTTTACTATTACTTCAAACCTATCAACTAAATCACCTCTTAGTGATGAAATTTTATTAGTGGCTGCAATAAATTTAAAATCTTTAAATTTTTCAACTTTGGTGCTACCTATTCTAGAGAACTCTTTGTTTTGTAATAATCTCAAGATGCCAGATTGATTTTCTTCAGGCATATCACCAATTTCATCGAATGCTATGTTTTTCCCTTGTTCTACTAATCCAATTACATCTTTGATCGCTCCAGTATATGCTCCTTTATCAGCTCCAAATAGTTCGAGTGTTAATGATGAGCTGGGTTGAGCACAATTGATAGTAACCCATTCTTCCTTCCCGTCAGTGATTTCAGTTCTTTGATTTATATAGAAGTTCATAAATATTTCTTTTCCAACACCTCTTTTGCCAACAAACAGAACTGTTTCACCGCAATTTGCAGCTTCTATAGTTTTTTCCTTACTAGAGACTGCAGTGTGAGATCTCAATATATAGTCATTGAATTTAATCATAATATAATTAAAAATAATTGTTAATAATTATTATTATTTAACATTTGTTTTGTGGAAAATCAATCGAATTGTAATTGTGCTAATGATATCAGTACATTATGTGTGGATTGTGGGTTGGCACCTATCTTGCTTTAAAGATAAGTATTATCAATTCTCATAGAAAGGGATTATACTATGAAAGTAAGTAAAGCATTAATTACTGCTTATAAAACTTCAAAGATTAAAGGTTATAAAATTGCCCAAAAAGCAAAACTAAATCCTTCTACATTTTTTCAGATAATGAATAGCATCATACCTATTAAATATGAAGATGAAAGAGTTTTAAGGATTGCAATGGTTCTTGGAGTTGTAGCCAAAGATGCCTTTGAAAAAGTAAAGGAGGATAAAGTTGAAAAGTAAAAAGGACGATCTTTTTATACCCCCAAAAGAAGATGAATTAGTTTTAGTTCCAGATGGTATTTATAAAGCAAGGTGCCTTGAGGGTAAACCAGTAAATTTTTATTCTCAAAGGAAGGTAAAATTAGATTTTATAATGGTCGATCTTGGAGAACAGTATGGAAAGAAGATTCCATTGTTTCTTAATATAGCACCCAAAGGCAAAAGGAATATTTCTTCAGGATCATTCTATTATCTTTATTGGATAATTGCCAACAGAGGAGAAAAGCCAACTCGGCGAGATAGAATGACACCAGAAAAATTTAAAGACAAATTATTCAAAATTAAAACTAGAACTGTGAGTAAGAATAGAAAACAACAAAAATTACCTAAGAGTATGTGGCATTCTGTAGTAGACGCAATATTGGAGCTAATTGAGTGATGATAGTAATGGTGAATGGAAGTGTGAAGGTTAGATAATATCTCATCTTATCTAATCTTATCTTTTTCTATCTTATCTAATCTTATCCTAGTAACCCAATCACATAGAGGGTGTGATTACTGGGATGTGGAGAATTTGATGTCAGCATGCAGGTCTGAAATATGATCTGCGCTTATGGCACTTTTGGGTGCCTATAAATTAAATAGTTGGGCACTCTCTAGCGGGGGTGCCCAATCCAAATTGAGGTAATAATGAATGATGAAAAACATATGACACTGCCAATCGGATTGAAAACTGGTCCACGAATCGGACGCAAAAGTGGTCCACCTAGCCCAAAAATTTTTATCTAAAATTTTTATAAAAATTGCAACTCATAAATTAAAACTCCTTACATTAATATGTTAAAAATAATGAAACCAGTAATAAGGTTATCCACATGAGCAAAAATGCTATAGGCAAATATATAATGTTTGGGGCTAGGGCCATTAATAGCCCAGAAGCCCCATCTACATTTGCCTGTGGCATTTTTGATCTTGTGGATAACCTGGGCTTGATCTCCATCTATTACCCTGTTAATTCAAATAGTTATTTTTTCATCGCTTCCTTATGTGCTTTTGCCCTATAACTTTCTCCTTTTATCGATATTATCTGTGAATGATGAATCAATCTATCTATTATTGCTGATGCCAGAACTGGATCAAATAATATGTTTCCCCAATCTTCAAACGGTTTATTTGATGTTATTATTATTGAGGAGTTTTCATATCTTTGATTTATTATTTCAAAAAGATCATCCACTGCATTTTGTGTAAACTTTTTAAATCCAAGTTCATCTATTATCAGTAAATCAGGTTTTTTATATTCTTCTATTTTTTTATAATATGAGCCATCTGCCCTTGATTGATAAAGTTCCTGTATTAAATCATAGGCAGTTGTAAACAAAACCTTGTATCCTTTTAATAATGCTTTAAATCCTATAGCTGTAGCAAGATGAGTTTTTCCTGTACCAGGTTTTCCTAAGAATATTATGTTTTCTTTTTTATACATAAATGAACATGTTGCTATATTCAATATTTGTGATTTGCTTACGCTTGGTTGAAAAATAAAATCAAAATCTTCTACTTTCTTTTGTCCTGTTTTGCTTATCTTTGATTTTGACATTCTCTTTCTCAGTGAATTGTTTTTTCTTGATAATTCTTCCTCATCAAGGAGCTGATTTAAAAACTCCAAATGTGATATTTTCCCCTCTTTTACTGTTTCGATAATATCTTCCAATGACTTTGAAATTCCTGCCAACTTGAAATTTGTTAATTTCTTTTTAACTTCTTGTATCATAATTATTACCTCCTTTATTTTAATGTTTAATGAAGTTCATCGTATTTGCTTAAATCACTTTTGTAATACGCACTCTCTTTTTTTGAATCCATATTTTCCATATCAAACAGCTCATTTTCACGTATATATTTCTGGCTCAATATGTTTTTTATACATTTGTAACTGTAATTTTCATACTGAGTCGCTCTAAAACATGCATTTTCAAGCTTAACCCTACCATGCTTTTTGCCCAAAGAAATTATTCCCTGAATCATTCTGTAGGCCTCACAATCTTTTTCAGAGAATAATTGCTGACAATAATTGTACACAATGTCTCCATATTTTTTCGCAGTGCTCATATAATATTCATAACTATTTGAACTTATAAGTTCGATCCATTCTGGAAAATGGCTTGCATGTTTAACCTTTTCTCCTGTTGAATTCGCGCGCTTATGAGTGTGAATTAGTTCTAAATTTCTATTATAAACCTTGATATAATTATTTGATTTTTGTGCATAAAGTTTTTCTCCAACATAGCTATATGGAGCTGAATATAAGGATTTATCTATCCTCAAATAGCAGTCAGGATGCAATTTATGCTTGGTCCATTCACTTGTATCAAAAATTTCAAATGGAAGTTTGTGCAATTTATTCTTTTCTTCATTTTCAAAAACTTCACCTGGAACCTTCTTGGTGGTGCCATGGATTCTTAAAGATTTTTCTTCCATCCATTTTCTTGATTTTTCTTTGCAATCATTTATATCTTTAAAAGTCCGACCTGCCATAAAATTATTTTTGAAATATTTTATGCCGTTTTCCACCATTGCCTTATCTTTTGGTTTATAAGGTCGGCAAGTATTTGGTAGAAAATTATAATGTTTTGAAAATTCTAAATATTCTTTCTGGTAGGTCGGATCATAAAAATTTGCTTCCAAAACCCCTGCTTTTAGATTGTCAATGGTAACTTTTTTAGGGACTCCTCCAAAATGCAAAAACGCATTTTCATGACAGTTTATAAAAGTTTTTACTTTTTGATCTGTAACTATTTCAAAATAATCATACCTCGAATAAGCTAATCTCATGCAAAATACATAACTCTTTTTCATTTTCCCTTCATAAGGGTTATGTAATAATCCAACATATCCAAAATCGACATAAGCTTCATCTGCAGGAATATTATGATCAAATACAGGATATATCTGATTTGCTACCCTAAGCTTTTTCATATATTTTCTTACAGCATCATATTTATATTTAAATTCTTTCTCGTCCCTAAGCTTCTCCCAAATCCTTAAAGATGATAGTTTTGGTTCCTTATCTAGATAACTCAAAATGGTATCCTTATAATTTTCTACAACACTTACTTTTTCAATAACTGGATTTAATGAATTTTCACCTCTTTTCTTGTAATCCTTAATTATTTTATTCACCGTTGTTCTGGATATTTTTAAATCCTTTGCAATTTGTCTTGCTGATTTTCCAGCTTTTTTTAATGTAATAATCGTAATCCTCTCTGCCATTGTTTTCATCCCTTTCTCCAAAATTTTATTTATAATCTTGTGGCTTGTAAATTTATTATAAATTTACTTCCCAAATATCCCTTTTATAAATACTTAATTTTGGCTTCCTTCAATATTTTATTATTTTTACTTTGGTAGGTGGACCACTTTTGCGTCCGATTACTGGACCAGTTTATCGTCCGATTTGCA
>JBDREC010000002.1:0-12878 GCA_043820105.1 Pseudomonadota bacterium
TTTTCTGACAGAATTTCTTTCTTTACCATTAGCTTTATTAGTGTTTCTCTGAACAACTGTGTGATCTTGCCAATATTCCAATTATTGCAAGGATGAAATGTAATATTGTCTTTATCTCTATAATCAAACAGACCATCAGAAAAAGAGAAGAAGGGTCAGGCCTTGACAATCTACAAAAAACACAATTCTCATAACTCAATAATAAATTAAGTCCCTCTCAACCCCCAATCCTCCAGGTCCCTTCAAAGCCACAAGCTCAACAAGATAAAAATATCCCCATTTTTTTTCAAAGCCGTCAACTAAGCCAAAGAAGATTCTGGTTTCAGGATTGAACTCATTTGCGTATCAGGTCCAACTTGATAGAGGAGAGATGATTTTACAGACAATTATGGTGTTTTGGATTGCTTGCTAGTAAGTATCTTCCATAGCTCAATCATCATCATCTTCCTCTTGGAATAAGCTGAGTGAACACCCACAATCATCACTTGTTTTAACAATGACTTCTTTAGAGGCAATATATACATCTTCATATTCAAAACCCATGTCAAACTCATGCATTAAATAGGGTTCATTTTCTTCAAACCATTTGAATAATATATCATTATCTCTAAGTCCATCTTCTGGCCATAGCCAGAAAAGCAAACTTGTTAGTAAGTAATAACATTCCTCTTTAAATGCCTCATATTCTTCATCATAATCACCTTCTTCTTTATCGTAATATTCAAAGGCTTTTTGTGCAAAGGGATAAAGTGTTCTTGCCAGATCTTTGGAATCAGATTTTATACTTCCACATTTTAAGCATTGGAAATAATTGTTACATTTATGGTAAGATAAAATTTTATCAATTGTTTTTCTGTTGGTTATAGTTGTGATACAATCTTTTATCATTGTTCTTAATTATTGAGCAGTTTTTATGTTTTTTTATACATAGAATTTTATAAAATGACAATCTATAATTAAAAAGTAGAAGCATAATTAATTCTAAATCAATATATCTTTGGAGTGTATGATTTTAAAGTAATCTAATGTTTTTTTTAACATGTGCAAATGTTTAGTAATACAAATCCCGCTCAACTCCCAACCCCATCGGCCCTTTGAGAGTCTCAAGCTCATTAAGACTAAAATACCCCCATTCTTTTTCATAACCATGAACTAGGCCATAAAAGATTCTGATTTCTGGATCATACTCTGTTGCATACCAGGTCCAGTTCAACCAGGGAGTGAAGAATTTGCAGATGATTTTGGGGTTTGGATTGTTTTCTTGTGAGCCTGTTTCTTTGAATTTTTTGATTAATTCTTTTGTTAGTAGTTTCATGGTTAGCTCCTGTTTTAGTTAAATTATTAAAGGGTGAAGGGAGGATCCCTTCAAGTTTGAAAAAGAGGATCTGAAATTTAATTTTAAGAAGCTGAAAGTATTGATATATATACAAAAGTAACATTTTACATTTGATATCGCAGAAAAGATCTTGTAAAAATTAATATATTAGAATTGTTTTGCTTAGTAAATGGAAGGAAATAATGAAGATATTACTTAAAGATACTTTATATTTAAATGAAAATCTGGAATTTATAAATAGTGATATTTTGATTGAAAATAATAAAATCAATCTTGATTTGAGTGCAAATAACATAGATGATGCTGAAATATTCGATTGCAAAGATTTAATTATTCTTCCTGGCTTGATTAATGCCCACAACCATAATCCTTCAATTTCTATACGAGGTTTAACAAAAGAAGTTTCTCTTCATGATTGGTTTGATAATCCTGAAAAAGCTAAAACTTTTCAAACATATTTTGATTATATTGAAAATAAATTATCAGAAGATGAATTTCAGGCCTTGTGCTTAAAAGGCTATATGGATCTTATTAAAAATGGAATCACTTTTACTGATAACTCTGGTTTTACATTTCGAAATTTAAGGCAGCATCAATGTGCTTTAGAAAAAATTGGTTTAAAGGGGATAATTGATGCATATGAAGAATACCCCGATTATATGGGCTTTAATAGTGACAACGTTATTTATGGCTCTGACTTGTTAGCTGAAGAAGTATTTACTGATGAAGAATTAAAATTAAGAGTTAAGATTAAGAAAGAATTTAATCCGATTTTTATGGGGCATTGTTTAGAGACAAAATATCGCAAAGAGTTTGTTTATGAAAAATTTGGCAAATCTTCAATTGAACTATTTAAGGAATATGGACTGCTTGATGAAAAGACTATTCTTTTTCATGGTGTTCATTTAAATGAAAATGATATAAATTTAATAAAAGAAGCAGGCGCTACTGTGGTTCATTGTCCATTTGTTAACCTTGAATCAGGTGCTGGCCTTGCGGATATTTCTAGTTGGATGCGAGCTGGTATTAATGTTTGCCTTGGTACAGACTGGGGAAATATCAATTTTTGGGAAAACATGAGAATGGCATATTGCTTTTTAAAATTAAACTCAAAGTTGGATGAGTTTAAAGCACAAGATGTTTTTAAAATGGTAACTCAAAATGGTGCTAGGGCTTATGGGTTTCAAAATAAAATTGGAAAAATAAAAGATGGTTTTTTAGCTGACCTGACATTTATCAATAAAAATGATTTAGATTTTGAACCAATAATCAATACAAAATCCTTTTCAAATCTGCTTCATAATATATTAATAAATTGTAATCGCGAAAAAATTGAGCATGTGATGATTAATGGTGAGTTTGTTTTAAAGGATAAGAAATTTCTTTCTGTTTGTGAAGATGATATTAATGATAGAGTTTCATTTATTCATAAAACTATTAAAAAAGAGTGTTTTAATTGAAAGAAATATATAATATTATATTAAAAAAAGAATATTTCCTTATTTTTACAGTATTCTTTTTATTCTTTTTCTGTGAGGCTCCTTTTTCAGTCGGGAGTTCAATCTATTTAAAAAATCAAAATATTGAAGAACTCTGGGCTTATATTCTAACTGCATCTAACATTTCAATCCTTATAATGCCATTGATTATATCGAGATTTTCTCAGAAATTTGGAAATATAAATGTTTTAACATTTTCATTAGTAATAGTTATTGCAATGTTTTCGCTGGTTTTATTTAAATTTAATTATGTCTATCTGGCGTTTTTTAGCTTTCCATTCTTTATAAGAGTTTTTAATAATACGCTTACGCCATATATCGCTAAAATTGAAGATGATCATGAAAAGTCTTTGGTTTTTTCTATAAGAGATATATTTTTATCACTAGGAATCGCATGCGGGTTTTTGTTTTCAAGTTATTTAGCTAAAGACAGCTTTAATTTTAAATCTAATGTGTTTATAGTGACTATTATTCTCATTTTAATTTTTATAGTTATTAAAGTTTTTAAAACTAATGATACAAAAATAAGTGCTAACAAAAAGCTTAAGTTATTTCAGCTTCCTTTTAAAGAAGTTAAGAACAAGAAAAGTTTAGCAGCATTTATTATAATTTCATCAGGCTTATCATGGGTATTAATTACTGTTTCATTTTTGCCTATCTATCTAACAAGTTTGGGGTTTGAATCAAAATTTATTTTTGATTATTACTCATTAGCATATTTTATTGTACCTTTTTTGGGTTTAATTGCTGCAATGAAATTGAAAAATATTAATAAGAAATATATTTATATTTTTGATATAAGTTTTGATATTTTACCTTTAGCATTAATATGCATTTCTCAGAGTGTTTTGGGTATTATTCTTTCAATAGTCTTATTTCAAGCTCGTGATTTTGTAAAACCAATTAGCTTAGCCTATTTCTTTGAGTCATTTGAAAATAATGAAATCGAAGCTGCTTGGAGTTTAAATGCTTCAATAAGTGGTGCTATATCTATTTTATCACCAATAATTATTATGTATTTTTACCAAATATCACCTCTTAGTATATTTTTAATTTCGATTCTAATCGTGTTATTGATAACTGTTATTGGAATAAAATATTTACCCAATAATATTAAAGAAAAAAAACAAGCATCGTAAATTACAAAGGAATGAAAATGAGACTAATTACTTTATGCTGCCTTATTTCAATAAGGTGATTGTACGGAGGTATTGCAGATATTAAAACCATCACCTCCGTATATGGTTTTTTTCTCTATGTAGGTAATAGTCGGGGTGGTTTTGAATATAGAAATAGTGAATTCGGGGACCTTTTTGAAATATTTTTTGAAAATAATTCTGAAGATGAGTTGATTGGACTTGATATCGAAGAAGCTGTGCATTTTTCTTTATGGGAATCAAATGAATCAACTGAATGTAAGTTCGTGGCCTTTAAGAGGTGAATTGAAGTTTTAGATTCTTATTAATTCAAAAGCTAGTTTTGTTGCTCTTGCTTCTGATATTTTTTTCAATGCTTTTCCCTTCTGATGCTTATTAAAGAGCATTTTCGCTTTTCTTCTTTTCCCACATGCACACTGCCTTATGAAAAGATAGGCTAGGTGATCCATTAGGAATTTGTTATTTCCAACAAGTGGGGCCAGGCCTTGACATTCTACAGCAAAGCTAACAAATTAAATGGCGAATACAATAACAGACTGAAATCATTGGAACATTGGGCAACGGTAGAATTGTCTTATTTTCAGGGCACTTATTCAATTGCTGTCGAATGTCAAGGCCTGGCCCTTTATTTTTAAAGTATTATGGGGATCAGACACAATATTAGTTAATAGCTATGTTATGGATTCATTTTTTTTGAGTGGAGATAACTCCAATGGGACAACTGTTGAATATATCATTTTAGAAATGTATTAATAGGACAAAATATTATGAATAAACTTTCAATAATGATTATCATTTTATCAATTTCACTTAATATGTTTGCTTCTTCCAAATACTCAGTTACCAAAGTCATCGATGGTGACACAATCGAATGCACAGATGGCAATATCAACTTTCGAGTCCGCTTGGCTGGCTAAGGACTATATTAGTCCTTGTAAGTATAGGAAGATGAAGAAATAACTTTTTCAAACGTTTGAAAAAAACATTTCATTTGATCTTGCAAAATAGGTAAATTTCTAAAATAATATTTTTATTAAATTAAAAATAGATAGATTGAGATTTGAAATGAAAAAGAATCAAATTGTTCCCAACAACACTTTTACTGAATTTCTTCTTTATAAATCACCTAATGGCAATGTAAAAGTTGAAATATTTTTAAAGGATGAAAATGTTTGGTTAACTCAGGATAAAATTGCTCAGCTTTTTGGTGTACAAAGACCAGCTATTACCAAGCATCTTAAAAACATATTTGAAAGTGGTGAATTGCATGAAAAAATGGTTAGTTCCATTTTGGAACTTACCACAAAGCATGGTGCTATTAAAGGAAAAACTCAAAAAAAGCCAGTTAAGTTTTACAACCTAGATGCAATCCTATCTGTTGGTTATCGTGTTAATTCCAAGCAAGCAACTATGTTTCGAATATGGGCAACAGAGCGTTTAAAAGAATACATTATCAAAGGCTTTACTATGGATGATGAGCGCTTAAAAAATCCTAATAATATTTTTGGTAAAGATTATTTTGAAGAGCAGCTGGAAAGAATTAGAGACATCAGGTCTAGTGAAAGAAGGTTTTATCAAAAAATTACTGATATTTATTCTCAGTGCAGTAGTGATTATTCCAAAGACAGCGAAGAGACAAAGAAGTTTTTTGCAACTGTGCAAAATAAATTACATTGGGCAATCAGCGGTCAAACGGCTGCTGAAATTATAGCAGATAGAGCCAGTAGTAAAAAGCAGAATATGGGACTTACTTCTTGGAAAAATGCTCCTTCAGGAAATATTAGAAAATCAGATGTAGCTATTGCTAAAAATTATTTAGATGAAAATGAATTAGAAAGTCTTAATCTCATTGTTACAATGTATCTTGATTATGCTGAATTGCAGGCAAAAAAGCGAATTGTAATGACAATGAAGGATTGGGTCTCTAAACTTGATGCATTCTTAAGATTTAATGAACAAGATATTTTAAAAAATCTGGGAAAAGTAAATAGCGAAATAGCTAAAAAGTTTGCTGAAGAAGAGTATGAAAGATATAGAGTGATTTCTGACAAACTCTATGAAAGCGATTTTGATAAAGAAATTAAGAAAATTACAAAGAAAGAGAAGAAATAAGTTAATTTATTCTTAAATTGATGCGGTACTTTAGTTGGCTTTTAATATGACAGGATATATTTTGTCCATAAATTTATGCTTTAAAAAGTTAATATCTACTGAAGACGATTACTTTCATATAAATTAATATATTTTATTTTCAAGTCAAAAACTGTCCACAGCATAATATATATTGCCCCATTGTTCATAATTACTGGAGACAAAGATGGGACTTTGGGAAAAGATGCAAGGTAGTCTTAAGCAAGAGATTGGGGCTGTATATTATGATCAGTGGGTGAGGCCACTTGAACTAATAAAAGAGGGTGATGGTGAGATTGAGCTGGGTACTTTTAATATTAATATTAGCAAGTTTATTAGTGAGCATTATGTTCCTTTATTTAAAGCAGTTGCAAAAAAAGAATATAAGAAGATAATTAATTTCAGGATTAATGCTGAAAGCAAAGATATGTATGGAGATGTTTTTGTAAAGACAGGGCAAGAAGATATTGATATTAGCATATGTCCTAATTTTAATTTTGATAATTTTATTGTAGCACACAAAAACCAGAAGTTTATAAGTTGTCTTAAGAAGGTTTGTTTAGTAAAAGAGGTTGTTTGTGTACCTATTATTATTGCAGCAAAAAGCGGGCTTGGAAAGACTCATTTGCTTCATGCTATTGCTAATGAGATTAAGGCTAACATGCCTAGGGCCAATATTACTTTTTTATCTTTTGAGACTTATATAGATAATTTTGATAATTTAAATATGCCTGTTGATAAGAAGGGTAGGAATATTTTATTGCTAGATAATATGGATAATTTTTGCAGGATGCATTTGTTTGAAAAGGATAATTTAGCTGAGCATAAGAAGTTTTTTGCTACATTTGATAGGGTATTTATTGCAAGTACTGCCTCAAAGGATAACCTAGCTGATCAACTCAATAAACATTTTCATGATTTTAAGCTTTATGAAATATTCAAGCTTGATTTTAATTCCAGGCTCAAATTTTTAAGGCAGCGTTTTGATAGGCATGGTCTTTTAGTAAAGGATAGTGATGTCGAGTTTTTGGCAAGGATGCTTGATAAGGATTTGAGTTATCTTGAGTCTACAGTATTAAGGCTAAAGGCAATTAGCAGTTTAAGTAAAAAAGCAGTTGATAAGGATTTGATAAGACGAGTTGTGCGGTTTTAGCCTAAATGGATCAATTAAAATTCAAATCCCTTTCAACTCCCAAACCACCAGGCCCTTTCAAAGCCTCAAGTTCATCTAGTGAAAAATATCCCCATTCATTTTCAAAGCCATGGACTAGGCCATAAAAGATTCTGGTTTCTGGATCATATTCTGTTGCGTACCAGGTCCAATTAGCCCAGGTAGTGAAGAATTTGCAGATGATTGAGGGATTGGGATTGTTTTCTTGTGAGCCGGTTTCTTGGAATTTTTTGATTAGGTCTTTTGTTAGTAGTTTCATTTTGTGCTCCTTTGGGTTTTGTTAATAAGGGTGAAGGGAGAATCCCTTCATTTTAAAAGTTGATCTTAATTTTATTGTTCGAGGTGCATGGAACTATCAGTGGGTATTGTTTGTGCTTGAGAATTATATTTTGAGAGGATAGATTATTTGTATAATTACTGATTTTATTTTGGGAAGATCTAGTAATGAATAAAGTTAAATGCACTTATTTTCTGATATTAATTATGCTTACTTCCTGTCAGGCTTTCAAGCATACTCCTAAACCATCAAACAATGAAGAATGGCCCAGGATAATAAGCATGGGTGCAGAATTTGAGGAATTTATTAAACTATCTAGAGGTTTGGAGCCTGAATCTAAAGTGAGATTGTTTAGATCAATGTTTACTGATAAATATCCAGATGTTTATGACAGCTTGGTTTTTGAAAGATATCTTGTTAAGGATTATGCTAAGGAAAAGCAGGAAAGGCTTGATAGGTATGTTCCCAGGCTTGACCGAATTTCGACGAGGATGGAACCAATATTCAAAGAACTTGCTGTGATCTTGCCGGAAAATATGCAGGAGTTTAAAAAGCTATTTCCAAGCGCTGATTTTAGGTATTATATTTATGTTATGCCATCTTTAAAGTTTAACGGCAAGGTTGGTTTTTTAAAGGACGGATCAACTGTCATTGCTTTTGGGGTGGATAGGCTGCTAAGTAAAGCAGATCTTAATGTGCTTGTAAGTCATGAACTCTTTCATGCTTTTCATATTCAAAATGCTCAGATTATGGATGAGTGGATAAAGGGTGATTTTACTTATGCACATTATATGTGGCTTGAGGGGATGGCAGTTTATGCAAGTGGCTTATTGAATCCAAAAAAGAATGATGATGTTTTATTAGATAGTAAGGAGTTGTCTTTAAATTGTCAGAAGCATGCCAGGGAATATATTATAAAATTTAGAGAAGTATCAGCTAAAAGTTTTTCTGATCCTGAGTATTTGGATGTTTTTTCCATGTGGTTTGGAGGCAAAGAAACTAATTCCGATATGCCAGCAAGAGCTGCCTATTGTGTGGGCTTAAATATTGTAAGAGATATTGCAAAGGAGCATGATTTTAATGACATGCTAAAATGGAAGTTTGATTATGTCACAGGGATTGTTGAGAAGAAAATGAATGAGGCTAGTCAATAGATTATAAGTGTTAAAAAAAAACCCTTGCATTCGTAGAATACAAATTTATAGCCATCAAGAGGGAAAAATGTTGCAATGTGTTGAGTATTGTAATATGAAATGGAATTACTGAATAAATAATACTGAGGTTACCTATGAAAATAAATACAATATTTTTCCTAATATTTTCATTAATTCTTGTTTTTTCAATTAGCTTTAGCTTGGAATTTGGTAATGATTGCATTGATGATCTTGGAAAAAGAATAGGCAGAAATAAAATTACTGCAAGTTTTGAAAAAATTATAACATATTCAGATTCAACAAGATACAATTCAGGTGAAGACTTTTTGGATCTTAAAGGGCTAAGTTTAAGCTCTCCAATGGAACTAACTCTTTCAAATGATTATAATACTGTATCAGTAAAATTTGATTTTCAGTATAATTCAGATTTAGTTCTAAGTTATCATCTCTTAACTAGTTATTCACCTTTTCAGAGTAATTATCTTTGTGAAAATAATGGAATTTCAGTTAAAGCATCAAGCTTAGCTCAAAAAGTTAGCTTTCAAGAACCAGCTATTGTAGGGCAGTCATCTGAGTTAAAAAGCATCTTAAATAGAGTGTATACTAAATATATTAAGAATCTAAGTGGATCTAATGTGATGCCATTTGAAATTGAAGCAAATGAAGATGATTTTTATAGTAGTGGTTATGAAATGCCTGCTATGCCGGATCCATTTCAATCAAAAAATGTTTTTATTTCCTTTTCATCTGTTGATGATGGATATCTCATTATTGATGATGGAAGTGAATTAAAATACTTATATAAGATTGATCCTTATGAATTGGAGAGGTAAAAGGATTCCATAGCTTTTTTAAGTGACTTAAACCTTCCTATTAAGAGTGACTGTTATAACTAATTAGTTCCCATCCCGAAATTCTAAATCGCAGAATTATCAAGGATAAGAGACAATATTCTTGAAAAATAATCAGGGCTTTTGTATCCTCCAAATATAAATTAAAAAATCAAACAATATTGCGGAACCCCGCAATATCCAAGGAGGAAAAGCCCTGAGGAGAGAAATTATAAAAGATCAACAAGCACTTGTCGAGACAAATTTTGAGCATCAACATGCAAAAGAATTGGAAAAAATATCAGAACTATTAGACGAATCAAAAAAGATCATGGAACTTGTCCAGAAATTATACACCGGGTCAGGCCTCACCGGGTCAGGCCTTGACAATCTACAAAAAATACAATTCTTATAACTCAATAATAAGTTAAGTCCCTCTCTACCATCAATCCTCCCGGCCCTCTCAATGCCTCAAGTTCATCCAGACTAAAATACCCCCATTCTTTTTCATGGCCATGGACTAGGCCATAAAAGATTCTGGTTTCTGGATCATACTCTATTGCATACCAAATCCAGTTAGCCCAGGTAGTGAAGAATTTGCAGATGATTGAGGGATTGGGATTGTTTTCTTGTGAGCCGGTTTCTTTGAATTTTTGGATTAGTTCTTTTGTTAGTAGTTTCATTATGTACTCCTTTTTTGTTTGTTAATAAAGGGTGAAGGGAGGGATTTCCTTCTTATTTTAAAAAATGATCTGGAATTATTTGTTTCAAGATATCATTTCTATTATACAGTCTATATTTGTTCTTGAATAATAATTTATTAAAAACTAGGTTAATAATTAATTGTACCTTTTTCAAAAGGAGCTAAATTCTATGAAAAATCTAATTATATTTGCTATAGCAGTATTATTAACATCCTGTTTTGCACACAAATATCAGCCAAAGCCAATTGAATACTCTGAAAATACTGAAGGTTACTATCAGGCTGAATCTTATAAGCTTGAATTTGTTACAAATGGCAAAATACTTGATTATGTTGTATATATTGAAAAGGATAATGAAGTTGATCTGATTATTAATCTTGATTCATATGTTGGTGGAGCTGTTAATATTTCTAAGGAAATAAAAGTTAATAAGGATGATGTTGCTAAGGGGGATCCTTGTAAGGGAAGTTTAGAGTTTGAAGTAATGCCTGAGAAGATATTGTTTAGATGAACTTAATACAGGGATTTTAATATCAAGTCAAAGAAGAATAAAGGAATTTTTATTATATATAGATAATAAGCTTGCAATGTCACAAATAGTATACTAAAATTGTGACAATATAACAAGGATGTTAGTATGCAAGGTGCTGTAAATAAAATTATAAATAGAATATATGGTAATGGCAGGGGTTGGTGTTTTACTCCAGGGAATTTTAGTGATTTGGGTACTAGTGAAGTTGTTAGAAAAGCTTTATCTCGTTTAGAGAAACAAGGTTTAATTCGTAGGCTTGCGCATGGAATTTATGATTATCCTCAAAGGCATATAAAACTAGGTGTTTTGCCACCTGATATTCAAAAAGTTGCTAAAGCTATATCTGATAAATATAAAATACAAATTCAAGTTAGTGGCGCATATGCTGCTAATCTAATTGGAATTTCAAAACATGTGCCAGGTAAAATTGTTTATCTTACAGATGGTAGATCAATGAAATATAAAATAGGAAATTTAGAGCTGATTTTTAAAAGGACTACTCCTAAAAATATGAAAAAAGCTGGTAGTATATCAGGAATTGTTATAGCTGCTTTGCGCTTTATTGGTAAGGATAATGTTAATGAACGGATAATAAATATACTTAAGAATAATTTATCAGATGAAGATAAGAAAAGGTTGAAACTTGATGCTAGTTTGGCTCCTGTTTGGATATCAAAAATAATTAATGATAAGATTTATGGTGGTCTTCATGAATAGTTTTTTGAGTTATCCTGATAAAGAAAAGAGAACTTATTATAATCAAGTGTCGGCACTAAAAGGTTTTCCTGCTGTCATTATTGAAAAGGATTTTTGGGTTTGTTGGGTTCTTAATCAACTTTTTAGAATTGAAGGTTTAAATAATCATCTGCTTTTTAAGGGGGGTACATCTTTATCCAAGGTTTATAATATAATCAAAAGATTTTCAGAGGATATTGATTTGACCCTGGATAAAGCCTATTTAGGTTTTGTTGGGGACAATGACCCCGTTAACATGGTGAGTAATAAAAAAGTTAACAAAAAGATAGAGGAGTTAGGGCTTGCTTGTAAAGATTTTGTAGAAAGCAAATTAATAATAATGCTCGATAATATATTCAAAAAGTCTATAGAAAGTCATAATTCATGGAAATTGGAAATAGACTCTACTGATCCTGACGGGCAAACAATTGTTTTTCATTATCCTAGTGTATTTGGAAAGCCTTTAAGTTATGTAAGACAGAGTATAAAGATTGAAGTTGGGGCTAGGGGAGATATTTGGCCATGCTCTATGCATATAATATCAACTTATTTAAAAGAAATGATTCCAGAGGGTTTTATAGATGATTCAGTTAAAATTAAAGTTTTAAATGTTGAAAGGACTTTTTGGGAAAAAGCCACTATACTGCATATGTTTGGAAATTATCCAAAAAGCAAAGGTTTTCCAAGCAGGCAATCAAGGCACTATTATGATTTTTATTGTTTATTAAAATCAGAGGCAAAAGCCAAAGCTTTTGAAAATATGGACTTGTTAAAAAGTGTTGCGAAGCATAAGTCTATTTATTATAGAGCAGCTTGGGCAAAATATCAAGATGCCAGCAATGGGAATTTAAAATTAATACCTGATGATATTATTTTGCAGGCAGTTGAGCATGATTATCAAAAAATGCAAGAAATGTTTTTTGAAGAACCTCCATCTTTTAATAGTATTTTAGAAAAATTAAGGGAAGCAGAAGAAGATCTTAACAGACAATCTTTATTCAAATGATGTACTTTCAATATTTCAAAGTATCTGAGATTATATCCTTAACATTTCACTCACCAATTTCATAGCCTTTGCCTCAGACAAGTTTTTCAATGGTCTTCCTTTACGATATTTGCAAAAGATTGATTTAACCTTTCTTCGTTTTCCACTGGCGATACTTCTCACATAAAGATAAGCCAGGTGATTCATCAAAAATTCATTGTTGCCTGCTTTTTTGAAATGCAGCTTTAAATCAATGAATTTTCTTAGAAGTTTTCTTATAAAACATCTTATATCAAGAAAGAATAGCTTAAAGCCTTCAATTTCATTTTTTATAAATTCTTTGATCATTAGCATACCTCCTCACAGGC
>JBDREC010000003.1:0-3201 GCA_043820105.1 Pseudomonadota bacterium
TCACGCATCTTAAAATTCTTTATCCATTTTTGTAATCTTGATCTGGCTTCTTCTTTTAAGAATAAAGTTACCTCAAAAAATTCACTTAAATCAAATATGCCAAAATATTCACCAGAATATACAACAACATTATTTGTTCCCAATAACTCTTCCTGTCTTAAGGAAGATATTGTTTTATTTGCTAATTCGTTTAAATGTTTTTTATTTAGATAAAGTTGAACAAGGCTATACGTTAATAAAGTAAACATTACATGAGCTTCTACTAAAGATTCATTAGGAGAACTAAATTTATTTATGTTCCAATATGATTTTAATTGGCGATGTCTTTCTTCTATTTGAGTTCTTAACTTGTAAAGCTCGAATGCTTCATTTTCATTCTTTGGTTTAAAAGTTGTGGCCAAACCCCAGTATTTTACTGATCCATCGGATCCCGTTATGCGCATCAAAGATACATGTAAGGGTACTTCACATTTATCCCATAGCTTAACATCTTCTATAACAATAATATCTTCTGTATAACTTGTTCCATGGTTTTCATATTCTTTATATTTTTTCCATTTCTTTTTTTCTAAAGTTTCAGCTATCAGTTTTGAATCTTTTAGTATATCCATATTTGACCTTAATGGTATTAACACATCTGACTTTAAATCTTTCTTTACTTCTGTTATAAATTCCCCTGAAATGTATCCTCTATCAATAATCAATAGTTTCATTACTTCCTTGCCTACAGCTTCAGTGAAATCATTAACAATTTTCTTTCCCTGAGGAAGCTCATCCTCGTTACCTGGACCAAATTGATATCCTGCTATTATAAATGATTGTTCTTCCTTTCCAATATGCAAAAGCTCACTTAAGGAGTAGCATGAATGATATTTGACTCCTTTTTTTTGCTCTTCTGACATGTTACTCATATCGATCAATTGCCCGTGTTCATCTACAGGCATCCTGACAGCATTCTTATAATTATCATTCTCCGGAACCACTAAATGACTTTGATCCAATAAAAATATTCCATGTTTATCAAAACCTCGATTGTGCTTTATAAAATTTTGAACATCCTTATTGTGCCAAGCCTTCATCTTTTCTGGATCTGTATCTTTGTAAAATTTCCTTGCTGTATCTTGATCAACAGCTGATTTTCTTTCATTTTTATTCTTATTGTTAAATCCGCCTAGCGCTCCTCCAACATTGAATTTAACTCAAGACAAAACAGCACGCCTTTCAGATCCTGTAGCTGGAACAGTTTTTGGGCTTTTTATGGCTTCAAGAGCATTTTTCATGCTATTTGTGGGTTTTATTGCAGACAGTTTAGGAATAAAAAAAGCTTTTTTGTATGGGTTTATAATAGCATTACTTGGTTGAGCAGTGATTGCTTTTACAACAAATCCATGGATAATTTTCCCCAATTTAATCCTCTTATCTATTGGTTTCTCTTATATTTTGCCCCTCATTGCTGCATCAGTAAAACTATTTTCAACTAAAAAAATCCAAAAATTTGCTTTTTCATGGTACTATGTTTTTATGAATATAGGGGCTTTAATTGCTGGATTTACTGTAAATCATATTAAAATTCATATAAAAACAAACATTTTAATACCAATATTAGGATTTGAATTTAGTGTTCGACCTGTCCAGATTATATTTTTTATTCCACTCATTTTAGCAGGAATTATAATATTTTTAATATTCAGATACATGAATTCTGAACAATTGGAGAATAAAAACCATATTCATTCGACAGTCCCAGAAAAAGATGTTTTTACAAAAAAAGAAAAAAGTATTCCATTGAAGATTATGAAGGACATTGGATCAGATAAGTTATTTTGGGTTTTTATGTTATTCTTATTTCTATTAGTACTAGTTGAAATGGTTTTTGAATATAGTCATTCTGTTTATCCTGTATATGTAGAAAGAATTGGTCTAGCTGAATGGATTGAAAAACTCTACATAATAAATCCTATTATTATTATATTGGTTCCGGTTATAACTGCTTTGACAGGAAGATTAAGGGGATATACTGTTATTACAATTGGTGCTTTCGTAGTTGCTGGTTCTGTTTTCTTTCTAGGTATATCAGAATCCGTTTTAATGATTATCATCTACCAAATATTTTTATCAATTGGTGAAGCTATCTTTTATCCAAGAATATACGATTATACTGCATCTGTAGCACCAGAAGGACACCTTGTATCATATATGGCTTTATCGAAAATTCCACTTTTCTTTGGAAGGACAATGACAGGTCCTTTAACTGGAATACTTTTGTTTTCACTTTGTCCTGAAACTGGTGAAAGAAATACTATGCTAATGTGGTTTATAATTGGCTTTTCAGCATTGATTACACCAATTACTTTATTAATTTGGAGAAGAAAACTCGATGTTGAATCATTGAGAAGAGCTGAAAAGTTTAAAGGCCTTGGAAAATAATTCAGTATTTCGTATCCACTATTCTGCGTTCATTATTCAGTGTGAGATGATAGGCTTTCAAAAAGCCCTTTTCATTGCTTTCCTTTTTCTTTTTAGTGAGTCCATGTGATTATAGTTCATTATTTTAACATTATATCTATCTTTGTATTTGCATAAAAGATTATAATAAAGCTTTTTTGCCCAATATGGCTGCAGAGCCCAATCATAGTTATGAAACTTAAGAGTTACATGAAAGTAACAGTCATTTTCTAAGATAGCAGATCTTGGGATAGAAGGCATAGATCACCCTTTTAAAATTAAACTTAGGAAAAAATATATACAAAATATATGCCAATTTTATAGGGTTATTTATAAGGCAAAGAAGACATTCCTTAATAAACATTTCACCTGTATAGCAAGGATCTTTTAACTGAGTAAATTTTGTTTTTTCATTAAGTTCATCTGCAACTTTTTTCAATTTAAGGTGTGCCACCTGAAACACAGGAATCGTAACCTACAGCAGCGCGATTTTGGTAAACTGTGCCTGCTGAACATGAACCATTTCCAACCCCAGACCCATCTAGGCAATTGTTATAAAAAGGAGCATTAAAATCAGTAGCCCCATTTTTGCATATTGATGAACTGGTCGGAGAACTACCGGATGAACATAGAGTCATATGTGAGGCACCACCAGTGCCATCTCCACCACCAGCTGTGGTTCCACTAAAACAAACACAATCACTATTTGCAATTGAATGCAAAAAAGGTTTTGAATATTTCATATTATTCTTTCAA
>JBDREC010000004.1:0-157935 GCA_043820105.1 Pseudomonadota bacterium
TATCTTTTTTGTTTTTTTCAAATTCAACAATAGATTTTGCAGCGAGAATCCCAGAAATCATGGCTCTTCCTGTGCCATTTCCAGAAAAGGGATAACTTGAGCCCAAGGTTTCACCAGCAAGAATTAGGTTTGGAAAATATCGCAGGTGTTTCAAGTTGGATAAATTAGTTCTCAAAAATGCAGCCCTTGGAGCTTCCAGCCAGCTTCCCTTTGTGTTAAAGCTTAAGTCTGTTTGTAATATCATGTTTGACAAGCATTCTTTTAAATTTAAATTTCTGGTTTTAAGTAACTTTCCACCACAACCAACATTAAAAACATTATTGCCAAGGGGGAATATCCATGAATATCCTGGGTTTAATTCTTTATCAAAATAGTATCTGTTTTCTGAAATAGTCCAATTTGCTTTATAATATCCTCTAAAGGCAATCTGATCTGGGTCTTTAATTTTAGTGTGTTTTTTGATGCTAGAAAAAACAGCAGGATCCTGGCAACCTGTTGCTAAAATAACATATCTGGAAAAAAGATAAAATGGTTGGTTATTGTTTTTTGATATAAATTCTATTTTGTGTTTAATATTGTCATATTCAATATTTCCTGTAAATATAGCGTTTATAAATTCAACACTTTGACTAGCTTTTTCAAAAAGAATGCTATCAAATACTTTTCTTTTTATTATTACAGCATTTGTATCAAAAATACATGCATCTTCTTTGTTTGCATATCTATAGAGTTTGTTTACTGCAAAGGCCTTTTGTCTAACTTCTTTTTCTAGTTTGTATTCTTTTAATATTTTCAAAGTATGATTTGTGATTGCATCTCCACAAATCTTATCCTTTGGAAAGCTGTTTTTGTCTATAAGGAGATGAGGATAGTCATTTTTGCTTAATTCTAAAGAAGCAGCAAGTCCAGCTGGACCTGCTCCAATTATAATTGTGTCATGGATTTTGTTTTCCATTTATACAAACCAAATTAGGGATGAAAAAAATAACTCTATAGCAATGAATATCAGGACAATCTGCTTTTCTGTAAAATGGCCAGTTCTGGTGAAAATATGTATTAATGAGTAAATATTCTGATAATGTAATGATCTGACTTTTCCATTATCATAATATCCATATGATTGGGCTTTGAACTTGCTTCTTGCCTTTAACACAAATTCAATTGCAAAGGGGATTAAAATAATCATCACGACTGTTTTTAGGTTACCCAAGACAGCAATAGAGGCTAAAGAAGCTCCCAACAGATAGGTTAAAGAATTTCCAGGTAAAATTTTAGCTGGAAACTTATTGTAGAAATAAAAAACAACTAGGGCTGAAAAAGTTATTAGGGAAATGAAAAATCCAATTTCAATATTATTAACGTATGTATAAATTGCAAGCATTCCCATGTAGACAATTCCCATTCCTGCTTCTAAGCCGTTTAATCCAGCTAATAAATTAACAGCATTAGCAGGGAAACCAATAAAAAAGGGTAAAATACAAAGAGGATATAAAATTCCAATATCAAGACTGCCCAAAAAGGGAATGAAAATAAAGGTATCATCATGCTTTAAAGCCATAAGAGGGACTGCTGTAACTAAGGTAAGAAGAGGTTTTTGAATGTTGCTAAGGCCACAGCTTGAGTTTTTTGACTTTAAGATAAAGACATCATCAATAAAGCCAATTAGGGTTATTAAGAATATTGTTAATAAGTAGGTAAAGAAAAATAAAAGTTTATTTTCTTTTCCTAGAAAAAACACATTGAAATAAACAAAAGTAATTGTTGTAAAGGAAATAGAAAATAAAACAGCAAGACCTCCAGAAGAAGGGAGAAGAGGCTTATTTTCTTTGTTCAAATCTTTAACTGTAAGATCAGCTTTTTTTAAAAAGGATAAAAAAAATGGCATTATTAAAAGAGTAATTGTAAAGCAAAATATGGCTGTAAGAAATATAATCATTATATTAAGTTAATTTGCTAATTTCTGGTTAAATAAAAAATAATAATACTTGCCTGTGAATTTTAAGTCAAATTCTTAGTATGCAGAGAAAAATAAATAGATGACTTAAGCTTCATTTTATATGATACGTTTTGTGTTTAAAAAGCATAAAATTAATTTTAACTAAAATAAGTTTAATATTACTAATGTCAAAAAAGATTAGAAGGCTGCTTTTAATAAAACCAGCGTTTAAAAATGGATTATGGGGTATAGATCTTTTTAAAATGCCACCTCTTTCTCTTGTTAATATTGGTTCTCTGGTTTTGGAAAATTGTCCCAATTGGGAAGTTGAATTTTTAGATAATGATTTTGAAAAGATAAATTTTAATGGCAATTATGATTTAGTTGGAATAACAGTGAGCACTTCTTTGGCTAATGCAGCCTATTCAATTGCAGATAAATTTCGTTCAAGTGGTGTTTCTGTAATTTTGGGAGGTATTCACGCTACCTTTTGTTTTGAAGAGGCAAAAAAACATGCAGATTGTGTAGTTAAGGGAGAAGCAGAAGAAATTTTTTTACAAGTACTGAGGGACTTTGAAAATAATAAAATGCATGCTTTTTATGACGGTGGAACCATTAAAGATCTTTCTAGTATTCCAAAACAAAGATTTGAATTAATTGCTAAGTATAACTATTTTGTCCCAAATGTTATTCAGGCAACTAGAGGTTGCCCAGGCAAGTGTGCCTTTTGTTCTGCACAAAAATTTAATGGATCTAGGGTTAGATATCTTCCTGTTGATAAGGTTGTTGAAAATATCAAGAATGTTAAAAAATATGGAAAAAGCTTTTTTGGCCAATTTGGATTATTTTTTGCAGATGATAATATATTTACTAATAAAGAATACGCCAAGGAATTATTTAAAAAGATTACTCCCCTGAGAATCAGATGGGGTGCGCAGTGTTCTTTAAACATTGCTAAAGATCAAGAGCTATTGACTATGGCAAGAAAAAGTGGTTGCAGAGCACTTTTGGTAGGTTTTGAATCTATAAATCAAGAAGCCCTGAATGAAGTTAATAAAGGCTATTCTGTGCATGACTATGAAAAAATGATTTTCAATATTCACAAAGCAGGTATTGCAGTTGATGCTTCAGTTATTTTTGGTTTTGAAAACGAAGATAAAAATACCATAGAAAAAACAGTGAAATATTTAATTAAAAATGAAATCGAACTTGCACAGTTTTCCATTTTAACACCTTATCCTGGATCTAAGCTATATGATAGTCAGGTAAAGCAATCTAAAATAAAAATATGGGATTGGAATCACTATGATCAATTTCACATGGTGTCTAAACACCACACCTGGTCAATTGATGAGCTTAATGATGGTTTAATCAATGCATATAGATCTTTTTATTCAATAAGGTCTATCTTTAAAAGAATGTACAAAAATTTTAAAAGAATGAATTATCATTATGGATTAATAAGCAGTAAGATGAACTTTCAGTTTAGGAAATTTAATCCTAATTAAATTCTATCTCTGTCTTGAAAATATTTGCTTACATCATTAATTAAGGCACTCTTATCAGTGCTCCATTCCAGACACTGGTTTTCACTTATTTTAACATCATTTTGTGGATCAAAATTATTTTTTTCAAGGATGTTATATCTTAAAACATGCTTTTTTCTTTTTTGATATCCATGCCAAAAATGATAACAAGTACTGTCTAGATAATAGATAGAGCCATTTACAGCGTTGTAAACCACATTAAACCAGTTAGAAAAATCAAGTTTTAAGGATTCTACTCTTGAGATTGCAAGAGAATGATATTTGTTTCCGATCATAGCATTTGCCATGACAGTATCACCGCCTCCTACTATGCACCTATCATAAAAAAGCATCTTTAATAGCACCTCTTTTCTGAAACACCAGCAAAGCCCAGGATTATAATAAGATTTATTATTTGATCCAATTATATATTTTCTGATGTAATTGAAAAGGCCTGCTTTAATAAAAAAGTATTGGCCCCAATAGAAAAGCTTTGGATTAATTTTATCTCTTTGAAAAAAAGAAAAGATAAACTTAGCTTGAGGTTTTGCTTTTTTATCATGCTTTTTGGAACTGATGTAATAATGTGCAAAACTGTATTTGAAATTGCCTTCTTCTTTTCCTGGTTTAATTGTTTTGTTTATTAAAGAGGGAGCATAATTGGCTGGCGATTTGTCTTTCTTCATTAATATGGCATATTTGAAAGGTTGTATTGCTTTGTGCTTTTTTAGAGCCTCAATACTTTTGCTTATCCAATTCTTATCATTTATGACTATATCACAGTCAATTGCACAGACATATTTGCAGGTTTTAGGAAGTTTGTTTAAGGCAATGTTAAGAAATCTTTCTTTTTGCCAAAGAACAGAGTCTGATTTTAGTTGAATCAATATCTCAGCATCTTTTTCTTTTATAAGCTGAAATGATTTGTTTGTTTTTGCTAGCTCAATAGTTATCAGTTGAAGGCCCTGTTTTTTGCTGTTTTCTCGAAATATCTGATAGTTTTTATATCGGATATCATTTTTAGAATAAGAAAAATATGTTGTGATTCCCCAAAAAGATTCCATTTAGTTGCTGCCCTTGTTCAAACAAATTGTTTTATTACATAATTTTTTTAACAACTCAGGATCATGGCTGACAATTGCTACGATCTTATTTTTAGCTTTAATGATATTCTTTATTTTTTCTTTGCATTTGAGTTTAAATTCCTGGTCACCTACAGAAAACACTTCATCAATTAATAAAATATCAGGATCAATATTAATTGCTATTGAAAAACCAAGTCTAGAGTACATGCCAGAAGAATACGTCCTAAGGGGTTGATAAATAAAATCACCTAGGTCTGCAAATTCTATTATATTAGGTAGCAATGCTTTAATTTTATTTTGTGACAAGCCATGAATTGCACCATTTAATAAAATATTTTCAAAGCCACTTAAATTTTTCTCAAAACCAGAACCAATAGAAAGCAATAAAGGTTTTCCTTGAACAGAGATTTTGCCTTCATCTGGGCGATAGATTTTACCAATTAAGCGTAAAAGAGTTGTTTTTCCTGAACCATTTTTTCCTTTTATTCCAAGAGTATCTCCTGCTTTTAAGTCTAGGTTTATGTTTTTTAAGGCCCAAAAAACCTTTTTTTGTGGTGCTTGAAAGCAGTCGAAAAGCTTGTGTTTTATACTTCTTTGCCTGGTATTGTCTAAAATATATTTTAAACCAACATTATCAAGTTTAACGCTTACCATATTTATAATATCTTTGCATAGTTGTGTTCATATTTTGAGATTAAATTAAATCCAATTACCATGAGACCTATCGAAAAGCACAATAGAATGGATAGTGAAAATAAATCAGGCATTTTATTGTATAAAATGGTGTTTCTGTAAGCTGTAAATAAAATAGTAAAGGGATTTAGTTTGAAAAGCCATAATATACTGCTAGGCACCTCATTAATAGAATAAAGGCCTGGTGATAGAAAAAACCAGAACCTTAAAATATGTGTAAGGAGGTTGCTTGTGTCTTTTGCATAAACATTAAAGTGAGCAAGAATAGTTCCAATACCAAGGCCAAATAATAATTGAACTATAAGGATATAAGGAAAAAATATAATATTAAATCCAATTTGTATTTTATATAAAGCCAGAAGTATTGCTAAAATTAAAAGGCCAAAGAAAAAACTAAGAGTATTAGACAGGATGGGAATTATAGGGAAAATTACTTTTGGCAAATATACTTTTTTAATTAAGCCTGCTTGAGCCCTGATTGATCTGCCAGATTCCAATAAAGAAGTTGAAAACCATCTCCATGGAAGAAGGGATAAAAAAACAAACAATAGATAGTCATTGCTTCCTTTTTTAAAAATGACTACAACTAAAAGATAATAAATTAGCATGAAAATCAAAGGATCAAGCATCCACCAGAGCCAACCAAAAATTGCTCCTTTATTTTTTATTTTAAGTTTCGCAAAAGTGCTGTGCTTAATAAATACTCTATATTTGAAGATGGTTTTTAACATTAATTCTTATTTAATATTTAAAGATTAAGTTTTTCAAGGTATGATTAAAAAAGTCAAACATGTTTTTGCCAGAATAATGTGTAAGGGGACACGTTAGCCTTTATGTTCTTGATAAGGTATAATTAACTTGAGACATATTATCCTCAAAATATAATTTGTATTTTATTATTGCTTTTATAAGTGCCCGCCTGTAAAGTCTTTTTCACAGCTAGACTTTTTGGTACGATAATTGCAGTTTGAAGAAATCTAGAAAAATTATAAATTAAATATAGGTATAACAACCAATGTCACAATAATATCTAATCATTTTTACGTTCAGTAATTTTATAAATCATGCGATTTTCATTGAATATTTTAAGCAACTGCAACTTGCTGCTTGTAAAGCTATACCTACAGCTTGCTGTTTCATTAATACATCAATTCTATCGCATAATAAAAATGAGGATATTATTATGTTATCTGCAATATTATTAAATAATATTTCTATACATTCAGAAATAATTGAGTGGCGCTTGGTTCCAACATCTGTACCAAAGGTGAAATGGCTTTGTGGTGGGTGTAAGAGTGCAAGCTTATTTGAATCAACTGGGAAATTTAGAGTTAATGCTCAAAAAAAGACAATTGATGTTTGGCTTATTTATAGCTGCACAAACTGTGGTCATACTTGGAATGCTTCTATTTATAAACGAGTTTCTGCAAAGAATCTAAGCGCAGAGGAGTTTTTGAGCTTTCAAAGAAATGACGAACCTCTGGCTTTAAAATACGCCTTTGATTTTGAAATGCTTAAAAGAAATAGTGCAATTATTGATCAAGATATTGAATTTGAAGTTCTTGGCAAGGATTTAAATTTAAAAAATCTTGCATGCAATAGTGAAATCTCTATTGTCATAAAAGGTGCTTATCCTGTTGACCTAAGGCTTGATAAAATTCTATCTCAAAAGTTGGGAGTAAGCAGAAATGAACTTAAAAAGCTCATTGATTCTGGCAAAATTCAAATTGCGCCTAAAAAGAAAGGTCTTAAAAGAAGCTTAAAAGAGGATCTTTTTATTACGATTAAACTTAATAACTAAGATATGTTTTTATTAAATTAATCTTAATTTTAATTCAATTGCTCTATCAAATCTATTGCTCTTTTAACTCCATTCTCATTTCTCATAATCTCTGCTGCTTTGACTGCATTTATTTCAAGCTCCTTGGATTCAAGAGACATTTGAATTAAAATTGCAAGCTTTTGGGATGTTAAATTCTTTCTATTAATAGATCCTTTTGAAACGTGAATTCTTTTTAATTCTTTTGCCCAAAAAAATTGATCCAGAACATGAGGGACAACTATTGATGGAACGGAAGCTAAGACACTTGATTGTGTTGTGCCAGCACCACCATGATGTATTATTAAAGAACATTTTGGGAAAATTGACTGATGATTGGCACTTGTTACAGGATAAATATTTTTGTCATCTGTCTTGTAATTCAGTTGATCCCACTCGGATTGAAGAATTGCTCGAACACCTGCTTTTTTTATTGCTTCTATTAATATTTTTGTTGTTTCTTCTGCATATTCGACGCTCACTCCCATCATACTTCCAAAGGTTATATAAATTGGTTTTTCTCCTGCATTTAAAAATTCTTCTAATCCATCAGGTAATGCCTTATCTTCACCCTCAATTGGCATATTAAAAAAACCACAAATTTTGTGATGATCACTCCAGTCAGATTGTTTTTCGCATAAAAGAGAACTGATGGCCAAAAGGTTTAAGGTGTTTGAAGAAAAGGCATCTGGAAGCATTTTGTTTATTGGTTTTAAGCCTTCTTGTAGTCTTAGTTCGTTAAACCTTTTTGAAAAATAAATACTGGTTAATATTTCAGCTGTTTTCCAGAGAAAGGGATTGAAAAATTTTCCTAGATTCGGCATGCCACTTGGGGGAATGAATTTTGTTGGAATAGCATTGTAATTTAAGCCAACAGATACATGTTTTTTTTGAAAAAGCTCAGCTGCATTTTTTAATGGATGTACAGTAAAGTGACCAATTAAGAGGTCATTTTTTTGACATAGGGCTTTTGAAAACTCGGTCATATCTTTCAAAAAGGGATCATAAATTGCTTCCCAAATAATTGATAGATGCTTCATTATGTTGTTAGTTTTTGAAGCTTTTAAAACAAGGTGTTTCATTTTGTCGTGATCAATAATCAAATGACCAACTTTGGAAATTGAAAACCCAAACTTCTTTGCATAATGGGAATAATCTTTGTTATCACTACTTGAAATGCCAAGAGTAACTTCGTGACCTGCTTCATGTAGGCCCGCTGACAAGGCGACCATTGGCCGAACATCACCTTCAGATCCCCATGTTTGCAATCCAATTTTCATTTATCTTCCTTGGAATATAAAAGAAATATAGTTTAGCATTTTCTCATTTGACTTATCAATAAATAATTAATCTATACTCTGTTCATGGAAATTTACAGGAATTGAATTATAAACTATGATGCGATTAAAAAAAAATGAAATTGATGTCTTAAATTCTTTAAAACTAGAAATTTTAAAAAATGGGTATGATTTTGATCAAACTATAAAGTTTTGTAATGAGGTGAAGTGTAAAATAAGAGATGAAAAATTTACCTTTACTTATGCGGCCTCCTTATTTGCAAACCAAAAAGATATTAATAATACAATTAAGCTTTTAAATTTTAATGATGAGCCCTTTTCAAGAGTTTTAAAAAAATATCTAATTGAATCAAATTCTTTTGAACCAGCAGCAATTGTTTTTAAAGATACTTCACCCTATGATGCCTTTGTTAAAACAAATTTTTACAAAGAGCATAAAAAAAACACTATAAATGCAATAAGGGAATTTGCTAAAGACAATAGACCAAATCATGTGAATGGTGAAATAAGTATTTTAGATGTTGGTTGTGGAAATGGAATTATGCTGGCTGATATTGTTAATTCCATTGCGAGTTTTCATGGTATAAGAAAATTAAATATTGTGCTCCTTGATCCTTCTTGTGAGATGTTAAAATCTGCAAAAAAATATTGTGAGGAAAAAATCAATTTTGAAATTGATATAATTTGCATCAACAGTTCCGCGCAAGATTTAACTATGCAAGACTATGATTTAATAAAGAGTAAAAAACCTTATTGGTTTATTAATTCAGCTTTTGCATTTCATCACATGCCTTGTGATAAGAAAATTGAAGCATTAAAAAAACTTAAATCTATATCAAGTAAATTTCTTTTAACAGAAGTTCATTTTAATCATGATTTGCCTCAAAAAGATTCGCCAGAACTAGTTTATTCTGTTTATAAATTTTATGGCTTTATTTTTAATGATATTATAAATAGCCCTTTATCAGAACTTGAGAAAAAATCTAGTATGTATCAATTTATGCTAGCAGAAGCAATTAACATCTTAAGCAAAGAACGTGGAAAAAGGATCGATTATCATACACCTATTGAGCATTGGAAAGAAATCTTTGAACTTTCTGGGTTTCGTGAGAAAAAAACACATAAAGTAGTAACTTGTCAGGATGGTATTCTTACATTTGTTATGGAAGCTGAAGCAGCTTATTGATTTTATCTAGCTTCTTAATTTTTCCCCATTTCTTTTTATTAATCTTCATTCTTACAAGGTCCCAGGTTTCATCATCTGACCACCTTACATCATTTTCAAGATAATCAAATTGCTCAAAACCAAGTTTTTTATATAAGCCCAATGCTACTAAATTAAAAGCAAAAACCTTTAGGTTCACTTCATTCATTTTTAATTTGTAAAAGGCATGATCTAGGGTTAGTGCAACTAAATTAAGTCCATAATATTTCCCTGGTTGACCTACTATAATTCTACCAATAGTACATATCTTTTCTTTGTAATCTATTCTTAAAATTTGACTATGACCTATGGTTTTGTTGTCTGCAGTTTCTGTTGCTTTAAATAAATAAATTAATGGAGGATTTTTGTTTGTCTTTAGAAACAAATTGTTAAGTTGCTTATGATCAAGGGGAAAAGATAATTTTATTCCTCCCCACTGCATCAAGAATTTTTCATCAGGGATCCAATTTATTAATAAGTAAAAATCGGTTTTTCCAAATGGTTTAAGTTTTATCATCCATTAGCCTTTAATTTATATAATAATTTTAAATATTTATTTTGTTTTGTCGATTTATATTTTTGTAACATAAATCACTTTTTTTTTAATCATACTTATGATATGATATTAATAATATATACAATATATTAGTATAAAAGGGAGGGGTTGGTCCTATGTTGCTTTTATATATTAAATCAACAGGTTATAAGATGGTTAAAAATTCTGCTATTGCTTTTAAATTAAGGCTGGCAAGAAAAATGTTAATAATTACAGTTGCTTTGCTGGCTTTAACTATTCTGTTATTTTCAGGCTGTTTGCAAGGTGAAAATGGCCAGCCTAATTCAGGAACAAGCGGAAATGTGAATGATTCTGAAGGAATAGAGGAAGATAGTATTACAACAGAAGATGATTTAGGTATTGTTGATTCTGCAGATGTAACTGAGGCAATAGAAGATGCTATTGATAGTATAACATCTCCTGTAAATCTTCCGGTGCCTAGCGAAATAGATGAAGTTGATTATGCTTTTACCATTTCTGCAAATCTCCCAGTAACAGACATTGAATCCTCGGCTAAGTTAAGTGATTTTAGTTTAATTTCTAGAAATGATATTATTTCCAGGAATGACAATAATCCAGGAAATTCTTCATATTTATCTAAATCTAAAAAACTAAAATATTCAACTTTAGCTTCACCAGCTATAGCTTGTGTTAAGATTGAACAAGATAGAGTTAGCGGAGAGCTTACAACTAAAGCCTATATTGCAGAAGAAGATGGAACTGTTGTAATCTTTTGGGAGGATTTTCCAGATGAAGTAAATACAACTTTTTCAATTTATGTAAAAGATGAAACTTATGGTTGGATACATTTTGAGGATATTGTTACTGAAAGTGATTTAGATGAAGTTTATCATTCAATCGATTTTTCTAGCTATAGTTCTTCAATTGATTTAGGAAGTTTAGCAATTGAAAACTCAAAACTTATTTCTTCTAGCTCTCTAAATTTAACAAGTTCTCCTGATCCTGTTGGAGGATTATCTTCTGTTTCTGAGTTTTATGCCTATGGGCACATTACTCAAAGAATAGGCACTGATGATTCAAATACTCTTTATGCAATTACTACTGATGGATCTGATGTTACAACATGGCTTTTTAATCAGTCACAATTTCTAGATGATGGATATACAAATAATGGTAATTCTGCAAATCTAATTATTACTCCAAGTGATCTGGCTATTGAGGGGTCCTTTAAACAAACAATTGTGGTTAGTGATGAAGATTATACTTCTTTTTACGCCACATTTTTTAATACCCATTTAATAGATTCAACTCTAGATATTAATACCTCTAGTCCTGTATCTTATATGCCTCCAGATGCAATTCACTATGAAGCGGATGATTTTTTAAGAGGGAAACTTTTAGCATTTGGGGATAGTCGGAACAAAATATTTTCAGCAGGTGCTTCCAAGTCAATAACAGGAGGGCATGGTGATTATGCTGTCTGGCATTCTTTTACAAGCTCAGGCATTCTGGTTTCTCCTGAGGTTTATCATGATAATGTGGAAGCAATAGCCCAAGGTATTTATTATGGAGGCACAACTGATGCTGATACAGATGGAACAAACTTTGTAATTGCCAATAAGGGCGCTGGAGGAAAAAAGATTGTAGCCAGGTTAATAAATTCTTCCTATAGTATTACTACTACAAAAATATTTGAAGCAAGCTCAAGCATTTCAGATCCAAGAGTTGCCGTAAATAATTATGGCCATGGTATTATTGTTTTTAAGGCAGATGGAGATTTATATTACTCAATTATTGATACAAATGAGGCAAGTATTTCAGATGCAATTCTTTTTGATCTTGCTTCTTTTAATTGTACTTCAGATGGATTTATAGACGTAGTTGTTTTAAACTCTGATAAAGTAATAATTAAAAATGGTTATAATGCACAGTCAAAAGTTTGTTTAATCGCCTCAGATTACTCTGAGGAGGGACTTGATTTTACAGACTCCTGGACAAAAAATCCTTCAGTAGCTTCAAATTACTCAAAACTTGGCTCTATATATGATAAAGACATGCTTGCCTTAATCCACGGATGGCAGCCTGGTTATGGAGAAGCTCTTAAAATAACAAAATATAATAAAGATGGCTTATCTGATAATGAAAATGGAATTACCATTATAACTTCAGATAGTTCTACTGTCCGAGCTCCAAAGCTAACCAGTATAAGTGTTTCAGGTGATGCGCAAGGTCGAATTCTTGCTTCTTGGATTGCACAAGTTCCAAATGAAAGCACAGCTTATGTCTATGCAGTTGTTTTTACAGCCAATGGAGATGTTATTAATTCTGACGATGATAAATTTTTGGTTAATTCAGGAGTATTGAATTATCTTGAAAATGTTTCAGGAGCAATGCTTGATAATGGGAAATTTGTGATTACCTATACCTTGGCTGGTTCTACCAGTAACTATCTATACAACTTAAGCCTTTAGATTTTTCTCTAATTTTTAATTTTGTAATATTAATCACTATTGTTTCTTTTTATTGTATGATATAATTTATATATACACACATTTTTGTGTCTGATGCAGGGGAGCAATTTTAAGGGGGTAGAAAATGGGGAAGTGCTGTATTTGTTTTATATCATTGTGTATTTTTCTTTCATGCTCGTCCTTCAATAACTTTGATTATCGATTTTTAGTTGGGTCTTCATCATCTGGCGATGAGTCCTATTTAATTTTATCAGGTATTATAACCAGAAATGATCTGCAAAACATTGATAACATATTAACAAGAAATGATCTTTTTCTTAATCGTGAGATTCTTGAAGTAAATAATGTTGCTATTGATAGTTTAGGCAGTGATTCTGATGAAATTATTCAAAGAAATGATTTATCTGCCACTTTATCAGAAGACATTCTAATTAAATCAACATCACTTTTCATGACTTGTGATGCAATTTTGTCAATTAAAAGCTCAAAAGGTTATGAAGAAAGTGATGAAATTAATCTCTATGATTCAAATTTCTTATATGCTGATGTGGATTCAGATGGCTATTTTGAGATAAAGGTTTACGCCAGTTCTTACATCGCCCAGCTAACCAATTTTACAATTAGAAATGAACTTACTGGAGATCCAATTGTTTCATTTAATTTTCAAAAGGGCAGTGCGCTTTTTGAAGGAATTGAAATGCAAGATGCTGACATCGATTTGGGTGAAATCAGGTTTAGTTCAGAAAGAGCCAGTATTGATATTAATGATATTCCTGATATTATTGGTATTGAAGAAATAGATGTAGAAGATTCAATTGATGATGAAGCATCATTGGAAGCCGGTAGTGAAAACGCTCAAGGGGAAAATGTTTTGACAGATAAAAATGAAAATGAAGATGAAGAAGAAGTTGAGACATATCAGTCCTGCAATAATTTAGATTCTATAGATAGCTTATTTTTATCTACTAATATTGATGAAAATGAAGGAAGTATAATCTCAGATTATTCATCTTCTGAAAATGAAGGAACATTATACAATGGTTCTTGGGGAAATGGTTCTATTGTAGATGGTATGCAAACAACTTACTTTGATGGCAGCTCAACATTCATTCGTTTTCCTGATATTGGACCAGCCTTAGAGGATGAAATTACTGTTATGGCATGGGTAGATAGGGCCTCTATATCTTTAGGAGATACAATTATAAGTAAATGGAATATGGATCAAAATGATGGCGATTCTTTCTTTTTATCTGTTGGTTGGGATGCTGCTTCATTTATGGTTGATACCTGGAATGGATCATATAACGAAGGTGAAGCTATTCATATAAACTCTAATCGACAGTGGTATCACATTGCAGGTTCTTATACAAAAAACACAATTAAGCTTTATGTAAATGGAGAGCTAATTGGCAGTCAAAATATATCAGGTGACGATTTAAAATATGATGCTACAATTCCTTATGATATTGGAAAACAATATAATCCAAATGATGAAGATAGTGAAGACAACTATTGGTTCAAGGGATATATATCAGGAGTAAAGGTTTTTAATACAGAAATTTCTGAAGAAGCAATATCTGCATATTATGAGTGTATGGATAATTTTGTAGATTAATTTTCTAAATAAAAGTCATATATTTTTTTTACACCCGTTTCGTCAAAATCTTTATTAAAAATCATAATTTCATCAATAATACCGTAATAATGATCACCTAAACTTTCAAGACTTGCTACATAATCTTCTTTAAAAACAGGACTACAGGCTTCATTGTCATTAATTAAAGATATGTCCTCTTGTCTGTTTTCAATTAATTCTCCGTTTAAAAAAAATGAAACTTCGAGGATATTTTCAGATATTGCTTTGACGCTAATTCCAACAAACTGAAATGTGTTTTTTTCAAAAGAATAATATGCATCTGTGTTTATATTTAAACCACAGCCTTCTATTGATCCCAAATCAAGTCCTGGTCTAAATGATGGAAGGATGTTGCTGTTTTCATCTTGTTCTAAAGCAGCGATAAAAGAAAATGATCCACCTCGAATAATTGTTTGTAGATTGTTTAAAATCCTTGTTTCAGTATCCAGACTAATCCACGCAAAGAAAGAAGCACTATCACCAAGCTTAAGACTGTTGCCAGTATTGCCGTTTACATCATGCATGATTTTTAAAGGATCTGTAAATCCATTTAAATAATAACATTCTCCGCTTGGGCATCTAGAGTTATCTTCAATATATTCATTATGATTTTCAAGATCAACCATTTCACCATATTCTTCAGTGTGCCATGTATGTGTATGGTCAGAAACCCCTATACTGCAGCCATTATGAAAGTAAAAAGTAAAATCAGTGTCCGCTGTATCATAATTTGGATCTGTTTTTACATACATGGAGTCTTCATAGGAGGTTCGCTTATCAAGATCAAATGAATAATATTCAATGAGTCCATCAACAAGGCCACATCCAATTTCAAATTGTTCACTGGTATCTTGGAGATTGCTTGATGAGCCAAATGGATTGTCTAAATTGCTTGAGCTACATGATTCTTCGTTGTTAAGCAAAAGTAAAAGTCCATTGGCATAAAGATAAAATGGAAGCAGTAAAAAAAGCGTGATTTTGATGCAGAATTTCATTTGCACTCCGTATAAAATGTTTTGTGTAATTAATAACTTACAAGAATAATATATGCTTTTTGAATTCGGTTTTAAGTTTTATAACAAAGATTTTTAATAATGTCAAATCATCAAAAAGTCAAAAAGTTGGCAGCCAACGTTCAATCCAAAATGGCTCACTCATTTTTAAGCTCATTCACACTTGACCTTTTATATGAAACTGATAATAAGCAAAATGCTGCAGACAAAAGCCTTAAGTTGTTAGCTGAAGGCTGATCGCTGAAAGCTGATTGCTTATTACTAATAGGTGCTAAATATGAAAAATATTCTTGTAATGGGTGCTTCTGGTCAAATTGGTTCAGAATTAACTTGTGCTCTTAGAAAAGAGTATGGTGATTCAAATGTTGTTGCTTCTGATATTAAAAAAGGTTTATGGGCAAATGCTTGCGATGAAGGACCCTTTGAATATCTAAATGCAACAGAAGGCGAAAAGATTCTAGATGTTGTAAAGAAATACAATATCGATACTATTTTCAATCTTGTTGCCTTGTTATCAGCAACAGCAGAAGAAAAACCTCAACTTGCCTGGGATATCAATGTTGGTTCACTTGTTAAAATTTTAGAAATAGCCAGAGAAAATAATTGTGCAGTTTTTACTCCAAGTTCAATTGGTGCCTTTGGACCTAGTACTCCTAAAGATAAAACCCCACAGCTTACAATTCAAAGACCAAGCACTATTTATGGTGTAACTAAAGTTTCAGGAGAGCTGCTTTGTGATTATTATTACCAAAAATTTGGAGTTGATACCAGAGGTTTAAGATATCCTGGCATTATCTCAAATGTTGCTTTACCTGGCGGTGGAACCACTGATTACGCTGTACATATTTATTATGAAGCTATAAAGAATAAAAAATATACATCCTTTATTGATAAAGGAACTTTCATTGATATGATGTATATGCCTGATGCATGTCGTGCTGCAATGGAGCTTATGGAAGCAGACCCAGTAAAACTTAATCACAGGAATGCATACAATGTTACAGCAATGAGTTTTGAGCCAGAAATGCTAGCTAGAGAAATTAAAAAACATATTCCAGATTTTGTGCTTTCATATAACGTTGATCCCATAAGACAGAGAATCGCTAATTCTTGGCCTGATAGTATTGATGATACTGCTGCAAAAGAAGATTGGGGATGGAAGGCTGAATTTGATCTTATTAAGATGACAGAAGATATGATTAGAGTGTTGAAGGAAAAGTTATAAGAATCGTACAGCGTACAGTGTACAGCGTACGGCGTGAAATTTATATGAGGTGAATTTGTGATTTTTGGTATTGGTGTTGATATAATTGAGGTAAGTAGGCTTGATAAAGAAGCTAAGATATCTGATAACTTCTTTAGTCGTGTTTTTACTGAAAAAGAAATTGAATATTGTGAGTCTAAGAAGTTTTCAGCTCAGCATTATGCTGGTAGATTTGCGGCTAAAGAAGCTTTTTTTAAAGCATTAGGGACAGGCTTAAGGGATGGATTGACCTGGAAAGATGTAGAGCTCACTAATGATGAACTTGGAAAACCAAGTCTATGTTTTTCAGGAAGAGCAAAAGAAATTATTAAAGAAAAAAATATTAAAAATGCGCAAGTATCTTTGTCACATATAAAGAAGCTTGCTAAGGCATTTGTTATACTGGAGACTTAGTTATAAGTTGTAAGTCGTAAGTCGTAAGTCATAAGTCGTAAGTCATAAGTCGTAAGTCGTAAGACATAAGACATTCTTACCACTTATAGCTTACCACTTACCACTTACCACTTGCTCCAAAGGAGACAACATGAACAATATTGGATCTTATGATGAAAAAGCTAGAGACTTTAATTGGTCAGATTCAGAAAAAGAGCTTGGTTATAAAGATGGTGATGTGATTAATATTGGATGGTATTGTACAGACAGAATTTGCGAAATGGGAAAAGCTGACAAGCTTGCTTTGATTTGGGAAGGAATGACTGGCGAAGAAAAAAAATTTACATTTAATGATATTCGCATGGCCAGTAATACTATTGGAAACTACTTAAGAAACTTAGGAGTTGAATCAGGTGAAAGAGTTTGTTTATTCATGGACAAAGTTCCTGAGCTATATCTTGGCTTTTTGGGGGTTTTAAAAATAGGAGCGATTGCTCAACCTTTATTTTCAGCCTTTGGCGATGAATCACTGCATGTTAGACTTTCAAACGCTGAAACTTCTGTTGTTGTAACTCAACAAAAACATGTTAATAAGGTTAGAAAGATTCGAGATACTCTTCCATCATTAAAGCATATTATTATTGTTGATTATAATGGAAAAAAACCTCTTCAAGAAAAAGAACATGCATTCTTTTTAGGAAATGAAACTCCAGTTGATAAATTTGATATTTTTAAAAGCAAAGCAGAAACTCCTTCTGTTTTACATTATACTTCAGGAACCACGGGTCAACCAAAGGGTGTTAAGCATGTTCATTATTCATTAATTTCTCAATATATTACAGCTAAATGGATTCTTGATATTCAGGAAGATGATATTTATTGGTGCACAGCTGATCCTGGCTGGGTTACTGGAACTTCTTATGGAATAATTGGTGCCTGGTCAAATGGTGTTACTCAATGCGTGCTTGATAAAGGGTTTTCAGCTGAAAACTGGTATTCTTTCATGGAAAAACATAAAGTAACAAATTGGTATTCAGCTCCAACAGCCATTAGATCCCTTATGAAAGCAGGAATTGGGGCTGTAAAGAAATTTGATTTATCATCATTAAGACATCTAACATCAGTCGGTGAGCCTTTAAATGCTGAAGCTGTGGTTTGGTCAAAAGAAGCTTTTGGCAAAGCTTTTCATGATACTTACTGGCAAACAGAAACAGGTTCAATAATGGTAGCTAACTATCCTGGAATGGAAGTTAAGCCAGGCTCCATGGGAAAACCTTTTCCTGGAATAATTGGTGCGATTTTAGATGAAGAAACATATGAGCCAATTACTGAAGTAAATAAAATCGGAGCAATTGCTTTTAAACCAGGCTGGCCAGCAATGATGAGAACCTATTGGAACAATGAAGAAACATATCAAAAGAAATTTAAAAATGGTTGGTATCTAACTGGCGATAGATCTACTGTTGATAAAGATGGATACTTCTGGTTCACAGGACGCGATGATGATGTTATTAATACAGCAGGTCACTTAGTGTCGCCTTTTGAAGTTGAATCTGCCCTCTTAGAGCATGAAGCTGTAGCTGAGTCAGCAGTAGTAGCAAAACCAGATGATGTTAACATGGAAGTTGTTAAAGCCTTTGTAAGCTTAAAACCAGGCTTTGAACCAGATAAAGACTTAGAATTAAAAATCATGAATTTTATTAGAAAGAAACTATCACCTCTTGCAATGCCTCAAGAGATTGAATATATGGACAAGCTTCCAAAAACAAGGTCTGGTAAGATTATGAGAAGACTTTTAAAAGCACGGGAATGGGGTGAAGAAATTGGTGATACATCAACTTTAGAAGATGATTAGAAATTAACAAAGGAGAACAAAATGGATGAAATGAAAAAAGTTATATTAGACTATGTTTATGAAGAATATGTTGAAGATGAAGATGATGAAGTAACATATGATACTCCACTTATTTCAGGAGGCCTCGTTGACTCATTTTCAATGGTTTCATTAAAAAGATTTTTAGAAAATAAATATAACATCTCAATTCCAGATGAAGATGCTACCCCTGAGGCTTTTGATTCTGTTGATAAGATTTGTGTTTTAGTTAATAGATTTATTAATAAATAGCTGTAAGCTGTAAGCTGTAAGCTGTAAGCTTTTCTTACCACTTACCACTTACTACTTACCACTTTTATCTCGGAGAGATATAATGGCTTATACTGATGATATAAAAAAGGGTTACAAAGACGAACTTCAGGGCATAGCAGATGCAGGTCTTTTCAAAAGTGAACGCTTTATTCATGCAGCTCAAGATGCAGACATTGAAGTTGAATTTCCAGCTGGCGCGCCTATTAAAAAAGTTATAAATATGTGCGCGAATAACTATCTTGGTTTTTCAAGTGATCCTGAGATTGTTCAGGCTGCTCATAATGGTCTTGAAACAAGAGGTTATGGAATGAGCTCAGTTCGTTTTATTTGTGGAACTCAAGATATTCACAGAGAACTTGAACAAAAGGTTTCTGAATTTTTAGGCTGTGAAGACACAATATTATTTCCATCCTGTATGGATGCTAATGCTGGTGTTTTTGAAGCTACTTTAGATGAACAAGATGTTATTATTTCAGATAGACTTGTGCATGCTTCTATCATTGATGGCATAAGACTTGCCCCAGCTATGCATGATACTTTTAAACATTCCAATATGGAACATCTTGAAAGTAAATTACAACTGCATGCTGACAAAAGAAGAAAAGTGATCGTAACTGATGGTGTTTTCTCAATGGATGGTGATTGTGCTAAAATGGATGAAATCGTTGCACTTGGTGAAAAATATGGAGCTTTAGTTTTTTCTGATGAATCACATTCAACTGGTTTTATCGGCAAAACAGGAAAAGGTGTGCATGAAAAATGTGGTGTAATGGGCAAGATGGATATTATTACAACTACCTTTGGTAAAGCAATGGGCGGAGCAAGCGGCGGTTGTGTTTCAGGCAGACGTGAAATCGTTGAAATGTGTCGTCAAAAAGCAAGGCCTTATCTTTTCTCAAATGCCATGGCTCCTGTAATTATTCAAGGTGTTTTAAAGGTTTTTGAAATTCTATCAGGTTCAACTGAAAGAAGAGATAAGCTGGAATGGAATGCAAATTATTGGAGACAAGGTCTAACGGATGCTGGCTTTGTATTAAAAGATGGAGATACTCCAATTGTTCCTGTTATGCTTTTTAATGCCAAGCTTTCTCAAGATTTCTCAATTGGTTTGTATGAAGAAGGAATTTATGCAATTGGATTTTTCTTTCCTGTTGTTCCAAAAGGACAAGCGAGAATCAGAACCCAGCTTTCAGCAGCTCATACAAAAGAGCATCTTGATAAAGCACTTGATGCATTTATTAAGGTGGGTAAAAAATATGAGATCCTAGGAAAAACCAAACAAGAAATCATTGAAATGTATGGAATGTAATCATATATCAGTATTATAATAAAACTCTTTTTTTAATTCCTAAAATCTGCTATAATAGAATTAATCTAAACTTTTAAAACTTTGATAATAATAATGAAACCCTTTGGAGGGGGAGTAAATGAAGGCTGTTTTTCAATCATTAATTATTCCATTTGTTCTATTATTCTATCTACTTAGCTGTTCTGCTACTTTGAAGAATACAGATGATTCACCAGGAGATGAGTCAATTGGCATTTCTGACAATGATGACAGTACAATTGGTGATGATTTAAGTTTAAGTGATGAAAATTCTTCGGAAAATTTGGAAAGCTCTGATGCAAGCAATTTAGCTGATTCAAGTCTTTCTGCAGGGCAAAGCAATGCAAGTGCTCAGAATGTTTTGGCTTTTTCAGGGAGTCTTTCCCTTGATGGTATAATTTCAAGAAATGATACTGCAAATATTATAAGCAGAACTGATGTTATAAGTGCTGGTATTACTGTAAGTTCAGCCTATAAGGGATTCAATAATTTTAAGTTTTCATCAAGTGCAGAAACTTATGTATTTAAAATTGTTTTAACATTAAATAACCTTGATGAAGGTGAAGTTAATTCTTATACAACTTACACAACATCAAGTGGGATTTTTAGTGCAAGTGCTGATATTGATTCACTTGGTGATAACACTATTGCAATTTTAGCAGTATATTTTCCGCAAGAAAGTACAACAGGAGAAATAGAATGGATTTTGCTTGATTATGTTGTTGAACAGGATGAGCTAGCCCTGGTCAATATTTCTGATGAACTTATAGAAGCGAATTCAACAGTGGATTATGGGACAATATCAAATTCTACGAATGAAAATGGACAGGACATTTTGCAAACCTCAGGAATTATTATTGATGATGAATTAGAGTTTATGGCTAATAATGGACCCAACTGGCTTTCTAACACCGATATCCGTATTCATCATACTGTTTTTGCTGATGAAACCTTTGAGTATAATATGTCAACTTTTGCTTTGGATTTGGATGAAAATTTATTTGGTGTTTTTGGTGAATCATGGCTTACAATAGCTGAAAGTGATACTATTGCAGGCAAAGCAATATTAACAGCTGCTCCACCCACAAGTGCCTCTGGGACATATAAAGCAAAGGTCTGGGTAAAGGATCCCTCTGACAATATTAATCAAACAAACAGAAAATTTCATGTTGCCAAGAAATGGGATTTTGATAGTTCAACACAGTGTGTTCCTGAAATAGCGTCAGATCCAACTACCCAGTTTAAAAACAATGCATCTTCATATATGCGAATTAATAAATATTATACAGGTATGTTACTGGCTTGGAGCTCAAATTTTGGTAATCAAGGCAAATATCAGACAGTAGCCTTAGGAGTAAATAAATATTGCAGCTTAATGACAGATGGAATCATAAAATTAAAAGCAGATGCTACTTATGACTATGAGCTGATGTATTTAGATACTTATCAAAACCAAGCTCAAGATAAAAACCATGTTTTGGCAGTTTCAAAAATAACTTTTGACTTTGGGATAAAGGGGCTGCATTGGGCGATTTACGATTTTGATAGTATCAGTAATGGACAGGCAGAAATTTTAGTTGAAAATAGTTACATGCTGGAGGAAGGAGATAGTCTTTGGAATCCTAATGGAGGCTCAAATATTAATGGCGAAGGTATTTTTTGTTGGCCTGAAACCAATGATGGTTTAACATCTAATAAGTATCTTACCTATAATTTAAGACAGCCTGAATTTTATTCGAGCACCAGAACCTTTGATTTTGATGATACTCCGACTCCTTTAAAGGTAAACTGTACCAAGTTGCTTTCAGATCAATATGCCTTTGTTGGTGGGGCATCTGATAATATTACTATTTTTTCATTGAGCGCAGAAGACGGCACTTTGCAAGTGGATTCACAAACGCAAATAGATCCCTCTGGAAATCATAATAGCGGAATAACCATGAGCTCTGTATATGATGGCAATCATTTAGCAATAAATTATTTTATTCAAAACGATGCTGAACAGCATCTTTATGGATTTACAATTAATAATTCAGGAGACATCGTAGCAGACAGAGTAAATCTTTTTCAGGATAGTGGAATTCTGATCGGACAAAATAATGTTGATCCAATTTTTTCAAGTGGGAGTTCAAATGGCTTAATGGCTACAAGTTTTGCTATTGGAAGTGAAGATATAGGTATGCTTTATTTAATGATGAGTTTAACTGACAACTATTCTTATGAGCCTGTTGGATTTCAGCTTTTTTACAATCCTGAGGCCAGCAACATTACTTCCTATTATCCTGCTCCTTTAATCTTGGCCAGTGGAGAAATTGTATTTTTCTATCAGTATCAGGCTGGGTCAAGCATTGGAAAACTATTTATTATTCCAACCAGTGACTAGTCCATTCCTACTTTTCATTCAAATACTTGACATTATCTTTTAAGGGTACTTAAATTAAAAAATCTTATTTGCTTATGGAGTCAAGTTATGCTTTTCAAATCAATAAAATATTTAATTTTAATTTTAATTTTTGCTCCTTTAGTTGTTAACGCCATGACAGCTGAAGAAATTATAAATAAAGCAAAAAGTGTCATGAATCAGGATACTTCAAAATCCAGAAGTAAAATGATAATAGTTACAGACAAAGGAAAAGAAAGGATTTTTATCTCAGATTCTTTTTCAAAAAATAAAGGTGAAAAAAATCTAATAATTTACGTTGAACCCAGCAGGGTCAAAGGACAAGCAGTATTAATGCTTAATAATGCTGATGATATTTGGACCTATTTTCCAAACACTGGAAGAGTTCGAAAGATGGCAACACATGCAAAGAAAAGAAAAATGCAGGGATCGGATTTTTCTTATGAAGACATGGGTTCAGGTGATGGATTTTTAGAAATTTTTAATGCAAAAAGATTAGATGATGAACAAAAAGATGGGTATGATTGTTATAAACTCGAATTAACAAAGAAAAAAGACAAAGACACTTCTTATTCAAAGGTTATGCTTTGGATAATTAAATCAAATTACTTGCCAGTTTTCATACAATACTTTGACGAAAAATCCCCGACTTTATTATTAAAAGAATTAACCTTAAGTGATATTAAAACAATTCAGGGAATCCCAACTCCAATGAAAATGAAGATGGAAAATAAATTAGATAATTCCAAAACAGAAATGGAAACAATCTCAATTGAATACGGAGTGGAGCTCAGTGATAACATGTTCACAGAAAAAGGATTGAAAAAATGATGAAAATCTTATTACAATTTATCAAAAATAGAATATTGTTCCCTTGTTTCCTTGTTCTCTTGTTCTCAATGTTGCATTCTGTTCAAGCTTACTCAACTGACTTAGACATCTACGGCTACTATGAACCACAATATCAGGGTTTTTATATAAATGATCAATACATACATTTGAATTCCAATAAACTAAGAGTTGACCTTCGATCACAACCCGTGGAATCAGTTGAGTTAAAAGCCAACTTTAACTCAATCTTATATTTCGGACAAACCACTTGGAATATTCTAGATTATCTTCCTTCTAGTTTAACGTCATCCTTAAGTAATGAGCTTGCTGCAAATTTTGCATTTGATTTTGAAAATCAATATTATCTTGATAATGTATATGCAAAATTTAAAACAGAATATATTGATGTTACAATTGGAAAGCAGCAAATAGCCTTTGGTTCAGGATATGCCTGGAATCCTATTGATACATTTAATCAAAAAGATGTTATGGATCCAACATATGAAAAAGCAGGTGTTAATGCAATTCGTTTAGAAGGAAATATTGGCACTCGTTTTTCATATGATCTAATGGTTTCACCTGCTGAAGATTTGACAGATTCAGGTAAATTGGCCAGGGCAAAAATATTTTTAGGCAGCTTTGATTTTTCAGCTATGTATGTTGAGCAAGCTTGGACCTACACTGATTATTCAACTTTTACTGAAACAAGTTACTTGAGAAGATTAATTGGTGGTGATTTGTCAGGTGAGCTTTTAGGAGTTGGAATGCATGCAGAAGGTGGATATAGCATTTTAGTTGATGGTGATAATTTTTGGGAAGTTTTAGGTGGACTTGATTATACCTTTGATTTTGAAACAATGATAATGATTGAATATTATCATAATTCACAAGGAAAAACGAGTTCAGCTGATTACACATTAACTGATTGGATGCAGTATTACGCACAAGAGAAAAAGACAATCGCACAAGACCAAATATATTTTTATTTAAGTCATCCTCTTAGTGATTTTATTGAAGCAGGCTTATCTGTGATTTCGTGTATAAATGATGCAAGCTTTATGGTAGTTCCTATGTTTACATATAGCATGCTAGAAAATGTTGATTTGAGTATGTTTATTGGGGCTAATATTGGTGAAACAGGTGACTTCTATGGAAGCTCAGCAGGTCAAGGTGGGTTTGTTAGGGCAAAGGTATATTTTTAAAACTTTGCAGTTTTAAAAAAGTATTCAGTATTTAGTATTCAGGAATTTATAAACTGACTGAATACCGAATACCAAATACTAAATACCAAAATGGAGTTTTTTATGCGTAAATGGCTATTTACTAAAGTTTCCTATTGGGCAACCGATCATCCAAAGAAAACAATTTTATTCTTTTCTTTATTAACCGTAGTTGCCTTTTATTTTACTTCACTATTGGAAATTAAAATTTATTGGGCAGATGTTTTGCCAGAAAATGATGCAGCTAGTGCTGAGTTTACTAGAATAATTGAAGAATACGATGCTGCTTCTCAAATCATTTTAGTTGTTAAGGGTGATAATCTTAAAGAAATGAAAGCTTACGCAAATGATATTGAAAAGCCTTTGAAAAATGTTAATGGAGTTAAATCTGTACTTGTAAAAATAGAAGAGGACTTTATTGATAATCACGCTTTAATGCTTGCAAAAACAAAAGACCTTGAAAATTCAAAAGAAATGTTTTCCAATTTATCACTAATCCCCTTGCTGGCTAATATTAATGATAATCTAGAAAAGACCTATGTTTATAGTGATGATGAGGATGTTTTATCTAATAAAGAAAAAATAGATGGTGCAATTAATTCATTAGATGGGATTAAAAAGTTTCTATTAACAATGAAAGAATATGGAGAAGGCAAGTATTCTGATAATACTATGGCTATTGAAGCCGCTGATAAATTCATTGGTGGTGAAAAATATTTACTGTCTTATTCTCAAAAACATCTTTTAATTATGATTCAGCCAAGTTTTTCAATGGCAGATCAAGAGCAAAGTATTCTTACAGTTAATGAAATTCGCAAAGTTTTTGCTTCTATGAAATCAAAATATCCAAATATTAAAGCAGGGCTTGCAGGGTCTATTCCAATGGGTGTTGAAGAATTTGAAGCCATAATGGGTGGTTTTTGGTGGACGATATTTTTAGCTTTTGCTCTTATTATAGGGTTGTTTGTATTTGTTTTCAGAATGTGGATCGCTCCTGTGTTTGCAGGCATTACCTTAATTGTTGGTTTGGTATGGGCAGGAGCCCTAGCGAGAATTTTTGTTGGTTATCTTGATATGATGACTTATATGTTCGCTATAATTCTAATGGGACTTGGAATTGATTACTTTATTCATTTTATTTCCAACTATACTGAAAACAGAAAAGCAGGTTTAAATACCAAAGCTGCCATTGAAATGACCTTCCAAAAAGTTGCTAATGGTATAGCAACTGGAGCCCTCACTACATCAGTAGCATTTTTTACCTTAATGGTTGCAGCAACAAAGGGGATGAAGCACTTTGGTTTAATATGCGGTTTTGGTGTTATTTGTTGTATGCTGGCGTCCTTTACAATATTACCATCTTTAATTGTCTTAAGGGATAAAAGAAGAGAACGCTTGGGTTTAAAAGATAAATATTTAAAAGCTTCAAGCTTTTCCTTTCTGGGAAGTTTATCATATTACTATGGCAAACTAAGATGGATTGCTTTATCCATCTGCTTGCTTGTTACGGGTTTCTTTTTTTATAGAACATTGAATATCGGTTTTGATTTTAATATGCTCAACCTTGAGCCAAAGGGTATGCCTTCAGTTGTCTTACACGATGAAATGATCGAAGAATTTGATATGAGCCCTGATTATGCGCTTGTTACGGCAAGCTCTATTGAAGAATCAAGGCGCCTTGCTAACAGAGCAAAAGAATTTCCAGGTATTTCAGATGTGGATAGTATTAGCAATTTTGTGCCTAATCCAAGCGAACAGGAAAATAGATCAAAAATTGTGAGAGATATACGCAGTGCTATTTTAACAAATAAAAAAGCTATAGAAATAGAAAAGTCTGATGCAAATATAATTATTTCTGAGCTTGATAGGCTTTGGATGAATATAACAGAAATGTCTTCATTGGCGTTTCAGTCAGGTCAAGAGCGCTTAGAGGAAAAATGCTATCAGATGGTAGCTAACCCAGAAAAGGGCGGATTTGATTTTATTAAAGATTTTCTATCTGCTTTTAAAGAAAACGAAGATAAGTATTTGGCAGGATTCTCTGACTTTCAAAATGGGTACTTTAGCTTTTTATATGAAAAGATGTTAAAAATGGCCAACCCAGCAACCATAAGTTTAGAAGATCTCCCTGCTTCAATTAAATCAAGGTATGTTAGCAAAAAAGGTGATAAGTTTTTGGTTAGTATTTATCCCAAAAATACGGTCTGGTCTATTGATCAGTTAAAATCATTTAATGAACAATTAATTGCCATAAGCCCAAGGGCAACAGGCACTCCACCAATGTTTTTAAGATTAATTGATCTTGTTAAAGTTGATGGGAGGAACGCCTGCCTGCTTGCATTGATTGTTGTGTTTATATTGCTGGTGATAGATTTTAGGTCGGCTTTTAAGCCACTTCTTGCTATGATTCCGTTGTTTGCAGGAGCTCTTTGGATGACTGGTATTTCTGAAATGGCAGGCATGATGTTAAATGTTGTAAATGTTATGGCCTTGCCATTGATTATTGGTATTGGGATCGATGATGGGGTTCATTTAGTTCATCGTTATAATATTGAAGGACCTGACAATAAAATCATATTTTCAAGCACAGGCAAGGCAATTTTACTGACCTCTTTAACTACCATGATTGGCTTTGGTTCAATAATTATCACTCCGCATCGTGGCATGGCTAGTATGGGTATTATCCTTGTTATTGGGGTTGGAGCATGTTTTCTTACTTCAGTTTTAATTCTTGCTCCTATATTTGGTATTTTAAAAAAATATTCTAACAAAGGATAATTAATGCTTAATGATTTTCTTGAGCTATTGAAGGTTCTTGCAACCTTATCGTCTCTTCAGTTGTTGGTGCTATTATTGCCATTTGTTTTGTTTATAATTTTAATTCGCTTTTTAAAAATTGCGTTTGAAATTGTTTTTCCAAAGGTTTTTGGTCAAAGGCTGTATCTTTTATTTGCTTCAATTGGTACACCCATTCATGAATTAAGTCATGTTATCATGTGCTTAATTTTTAGACATAAGGTTGTGAGGTTTTCCTTGTTCAATCCTCGGCCAAATGGTACCTTAGGTTATGTTGATCATGACTGGAACAAAAAATCAATTTATCAAAACCTTGGTCTCGTTTTCATAGGTATGGCCCCAGCGATTTTTGGTTCAATATTAATTTATATTTTAATTAGATTTTTATACCCAAGTTTTTTTATTTTAGAAAGACCCTACTTTACACTTAATGATTTAAAGCTTTTTCTTAATTATGAATATGTATTGAAATATTTCGGAATGATTTATGAGCTTTTTATTCTAAAACTGGAGTTTTTATTTTCTCTAGAAACTTATAAGAATTGGCAAATATATGCTTTAATATTTTTATTAATAGCAATTGGAAGTCATATCTCCCCAAGCAGGGCAGATTTTCAGGGATCATTAAAATCAAGTATTTTGATAATTGTTTTTGCTTTTGTTTTTATAATAATAATTAATTTTTTAAGTTTTTTTGGAATAATAAATATTTTACCCTTGCTTAATAAAGCAGGTGCCATGACAAATGTTTTGTTGCTTGCTTCTATTGTAAATGGATTTTTTTTGGGGTTTTTATTTTTATTATATTTGTTGAAAAGATTATTCATTCATTTTATGAAATGGTAGTGGCAAGCGCTTAAAGGCCTGCCACAATATTTTTAAATGCTAAATTTGGTCGATTGTTACAAGTCCTTCAAGATCATTTATCCAGCCACCATTTATACCCATTGTTATGTTGGCAACAGGTGTTTGATTTCCATTTTCTTGTAGGAAATATGCTAAAGTACCACCTGTGCTAATACTATTATCTTCGACATATCTTAAAAGTAATATAGGCGAGTTTTCAAGGTATGATACAACATTTGAGGTACTTCTTTTAAAAGTAATCATTCCATCATAATCGGTTTTTCCTAATCCAAGACTATACCAAGTTCCATTAAGATTAACCATTACTTGAATACTATGATTGGCTTCTATCTGTTCTCCTTGAGATGTTTGTAAATAAAAGCTTAAGTTCATTGAGTTGCTATTTTCAAACGCTTGAGCTATTGTTTTTCCTAAATTCAAGGAATCAATAATTCCGGTTTCAATACTGCTTATTAATGAAGCTTTTGGTATGCTTTGAGATAAATAAGTAAGAATAGTTCCTTCTGCATGGGTAGCTTTATCTTCAGTATGACGAATGGTTAAAATTTTATCAGCTGATATCATATCAATAAAATCGTTTCGATTGACGATGAAAGAAAAGCTTCCACTTACATCAACTGTTCCTGTATTATAATAAGAGTAATTTGATAGAAGTTCAAATTCTGTGTTTTCTGTGTGGAAATCTCCATAGGCATCAGTCATTGTAATATTCAAGGTGAATTCAGATGAAACAATATTAACAGCCTCAATAGTTGTTTCTAAGGAGAGGTCATTTATTGATCCAGCGTTAAGACCAGCAAGCAATACAGCTAAAGACATCGTTTGTCCATTTTGAGCAACTGGAATCATTTCCATAACTGTTTCATCAACATATGTAGTTGGCTGGTCAATGTATAGAGTTCTTAAATCATTGCCATTGTTTATTAAATTAACCAATTGGGTTCTTATTATTTCAAAGTAAATTTTACCATCAACATCAGTTGTTTCTGTTGCTAAAATACCCAGATCACCGACACCTGCTATTCTTACTCTCATGTTTGAGCCTTCTTCAATTGGATCGCCATTTTGATCACTTAATGATAGGCTAATTGAAACATTTTCAGCAATTACAACACAATCATTATCATCATCGTCTATGTCTCCATCACAATCATTATCAACAAAATCATCACAAATTTCAGTTGCTCCAGGAAATATAAGTGCATCACTATCATTACAATCATCTGCTAGTAAAAAACCATCAAGATCATTGTCAACATCTCCGTTGTTGTTTCCGTCCAAATCATAAAAATATGAAAAAATATTATTGCTAGCCTGTGAAGCATCAGCTGCATATGCAAATGCTCTGTGTTCAATGATGGCATCATCAATGCCATCTGGAATTGTGATTGTTAGGTTAGTAAAAACATTGTCCCCTGTTTGAGTTGTAATGTCTTCATCTTCAACAATATAACTTCCCTGTTGATCATCTGTTAATACATAAGTAATAACTTGAAAACTTACTTCACTAATGTCTTTAATATTATCAGTAATGAGGCTTGAAATCAGATTAAAACTAGCTGTTACAACTTTGCCTTCTTCTGTAACTTGACTGTTTTGAAAAGCTATTGTGTGATCATCAATTGTTACATCTAATTCTGTATAAATTAATTCTGTTTGATAGGTATAATCATTTTCGGCCTCAATTTTTATTACTGTTTCTCCATTTGTGACTATTACGGTATGTGCATATGTGGAGGCTCCTTCCACAAGTTCGAAATCATATTGTAAATCTGAGCTTGATTCTTCTCCTGTTGCTATACCATCAACATAATATATTAATGTTGAATTCCAATCATTTGATGGGAATATTATAGCTTCACCATCTTCCCAGATGTAGGCAGAAAAGGATTGTAAATTATTGTCATTAGCTGAATATGAGTATGCTGTTGTAAAATTACTAGGATCATTTGTGCCTTCAATACCTTTATAAAAAACAAACTCAGGCCCTTGAGCTGGTGAGGTTTCTGGTACTGTAAACGCTTGGCTGATTTCAAATGATTCGCCATCTAGTTCAACAGTAGCAATAATGTTTACTTCTGCCAAGGGTTCAAGTTCAAAATTTGCACTACCAATAAACTCTTCACCCACTAGCGAAAGGTCAAAAGATGTTTGCTCTACGAGGATATTGCTTTCTAAATCTTCAACATGAATAAGCAGATCACCGATGTCTTGAGCATCATCAATATTTAAGATTTTTACAATAGAATTAACTTCTGTTAAGGTTTGAACAGCAAGACTTGATTCGTTAGTTTTTTCTGATAAAAAACTATCACCCTTATTTGAACTTGTACATCCAACGAGTCCTATTATAAGGATAATAAAAAATAGACTTGAAATGAAATTCAAAAGTGTCCTGTACGTCTTTTCTTTTCTCATAAATTCCCCCTGAAAAAATAATTGATTAATTAATACACTATGTTCTTTTAATGATCACTGTCTCCCTTTTAATACTTAATAAATTCATAATATGCCCCCCAGAATTATCCTTTGATTTTTCTGCTAAGAATTAGTGCTATTTTTGTGCCAATTCTTTATGGTTTCTAAAATACAAATAATATTAAGGTGTTGGTTCGCTGTTTGGGCTTATTATTTTGTTAAAAAAGAAGGTAAAAATTCCCTTATGTAAAATTCACCTTATGTCATTCAGTCAAATTAAAATAGTGATAGGCATAAAACGGGTATAGTTTTCTCAAATGTAATATTTCCTTGATAATGGCTTAAAATAGCTTCAACTTCAGGATGTTCTTTATTCCCTTTTTGAGACAATGAATCAATTATTGCCTCTCTAAGCTCATTGTTATCTTTTTCATAATCTAGATCACCTAACAAACTAATAAGAGCCTGACTTGCCTTGTCCCCGGAATTAAGCTCACTACCTAAGCTCATGGCAGAACTTATTCTGACAATTGGATCATCATGTTTTAAACCTATATTAATCAAAGTGCTTTGAGCCTTTTCACCTTGATTATTAAACTTGCCCAGTGCAAAGGCACACTTGGCCTTAATGTATTGTGATATATTTGATTGCATAGCTAATATTAGCCAAGCTTGTGTTTTTTCTGAGGCTAGAAATTTTTCACCAAGTAGTATTGGAACTAAAAATACGAACGAGGGATCTCTGTATATTAGTGCCCCACCAAGTCTATCAATTATTACTTCCTTTTGTTGATTGCTAATAATATTATCTATATTTTCACAAGCAGCTATGGTCTGTAAAGATGCAACAGCAGCTCTAAAAACAGCATCATCACTTGTCCCCTTTAAATCTTCAATTAAATTGTCTACATCTGGAAAGATATATGCATCGCTTTTTTGATTTACATGGTTAGGGTATAATAATGAGTTTGTTAATAGAAGAAATAAGATAAGAGTAAGCAAGTTCGAAAGTTTCATATAAATGCCCCGCAGCTTTGATATATAACGCATAGCACAAGAGAGCATTTTTTGTCAAGAAAAAGAGTTTATTCTTTTATGGAAAGTTGATTAATATAGATTATTTATTATCCTAAATTTTGAATTTTGAATTTTGAATCTTGAATTTTGAATCATTATTCTGGGATATTTTCTCTGATGGTATTTAATCTCTGATCTCTTTCATTAACGAATTTTTCGATTCCTTTGAGGATCCATTCTGCTGAGATGTGTGCTTCTTCGCAAACTTCTTCAATTGAACCGCCTGATCTCCATTTATTATCCCAGTCTGAAGAAACAGTATAAGCTTCAGAGATTTTATTTGAAGTCCAGTCAGTTACTATTTCACGAGATCCGTTTGTAACTACCATTGAATCTAGCCATTCTTTATTAGATACGATTTTTTCCTGGTAGTCTTTGTCTTGCATTTTGAATAGCTCGTGACTGATTGCTGCAACTATCTTAACATTTATACCTTTAGCATCAAGCTCAGGTAAAATCTTTAAAATATTAGCAGTAGTGCTTGTTCCTTGAACAAATACAACACCATGTTTTTTGCCTTCTTTATAATCTCTAATTAAATATGCACCTTTAGCTGCTTCAAAGTGGCTTGCCATTCCAAGCTTTTCTCTGTCTGGAATTTCAATTGGAGGTCTGGTTAGGTGAAGAGCAATAATTGGAACATCAGTTTTCATGGCTTCAGCTAGAACTACTGGAACTTCATTATGTTCCCATGGGAATAGATTTAAAACATGTCCCTTTGGAAATAGCTTTGAAACTGCTGGAGAGAAAACACCAAAATGTGTTCTTGAATCTTCAGCTGTTTCTGGGCCTGAATGACCTGAGATCCAAATAGTTTTTCCAACTTTAAAATCACAGTCTTGAGCAAGTTGAGAATAAAGTCTCATCATACCATATTTTAAATAAGAAAATGATCCATAAGTTGATGTGGCTGTATAAAATCCACTAAAATCTTTATAAGGATCTAAGGCAAAGTTAACTGAACTCATTCCAACTGCAATTCCCGCATTTGCAAATTCAGTGATTTCTTGTGGAAGTAGTGCGCCTAAGTGATTGTCATCTCTATGGTACCAACCGCAGCCTTTTTTATCTTTGAAATCTTTTGCAAATCCAGAAATGTTAGTTGAATCTGATAAATCAGCAGATGAAACAACAAATAATGGTCTTCCATAATTTTCTTTGCAGTATGTGTTTACATAAGCACCAAAATTAGCAAGTCCTGCTCTGTTTGGTGATTGTGAGCCTGGTTTTGCCCATACTTCTTCAGGATAATTTTTATAATCCCAAATATTTTCATCATTTAATGGGTTTTTATCATCTTTAACTGCCACTGTGTCAATGCATTCAGGCACTGAATCACCAATTGCAACTAGAGTATCACAAACATAATCAAGTGCTTCTTGATTGTTTCTTAAAACATCTAGTGCTTTGTTAAGATTGTTCCATGTTTGTTCTTTTAAAGCTTCTTTTGATTCAGGGGCGCCTTGGCCAAAGCCATCAAAACTTACTTCATATTTGTCAGCAAAGTCTTTTTTTGTTTGCCAGTAAAGGTCTGAGTTTGTGGCATGAGGAGCTCCATGGGAAGCATTGTCATACTTATAATAGCCTCTTCCTTTTTGTGTTTTCATCCAACCAATATTTGGAACCTTATCATGGTTTTCACCCCAATAAAGTTCGACCATCATTTTTGTTAATGGTGCCCAATCAGAACCATTATCTGATTGTGTAACTCTCCATCCGTGTGATCCAAACCAATCTGTTGGTGTTCCATAAACAACATCGCTTGTTCTGTGACCATCAATTCCATAATCATTCCAGTCAATAACAAAATAAAGATTGTCAAGGCCAAGTCCCCATGCTGAGTTCATTGTTTCATGAACGCAACCTGGAGTTAAGCCGCCTTCCCCTTCAAAAGAAATAACCTTAACACCTTTGGCTCCTGACATTTTTAAAGCTAATGCAGCTCCAGCTGAGCCGGGTGCTCCGTGGCCTGATGGACCTGTATTAAATTTTAAGAACAAGGTTTTTCCTGCCATTTCAGCGTGACCAGGTAAGCCGCCGTGATTTCTAAATTCTAAAATATCTTCAGGTAAAACAACCTTATTATCTGGAACAAAGTATTTTTTGTCCCCAGTTTGTTTATATTTTGTTCTCATTGCATCAGATAGCACTGACATAACAGCATATATCATTGGAACTGTATGACCGCCTGATAAAATAAATCTATCAGCAAATGTTTTGTCAGGTTTTCTTATATCCCACTTCATTGCACCACTTAATAGGGTTGCAACAAGTGCATGTACTTTTGATCTTGAGCCACCTGGGTGACCACTTTGTCTTAAGTTTAATGCCATATCAATGACCTGATCAGTACAGTCTTTGACAATTTCCCATTTGTCGAAATGCTTTGCGCATTCTTCATATTTTTGATTAATAAAATCACTATTGCATGTCATGTAAATACTCCGTATTTAAGTGGTAAGTGGTAAGTGGTAAGTGGTAAGTGACAAAGCTTACAGCTTACAGCCTACAGCTTACGATTATATATTAAATAGTGAATGGCATATAGTAGAAAAATAAATAGATTGCAAACTAAAAAAGCTTTGTGGTATTTAGTATTCAGTATTCAGTATTCAGGATAGGAGATCCTTATGAGGCGATTTAAAAAAATCTTAATCTTAATCCCAATCTTAATCATAATCCAAATCTCTATTTTATACGGATTGCCCAAAAAAGGTAGATAAGGTTATTGCTTCAAGCAAAGTTGATCTAAATGGAGAAATTCCCTTTGTTTTTTTTAATGAGAGTTCTTATGGAAATATTTTGGCTGACTCATTTAAGCAGTGTTCTTTGTCAGATGCAGCGATTATTGTGAGTGTTGTCTTGAATTCTTCATTAAAAAAAGGTGATATCAGGATAAGGGATATTTTTAATTCTCATAGATGGGTAGCTGGTTTATATGTGCTAGAATTAAACGGTGGTAAGGTTTTAGAAATATTAAATAAATTAACAGAAGAATATCCAAAACCATCACCACTTTTTCCTCAAGTTTCAGGCATTTCATTTGAGCTAACAAGCAAGAAAGATGCAAAAAAGATTTCAAATGTTCAAATTAATAGCCAGGCTCTTATTCTTGATAAAACATATAAAATTGTTATGGACGCAGCATTGCCATCTGTTTTAGTTGATGAGAGAATTATTGAAAAAGGTGTTGCAAAAGATACATGCAATAAAAAATATATGTGGCAAATTTTTGCAGATTATTTAAAATCACAAGGAGAAACTGCAAACTTTGAAGACAAGAGGATTCTTATAGATTAATCTTTATTGTTATCGGTTAATTAGCAGTTTGTTTTGAAATAAAGCTATGTTTTCATTCGGTTTTGTGTTATAATAATAATAATTTTATTTGTCGATTTTTAAGGGGATAATATGGATAAAAGAGGATTTAGTCTTGTAGAGTTGATGATAGTAGTTGCTATTATTGGGATATTAGCTGCAATCGCAATTCCATCATTTATGAATTACATTAAAAAATCAAAACAATCCGAAATATTAACAATGCTAAATGCAATATATGCTTGCGAAGCAGACTATAATATTGAGAATCAAAAATTTCACACTACAGGTATAATACCAGCTGGTTCATATAATCCTGCTAATTTAGACGGAAATAGAAAACCTGGCTCTCAGGTAGAGTTTATGAATGATACAGATGGCTTTGCAATAATTGGTTTTGTGCCTGATCAGGATGTTTTTTCTGCTTTTATTGTCAGTTCAACTGATGTAACGACAAGTGCTTTTATTAAAATATATTCAGATTTAGATGATGATGGTACGATTGGACTTCACAGCCAACAAATAAAAAGGGACAAGGATACAGGAAATGCTTATAAGGTTGTTGAGGCGATTCAAAGTATAGACGATTAGAAGTTCACAGATTAATCCTAAACCTGATATCTCTATTCTTTAAATTAACTTCTTTTATTTCTAAAAAAAGAATCTGAGCAAAAAACATCTCAATTTATTTTAATCAAATTGATTTTTTCGAGTAAGGAAAAGGCATCTAATATATTTACCCAAAGATGTGATTTCTCAAGTTGCTGTAATTAAAGTATTTTTATTGGAATGGTTTTTTGAGATATTGGTATATTACTTGCAAAAAGGTAGCTTGAGATATTTTTTAACAGACACTAGGGGGAACGATGAAACTAAAGCGTAAAGGACTCACCTTATTAGAACTAATGATCGCAGTTGCTATAATTGGCATTATCAGTGCCATAGCATCATCATCTTTGATGGGTTTAATCAAAAAATCAAAGAAATCTGAAATAAGCCATATGGTGAATGGTATCTATGTTTGTGAAGCAGATTATAGTATTGATTCACAAAAATTCCATATAACATCTGTTGTGCCTGCTGGTTCATTTAATCCAGCAAACCTTGATGGAAATAGGATTCCAGGATCCCAACAAGAGTTCAAAGAAGACACAGAAGGTTTTGCAATAATAGGATTTGTTCCTGACCAGGATGTTTACTCGGGATTTAAGGTAGATGCTACAGATGTAACAAGTATGGCATATATAAAGGTGATGCAAGATCTTGATGATGATGATACTATTGCTGTTTATTCTCAAAGAATAAAAAGAAATAAGGAAACAGGAGATGCATACAAATTTTCCGACTTAGTCATAAGCGTTGAAGATTAATAATTCAAAATTCAAGATTCAAAATTCAAAATTATAATATATAACCAAAATTGAACTAATTATCAGAAACTTATAAATTATCCTAAAATATTAGTTGTTTATAAAAAATATCTTGACAGAGTATTGCCTGTGTGCTATAGGACTAGTGCAATGTTTAAATAGTTAAACGCATAACCAAATGGCTGAGTGATTTTGAATTTTGAATTTTGAATTTTGAATTAATTATAAGGAGGTGATCAAAATGATCGAATTTAAACTGGATCTAAAAAGCGGGGTTCCTTTTTACAGGCAAATTCAAGATCAAATTAGATCTGCAATAGCATCATCGCTGCTTCTTCCTGGACAGCAGCTTCCAACTGTTCGAGATATGGCAGTTAAGCTTGAAATAAATCCTAATACAGTTAGAAAAGCCTATTCTGAGCTTGAAATTATGGGAATCCTCACAACTCAACAAGGAACAGGTACTTTTATTAGTAATCAAAAAATTAATATTGATGAAAATGAAAAAAATCGGATGCTCAATCAAATTTGTGATGAGCTAACTTCAAGAGGTCAAAGATTTAATATTACTTTAGAGGAAATTATTAATCATCTAAATGGGAGGATTAAAAATGGATAATAACATTTCAAAAATTAAAGAACCTAATAAGCCATTTACTTTTACAAATTGGCTTGCAGTTTTTGTAACAATTATTGTTTTAGCAATCGGTTATTTTATTAATAATGTTTTAGCTCAAGATGGCTATTATACAAACTCCCTTGTTATGGCAATAACCTTAATATTAGGAGCCTTAACTTTAACTTCAATTAAGATTATAGCTGAATGGGATAGGTTTGTGATTTTGAGATTTGGGAAGTTTCAAAAAATTGCTAATCCTGGAATTTGTTTAATTATACCAATTGTTGATAAGGTAGCTAAAGTTGTTGATATGAGAACAAGAGTGACTGACTTTAGCTCAGAATCAACTTTAACAAAAGATACAGTTCCAGTTAATGTTGATGCAATTTGCTTTTGGCTTGTATGGGATGCTAAAAAGGCAATTCTAGAAGTTGAAAAATATTATCAGGCTATTATTTTATCAGCACAGACTGCGCTAAGAGATATTATCGGAACTCATGAGCTGGCTGAAATATTAACTCACAGGGTTGCTCTTGGAAATAAACTCAAAGAAGTTCTTGATGAAAAAACAAATCCATGGGGAATAACAGTTCAGTCAGTTGAAATTCGTGACATTATTATTCCTAAAGATCTAGAAGATGCTATGAGTAAACAAGCTCAAGCTGAACGTGAAAGACAGGCAAGGATTATCTTGGGAACAGCTGAAACAGAGATTGCTGAAAAGTTTGCTCAGGCTGCAAAGTTGTATGAAAAATCACCAGAAGCAATGCATCTTCGAGGAATGAATATGTTGTTTGAAGGTTTGAAAGAAAAAGGATCAATGGTAATTGTTCCAAGTTCAGCTTTAGAGACAATGAATTTAGGTGCTATGGCAGGACTTGCTTCTTTAAGTAAAAATCAAATTACTGAAAAATCAGATTAGGATTTTATCGATATAATTCAGGATAGAGTTCTTCATGAAGTAGCATTTGCTGGGTTGTATTAATAAGCTCATATTGGTATTTTGTAATATTGGTTTGATATAGTTCATTACTATTTGGAAAATATTTTTTGCCTTCACGTAAATATTGATCAGACTTTTCAAAATCTTTTTGTTTTGCAAAGAGCAAAACAAGGCCTGTGTAAGCAATTTCCGTTCTTTCGATTTCTAGCGATTTTTGAAAAGCGTCTTCAGCTAGATCATAGTCTGCTGTGCATGTTAAGGCAAAGCCAAGGTTATAATAAGAACTTGCTGTTTTTTTAATTTCAAGAGCTTTTTCATATTCTTTTACAGCAGTCATGCAATAATTTCTGGCTAGCAACATGCTACCATAACTTTCATGAAGAGTTGAGTTCTCTGGTTCTAGTTTTATTGCCTTTTTATATAGATCATCACTTAGCTCCCATTCTTCTACTTGGTAACAAATGCTTGCAAAAACGAAAAGAAAGGAAATATCGTTAGTACTTTCAGGTAATAAATCATAAACTTTTTTTAAATAAAAAAAGGCGTCATCAAGTTCTCCAAGAGTAAAGAGTGTTAAACCCATTAAATAAAGAGCTTCTATGAAATCAAAACCCATTTCTTTGGCTTCAGCTACAATCTCACCTACTATTGATATAAGGTCTCTGCTAATAAACCCTCCTTCACTCAATGATGACATGAAAAACTTTCCCCAAATAGTATCTGAAAATTCAGTTTTGAAGTCTAGGATGCTTTTATTTACACTGCTTCTTGATAAGCCATCAGAGATACTTATGTCTTCTAATAATTCTCTTATACTAACACTGGAGGTGTTATGTGACTTTTGAACTAAACTATTTGCTAACATTCCAACGACTTTTCCCTGCTTGTTTATTAAGGGACTTCCATAGCATCCTTGAGGCGCAAGAATATTGGTAATAATTTGGGGGTAAGTTGAACTAAGTGGAGTTTTGCTTACTAATACAACTTTAGCGAAATTAATTTTTCTATATGGTGCACAAACTAATATAAGATCCTCTCCTTTTAAGGGCAAGTCATCAGAAATTTCCAAATAGTTTGTATCATTAATTTCTTCACCATTTATTTTTACTTCTAAAGTAGCTACATTTGATTCTTCTTTTATTGCTAAAACTTTAATGACTTCATATGTGGCATTTATTAGTGATGTATCAAAAAAGGAATTACTTGCTTTATTTTCATAAAATTCTAGTTCAAAGTCTTCATTCGAAAATACATCATATGGTGGTATTAATGCAGAAGTTTCATTATAGGTAGATATTTTCATGTTATGAGATCCTGAAAACAATAAATTAGACAAAGGAAGTACAATTTGATTTTTGCTTATAAAAAAACCAGTTGCTTCCAAAATCCCTTGTCCATTGTAATATGGTATTTCAATTTTTACAAGAGTCCTTGAGGTTTGATTTATAAGCTCATCCCAGTTGGTTAGATTTGAATTTTCAAAAGAATAAGAAAAAAGACTAGAAAAGGTAAAGAAAAATAAGAAAAAGAGTTTTATAAATAAATCTTTAGATATGAGTTTTTGCTTCATAAGATACCCCTTAATTTTAATAAGTTTTTAGCCCTTAACATGTGTGGCGCAACATGTCAAGAAAAGAGGTGGTCTGCGACATTGGGTTCGCTTTTTAAACAAGATAATGTTTTTAAGCTTATGAAATATAAAGAGTTTGAATTGTTGTTGAATGGCATATTATTTGCATCTTAATTGACCAACAAAAATTTATTTATGTATATTAAACTTTCTGGGGCGGCAATTATGAACAAAACCTTTGTTTTGATTTTACTTGCATTATTTCTAAATTCATCCTTTGCTTTTACAAATGAATGTATTGATGTCTTTGGGAACAAGCAAAGACAAGCTGATCAAACCACTTCCTATGCAGAGAAAAAACAGGAAATACCCAACACTTCTAGGCCTTCACAAAATAGTTCAGAACATTTTGTGTCTTTTGTTTCAATTGGACAAATTCAAATGTACTCAAAATATGTTGCAGGCTTACATGAAATGCATATTTTATTTCAAAATATGACTGAGCTTGTTTTTCATGTTGAAATGCAAGGAGGCCGAGATAAAAGAAAACTAGTTGTAGCAAATAATGCACACGCATATATTAAGGATTTAGTAAGTGGACAAATTATTAGTGAGGTAAGTGCTGCGAATATTGAAAATAGCGCGACTTCCATTTACTTTAATCACAGGAATCAAAACCTGTTTCAACTTTCTTTCTCTTTTCATGAAAGAGAAGAACATGATGCAAGACCACCAAGAATAAGTTTAAACAATAATCAAAATAGTGAAATAAATTATCCAACATTATATCAACATATAAATACATTGGGTCAAGCAAATGGGTCAAGTTTTGGTGATGTGAAAATATTAGATATTGAATTTTTAAGAGATAAAAGAAATAGGACTAGGCAATCTTATGTGTGTGAGTATAGGCTTTTGCTTTCAAATGGTGATACAATTGTATTTAAAGTAGACACTGGTCATCATGGTAAAGGTAATTATACTACAGCTGGGCTTGATGCATATTTGCATCGTTTCGCAGATGGAAATATTATTAAATTAATTCTAAGTGGATCTGGCAATTTGATTCCAGGTAAAATTAGAATCAATGGACAAGGCTATGATATTCATTTAACTATAGGCTCTCATGAGCAAGAAGTTGTTAAGGCCCACCCTGATATTGAGACATCTATTATTAGAGAAGCACCATCTCGCCCTAGAAAAAACATTGAAGATTTAAAAAGCCTCGAAAATACAATTCCTCCAGACAAAAGGTTAATCGAAAAAAAAGCTTTGGCAACTCAAACCTTAACAATTGAAGATGATACTGAAGCCGAATCTAAGGGCTTTGATTCTTTATTATCAGATTATCCTATTGTGTCTCGAGGAATTTATCCAGATGCAACATCAGCTGATACAATTACATCCTTGGGAAAGATAAGGGGCTCAATAACCTCAAGAACCACTAAGTTTACAAGCTTAGTGGCACGTCAACTTTTTAGTGCTGCAAATATTCCAGATAAAGTTGCAATTACTTTAATTGTTGATGTGCATGGAAGTAAGAAGCATGAGGTGGTGATTAAGACAGAAGAAGGTTGCAATGAACTGATAATCAGAGAGTTTTCTTATTTGCAGCCAATTAAGGATAATGGTCAAATTGTGGGATTTAGAAGGATTAGAAAAGAAAATATTATTGCAACATTTGTTAAAAGAGAAGATCATTGGTCTATAATCATTGAAGACATTGAGTTGCGATCTTTTAAGGCTGAATTTTCAAGGCAAAGCCAAGCAGTTTTTGGCTTTGTTATAGTTTCAAGAAATGAGAATGCACTTAATGCCTCTGAAAAACAAGGATTAAGAAAAAATTTTCAAGAAAGACTTAGGCGTTTTGGATATAAAAAGGAAATTGATAAAGAAGAGAAAAAATCGATTCAAAAAAAAGCTCCCAAAGAAGCCATTGAAAATGAAATTCGACTGGTTCAAGATACTCTTCAGATTACCTTAGATCAAGGTGCTAAAGAACAAGGTCACCAAGACGAAGGAGAGGCAAAAAGACAAGAAACCTCAAAAGAGGAAGAAAGAGAAGTTTTACAAGCCGAAGATTCAAGTGAATTTGAGAACCTATCAAGTGAATCAGTGAATAGTGATATGCAAGCAGGCTTTCCGGAAAACAAAATATTAACCGCTGATCCAGAAGATTGGCTTTTGGGGAGAGCCATATTAAATGCTAAACCTGATCAGTCAATTCCTGTAACCTTGAAATATAGATCTGAAACTACAAATGCTGATGTGGTTTTTGTTACATTGAATGTAACGGCTGTAAACCAAAGAGATGTTGGTGATCGCCTTGTGCTTGAAGAAGGTATAGTTGAAGTTTTTTATAATGATGAGTTAATAGAAGCAGAAGTGCTTAACCTTTCAGGTTCAAAAGTAATTGGTCTTTATTATTTACACTTAATCAAGGCCAATAGATATTATCCAATTCTATTTGCAAACTGGGGAAGCAGTGCAGATAATCAAGAATTTTTCATTTCCACCAAGCATGATGGATATCGAGACTTAGTTACTATGTTAAATGATAGAATATTATATCCATCGGATATTCTAAAAATTTTTACTGATAGTTTAGAGCATAGAAGATTATTGGCGTATAGATATTTTCAAAGTTATGGTGGGCCTTTTATGTATTTATATGAATATGATGTTAAAGATATGTCTGGTTTAGATTTTTTAGGTGGAAGTGATTTTCTTGGTTTTAGATTCCCAAATGGTGAAATAATAGAAGCTAAAGTAAAAAAAGAAGATGCTTCAGGTTTTGCTTTTGATATTAAATATCAAAGTGGCTCACATAATTATTTTGATGTTGAATTAAGAATAAAGCCAAAAGATTCCAATTCCTTTTATTACATTACACACACATGTTTAGCTTATAGATTTTCACATTATGAAGTTCTAGCCTTATCTTTATTAAATGTTGCCTTTATAATAAATAAAAATACTGGCGAAATGCATCTTTTACCCTTAAAGCCACCAGGCAAAAAACCTCTTTATAAATCTTCTTCCTTTAGAGGGTTTCTAAGAAAATTGCCAAAAGCACTTGCAAGTTATGAAATTGATGAATCAGAGTTTGAACACCTTAATAATGGTTCATCAAAAGAAAATAACTCTAGAAAAGAGCCTTCACAGGTTCAGGTAGATGTAGTGGAAGAAAATATACCTTCTTCTTCAATAGCTTCTGAACCAATGGAGGGTACTGGAATAATTGCAAGACTAGGAAGAATGTTAAGAAAAATTAATATTCCCAAAAAGTTTTCAAAGAAAAAAGATGCCCCTGATGAAGAAAGGCAAGGATCATCTGAAGAAGAAACTGATGAACAAAGAGAAAATAGATTTGTTAATGTAGCCAGAGTTTTTGATTCTGGTGCTACCACTGAGGATATTGTTGGATCAGGAGAAAGCTTAATTAATGATACTCTTGAACTATGCAAAAGGGCAAGGCTTGCTGATGTTTCCATCGCTGATCAAATCGATATTAAAAGGCCCTTGGAAATAGATTTTGAAAAGATAAATTTTGAAACATTCGCAGCCCTTATGGATAAAGGATATGTTCATCTAGAACAGGACTATTTTCATTTTGAAACTATGATGATGGCAGATTTAAACAAAGAACTTATTATAAATAGTAGAATAACAATTGGCCCTTTAGAATTATTTTTAACAGGATACATTGATAAAGCTAGTTCAAAAATTAAGTGGGATGATATGCTAACACAGGGTTCTTTTAAAGGAAATTCTGTTGTTGTTACAACATTACCTGGCTGGGAAAAGACTTTTCCTTTATTGGTAATTGATCCAAGGTCTTTGACTAGATTAGATCTTTATTTGACTGTAACACAAGATGGCTTAGTTGTGTATTCTGCAAGAAAATATGTTAGATATGGAAAAAAAGCTCAGCCAGATTATGGTTTAGACGATCCCAGGAAAATGCTAAGTGATCTGGAAATAAACAAGGACATTGGTATGCTTTTTTCAAACACAAATGTAGAGGGAATGGATTTTATTTTTTCTGAAGTTGCTCAGACAAATCAACTTTCGACTGGTGAAACTTTTGCACAAGAAGGATATCAGGGCTTTGTAATTAAACCAGGTACTGCTATAAGATTTCCTTTGCTATATAAGCGAAATAAATGGGTTTTTGATCAAGAGAATTTCCATGTTAGTTTTCTTGGATCTTTTGGTGTCCATTATCTTACAGGAACAAATAATGTTCATTTAAGAAGATATGGAAATATTGAAGTTGTAAGGATTCCGAGTCTTAGTATTGCAGTAATTCTTGATCCAAAGACATCTTATTTGCACCCTGTACCACTGAGCTATGTTGATATTAAAGCAAAAAAACGAAATAAACGAATTGAGCAGTATCTTGCAGATAATCAAGATAGGATTATTCCCTGGCCAGAGCTTGGCGAACTTGATGTAACATTATTTTTAAGATTAAAAGTTATAGATATTGTAGATAACATGCAAATACCGGCTAATGAAAGTGAAGCTTTTTGGGCTGGTTATGAAAAGCTATTGACACCTCCAATTAACTTTTCAAAGGAAGAATTTATTGCTGCCATGACTAGGATTATTGATTGTGCGGATGCCAACGGTAGGGCTGAATTTGAAGAAGTGAGACAAGTTCTTGAAGAAGTTTTGCTAAGACTGGGTTTAATTTAAATCTTAAAGAATAGTTGTTTTTCAAATAATTTTAATTTATATTTTTTTTATTATTTCTATTAATTTTTAGGCATATTCATGGATAATTTTCCTTGGGAACTTATCAATCCATATTGTGATGAAGTTGATGAAAAAAATATTGGTGTTTTTTTTAAAGATCCCAAGTTCTTGGAACTTAATACAACAGTTTTAAATGCAATTTATTATAGGATAAGAAAAAATCCCGATTTAACTAAATTACCTCAAAACATTGTTTCAGAATTATCTCAGATTTATCATCGAAATTTAGCTAGAAATACATTGTTAAGACAAAACCTTTTAGATATTTTAGGTCAATTTAATGCTAATGGACTGCAATGCATAGTTTTAAAGGGCGGGATTTCCCTTTTTCAATCAATTTATCCAACAAACGCAATTAGATATATGGGAGATATTGATTTATTAGTAGATTCAAATGATTTTGAAAAGGCTAAATCGCTTTTAAATAAGAATAATTATTTTTTAAAAGATGATGGCTCTTTTTATAATGATGATACCATTTTATTTATAGACCTACACTCTTCAAAAAACAGACAATATAAAAATAAAAAAATCGATATTGACCAATTTATTAAGAAAGCACAGGTGATAAGTGTTGATGGTGTAGATGTTCGAATTCCATCTCATATAGACCAGTTATGGTATTATTTTTACCATTCCTTTTATAGGCATTCTTATCTTGCTGAACCTGATAATCCAGAAGTTTTGCTCGAGTTGATATCATATATTAAGTCTTATGAGGGTTTGATTGATTTTAATGAACTTATTCAAAGGGCTTTTCATAGTAAGTGTGAACTCGTTTTTGCTATTGTTGTTTATCTGCTTGATGAAAGGTTTTCTACCTCACTTTTAGATGATCGTCTTCATGATCCAAATCTTGCCCTTTTTTTATCTTGGATAAAATATTCAAAACAAATAAATAAGAAATATCACTATGCTCTTAGTAGATATAATCAAATAAATATTACACGACCTGGTTTGTTTAGAAAGTTCGTTCAAACCATAAAGGTTTTAATAATTACTCCTGTGTTATTTGAAAAAAAAGAATTTATTCTCAGTTTTTATAAGGTTAAGAATTCAAGATTATTGCCATTGTTAAAAACTATCCATATATTTAGACTTTTTTTTCTAAATTGTTTTATTTGGTTTAAATGGATAATTTTTTATTTGAAAAAACATTAAGAATAAAAAGGATGAAATAATGAGTATAAATCCAGAAACCATTATAATAAAAAATAAAAATCTTTTAGATCGTGATGTCAAAGATGGCAGTGTGCTGTATGATATAAAAAAAGGGAATGTGCATGTTCTAAATAGTTATGCTTCCTTTGTTTGGTTATCTATGGAAGATGAATGTGTTTTTCAGGATTTAGTAAACTCAGTAAAGCAAGAGTTATCAGATTCTCAAATTGATCATAATGAGAAAATTTCTGAGCTTATTAAAAAATTTATTTATGATGGATTAATTGAGATTAAAAATAGTGAGTCTTGATGATTTTATATTATAATGTAAATGCTATAAGTTTTTCAATTCAAGCTAATAAAAAATTAGCAATTTTAATTAAACAACAAATATATCCTTCAGCAATTATTTCTGAAAAAACTATTGAAACTGAAATTAATTATTTAGTAAAAAACTCAAATGGATATTTTGAGATTTATGAAAATAAGTTGAGACTTTATAAATGCAAAAGACTTGAATATTTAGTTTCAAAGTTGGAATGGTATATTACTGGCAAAATTTTGAGAGAACTAAATGGTTTTTTGCAAATACATGCAGCCGGAATTGTCAAAAATAATAAGGCAACCCTTGTTATTGGTGATCATGGAATTGGCAAGACTATTATTTTAACCTATTTTTTATTAAAAGGTTATCGTTGCTTATCAGATGATATTATTTTGCTTAACCCAAAAGATTTAAGCGCTCATTGTTTTGCACGTGGATTTAAAATTAATAAAGATACTTATAGAATATTGCCAAAACTAAAACAGGAGTTTTTGGAAAAAACAATAAATAAGAATTGGGATTTTCGTATTAATGCAAAAGATATTAGAAAAAATGCATTTACAAAAAAAGCAAAGATTGAAAAAATTATTTTTGTCAAAAAAAACCATGAAAAAAAGCAAATAATTTATAAAATAGGTCAATCCGAAGCTTTTATAGATTTACTATTAAATTCTTTGAATTATAAGGAACATGAAAAATATGGAATTAATATATTGGCGGATTTGATAGATAATAGCCAAGCGTATTGTCTTAAACGAGTTGGGTTTTTATCAATGATAAAGCAGATTGAAGCTATCTTATAATAAAAGGATAATTTTTATGATACCATATTACATTCGTATGCTAAATGATGAAAATAGAATTAATCATTTCAAAAAAGCTATTTTTGAATGTGTTAAAGAAGGTGATGTTGTAGTAGAGATTGGTTCAGGTTTAGGAACTTATTCCTTTTTTGCTGCTTTAGCAGGCGCTTCAAAAGTATATGCTATTGAAGAAACAGCTATTATTGAAGATTCAAAAAGTTTGGCCATGGAAAATGGGCTTATTGATAAAATTGAATTTATTAAAGCTGATTCTACTAAGGTTTCTTTACCTGAAAAAGCAGATGTTTTGATATTTGAAGACTTTAGTGCATCTTTTATTACTTCGCGCTGCAATAAAATTATAGTTGATGCAAAGGCTCGATTATTAAAAGAAAATGCTAAAATATTGCCATTTTGCTCTGAACTTTACCTTTCTTTACTAAAATCTGAAAAAATATATAAAGAACTTTCTTTAAAAAATGAGGGTGATTTGTATGGTTTAGATTTTTCTTCTCTTTTTAAAAAGGGAATGAATAATTGGTATGTTGAAAAACTTGAAAGTAAAGATATTCTTTCAGAATCAAAATTGCTAAGAAGCTTTGATTTCTATATTGATAATGATTTTTCCTTTAATGAGGACTTAAGTTTTCAGCTTGAAAGTTGTGAAATATTTGGAATAACTTCATGGTTTGATTTGAAAATTACAGACCAAGTATTTTTGTCAAACTATCCAAGCTCTTTACCAACTGTTTGGGGGCAGGCAATTTTTCCATTTGAAAAACCTGTTAAAATAAATGAAAGCCAAAAAATCACTCTTTCTATGTGTAATCAGCAAAATGTTGAAATGACTGAACAATATTTTTCCTGGTCTCTAAAGGTAGGTGATGTATGTTATAATGGCTCTACTTTTAAGGGTTTTTCCTTGGATGTTGAAAGTCTTGTAATGAAATGAAACAGACCCTGTCCTCGGCGCAAGCCGCTGATATTAAAGGCTAAAATTGGCTTGCAACATTGCTAAACATTTGCTATAATATTAATTCAAATGGGAGAGTTTAACTATCGACATTATGGGTTACAATGAAAAATAATAGACTTAATCTTGAAGACAATAAAAAACCTAAGAATGAATCCAGAAGAGAATTTCTTAAAAAAGCAATTTTGGCTACAGCTATTGCAACACCAATGGTGCAAACTTTTAAAATAAAAGAACTAAGAGCTGATCCGCCTTCCTGGAGTATGGGAATGGGTGGTAATCCAATGGGCATGTAGTTTTGTAGTTTTTTTATGATATTGGGTCACTTTTGTCTTCAGAAATATCAACAATCATTACTCTTTCTTTTATTCCTGAAAGGTAAACAACTTCATATCCTATAAAAAGTTCATCTTCTGAATATTTCGGTAATAGATTTCCAAGTTCATTTGTGTCAATTGTATAAATACTCAGGGCTTGTATTTGATTGAGCATGCCTTTTACATTTTTTCCAAAAATTAGACCCGCTACTTTTGCAAGCACTGTGGGTTTAACTTCAGATCTATATAGATTTGCTCTAACTGAATCTCCATTTAATGCAACATATGCTTCAAGCTTTTTTTGTTTTGTTGATTTTTGTATGAGCCTTCCTATTCCCGCATTTTTCGAAAGATCTTGATAGCCTTGAGCAAAATCACCTATAAAACTAAATAATTGGAGCGAGTTTTCTGCAACATATTGAACAACTTCAAAAATTTCAGGATCATCATAAGTGGCTTCACTGAGGTTTCTATCATAAGCTGCTAAAATATTTTTTTTCATCATGTCATAATAAAGCCAAACTGGTGTTGATTTATATTCGTCTTCATAGAGTAGTTGAAGCCAAATAGTTTCACTGTCTTCTTTTACAAGAATATCTAATAGTCCAATTTTAACATTTGTAAGTCTTTTAAGACCATAACTTTTACTCACTGATGCTGGGACTTCAGTTGTTAAAGATAAAACTATGTTTGGAGTTTCTTTTTGATTTGAGTTAAAATATGAAAAATCTGGACTAGCCTCTTTTTCGAACAAGCCAACACTTGCAAACAATGCTTTAACTTGTGTTTTCAGTGTGTTAATGCTGTCATCATCTCCAGGAAGAACATTGTCAATTGTATTTAAGTAAACTTTAGCAACTGTAAAAGCAGAAGCATATGGATAATTCATTAACTCATCTGTTGCCGCCAAAACTAATCTATCAGCCAATTCTTTGTTTGGGCCTAATGCTTTTCTTAATTGCCATAACACATATCCAAATACTTCACCTAGATCGTGGACTTCCATGTTGGACTGATATGCTACTTTCTTTTCTGCATTTCTTATTGGATCTGATCCACCAAAAACAAGACCAATCATTGGGCTTTCAAGAGTCATCATTGCCATGTAGTCAGCAAAGGCTTCGTTATAGCCGCCATCAACTTCTGCATTAAATAAAACACGATCACCTAGTATTTGATCAAATATAAAGTGTCCTGTTTCATGTATTATAACACTTGGATCATATCCAGCTGAAACAAGACGTTCTTTTGATAATATTTTCGTTAAAAAGCTATTTTTTGCAGGAAGAAAGCTTAAGGTCATATCTTCTGAATTAAAAAAAGCATTGTTTTCGCTTCTTATATTAGTGATAGGATCATTGACTTCTCTGTCAACATAGACTTGGAGCTTTTCATTAGTAGTAAAATCAAGACTTTCAAGTTTTTTAAGGAAGGTGTTAATCCAATAGTAAACAGTGCATTGCCTTATTATGCTGCCATTTTTATCTCTTGCTTCATCTTTTTCCCAAAACATCTTATCTGATACTGTATCAACTGCTACAAAAAAATTTCCTTTTTCTCTTAAAGGAACTAGATTTTGCTCTTCATCGCAATCATTATTACATAAAATAATGTTATCATTTTGAAAAAAAACATCTTGGTATGGATTGCTAAATGCCTGACTAGGAGAAGTTGTTTCAACAAAGCGAAGCAAAGCTGCTGGCACTTGATTTTCACCTAAGTCTCGCCACAATTCTTTTGCTTGCGCTGATTTGTAGTTCATTACAACAGGTAAATATGTTTTTGGAAAAATTGAAGAATAGAAAAATATGCTTAGGAAACTAAGTACTATTATAAGGTTATATCTTTGTTTCATTTTGGCACTCCTTCTTCTATCATTAATTCACATGATATTGCTTTGAGCAAGTACTATGCCAGGCTCGGCATGTGGGTTTAAGGTTCTGATATGAAATCGAAAAATGGATTAAGGTTTTCTTTATTCACCTGTTTAAAGTAGTATCATTATGGGATTAAATTATAATAAAAGGAGGCTAATTGGATTCTGCGTATTGAAATATTAGGGAAATAATATCAGGAGATGTATTGGGGTTATCAATAAGGCATACTATGGGAAGATTAACTTTATATTCTTCAGTTTGATATGGTATTGCTGTTGTTACATTGACAATTGGAGTATCAAGAGAAATGCTTGTGCCAATGGAATCATACAATTGGCTTCCGCTTGATATGGTAAGGGGTTTTGTAATTACTGATCTTTCACTTCCATTTGAAATGTCAACAGTGTATGTTGCAACTTTAAAAGCCGAATCAAGCCAGATGTTATTAAAAGTATTGGCACTGTCAACTTCTATAACCTCAACTGTTCTTTCTATTTTTGTTGGAATATCAAGATTATTGCTTTGATTTAATATTGCTGCTTTCAGTATTTTTTTGCCATTGTTTTCTACTACATAAGAAGCTATTATTACCTTTGCTTCTTTAGCATGGTATAATCTTGGTGGATTGACCATTTCACTATCATCGAGGCTTATTTCTTCGATACCAACAGTATTCATTTCAGTGTCATTTTCTAAGGACATGACAGTAATTGTATTTCCATGAATCATATATAATCTTTTTTTGCTTAAAGCAAAGTCAATTTCATTAAGACTTGTAATGTTGCTGGCAAGTTGTATTGGTTCCTTAAATTCTAATTTTACACCATCTTCAATTTGAATTAGACTAATTGGAAATGCTAAGGCAGTTTGTTCTGTTGAGCTGAGAACTACAATATAGCCATAGTTAAGATTTTCTTGGCATAGGATTTTTATCTCTTTGCTAAAAGAAGTTGATCCTTTTGTGACAGTATGTTCATTGCTGATATTACCTTCTCCTACTTTCAGGAGATTAAAAATATGTTTAGTGTTAGTTGCCTCAGCTGATATAAAATAAGTTGAGGTTTGATACTTAATTGCATCTGATAAAAATATTTTATCATCTGATGTTATGTTTTGAGAACTGCTTTCTGTGTCTTCAATACTTAAAGTTGTGATTACTTCAGGTTGTTGCTCTTTATATTTATTTAATAATATGTATTTTGTTGCAAAGAGTCCATTCGGCTTTTCTTCTTTGGCAGCAATAAAATATGAGTTAGGGTGTAAATACTTTATTTTAGGAGAAAAAGCCAAGCTTGATAAATCAGTTAATTCATATATTGTGCTTTTATTAGTTTCAAATACGGGAATAGATTCGATATTTGTAGTTGTTGTGATTAATACATTATCTATTACCATAAATATAGAAAGTCGAAGTCTTGAAAAGTTATTTTCACTGTTTGTTGAAAGGCTAATATTTGCAATTATATCCATTGTGCTATCAGCATAACTTTCTTTTTCCAGGCTTACTGAAATTTCAGAGCAGGTTCCATATATACATTCATAATTAAAGTATATATGGTCAGTTGAGGCCACGCCATCTAATAGAGTCTTTGATAATGAATCATTTTCTGCTAAGTAAAGGTTGTGATAAATCATAGCTTCTTTTTCATAAGAACTTACAGCTGTTTCATTTGAGAGTGAATACTCAAAATCAGCGTCAGCTGTTGATACATTAAGGTCTCCAAGGTCAATGTCACTTGAGCCATCTGATAAGGCGTCTGAAAGCTTGAAAATATCATTTAATGTTGCAATTCTTTCTTCATAATATTCTCCATCTGCATCAAGCATTGGAAGATAAACAGAAACAAAGTGATATTCTTCGTCTTCGTCTAATGCAACTGAAAAATAACCACTTGAATTTAAAACCGCGTTAGGACTTGACTCATCTAATGTCAGGGTTTCAGTGATATCGCTGTTAAGTGAATGTACCTTAATAATCAGTGCTAGATTATCACTTGTTATTTCACTGCATTTTAATGCAGTGCTTTTGGGTGCTTTGGTAATATCAGATCTGGTAATAATATCTGTGCCTGTATCTTCATTTGAGTCTGTTCTTGTAATTATTCCCATATCATAAAGATCAGTTCTTGTGATTATTGTATTATCAGCAGATAGAGTGCCCAGGTCGTTATTATTGATAAGTTCTATTGTTTCTTCTAGATCTATGGTTCCGCTTATTGAGTAATCAGCAGAAGTGTTTGGGGTGTTTCCATTGTTTTCTTCTGAAGAAGTGAAAATTGTACAAGAATTGATAGAGATTGAGATTATGATTAAAATTAAGCTTTTTGTAAGTTGAATCTTGCTCAAAACTATGTACCCCCGATATGCATTGGAAATTATAATCTTTATGCATATATATGTATATTATAGCACAAGACGAAGAAATAGAAAAGTGATGAATGTCACATAATTGTTTGGATTTAGAAAAACAAGATAAGCCTATGAAAATATAATAATTTATGTTTAAGCGCTGGCCTTATGCTGTGATTTTCTTTTGTTTTGTTGACCAGATATAAAAGCCTACCATGGCTATTGTTGAAACGAATCCAACGCTTCCGAGTATCCACCAAATGATCCAGGGATTGTGAAGGTTCCATAGCATTTGAGTAGCTGAATCAAGTGTAGCTCCACTTCCCATTTTTTCAACTAAGGTTTCCATTATCTTTGTATTAGGAAATTGTTTTTCATCCATGATCAAGGAAGCATCCATGCCAATATTATTTATAAGATATTCTCTTGCAAAAAAATATTTTGAAGCAAGTTTGTCATATAATGGGCCTGAGACACCATTCCCAAGCGCCCAGCCTATGGCAAATGGAATATTAGAATACCCCATGTAAAGTGCTTTTTTATCTTTTGGAGCTGTCATTCCTATGTATTCTGAAAATTTCGGACTACAGGCCATTTCACCAAAGGTAAAAACTATAATCATGATTACACAAAGGAAACCAATATTAGTAGCACCTGATCCAATAAAGCCAACAATTGAAATTACCATTCCACCGATTAAAGCTATTAGGGGGTTAAATTTTCCTGATAGCCAGCTAAGTGGAATAACAAACAAGATAATGGCAATTGGATTAATGTTAATAATCATTTCTGGTTTTACATGCCCTGAATCCATTATTGTATTTGAGCCCAAGATTGCACTAAAAATAGAAGCAACATCTTTTGTGTTGGTCCATTCATCAATGAAGTTAGGCAGAAGATCCCAAAGTTGCATAAACATAAACCAGAAGCCAGAAAAGATTAGTAAGAAAATTAAAAATTGTTTATCTTTTAAAGTTGTAAGCGCTTCAATAAATGTTTGAGTTGCTGATTTTGGAATTGCATTTGGATCTTTTTCAAATTCATCGAAAAAGAAAATTGCAGGGATATAGTTAATGGCTGTGACTATGGCTGCTGCATAAAAAACATAACTCCAGGTTGGGGCTGATTCTGATCCTCTTAGGTTTGCAGCTAAGAAAGGAGCAAGAGCTCCACCAATATTTACAACCCAATAAAAAAGACCAAAACCTACAGAAGAATTGTCTTCTGTAACTGTTTTAGCAATTGTTCCATGAGCTGAAGGTTTGAAAATTGCAGTTCCAGTACCTATTAATATAGCTGCAAATAACATTGACCAGAAGCCAATAGCTTTTGCCATAACAATATAGCCAGCAATATTAATTGCAAAGGCAACATATAAAGATTTTTTATAACCGTAATTGTCAGTATATCCCCCACTTATCATTGGTAATAAGCATTGAATTAAAGCCCAGATCATATAGATCATGCCTTTTTCTGTGTAGGTAAGACCAATACCCAACTGATCTGATGAGGCAACCAGGTAAAGTGGAAGAACAGCCCGAACTCCAAAAAATGCAAGACGTTCAAACATTTCCATGATGTTAGCTATCCAGAAATTCTTTGGAAATGCCTTTACTTGCTGTAAGAATGGAGCTTTACTTTTCTTTACTTCATGCATTTTATCTCCTTTGTAGAATTATTAAGGTTCGTTTTTTTGAAGGGCGTAATTGAATAAACCATGCTCGAATCAATACATCATTATATAATAAGAAGAAAATCGATAGCAGTAATGTTTTTAGATGACAAGAAAAATATTTAGCTGGTAGTTAGTAGTGGATATGGAGGTAGCCTCTTCTCCCCTCCAATTAATTATTATTTATTAATTATTGGTTATTAAAAAAAGAATTTCCAAAAATTAATAGAAATAAACTAAAAACTAAAAAGTCAAAACATAAACAATGTTAAATATATATAATTCAAGCGATCAGGAAATCCTTCACCCCTTGTGCCAGTGAAATAGCGCACATAAGAAAGCATTGACATCGTTAATATGCACCAAGCTTGCCCTGTGATTAAAGGCAGAAAAACCTTACATAAAGTTGAAACTCAAGCCGTCCTAAAAGTGTCGAAATTGTGAAAAAAAAGTTACGGAATAAGTTCTTGATATTATTGAAATGTGACAAGGATGTGAAAAAAATATGAAAAAGATGTTGACAAAATAAGTTTCTTTGCTTATAAGCTATCTTACAAGGCAGGGAAAAATAGCCCACGGTAGAGAAAGCCAACACTGACTAATCCTAACTAGTTAAGCATTCAGCTTGCTGAGCGCTTAATAAAATGTGTCAGTACTATGCTAAGTCAAGTTCTTAAGGGAAGTCAATGCCAGCTGGTAACAGCTAGTAAATTTTCCGGAGAAAAAATGATCTTTGAGCTTGAGCATATTTGAGTAGCTAGGAATAACGAGGCTAAAAACCTCCCAAAGGATGTTAGCTGTATTAGGGTCAAACCTATCGCCGTTAACTAGTTGCATTGTTTGTAAAACTCTAAAGGCACGCAAAAGCTACAGTCTGGCAACAGGCGGTAGTTAGAAATGCCATAAGAGGAGGAAGATTTTAACCGGATCTTCTAAATAGCATTGTAGCGAAAACCTTAAAGGGGAAAAAGCTAAGAAAGCTAAAACCGCTAGAAACAGACTTTTGTTTGTCAAGGCGGGGAAGCCTCATAATTGGTAAGAGGCCCTGAGGTTCATGAAGCCTCGTGAATTAATCGAGCTTGCTTGATTTTGGAACGAGATGGATAAGAGCGTGAGGGCATGTTAATAGTGACGAGCTATTAATACTGATTATGCGGAAGTTAAAGCTTTGGAAGCTAAATCCTAAAAGTGTAGCTTGGTTGAAATAACACCAAGACGTTTTACTGGGAAAGATTAAACTTCGAAAGGTTAATCAAAACCTATGGAAGCTACAAAAAGCAGCCTCGGATAAGCTGCTTGCACGTTAGTCCCAGTTTGACAAAAAACGCTATAAGGACGTAAAACCTCGGTGAAAGGTCAAAGAAGCCTAAAAACTTCGAGACAGGTTAGTGCGAACACTCTATAGTAGAGTCAAAGTTCATAAGAGGATAAGCAGGTGGTCAAACATCTGCAAGACGGTAAACAATTGAAAGCCTGGAAGTTGTTAAAACAACATGTAGGCCGCTAATTAACCAGAAAATTAACTAAATTGTTTACATATAAAACTCTAAAGAACCTGATAACTGCACAAGAGGCGTTAATGTAAGACCAAAAGGGTCAAACCTTTAGGATTATTTTAACTAGCATTTTCCTGGATGATCTTTGGAGAGGAAAACTCTTTCAGGTTATTGGATCCTGCCTTATAAAAAGCCAACTAGCAAATTTTGCTAGTTGGCTTTTTTAGTTTGTGCTTTGTGTGAATAGAGTAACTATAATTGTTGTTGGCACAATATTGTCCCAGTTTAAACAAAATAATAGCTTGTAAAAGTTCTGCAGTGCCTTGATATGATAGCGATAAATACTGTTGAAAAGCCATTGGCATCAAATTTGCAATTGTCTAAAAAAGTGGCTATTATAGCTTGTTTATTTAACTTAATTTATGGAGTATATTATGAGGCACTTATTTTTATTTTTTATCATGATTAATCTTTTTAGCTATTTGTATGCAGGTGAAAATTTAGATTTTCCCTTGCTTGGGATGAATGTCAAATGCGTTCAATCAACCGGTTCCACGGATACTGATTCTTTTGTTACTTACGAGGATCAGGTAATTACTTCAGAAACAAGTTCTACTATGATGCAGAGAAGCTTTTCATTTGATGATTCGTATTTTGTTTTATCGCTAAATAAATCAGGCCAGATATTATCAGGCGCTGATAATAGTTTTTTAGGATTTTCATACTATTTGACTCTTTCCAGGGTATATAATGAATTTTCTTTAGATGAACCAAAGGTAAAAGGCAAAACAACTGCCTTGGTTAATTTTATTGTAAATAAAGATGGTTCTATAAGAGGTCATTATCATGAGTCATTTGACATTCCAAGTGATCCATTAAGCACATATCGAGATGGAGTTGCTCCTTATATCGGCTTTAGATATTTTGTAAAACAATCTGCAGTAAATTGGCAGGAGATTATCTTGTCATGTTCTTTAGAAAACGTTTCTGTGTATTAAAAAATAATTGAATTTTACAAAAAGTAGTGTTACCTGAAGTTTTATGCAATTTCTTTAGGTAAAATAGATGAGAACCCTCCAAAATTTAGATTTTGTCATAATCATAGCATATATTGTAATATCTCTGGCTTTTGGCTTAATTTACACTAAAAAAGCATCAAAATCTGTTGAGAATTTTTTTTTATCAGGGAGATCTTTGCCTTGGTGGTTAATTGGTATATCAATGGCAGCTACAAACTTTGCAATTGATACACCACTAGTTATTACAAAATTTGTTTATAAAGAAGGCATAGCCGGTGTTTGGTTTTTCTGGGCTTTTGGTATAACTTATGTTTTAATGACCTTTTTGTTTTCTAAACTATGGAGAAGAGCAGAAGTTTTAACTGACGCTGAAATAATTGAACGAAGATACAGCGGCAAATCAGCCAAAGGTTTAAGGCTTTTTAAAGGATTTTATTTTGGAGTTTTGGTCAATTGCTTTGTAATGGGTTGGGTTTTCAGGGCTCTTATTAAAATTATGACAGGTGTAACAGATCTTGATACTACTACTATTCTTGTAGTTTTTACGACTATTGCTTTTATTTATACTGTTGCCTCTGGTTTTTACGGTGTTGTTATTACTGACTTTGCTCAATATATTGTCGCTTTTTTAGGGGCAATTTTGCTTGCGGTTTTAGCTGTGAACGAAGTTGGAGGAATTTCTGTTTTACTTGCTAAGCTTGAAACCCTTCATGCAGGCAAAGGGATCACAAACTTTTTTCCACGCATTGGTTCTGAATCACAGCTAATGCCATTTTCTGTTTTTCTGATGTATATTATGGTTCAGTGGTGGGCTTATAAATATTCTGATGGTGGAGGAAAACATATTCAAAGAATTTCAGCAGCTAAAAATGAAAAGCACGCAGTAGCAGGTTCTTTTTTATTTACAATTTTATTTTATGGAATCCAAACCTGGCCATGGATCATTACAGCTCTTTGTTCAGTTGTTGTATTTGGTGAAGTCGCTGATCCTGAAATGACTTATCCAATGATGATGGCTAAAGTGCTTCCTGTTGGTATTCTGGGGCTTGTGGTTGTTGCCTTGCTTGGGGCTTTTATGTCAACAATTGATACACATTTAAATCTAGGCGGCTCATATATTATAAATGATATTTACAGAAGGTTTATTAATAAAAACGCTAGCGAAAAACATTATGTTTTTATGTCTAGAATTATGATGCTGGTAATACTTATACTTTCTGTTTGTATTGCTTTAATTATGGATTCAGTTACTTCTGCCTGGAAATTTATTATGGCCTTTTCTTCAGGAGCTGCTGTAACCTGGATTTTAAGGTGGTTTTGGTGGAGGCTTAATGCCTGGACAGAGATTTCAGCAATGCTTGCCTCTGGAATAGTTACAACACTTTTACAATACCAGTTTCCAGACATGGTTTTTTCTTTAAGAATAATGCTCATTATATCAATTTCAACCGTGATTTGGCTTGTTGTTACTTTTCTCACAAAGCCAGTAGATGAAAAGGTTTTGCTTGAGTTTGTCAAAAAAGTTGGCCCTGGATCTCCTGGTTGGAGATATATTTACAAAAAATATAATGTTGAAACTTCTATGTATTTTGGAAGGGCAGTTGTTAATTTCTTTTTGGGACTTGTTGTTTTGTTTGGAGTTAATTTTGGTATAGGAAATATATTGTTACAAAGTTATTTGTATGGAATTTTCTTATTGATAGCTGCTGGGATTTCGTTTTTAATAATTTTGAAAAGACTAAAACAAGATAATGTGTAGTGGAGGGGCTTGTTTTCCCCCTAACATTAATTATTATTTATTAATTGTTAATTATTAATTATTCAATGCTCTTCAAATAACCAATAATTAATAAATAATAATTAACAATTAATGTTAAGAGAAAGAAAATTGAACTATGAAGATAGATATTTTACTTCCATTTAAAATAAAAAAGAGTTTTGTTAAAGAAGGAAGCCAGGAATACTTAAAAAGAATAAAAAGATATTCAAATGTAAATGTGGTTAATATAAAAGAGGAAGCGAAAAAGAATGTTGTTGATCCTTCCCTAATAATGGAAAAAGAGGCCACACGAATAAATGAAAAATTAAGAAAGAGTTCTTTTACTATTTGTTTGTCAGAAAATGGAAAGAGAGTTGATATAAATAAACTTGAAAAGATAATTAGAGATAAACAAATATCCGGCAATCCAGATTTTTCCTTTGTTATTGGCTCTGCCTTTGGACTTGATAAAGAGCTTCAAAAAAACGCGCACTTAAATCTTTCAATTTCAGAATTTACACTTTCCCATGAAATGGCATTCTTGGTGTTGACAGAACTTTTATACAGAGTATTTGCAAAGATGAATAATGAGCCTTTTTCCAGGTATTGATATCTAAATATGGCTTTTTTAAATTTAAAGAGCGTTGAATATTTCCATAATAATGATTTTTGTGGACTAAATTAGATTTATCTGAGATAAGTAAAATCAATAAATGTTATACATTTTTAAAATAACATAAATATGGTCGAAAAAAATAAAAAAATAATTTCTAAATCTGATCCCAGATTAAGCCAATTTATCGATTCTGCTACTGACTGTTTTACTCTTTGGGATGCTAATTTTGATCTAATAATGATCAATAAAACAGGTCAAAAGATGTTCAATCTCAAAAAAGAAGATATTTTGGGAAAAAATATGCTAGAGCTGGTTCCAAACGTGAAAGAAACAGGAAGATATTTTAAACACAAAAAAGTAATGGAAACAGGCAAGCCTTTTTATGAATCAAACTTTGTGCCACATTCTAGTTTTGGAGATAAGCATCTTGATGTAAGATCATTTAGAGCAGGGGATATGCTTGGAATGATTACCACAGACATAACTAAACGAATTGAAACTTTAGAAGCCCTGCATGCACAGGAGAAAAATTTCAAGGATTTGGCAGAAAACGCTGGAGTTGGTATTTTAATAGCAGTAGATACAGGGACACATGTTTATGCAAATAAATGTGCTTCTAAAATAACAGGCTATTCTATTAAAGAGCTTTTAAAAATTGGAGTTTCAGGACTTATCAATAAAAAAGATCAAAAAAAGATTTTAGCTTATACTGACAAAAGAATACAAAACAAACCAGTTATAAAAAGCTATGAAACTGTATTTATAAGAAAGGATAAAACTAAAATAATCGTTGAAATTGAAGCTGCAAGAACCTTTTGGAAGTCACAAGCAGCAAGTATGGCCATTTTTAAAGACATTACGAATCGTAAAAACTTGGAAAAAAAGATTTTTGAAATGTCTAAAAAGCTAATTATAAATCAAGAAAATGAAAGAAAGAGAATCTCTCGTGAAATTCATGATGATCTAGCTCAATCTTTGGTTGCTCTTAAGCTTAGTATGCAATGTGATAATTTAGAAAGCATGTCAAGAGCAGAGCTCAAAATGAAAAATACTAAAATTATAAAATCAATTAATGATATTATTCAGAAAACTCGTAGTATTGCCGCAATGATAAGACCAAGCATTTTGGAAGGACAAGACCTTAATTCAGCAATTGAAAATATTATTTCAGAATACTCTGAAAAGTTTCAAATTAAGATTAAGCTTTCAATTGATAATCTTAAGAAACTTGTAGATTCTGATTTAAAGATTAATATTTTAAGAATCGTTCAAGAAGCATTAATGAATATTGCAAAGCATGCAAATGCCAGCACAGTAAATATTTCAATTGAAAAGAATCAAGACTATCTTTATTTGAAAATAAAAGATAATGGCATTGGGTTTAACACGGAACTTAGAAATGGAGATAAAAAAGGAATAGGTATTAATATTATCAAAGAAAGGGTAGAGCTTTTGCATGGTACAATTCAAATAAAATCTACTATTAATAAGGGAGCAAGCTTAAATGTAAAGGTGCCATTAAAAAACAATACTTCCTAGTGAGCTATTTTTTTCTTTCAATTTAATAATTCTTGTGATAGGAAGCACAGCGTCATAAATAAATCGGAGTGTTTGCTTTGGATTTTAAAGATAAATCAATAATTGCAATGATTCATGTTCCTGCTTTGCCTGGAACTCCTAAAAATTCTCATTCTATTGATGAAATTGTTGCTATTTGCCTTGAGGAAGCTTCAGTTTTTGATGCACTTGATATTGAAACAATCATGATTGAAAATATGCACGACCTTCCTTATGAAAAATCAAAGGTTTCACCAGAAATTACAGCCTCAATGGCAGTTGTTGCCAGAGAACTTAAAAATAAATTTACTGATAAAAAATTTGGAATACAAATCCTTGCTGGTGCTAATAAAGAAGCTTTGGCTGTTGCCCAGGCTGCAGATTTTAATTTTATTAGAGCTGAAGGCTTTGTATTTGGGCACCTTGCTGATGAAGGATATATTGATTCTTGTGCTTCAGAATTAATGAGATATAGAAAAAACATTCGCGCTGAAAGTATAAAAATATTAACTGACATTAAGAAAAAGCATAGCTCTCACTCGATTACAGCTGATCTTGACATAAGTGAAGTTGCAAAGGCTGCTCAGTTTTTTCTTTCTGACGCTGTAATAATAACAGGATCTCACACTGGTTGTGAGCCTTCTTTAGAAGAGATTAAAAAAGTTAAGCAAAATTTGGATATTCCAGTGATTCTTGGATCCGGCTTAACAGAAGATAATATAGAAAAATATTATTATGAAGCCGATGCCTTTATTGTTGGGTCTTTTTTTAAAGAGGATGGGATTTGGAGTAATGGTTTAGATAAGAAAAGAATAGAAGGGTTTCTGAGTAAAGTTAGAATGTTGAAAGGCTTTTAAAAGTATTCAGTATCTATTAGTCAGTATTTAGTGGTTTTTTTCTGAATACTGAATACCGAATACTAAATACCAAAATTCACAATAAGGAATTTTAAAATGCAATATAGCAATGGTACTATTTATATATTTGGTGCAATTATTCTAGATCTTATTGTTAAAAAAGATAAGTTCATTCCCAATACATCAAATATTAGCAAAATTGATATGTCCTTAGGTGGCGTTGGATATAATATATTTAGAGGAATTTCTTATCCAAACAAGAAAATGGTGACAATGCTTGGCGAAGATTTTGTTAATGATTACATTTTAAAAAATATGAATCCTGAAAATGTGATTTATAAGACCATTCCCAACATTCCTAATAGTAAATATATCGCCTTTATGGAATCAGGAGAACTTTTATTATCTACAACTGGCTTAGAAGAACCAGTAGATTTTTTTGATGAATACTTTATTGATCATTGTTTAGAGCATCTTACAAACAAGGATATGGTAATTATAGATTCTAATTTGCAACCAGATATTTTAAAACATATTATTGATAAATGCTCTTGGGCTGGAGCCAGAGTTGTTTTTGAAACTGTTTGCGTTGAAAAAGCTCAGCGTTCAAAGGATGTTGTGCGAGATGCTTTTTTAATAACGCCAACTATTGAAGAGCTTGAAGCAATTACTGCTTATAATTGTGACAATGATGTTTTAGATTTTATGCATAGACGAAATATTGAAAATACTGTGCTTACTCTTGGAAAACAAGGAATAAAATGGTTTCGTGGAGGAGATAAAAATTCCATTGAGTCAATTCAACCTCATAGAGTTTTAAATGTTGATAATACAAATGGTGCAGGAGACAAGCTGCTTGCAACCTTAATAGATAATCTTTATAGAGGTCAAGAAATTGAAAAAGCAATAGATTATGCTCTTTATGCTGTTGAAGAGCTTCTAATGAGCAGAGTTAAGAAATGAATCTAAGCGAATTCCTTTATATTAACCCTAAAATAAAAGATGCCATTCAAAATAATAAACCTGTAGTGGCTTTGGAATCAACAATTATAGCCCATGGAATGCCGTATCCTCAAAATCTTGAAACAGCTTTAATGCTTGAATCTATAATTAAAGACACAGGATGTGTGCCTGCAACGATTGCTATCTTAGATGGCAGGATAGTTGTAGGTCTTTCTTTAGAAGAAGTTGAGAAAATTGCTCAAGGAAAAGACATTTTAAAGGTTTCAGCTGCTGATATTTCCTATGTTTTAGGAAAGGATTTGAGCGGAGCAACAACTGCTGGAGCAACAATGAAACTTGCTTGCTTAGCAGGAATAAGGGTTTTTGCAACAGGCGGAATAGGTGGAGTTCATAGGGGTGTTGAAAATACTTTTGATATTTCATCTGATTTGAAAACCATCTCTGAAACTCCGATTATTACAGTTTCAGCTGGTGCGAAGGCCATTTTAGATCTTCCTAAAACCTTAGAACACTTAGAGACTTTGAATGTTTTAGTCCTGGGCTATCAAACAAATGAGTTTCCTGCTTTTTATTCAAGAGAGTCTGGCTTAAAATTAAATCACAGTGTAATTAAGGCATCTGAAATCGCTTCAATTTTTTCAGCCCAAAAAGCGATTAATGAAAATAGTGGAATCTTAGTAGCTAATCCAATTCCAGAAGAATTTGAAATTAAGGCAGAGCTTATTAATTCTGTTATTGATAAGGCTATTTTAGAGGCAAAGAATCAAGGTGTTTCAGGAAAAGAACTAACTCCATTTTTACTAAAATATATTAAAGATAAAACAAGTGGTGAATCTTTAAAAGCGAATATTGAGCTTGTTAAGAATAATGTTAAGCTTGCTTGTGAAATCGCAAAGTTGCTGGTTGCTGGTTGCTAGTTGCTGGTATTATATCTGTCTTCTGAGTTCTTAACTCTTAAATCTTAAATCCTAATCCAATCCGCTATCGTCTTCTTCGATCTCTACTTCTTCTTCTTCTTCTTCTTCTTCTATTTCCCTACTCATTTCATCTGCAATAGCGATCAACGCCATTCCACCAATAGTTGATAAATGGCTATATCCAGGTTCTTTGCCAAGCTCCATAAGAAAAACAGGTCCAAAAAGTTCAGTGAATATTTTCCCATTTTCAATATCTAGTTTGGCTGAACTAGCTATCATCTTATTTATAATTTTAACTGTTTGAGCGCTTGCATTTTTAATTTTTTCTTTATCATTTATTTCAGAAACAACCTGTGAAATGTAGTCTCCTAAGTAAATGCTTAGGGATCCAGGAAAAAGAGAAATAATGGCTAATTGTTCAATAGTCTTCATATCAATATTTTCTTTTATCGATGAAAGAATTTCCCGGCAATCAGATCTGACAATTTGAAAAGTGGCCAATAATGCTGGCTGTTTTATAAAGCAAGTCTTGCCTTCCTGTCTTAGTGTGATACCGCTTAAAGGGTTGATTTCTGCTTCAAGCTTCAAATTTTCAAATTCTACTGATTTGTTCCCTATATTAATGCTTATTCCATAATTTTTCTCAAGGATATTATTAAGTAGAAAAATAAATTCAGTATTACCTTCATATGCTTTTATTTGTTCTGCACTGACAACATTGCCAATAATAAGTGAGATTATTACTATTAGCAGACTAAATTTAATAAATAAATTTTTCATTTTGATGGCTCCTTTGCTTGCGATTTTTTACTCACATAATGTATTATTTCAGCAATTGCTGTGCCAAAAGCTGCCCAGAAAAATGGTGTGTAATATCGAGCAGTTATTTTGAGTCTTTTTTGTCTTTTATGTTAAAGGTTAAGTATTTTACTATAAACTAAGGCTTTAAGGGATGTGGCTGTCTCAGGACCAGAATTTAGATTTGTGACTTATTTAGGCCTATTAAAATTCAATTTAAGTTTCTGTTTACAAGTGTTTGAAAATATAAGGATAATGTTTTGTGGTTTTGGCACATTCTTTGCAAAAGTTGTTTAAGAATTCAAGGAGGAATTTTTTTAATTTAAACTAGGTTGTTAAAATAAGGGATATGAAAAAGCTATTCTTAAAATACTCATTATGCTTATTGATTTCATTTATTAGCTATAATCTTATATCTTGTTCTGTGGAAAATTCTTTTGATGAACAAATCTTTGCACCACTTGATGTTTCGGTTTTCTCTGTTAATGAAGATTTTGATTTTGAAATATATACAGATAATGACAATGACCATATTATTGATATTTTTGATAATTGTCCTGAGGTAAAAAATAATAACCAACGAGACACAGATAATGATGGTCTTGGTGATGCCTGTGATAATGATGAAGAATTGAGTAATGAAGCGCAAGAGTCATCTGTTTCGAGCGATGACAATAATGATAGCACTTCTGATAAAAATTATGATGATGAGAATAACGAAGATGATTTTATTGATACTGATAATGATGGAATTGAAGATGAATCTGATAATTGTCCAGATATTTCGAATGAATATCAGTATGATGAGGATTTTGATGGATATGGAGATTCCTGTGATCAGTGTCCACTTGATCACGATGATGATATGATTGATTCTGATAATGATGGAATAAAGGACCTTTGTCCAGCGGATTCTGATTTAGATGAGCTTGACCCTGTAGCTGGATATACATCTAGAGGCAATCGCGGAACAGAAAGCAAATGCTCTTATGGAAGCTTTTGTAAGTAATAAATATAAAATCATAATTAAATACAATTGCAATTTATTTCCAGCTTAAGTTAAATTCGCTTCATGACAAAAAAGATAATACATATTGATATGGATTGTTTTTATGCAGCCATCGAAATTAGAGACAATCCAGAATTAAAAAACAAACCCGTAGCCGTTGGAGGTAGCCCTGATGAAAGAGGCGTTTTAGCTACAGCTAATTATGTTGCAAGAAAGTTTGGAGTTCATTCTGCACTTTCATCAAGATCAGCGGTGCAAAGATGTTCTAAGCTTATAATAATACCTCCTGATTTTAAAAAATATAAGGAAGAAAGCCGAATTATAATGGATATCTTTCATGATTATACAGATCTTATTGAGCCACTTTCTTTAGATGAGGCCTTTTTAGATGTTACTTTTTCTGAAAAACATAAAAATAGCGCAACCTTGATAGCTAAGGAAATACTAAATAGAATAAAAACTGAAAGGAACTTAACAGCCTCCGCTGGAGTTGCACCTAATAAGCTATTAGCCAAGATTGCTTCTGATATTAATAAACCCAATGGTATTTTTATAATTACACCAAAAGATATAGATTCATTTGTTTTTAAATTACCAGTTAAAAGACTTTTTGGGGTTGGGAAGGTTACAGAAAGTAAGATGAAGGCCTTGGGAGTAAACTCGTGTTCTGATTTGCAATTTTTAACAAAAACAAAACTGCAAAAAGAGTTTGGAAAATTTGGGAATCAGCTTTTTAATATGTGCAGAGGTATTGATACTCGTGATGTTGATACGTCAAGAGTGCGAAAATCCTTAAGTGTTGAAAGAACATTCAATGAAGATCTTGTTAATTTGTTTGAATTAAAAAAAAATCTACCCTCTATTTTTGATGAATTTTCAAGAAGGTTTTTAAAAATCAAAAGAACTGCTAGGATTAAAGCGTGTTTTGTTAAAATTAAATTCAATGATTTTACACAAACAACTGTAGATAGTTGTGAATTAAAAGAGCCATCTTTATCATCTTTTAAGGCCCTTTTAGAAAGAGGGTTTTTGAGAAAAGAAATACCAGTTAGATTAATAGGTCTGGGGGTTAGACTTGATAGTGATAAAAATGAAGAAGAAAGACCTTATCAAATGGGACTTTTTTGAGCCTTTCTTTTGCTTGCTACATCAAGCCATTTTTTACCAATTAATAGGGCTATCGGAGAAATCATTGTTGAAATACCTACTATAATCCACATTAGTTCAGTGTTTCTAGGACCTTCAGCTGGACAGAGATTGGCTAATAATATTCCTGTTATTGGTCCTGCGCCGACTTTTGCGAAAAACATGGGAACCAGTGAAAGGGACATATAGGAAGCTATTTGATCTTTGGGTGCAACCTCTGCTGTGTAATCATACAGTCTTGGAGACCAAAGGGCTTCACCAACTGATAGAAAAACCTGGAAAAGTACTATCATTAGAATACTTTCATTAATACCCATAAATAAAACTGATGCTGCACTTATGAAGCAGCCAATTATAATTACCTTATAGGCGTGCAATTTACCAGTTAGTGCTGTCATAACAGGAACCAGGAATATAATTATTATTGGATTAATAATATATAATTTTCCAGTCCATTCCTTAAGGCCAATGCGATCCATGTACATCGGATAGAGGGAGTGATTATATTGAAAAATCATTTTAACTAGAACCAAAAGGAACATGAAAATAATGAATATCCAGAAAAGTCTGTCTGAGCCAACTTCTTTCATGATTTCCCAAGGCATTTTCTTCTTCTTGTTAGCCGGTTCTTTGCTTTCTTCAACTTTTGTTTCTGCTTTTATTTCCTTTGATGCGATTTCTCGATAGGCTTCTTTAGGAATAGTGTTTCTGACAAAGAAAAACACTAAAAATAAAGAGGCTATTGTACTTATAATAGCAACAAAAAACACACACTGTATGGGGGAAATTGATAAATTCAAACCTAAAAAATTAAAATTAATGGCTGTTTTAAAGATTCCTCTAACTGAATCTAAAACTAGTCCAGCCATAACTGCACCAACATTCATAACTACATAATACCAGGAAAAGGCATATCTCTGAACCTTTTTAGTGGAAAAAATCTTAACTGCGGCTGTTATTAGGGGGATCATATAGGCAAAGCCAATTGAAAGAACTGCAAGACCTGGATACACTACCCAGGGATTTACAGTAAAGGTTATGGCAATTCGGCCAACCAGAGCGATTCCTAATCCAAGTAAGAGAGCTTTTTTTATGCCTAGGCTGTCGGCTATAAAGCCAACAAACAGCATAAAAAAGGACATTGAGGCTGAGAAGATTCCAAAAACGGTGCCTGCCATTGTGTCTGATAAGCCCATGTCTTTAGTCAAAAAATGCATTAACACAAGCACTGATGAAAAGTAACAAAGGGATTCAAGGACTTTAATAGCAAAAGCGATCCAGATTTCTCGCGGACAATAAAATAGACCCTTAAGGCCAATCCAATAATCTAGAAAGACTTCTTTTAAGTAGCTTGTTCCTGATTTTGCTGTAGCTTCCATTTTCTCCTCCAATATTAGGTTTACATAATACCCATAACTTCCTAACATGTCTGTGAATATTTTTATTGGCATGCTAATATTCTGAAAGCAAGATAAAAAATTATATGAAAAATTTTAATATTTCTTGGTTTTTGCTTGTGTGGAAAGATGTTCAAGGAATCTTCTTGCTTTTTAAAGCCTTTTTTGATGAATCAATAAGCTAGAAATGTCGGATAAATTATTATTGGGAAAAAACTTATGTCACATGAAAAGATATCAAGTGAAACAGTCATATCTATTTTGCGTACAACAGATGAGCTACATAATTTAAAAGATGTTGACGCTGTAATTGATCACTTGTTGCATGAATCACGCAAATTGACAAACTCTGAGGCTGGTTCTGTTTTTTTAATGGAAGGCAATGAGCTCGTTTTTTCATATGTGCATAATGACGTTTTGTTTCAAAAAAACGATTCAAGTGCCGCGATTTATGAAGATATTAAAATTCCTGTAAATAAAAATTCAATAGTTGGGTATTCAGCAATTACTGGTGAAATTCTTTCAATAGATGATGTTTATAATATTAGCAATGCTGTTCCTTATAAATTCAATGATGCCTTTGATAAAAAATCAGGATATGTAACAAAATCAGTCTTAACAATTCCTTTAAAAACCATGCAAGAAAATCTTGTTGGTATAATGCAGCTTATAAATACAAAAGACAAATCTGGAAATATCGTAAATTTTTCTGAGGAAGACAAACTTTATGTTCCACTTCTTGCTTCTTATGCAACTGTTGCAATTGAGCGTGGAAAGATGAATAGGGAATTGATTCTTAGGATGATGAAATTAGCAGAACTTAGAGATCCCCTGGAAACAGGTGGCCATGTTCAGCGTGTGGGTGCATATTCTTCTGAGATATATCAACACTATGCTGTGAAAAAGGGAATAGATAAAAAAGAAATGAAAAATACAAGAGACCTCATACGTTTGGCAGCAATGCTCCATGATGTTGGGAAGGTTGGCATTTCAGATACAATTTTAAAAAAACCAGCAAAACTTGATGAAGATGAATTTAATCAAATGAAATTGCATACTATTTATGGAGCTCAAGTTTTTGTTAATAAAACAGCATCTCCTATTGATGATATGGCAAGAGAAATTGCTCTTCACCATCATCAAAAGTTTGATGGCACTGGTTATCCGGGTGTTGTTAATAACCTGTCTGAACTACAAATTTTTAATGATAAATGCTTAAAGGGTGAGGATATTCCGCTTCCTGCTAGGATTGTAGCCCTGGCGGATGTATTTGACGCTTTGTCATCAGCCAGATATTATAAGCCGCCCTGGCCAGATGATAAAATCATCAAGGTCATTAAGGAAAACTCTGGAACTCAATTTGATCCTGAAATGGTTGATTCATTTTTAGATATTTTTGATGTAATGGTTGCCATTAGAAATAAATATAAAGATGATATTATGCCAATGCTTTCTAGAAAGTAAGGCCCTTGCAATATTTTGTAAATTCTTCCTTAAAAGCTTTAACAGCTGGAGCCTTATACTTTTCATAATTAATTTTGGGAGTTTACAATGAAAATTAAAATATTTTTCATCTTTATTTTTTCACTTATATATTTTTCAAATTCATTTTCAGATGAAACTTCAAAAGCTATCATTTGGAATCCTGACAAAGCAAATATTGGAAAAACTGCCAAAACGAATTTAATTAAAGGCATAAAAATATTATATGGTGAAAAAAGTGATATACTAATGATAGAAACAGAAAAACAACCAAGTATCTCTGCAAAAAAATTTAATTATTCAAAATATGATAAGCAATTGGCAAAACTAGTAGTTAATCTATATGGATCAAAAAGTACTTATGAGGTGGGGAAAGCATTTTTATTTAAGGAAACAGCTGTAAGAAGTATTAAGTTTATTGAACATTTAGATGATTTAAACATTACAATTGAACTTAGAAATACTTATGATTTAGATGTGTATTTTAGTTCAACTCCTTCTGCTATAATGATTGAGTTTTTTAAATTAAATGTTGTGCCCTATGAAAAAGAAATTCCAATTGAAACAATTAATAAAATTGCAGATGACTCTGATAAAAAAGTAGAGCAGCCCAAACCTGAAACCAACGCAGAGGCGAAAAAGGAAACAAGCGTAAGCTTTATTCAAATAAAGAGTAAGCCAAAAGGAGCTGAAGTTTTTGTAGATAACAAAAGTGTTGGGCTTACTCCTCGTACCTTAAAAGGTTTTGAGGCAGGCATTCATTTGATTGAGTTGATTTGTCCAGATTCGTAAGAAAAATTAGAATAAATTAATGCATATTGCTTTGTTATTAATTGGGGTTTTATTAGGAAGTTCTAGCTTATCAGCTACATCAATAACGTGTTCATGGTTTTCAACATTCGAAATAATTTCTTTAAAAAAACGAAGATTTACAGGATCTCTTTCAGATTTTAATCTTTTTTTAATATAATACATTGTCATTGGATGTTCCATGCCTTCAAGCATTAGTGTTTGAACGGCAACATATCTGACTCTTGGCAGTTCATCATTTATAGCTTCTTGTAGGGCTTGAATAGAAATAAGGCTTATATTGTCTCCTTTTCCTAGTGCTTTGGCGGCGTTGATTCGTATAGTATCATCTAGTTCAAAACTTTTTAAAATATCAATTAATACTTCTTGTGATTCTGGGCCTGTGTGTTTTTGATTGCCAAGTGCCTTGCATGCCAATGATAAAATGGCAAATTCAAATACTGGAGCATTTTGGTTTTGAAATTTCTCTAAAAATTCAACTTTAAATCGTTTTATAAATTTTATTAAAGTATCTTTAGCTTCTGTTGAACTATTGTGTTCAAAGGTAAATGCTCTGACAAGTTCTTGTATTAAAAATTTTGATGGTTCATCTTCATAGTGATTTAAAGCGCCGATTAAAGCCATCTGACTGCTTTCTGTACTTAAAAGTTCAGAAGCAAGAGCCTTTATAGTTGCCTCCCTTACTTGTTGAGAGCTGTGATTAATTCCATATTCGATTAAAAAATCCGAAACTTCAATGCTTGCATTGTGTTTTTTTGAAAGGGCTGTTATGATTTTACAAAGAGTATCTATTGTATAATTTGAATTATTTTTTAATAAATTTAATAAGGCATAAGCAGTTGAAGCAGAGGCGTTGCCATTTGCTCCTAAAGCTTTGGCAGCCTCGCTTTTTTCTTCAGAACTTATTGTGAAAATTTTACCCTCAATGTTTACGCTGGTTTTTTGACTTAGGATTTTTAATAATATTTCCGCTGTTTCTGCTGAAGTATTATCTCCAAGGCCCATGGCTTCAATGGCTGCGCAACGAACCTCTTTGTTTTGATGTGTAATGCCGTATCGAATAAGCATTTTAGCCGTATCTGCTGAGGTGTTTTTATGTTGAGAAAGAGTTTTAATTATTCTGATTTTAAGCTTTATATCTATATCTTTTTTCTTTAAGCCATTGGCTATTAATATTTTAGCTACAGAGACAGATGAATTTGCTTCTGCACCAAGTGAATTTAAAGCTTCAAGTTTTTCTTCAACAAAAAACTCAGGAGTAATTCCTTCTTTTGCAAAATAAATTTCATTAAACACAAAATTAACCAAAGCTATAGCAGTACCTGGGGAAGCATTTTTATTAAGGGAAAGAGCTTTTAAAGAAGCAATGCGAATTGCTTGATTTTCATCTTTTAAGCCAAATTCTATTAGCACATTTACAGTATCTGGACCACTATAAATATACCTTGATAGTGTTTCTGCAAGCACAATTCGAACTTTTGTGTATTGTGATTCTTGTTTGAAAATATTTTGAACTTCTTTTCTAACAAAATCTGAATAGAGCTGTTCAATTCGCAATGTCTTTGCTGCAAATATTCTCATATAGGGAGTTGAAAATTTTGCTACATTTAGAATTTCATCTGCCAGCAATTTTATTTCTTCCTGGCTAAAGGCTCCCAGGAAATCTTTGCTTTGAATTATTCTTGTCATAACAGCAGCCTTTTGTTTTATATTTCCATTTCTCATAGCATCATAGGCCTGGTTAAAATCAATATGCTGTCTTGTTCTAATTATATATCCGCTTTGATTTCTTAATTGTACGCTTATCCTTTCAAGGGGATTTGTTTTTGATAAAACACTTTCCAATGAATCGCTAAAATAGGCAACAATTTCTTCAGGCGTATTTAATAGTGATGATTCTCTCAGGCTGATAATGTCATGCAATATTCCGAGAATTATTGAGCTGCTAATTTCCAAACAAATTGATTCGACTTCAGATGGTTCAAGTTCAATAAACATTTTTATTTCTTCACGCATGCCATCAGCTATGATTATTTGTAAATCCATGAAAAAGTCTTTTCTAGTGCTTAAATTTGTTAGCCATTTCAATAGAAATCCGATTTCAACAGAGGAAAGCCTTTGATCGAAGTTACTCATATCTTCTGTTAGATCAACAAGATCAGTTTCTTCTAGTGAATCAGTTAAGGTTAAGATGCTTAGTGGGGCTTGATATCTATTACTTCTTAGCATTTCCCTTAAGACTTGATTTAATTCTTCATATGTATCTTTTTTATCTGATGTTAATTCTTCAATAATAATATCTTCTAACAAACCATTTTTAGCAGCATCAAAAAAAATTAGAAATTGTTCAGAAACTGCTTCTGTGATTGACTGAACAGTTGCTTCCCTAAATTTTGAGCCTTCTTGATCTACATGTCTTTCTATTGCTCTGCCTGGATTTAAAGATGATTCCCTTTGTCTATTGTTATCTAATTCAATTATGTCAAAGGAAAGGCCGATTATTTCAGCTGCCTCATATACTGCATCTAATAATTTTCCTTTTTCTTTTTCTGATCTTTCAAGAAGGTATGCTTTCCAGAATTCTGGAGCTCTTTGCAAGGTCTCAATCGCTTTTTCTTTGGCGAATATATTGTTGCTTGCTAGACCTACTAAAATTACATTTAATCTTGTTTCAATCCTATTGTTTGGACTCAGAGCTTCTATTGTCAATTGCCTTAAGAATCTATGTTCACTGTCGTCAATAAGGTTTAATAAAAGTCTAAATTTAGCCACACTTAAGTTTGAATAATCAGAATGTATTGAAAAAATAATGTTTTCAATTATTCTATTTTTAGTTTCTGGGCTTAATTTTAAAGCAGGTGCATTTTTACCTTTTGAATTAAAAATAAAATCTAAAATCTCAATTGCTGTTTCTTTTAAATTGTTATCATTGCCTGAAAGAATATCGTCAGAAATAAGAATTAATCTCTGAATATTTGCATCACTTATGCTATCTATTAAACCACTATTATTTATTTCGAAAAACAGCACTAATGCATTGGAAGTTAATTTTTGCACATTTTGCTGACTTGGTTCATTGTCTGCTCTAACTTCTTCTGATATTGTAGTATCTAGTATTGTATATAGCTCCTGTACTAATGGACTTAGTTCATTAATTCTTTTTTCATTTTGGCTTCTTACGTTTTGGTTTCTTGATTCAAGTCTTTGCGCTTCTGCTTCTTCTTGGTTTATTAATTGACTTTCAATACCAAGCTCAGAAAGAACTAGATCTCTTGTATCTTTTATTAGTTGCTTAATTTTAGGATTTATTTCTTTATAATAACGTTGTCTTAAGTGATAAGCTGTATCCTTTGTCATATTAGCTTTTTGGCCCAATGATTTGATAGCCGCTATTCGTACTGATTCTTGAGGATCATTTAAGGCATATTCCCCTAAAATTTGGATCGCCTTTTCAGATGCATTTCCTGGTAGCCCAAGTTGTCTTGCTGCTTCCTTGCGGACCTCTTTACTTCTATCTAAAGACTTTGGTTTTAATATTCTTTCAAAAGCTAAAACCGTTTTATTGCCTTGATGTTTTTCTGTTTCCAGGGATCTTATTGAAGCCATTCTAACAACAGCTGATTCATCTACAAGACCATATCTAATTAAAGCATATTGAGATCTTTCATGTGAATTATCAATGTGTCCTAAGGCTCGGGCTATAGCGGGTTTTACTTCATTGAGATATGGTTTTTTATGACATTGTCCAAAGGCGGTTGTTAATATCTTTCTTGCTTTTGAACCTGCTATGCCATCTATTTCCAAAACTTGAATAGCCTTGAATCGTCTATATTTTGTAGAGTCTTCAGATTGCAAAAGACTTTTTAATGATACATAAAGTCTTGATTTTAAGCCTGGCAGATCATTGAAAAACTTAAGATATCTTTTTTGAACGCAGGCCAAGGCCTTATCAACACTTATTATACCCTGACCATTTAAAGAATCAATTAACTCAGGAATTGTTATTTTATAGGAATTGCCATCTGGTAAAATAAAGCGAATTTTAGTGTTGCGGTCTATTTGGGTATAGCTGAGCATAAAGCTTTCAGTTACATGTTTTTTATTTTCATCTACATTTAAGGATTTTATTATTTGATCTCTAACTTCACTTGAAAATTCCTGATTATCAATTTCTCTTTTTAAAATTTCCTGCAATAATAGAGATGATTTTTTTGATGCTAGTTCTTTTAATCCTAAAGCAGAGGCTGCCTGAAAAATAAGCTCTTCTTTTTCTGATTCCAGTAAAAAATATCCTATTGCTGTGATTAAGATATCTTTATAATGCGGATATTTTGAAAATCTGCTTCCAATTCTATTATTAAGAGCCGCTAGTTGAATTAGAACCGTGTCATCATCACCCTCTAAGTTGCTTAGTACTCTGCTTATGACAATATTATCAGATGATGAAATCTTTTCATCATTAATTTGACTGGCTTCAGAATTTGCCAAGCTAATCATAAAAATAAAAAAGAGTAGAATTGTAAAATAGCAGCCAAGTGCTTTCTTTAATTTTAATTTCATAATATGTACACGCCCGTCCTGTTTTTTGAGATTTGCTGAAAAAGCATATATATTATGCATTGCATTGTGTCAAGGGAATATGTAATTGACATGAAAGGAAAATAAAATTAGTTGTTAATAAAGTTACCACTTAATCCTGGAGGTTATTAATGTTAGTTAGAGAAAAAGTTAAACAAGCAAAAGAACTATTAAAGGAATTTAATATTGATTGCTGGATTACCTTTGTGAGAGAAAGCAAGGTTTGCGGTGATCCTATGTGCGATTATGTGGTTGGTAAGGATATGACATGGCACTCAGCTTTCGTTATAACAAAAGCAGGAAAAACTTACGCTATTGTTGGAAAGTATGAGGCTAAGATTGTTGAGGAAACTCAAGCTTATGATAATGTTATTGGTTATGTTGAGGGTATTAAGAAAGATATTCAAGATTTGATTAAGGAAATAAATCCCGGAACAATTGCATTAAACTACTCAGAAGGCTCTTATATTTGCGATGGTATTACCCACGGCATGTTTTTAACAATGAAAAGCTATTTATCAGAAATTGGTTTTGAAGATCGTATAGTTTCTGCTGATAAGATAATCTCTGCTCTGCGAGGAAGAAAATCTGATTTTGAAATTGATAATATTAAAAAAGCTGTTGACCACACAGTTGAAATTTATGACGAACTTGCTTCTTATATGAAGAGCGGAATGACTGAAAATGATGTGCGCAACTTTATATTAGAAAAAATAAGCGCCAAAAATTTACCAACTGCCTGGGATCAGGAAAGCTGCCCCGCTGTTTATTCAGGCCCAGATACAGCGGAGGCTCATTACAAGGCCACAGACAGAATCATTGAGCCTGGGCATGTTGTTAATATGGACTTTGGTGTTAAATACAATGACTATTGCTCTGATATTCAAAGAACTTATTATATTAGAAAAGAAGGCGAAGACAAAGCGCCAGAAGATGTACAAAAAGCCTTTGACCTTATCAGAAAAGTTGTTGATGATGCAAAAAACGCCATGAAGCCAGGTGTTAAGGGAATTGAAATAGACACACTTGTTAGGACTAAAATCGTTGAAGCTGGATATCCTGAATATCCTCATGGCCTTGGTCATCAAGTTGGAAGGTTTTCCCATGATGGAAATGCCTTGCTAGGTCCAGCCTGGGAAAAATATGCGCAGCAACCATTTTTGCCTTTAGAAGCTGGAATGGTTTTTACCATTGAACCAAGAGTAACAGTTGAGGGAAAAGGTGTTGTCACAATAGAAGAAATGGTGGTTGTCACAGAAGATGGATGTGAGTGGTTATCAAAACCACAGATAGAATTGTATCTTGTTTAATTTTGAATTTTAGATTTTGAATTTTGAATTAAATATTAATTGACTATTAAATTACAGTTATTTTTATTTTCTACCAACTAAAAAAATGTCGATGTTTCATCAGAAGGAATACTTGCCGCTCTATCAGCATAATAAGCATCTCCTATTGCTTTTGCAATATCATCAAACTTGGATGAATTCGTAGTTGTTTCTCTTAAAAAGGCTTCAACTGACTTATCAGATGTATGAGGATTATTGGCTTTCCACATTATATAATGTCTGTTATATTCTAAGGCAGCAAGCAGACCATCACCTTCAAGCCAATCCATTGCAAATTGTCTGCCTCTTGATCTTTCAGCAGCTTTTGATAATAAAAGTTGTTCAAATCCGTGAGTTAAGATTACTCCTCTAATGCTATTTTGCATTGGATTCACCATGCCTTCTCCTGTTAATAAGGACCAAATTGATAGACCATCGGACTTTGGTAGAATTTCCATATACTTTTGAATATCAAATTGACCTTGATGATCACCAAGCAACAGAGATTTTTCAACATCATTAAATGTTCTTTCAAAGGTTGTTCTTAAGGAAGCATAATCGAGATCTTCAGGGGTAACATTACCTTTTCCTGCTTCAATTTGTTCATATAGTACCCTATAGGTTTCAATATATTCTTCATAACCATCAAGTGTTTTTGATCGAATTCCAAAGAAACCGTATGAAGCTTTAATTACAAAGCTAGATACTGCCCAATGCTTTTGAACCGCTTGCCATGCAACTTGTGCTTCGGCGTCTGTTATTATTCCTAGTTCTCTTAATTCAAAAATAAAGTTTCTAGTATTAAGAGCATCATGATGAACAAAGACTGCGATTAATTTTCTGCTATTTTCAGTGGCAATAATTGGGACTGTGGCTGGATCAATACCTTGCCTGGCAATTGCTTCATCAATTGACTCAAATTTCCTAACTTCAATATCTTGCCCTGATTTATTAAATACAGGAGATTGAAATATTGTATAACCTTTTGTTGTTCTAATTTCCAGATCAGGTTTTGCTAAGTCATGAGCAATCGCAGCTACAAATGCTGATTTTTTTTGAGAAACATTAGCTTTGCCATTAGTAAAATGATTTAAGAGATAAAGTGTTGCTTCAACTACAATTGGAACATGACTTACATCATAACCTTTAATTCCAATTCCTTCTATATTGCTAAAGTATAGGGTAGTTAGTAAATCCGTAAGCTTTTGATCACTTAATTTTCCACCTGTTTCACCAACTATTGCAGCATTTTTTGCTGTATGAGCTATATCAATTAAACTGTTAAGGGCGTTTTCAAAACCTTCAGGCATTTCTCGGCCTTTTGAGCGCATTGCCATTTCTATTCCATCTCTTATATGAGTTCTATCCATTCTTAATGATGCTGTTACAGCTGTAACAACAATATCAATGCATGATCTTATTTCTGCATAATGAGGATGGCTTCTTGCAAAGGCTGTAATTGGAGTTCTACCGGATCTTGCAGTGACTTCTATTTGACCATCGCCAGTAGGAGGAGTTTTTCCAGGATTATTTCCATTTCCTGAAGCCATTTCCACAGGTCTTGCATCTTGTCTAGGGCCATTGTCTGATGAAGAAAAGCCTGAAGCTTGAGCTGTTGCAAATGCTAGTTGACCACCTTGGGCAAGGTCAGCAAGTTCTGCAAAATATGCTCTAATTGCAAATATTTCAGCAAGGCCTCTTTGACAAGCTTCTGGAGAAATCTTTCCTGTTCTTAAGCCATATCCTAATAAGTTAACTGCTGATTCTAATCTGTTATTTAAGATAGTTACTTCAAGTTTTGTTTGTGCTAATGGGCCGGCAGCTGCATAAGCTAATTTTAATTGAGTGAGAATAATAGCTGCTTGAAAGATTTCTTGTCTAAAGGTAAGGTCTGCTTTTGGAGCAAGGTTTAAAAGCTCCATAAATTTTCCTAACAAAACAAATCCACTGAGTTCGACAGCTGTTTGTCCTGTTTTATTTGCTATTCCATAGATAAGTTTAGCACTCGGTGCTTGCTCAAGAGCCAACGCCATTATTGGAGCTGTAAAATAAGTCCAAATATGCATAATTGCTTCTAAGCCACCTAAAAATAAGGTTGCTTGAATAAGGGCTTTAGTAGTCAATGCATTTTCTCCACCAATAAACATGTTGTGTAGAGCGCCATTTACAAACCAAAACACTCCAACCTTCGTTGTAAATGCTAAAGTTGAAGCTGCAAAACTTATTTCAGATGTAGTTATTCCGAGACTTGCTACAGTAGCTGATTTTGTTAGAGCAGAAATCGTATAAGCCCCGACTCGAGCTCCAGCTGGTCCTCCGGCTAGCATTCCAAGGGTCATGGGAATTGCAGCCTTGGTGCCTTCTCTAATTAAAACAGAAAGTTCAGCATCTGAAAAGCCTGTTAATGATCTTTCTCCTGCTACTTTTGCTTTTAATAGTTTTGCATTATGTTTTATGTTTGAGTGATTTGAAGCAATTAAAAAATCCAGAATATTATTTATTGTAAAAGCTGGATAATCTCCAAGCCTTAATCTTTCGCTCCTTAAATCTTTAGCATAATTATAAAGAGCAGAAAGCCTTTCATTATCATCTGTAATAGCAGAAATATTTATAAGCTTATCAACATCAGCGTCCAGGGCATTTAGAAATGATTTGAAATCACTTCCACTTAAAGCATTGAAACCATCTCCCAGGTTCCAGCCTTTACTAATAATAAAATGATTTGTTATTATATACCATGGAACTTCTTTTATTTCTTTTAGTCCCAATGAATTGTCTATTGAAGTGTAACTTTCAAAATTTTGAAAAGCCTCGGCAATATCTTTTGCTCTTCCTTCTTTTAAAGCAAGTATCATTTCCTGAATACCTGTTGTAACACTTTCTTCGAGTTTAATAATTAATTCATCAAAATATGAAACCAGGCCCTCTGGAATTATTATTGTGTCAGTATTATGATGTTTTATAAATTGAATTTTTTCGAGGGCTCTGATTTGCATTAAACTTAAGCTGTGAACAGCTGGCATAATTTTCTCATTAAATATTCTTTCTTTTTCTGCCATTTCAGCAAATGCCGCGAGTTGGCTTGCCTGAGAAGCAAGCTCAGAATTTCCAGTAAAATGCAAAAAGGCGTCTTTTGCTTGTGAAAATTCACCTTTAAACAATAAGTGTCTAGCCCAAGCAAATTTTGATCCTTCAAAATCACCAATTGCACTATATAAAGGAGAAATATATTTTAATAATCTAGCGGCCTCACCAACAACCCCCATTAGTGTCATTTGTTGAGCATGTTCTTCTGCTAAAAGTAAAAGGGTATGTTTATCTAGGACATTGCCGAGCTGACCCTCTAATCCTGTAAGGTCTTCAGTTAAAGCCTTATCAATATAGCTTATTAAAAGTTCAGTTGTTTCTAGCTGCAAATTTTCAAAAGAATAACTTGATGAAATCAATGTTAAAAATATACATAAAGTTAGGAAAAATAATTTTTTGTTTTGCATAATGCTATCTCCTGTATGGATTTGTACACCGTATTATCTGTATTAATAGAGCAAATCTTATACCATTGGGTTAGATTGTGTAAAAAATAATGATATTAGCAGCTTAGTGTTTATAATAAGATAATTTTATGTTAAACGTAAGAAATTATAACTATCTGATTTGTTTTTGGGACATTTTTGTCTTTCATTATGTATTGTCAACTGGTTATCTTGAATAATTGAGCACCAGAGCTCCAGATCGCCAGCCACCAGTTGAGTGGAGAACAAGAGTGCAAGGGAACAAGGGAACAGGAGCGCAAGGGAACAAGAAAACAGCACTTCTATTTAATCTATGAGCTTTAACTTGATCCTGAATTTAAATTCTTACCTTTTTTCTTTTGTCGCTTTCTTTTGACATTATTATTAAATATATATAAATACCTTAAACTTATTATTAATTATAAATATTATTTTGGAGACTTAAATGGGCAGAGGCGATCAAAAGACTAAAAAGGGTAAAATATTCAGAGGAACTCATGGTAAAACAAGACCTGGCAAGATAAAGAAAGTTACAAAAAAAGAAGAAAAAGACGGAAAAGAAGAATAAAAACATGCTTCACCATTGACACGTTGTGTCCTTGTGTGCTAATGCTTTTTTAAAATTTAGCACAAGTATATTTGCGAGATATTATGAAACAAGGACTTTTAGCAAAACTAATTTTCAGCTCTTTTGTTTTTCTAATATTCTTTTCAAGTTTGAATTAATAAATGAAAATGAAGCAAAGAGTTGGCCAGAGGGCAAAATTGTAGATATTTTTACTAAAAGACCTTTTGTGTTTAACAAGTTAAAATGTGTTAACTTATTTTAAATCAATTAACAGGTATTTGCTCTCTTTCACTTACAGGAATTTCATTATCAAAAGATGAAAAATCTGTTGTATCAGAAATAGTTCCAGCTTCTCCTGTTCCAGCGCCTTCATATCGAATACCTTCATCTGTAACACTTGTTGCTTTAAAACGACTTGCTGCTTGTAAAGAGGCATCAATATTAGATGAAGTTGAAATTCCAAGATCACCAGATGAAGAGAATAAAGCCAATAAAGCCTTTTTGTCAAAAGTCTGATTAGGTTCAGGTATTATAATATCTGAAAATGGACCATCCATTGAAGTAATAGATATACTACATTGAGCTTCACAAACAGCTGCTTGCGAAGGACAATTGCAATTGCATTTAGATCCCAGGTTTGCAAGTTCTAGTTCCGCCCTTTCAAGGTCTCTTTTAGCTCTTTGCATTTCCTCTGCTGCTAAATTAGATAAATATTCTGAGTTGTCAATTCCAGCAGAGTGATCTTGTTGAACAATTGTAATTTCCTCTCTCATTTTCTGGTAAGCTTCAGACAAGACTTGTTGTTCATCAGCACTTAGTCTGGATTCATTGTTTGCTAAAAGATTTGTTGATAAACATAAGGTTAATACCATAAAGATACTAAATTTGATAGATTTCATAAACATGTTCCCTCCAAGCAAGAAAAATTAAGTATTCGAAGAATTGTTATTGCAAGAAGTATTCCAAAGAGGGGTGGTTTGAAATGGCCTTAAAAAACAAAAGCTTACATTTGGTCAGAATATTTGATTATTTTTAAAGTGGTCAATAATTGCGCAAATTTATTAATTATTTTAATAATTAGCAGCAAATTTTACAGTAGCTAGTTATATTATTTTACCTTATCTATTAAGAAACTTTCGCTCCTGCCGGGATATCACTATCTATGGTTAAGAGGGTTAGCTTTTTACCTTTAGAAGCAGCGAGTAGCATTCCATTTGATGCTATGCCACGGATTTTAGCTGGTTTTAGATTGGCTACTAAGGCAACTTTTTTACCAATTAAGCTTTCTTTGTTATAAAATTTTGCGATTCCTGCTAAAATTTGCCTGTCAAGTTTACCATCAAATACAATGATTTTTAAAAGCTTGTCAGCATCTTCAACTTTAGAGACTTCTTTTATTTCAGCAATTACTATTTTTACTTTGAAAAAATCTTCAATGTCAATTAGGCCTTCTTCTATTTCTTTGACCGGCTCTTTTTGTTTTTCAACTTTTTGGCTACATGCTTTGATTTCTATTCTTGGGAATAGAGGTTTTACTTCCTTTATTTCTTTGCCTGAAGTTAAATTACCCCATACAAGGTCATTGTCAAAGGAACAGTTGCTTATACTTTTATCATACATATAAGAAAGAGCCACGTCAGCCTTAGTATTTAATATGGGTGATAAAAGGATTGTGGCAAACCTTAGACCCTCGAGTGCTGAGTATAAAATGGAATTAAGATCTTCTTTTTTATCTTCTTTAAACTTTGTCCACGGAGCTTGGGTATCAATGAATTTATTTATTTTTCTAACTAAGCCCAATATATCTTCAATTAAAAGTGGTAATTGAAATGTATCAAGTTTTTCTTTAACAAGCGAGCATAAAATTTGAGCACTATCTTTTATTTCTTTTCCAATAAAGTTATCTATCTCAGGTTTTTCTGGTATGATTGAATTATTATATTTTTTAATCATATTTAGGGTCCTTGAAAGACAATTTCCATAGTCATTGGCAAGGTCTGAGTTTATTCTTAATTGAATTAATTCTTCAGAAAAATTAGCATCTTTTCCAAGGGTCATTTCTTTTATTACGAAATACCTGAATTGGTCTATGCCATATTTTTCCCCCATTTTTAAAGCTTCAACAACATTGCCAACTGATTTGGACATTTTTCCACCATCAAGTTTCCACCATCCATGAGCAACAATTGATTTGGGCAGAGGGATGCAAGCAGCCATAAGCATTGTAGGCCAGTAAACACAGTGAGTTGTTGCTATGTCTTTTCCAATAATATGGACTGCGGGCCAATATTTTTCAAATGAATCTTTATCTTTTAAAAAGCCAATTCCAGTTATATAGTTTAATAAAGCATCAAACCATACATAGGTTACATATTCAGAATCAAAAGGAAGTTCAATTCCCCAGGAAAGTCTAGATTTAGGTCTGGAAATACAAAGGTCTTCAAGTGGTTTTTTTAAAAAACCAAGGATTTCATTTTTTCGGCTCACTGGTTGGATGAATTCTGGATTATCATTTATATGCTTAATAAGCTTTTCCTGGTACTTGCTCATTTTAAAGAAATAATTTTTTTCTTTTATTTTTGTCACTTCTCTTGAACAATCTGGGCAGTTTCCATCAACTAAATCCTTTTCTGTCCAGAATCGTTCATCACTAACGCAGTAAAGACCCTCATATTCCGCAGAATAAATTTCGCCAATATCAAAAAGCTGTTTAAGAACGCTTTGAACAACTTTTTTATGATCTTCATCTGTAGTTCTTATAAAGCGATTGTATTTAATTTTTAGAAAATCAAATTCATCTTTGAAGCGTTTGGACATTTCATCACAATGATCTTTAGGTTTTTTTTGCAGTCTATCCGCAGCTTGTTGAACTTTTTGCCCGTGCTCATCTGTGCCTGTTAAAAAGCAGACTTCTTTGCTTAAAAGTTTCTGATATCCAGCCATTACATCCGCGAAGATGGTGGTATATGCATGCCCTAGATGGGGCTTGTCATTAACATAATAAATGGGAGTGGTTATGTAATATTGTTCCATTTGTTTTCCTTACAGTTTGCACATATATGAGCGCTTATATAACACATTTTAATTATGCGTAAACAAAAAAATCATTTTCTATAGTACATTTTTTACATAATCGTGACAATTCTTTAACTTTGAGATGACACCATGATTATCAAGTTATGCTACATATGTTCTTGTCAATAACAAGAAAAAGGAGTTAAAAATGACAAGGACAATAGCAATAATAAGCTTAATAATAATGTTAGTATCAAAACTATTTAGTCAAGAAGCAAGTGTTGCTTCTTCTGCTAGCAAGGTTGATTTAGCGGGAAGTTTAAAAACAAAAGTATCTTATAAATTACTTGATTCAACATCTTTATCATTTAATCAAAAGGTAGATGCTGAAATAAAGTTTTTCGAAAAATTTTCAACTGTAGCAGCAGTTTCATTTGATTTTGATATTGAAACAGTTGATAAACCAATACTGGAAACTGGTTTGCAATATGCAAACCAGTATTCAAGTTTTTTTGATGTTTTTCATATGACAAAGCTAAATGCTGAAACTCCATTGTATGGAAGTAAATTAGACTCTGGCTTAATAACAAAGCTTAACCTAAATAATATTCTTAATAAAAGTCTTGGATCATTTGTTGTTAATGTTGTGGATGTCAACACTTTATATATAACTGAAAATAAATATGATAACAATGATCCTGAAAACGCACACATGCTTTATTCTCACTATGATAGGTTAAGGTTGTTAGTAAAAGTATTTGGAAAAGTATTGCTTGGTTCTCAGTCTGAATATTTTCTAAATATGAAAAATGTATTAGCTGAAAATGATGAGGGCTCTAATGTTTTAAATTACTTTTATACTGGCCTCTATACAAAGGTTAATTTTACGGACTTTTTAAATTTAGAGTTTAACGCAAAAACAGGTGGAAACCTTAGTAATATAGAACTTTTAGATCCAAGCAACATAAAGCTAAGTGCATCATTAACATTTAAGATCTAGGGTTAATTCTATGTTGTCTTTCATTAAATATCTTGATTTATATTGGCAAAAAAAATAGGACATAGTTATGACACTAATGAATTTAAAGAAAATATTTAATTTAAATATTATTAGCTTAATTTGTTTTTGCTTTTTACTTGAAGCTTCCCCAGCTAATGAAAACTGTTTTGAAAGATTTTTTAAAATTCTTGCAAGTGAAGATAGCAAAAGTGTAGAACTCATTAAAGAGTACGAAAGTATCTTGAAAGAGTGTAATGAATCTGAGTTGTTGCCACTTGTTAGACAAAGACTTGCCTATTTTTATGAAATTGTAGGGAAAGACAAAGAAGCCCTGCATTTATACTCCCAAAAATCAAATTTTTATTCAAATGATTTGCTTGAACTTGGAAACCTTATTGGCATTAAAAGAACTAAGTCAAAACTTGGGAATAAATCAAGTCTTGCCGAGACTTTTCCAGATGAACGAGCATTTTCAGACGCAAGGGCAGCGGTAAAAAACCAAGATCCACATGCAAAAAAGATGACCCTTGATTTTTTAAAAAAATATCCAAAATCAACACGTGTCCCAATGGCTAATTTAATGTTAGGACTTTTGGCGAAACAAAGAAGAAACTTTGAGGAAACACTTCTCTATCTTAAAAAGGCAATGCAAGACAAAGAAGTTAGAGACGATGAAGGATATAAAATTGCTTTAATTGCAGCTTATGAGCAGGGAAATGCTTATTTGACTCTAGATAGGTTAGATGAAGCAAAAGCCCAGTATGCCTTCATTTTGAAAACCTTTCCCAATGATAACATGCCTTATGGTGGTGAGGTCTTTAACGCTAAATATAGAATGTTGTATAAAGTCGCAGCCTTAAGAAACCTTAATTCATATAGTGACTTTATTTCATCTAGAGCAATGTTTTACAATGCCCTTTCTGGTAAAAACAAAAAAGATGTAAGTGAAGAAATAAAAAGCTTTCGAGAAGTTGATACAAAGTTTACAAATACAAACTATGGAGGCTTGGCTTTGTTTCAAGAAGCTTTGCTTTATTTGGCTGAAGCTGATCCCGAACAAAAGAAAAGAGGGCTTGGAAAGCTTGGCAAGGTTATAGAAAAATACTATTGGTCCAGGACAGAGCAGGGAATGTCTTTAGGTCTTTTGGCCAAGGCTTTATTAGCAGAACATTATTATAATCACGGTGATTGTAAAAACGCCGAATATTATTCAAAGCAAGTGGAACATAATTCAGAGATAATAGACTATAAAAGCCTATCAGAAGAAATTCAATTTTCTCATCCAGATTATGAAAGAATTCTGTTCATATCGCAACAATGCAAGCCCAGGAGCAGAAGATGATTAGGGCAAAATTAAAATATGCATTTATGGGTCTTGCTATTATCTTAATTTCTATATTAATGGTTTTAATTGCATATATGCTTATTGACTCACTAAGGGCAGAAGAAAGAGCTTATCAAAAGTCTTTGCAAGGTTATTATGAACCACTTCTTACTAGCCTGAAGCAAGAAGTCCTGGATCTTTTAACAAATGTTGATAAACATGAAAAAGCATATTTAAAGAAATATGAGCTAGATGAAAACCGCCGGTTTTTAGATCTCCCAAAAGATTTAAAGTATTTTAGTTCTTTTTCCTGGGATAATGCAGATCAGAATTTTAAATATACAGAGCGTCTAATAGCCTTAGAAGCTAGTTGTGATAAGGAAAATCCTAGTGTGCTAAATGCTTATGATGAGCTAATTAATAAAGCCCCTTCAATTGCCTTGAGAGCGGAGTTTTCATGGCGAAAGCTTTTAAAAATTAAAAAACTAAGGCCAAAGCAAGAATTTAAAGAAAAGCTTATCTCATTTATTGAAACCTTTTCCAATGTTTTAACTTATTGGTCTTTACCATATTCCTTCCATGCTCTTGAATTATATTATTATGAATTTCAAAATGACGAAGTTTTTAAAAGCTTATTTTATAATTTTACAAATAATGAACTTGAAAATACTTTTGAGCTATTAATTTATCAAAAGCCACATTTTATTTTAAAATATTTAAATAATCTTACAAAGCTTTCATTGGCTGATAGTATCGAAAATAAAAAAATTGTTTCTTGGATGACCAGGGTGTTTCCATATTATCATATTAATGAGCGAATTAGTAAAAGAGTCTCGGTTTCAGATTATGAAATATATCATAAAGCAAATTTTATTAATAATGAACTTGAATACTATGTTCCTGTAAAAGCTGGATCTAAATTATCTGTATATCATCTAGACATTGCATATATTGAGGGTTTTATTAATGAACTAGCTAGAAATGATGGGATAAGGTTTCCTGTGAAAATAGGGAGTATATATTCCTTTGCCAAGGACAATAATAATGTATATGTATTATTGCAGGATAATTTGGTAATCTATGGCGAGCCTTTGCGATCAGAAAGCGCTGAGGTTGTGCAAAAAATTAAAACTAAAATGAGCATAACAATTTTAATAATTGTTTTAGTGATTCTTTTAATGGCAATTGTTTTGTTTGTGCTTATATACAATTTATCTATTTCAAATAAGCTTAATAAGGCCAAATCAGATTTTGTAGCCACAGTATCTCATGAGTTAAAAACACCAATAACAGCGGTTAAAATGTTTACAGAAATGATTCAAAGCAAGATTGTTACTGATCCTGTAAAGATTGATGGCTATTATCGCTCAATTTTATATGAATGCGATCGCTTAACCAGGATGATTAATAATCTGCTTAGTTACGCGAACATTGAAAAAGGTAGCCAGCAATATAAAATGTCTGAAGTATCTGTTAACACAATTTTAAACACTGTTCTGGATATTATGTCAGTTACAACAAAAGGAAAGGGTTTTATAGTTGAAACAGAAATTGAAAAAGACCTTCCTTTTATCAAAGCTGATCCTGATTTGCTCACCCAATCTTTTATTAATCTGCTGTCAAATAGTGTGAAATATTCTTCAGATGAAAAATTTATTAAGATCAAGGCTTATAAAAACGAGGCTTATATTTTTATCGTTTTTAAAGATCATGGAATAGGTATTTCTGAAAGAGAAAAGGCAAAGGTTTTTAATAGTTTTTATAGGGTGTTGCAAGAGGGTGACATGGGTGTTGTGCCTGGATCTGGTATTGGTCTTTATTTAGTTAAACAACATATTGAGACTCATGGCGGTACTGTTTTACTTGAATCAGAAAAGGGTAAAGGAACAACTGTCACATTAAAACTGCCAATTAACCTGGGCTAGTCTTTTATTAAGGAGATTAGAAAATGAATTTTAAAATATTAATCGTTGAAGATGAAGAATGTATTTTAAGAGGTTTAAAAGATGCATTTTCTTCCATGGGTTTTGAAGTTGAAGCAGCTTCAACAGGAAAAGAAGCTGTAAGCAAAGCTGAAAGCTTTAAGCCTCATATAATGATTCTTGATGTTATGCTACCTTGCTATGATGGTTTTGAGGTTTGCAGAAAAATGGGAAAAGCAAATTTCCCAATTGTTATGTTAACTGCTAAAAATACTGATATGGATAAAGTAACTGGTTTTGAGCTTGGAATTGAGGATTATGTGACAAAGCCATTTTCTATTATTGAACTTGTGGCCAGAGTAAAAGCTATCTTAAAAAGGCATTATGAAAACAAGGAAGAGCTGGGCATAATAAAAATTGGTGATGTAGAAATTGATTTTAATAAATTTGAAGTTAAAAAAAATAATGCAAGCCCTGAGCTTTCTCCAAAATGCTTTGAGCTTTTAAAATATCTTTATGAAAATGCCGGAAATGCTGTGTCAAGATTTGATCTTATGGACAAGGTTTGGGGAATGGATAAGGATCTAAATACTAGAACCATTGATAATCATATTGTTAGGCTTAGAAATTTGATAGAAAAAGATCCTAAAAATCCTGAAATTCTTTTAACTATTCATGGAATTGGTTATAAGCTAAAATTAGGAAAAAATTAACGGGGGAAGAACTCTTCCCCCGTATGACATGGTTGGTAAGGGAGGCATACGCCCTTTCGTTATGGTTTCCTAGGTATCACTTTTATTCACAAAATTTTTTAAATTCAAATCCATTTCAACTTGCATACATCAAAAACAAATATATCAATTTCAAAGAAACTTTTTTTCTTCAATTATGAATTTTATTTTGTAAATATGTAAATTTTTTATCATGCAAATTGCGTGCCACTTTTCCTCAGAAGGGGACTTGAATAATATCAAACAGATAGGTCAAAAACTTACTGTATATAATTTTATATTTTTCTAAAATGAAAAAAAAATTCTCAAATTTGATTATTGTTTCAAAAATGAGGAAATTTTAGTAAAACTTATTAAGACCTATGTGCATAAAAAAAATGACATTAGGGTTTCTGAGTTTTTATTCATTTGGTTCTTTTTTTAAGTTTTAAGCTTTTTTAAAAACTAAGCCATTTCCATTTTTAACTACTTTATGGTATAATATATTAATTGGCATATATTTAGTCTTTTAAAGTGAGTTGAGGAGATGAAAAATGAAAAGTATAATAATATCAGCATGTTTGTTTTTCATGTTTGGGAGTTTTTCTGCTGATTCATTTGAATTGGATAATTGTGCTTTTGATCCAAAAGAACCTTTTAAGATAGCTTCAGATGACATAAGGTCTTATATTAATAAATATTATCGTGATTTTGCTGAATATATTAATTATCCAATAAAATATAAGCTTCCTTATCAAGTGGGGCTCGGTGCATTTTTTCTGCCTATTTCAGATTGGGAAGGTAGGCTTGCAGAAATTGGAAAAGATGAAGCTATTAGCAGACTGCCGTCTGAATATAAAGCATACAATCCAGCACTTTGTACCATTGCACATTCTGAGGCTGAATTGGGATCTTTAGTAGTGATAAATCTTTTAGACAAAAAAATCGAAGACACCCTGGGAAAAGAAGAGCCTGTTCAGTTTCTTTCAGCTATTGCAATTGTAACTGAAAGATTAAAGGATGATCAGGGTTTATCAGTGGCCAGGCTGTCCTTAGCAGTTCAGGAAGCCTTAAATGTTAAAGGCGATGCAAGCCCACATATAGCCTTAACATTTTATCAAGAAAATCCACAAGAAGAATAATATAATTCTAAACACTAAGCACCAAATTTTAACCCTACTCTTCTAACTTGCCATTTCATTAAATTCTTTCTAATCTTTGTCTTAATATTCAACTCTATTTTGGTCAAAATCTATGGATCATAAGTTAAAAATAAAGCTAATATCAAAATTTATTAATAAGCTAAATCATGATGGCTTTTCTGATGAATACTTAGAAAGCAAAGCAAAAAATGATTTTATTAAATTTATTAAAGAAGAATTTCCAGAAGTTGATATTGATTCTAATCAAAATGATATAAAAAGAATTTTTAAAGATATTACTTCCTGGGGTCCAATTTCTAAGTTTTTAAACGATGAAAATGTAACTGAAATTATGATTAACGGACCTGATATAATTTATGTTGAAAAAGCAGGAAAGCTTCAAAAGACTGATGCTAAATTTCTATGCACTGAGACTTTAGACTTTCTTATTGAAAGAATTTTATTACCCCTTGGAAAAAGAGTTAATGAGGATGTGGCCTTTGCAGATGCTAGATTAAAAGATGGCTCTCGTGTAAATATTATTATTCCTCCCCTTGCTGTAAAAGGACCTAATGTGACAATTCGAAAATTTTCATCTTTACCTACAAATGAAGATTTTTTTCTGGAATCAAAAACTCTTTCTATGGAGGCAATAGAGTTTTTAAAAATATGTGTTGCTCAAAAACAAAATATTGTTATTTCTGGAGGGACTGGTTCTGGAAAAACAACTCTTTTGAATTTTTTATCTTCTTTTATTCCAGATGATGATAGGATTGTTACTGTAGAAGATACAGCTGAATTAAAGCTTGCTCAAAGTCATGTTGTGCCACTTGAGGGCAGGGCTGCTAATCCACATGGTAAAAGTGAAGTTTCAATTAGAGATCTTGTTATAAACTCTTTAAGAATGCGACCTGACAGGATTGTTGTTGGTGAGTGTCGTGGAAAAGAAGCAATTGATATGCTTCAAGCAATGAATACAGGTCATGATGGGTCTTTAACAACAATTCATGCAAACTCAATTAGAGATACTTTCTCAAGGATTGAAACAATGGTGCTTACCGCTGGAATAGATATTCCAATTTTATCAATAAGAAAACAAATCGCCAGCGCAATAAATGTGCTTATTCAAATCTCAAGAATGGCTGATGGCTCTAGGAGGGTTACCAGAATATCTGAGATTACTGGGATGGAAAATGAGGTGGTCTTAACTTCTGATATCTTTAATTTAGAAAAAGATAAAAAGGGTAAACAAAGCTTGATATCAACTGGTTTAGTTCCAGTCTTTTATGATAACATGAGAAGAAAAGGCATAGATCTTAATTTAGCAATTTTTGAAAATTAAATTGTTGAAAAATTAAATTATTGTGAATCTAATTCCATTCCAGGGGAGTGCATTGAATTTCCATACCAGTAATTTCTGCTTGAGACCCTGAAATATTCAAATCATAATTTAATCGCATACCTGTCATAACATGATAACTTGGACAAGACAGAAAGGCATAATAACCATCAATTAAAAATGTGCTTTCATCATTTCCATCGATAATATTTCCTGTATACCCCCATCTTTCATTTTGACCTGTTTCTAAGATGGCATTTGCATTTGCGTAAAAAAGTTCAAAGTCAGCTGCTTTGCTATATTCAATATTCACAAATACTCCATAGGGCAAATAGCTGTTGTCTATCGTTCCTACATATTGAGATCCATTGCCTGAATTTGTATCAAAAAAATGATCTGATAAAGTGTAATCATTTGGATCAATCATTCCAGCCGAAGTCATTGATCTACAGGATATTCTGGCTTTTTCAAAATCTCTATCATTAATTTCAAATATTTTGAAACTATATACTAGTGAATTTTCACCATGAATATTTTCACACTTTGCCCAAGAGCTCCATTGGCCACTTCTTCCCCATTGTAAATATTCTTCAATTGCACGGTCATTTTCTAAAGAATAACCTTCATGACCATATCTTTCAGACATGCTGATGTAGTCTTCAGCCCTAACGGGTGAACTTGTATTACTTTCAGCATTAACTGGAGCAATAAATGCAGAATGGCTTATATTGAACTTTAATGTATCATTTAACTCCTCTTCTATGGCGACACTTCCGCAGTTAAATAATAATGTTAATAATAGCCCAGGCATAAATAATTTTACTAAACTCATGTTAAATCCTTGTGTATGATTATACTAAGCAAGTGAAAACATGCAAATGATGCACCGCAGCCCACCGGTTGAAAAAAAGCTATGTTATTAATGGGTTAATGTTGGCGGAAGTTTAATTATAAATATAAAGTGTTGATTTTGTCCTCATTGTTTTCTGTCTTTTGGGGACACTTCGGGGCCCTTGGTTAAAATCCTTATTATTTTTATTAATGTAATCTTGACAAATGAGTGAGCGCTCACTATGTTTCGGGTCTTATGAAAAAAAATATAAAAATGAATGCAGAAGATAGAATAAGTTCTATATTAGATGCTGTTGATTCTCTGTTACTTATTCATTCACCCAGGAATATTACCACTAAGCTTATTGCTAAAGAGGCTGGGGTAGCTGAAGGGTTGCTTTATCGCTATTTTGAGTCAAAGTGGCAAATGTTTTTTGATACAATTGAAAGGCATGTTGATTCTAGGATTTGTCTTTTGCCAAAAATTGATACTATTAATACCTTTGAAAAGTTTCAAGCATTGGTAGAAAAAATGGGTCAAATGGTATATCAAAATTCAAAACTCAATCCTCAATATTTTGCCTTAATAAGTTATATGATTCTTGAAAGAAGAAAAGAGTGTCTTTCCATTATGAATAAGCGATCTGAAACAATTATTAAATATTTGTATACATGCTTAGAATTAAACTATAAAAAATGGGGAATTAATAAAATAGATTTTAAATTAACTTGCACAGTTTTTTGGATGTCTATGGTTCATAATTTGAATCTACTAAATTCAATGGCTCTGATTTATGATAAAATTAAAACCAAGCAAGGAATTTTGCTAGATGGAGAAAAAGTATTAAAGCATTCCATTGATTTATGGATAAGCTCTTTAAAAAAATAATTTGTATAAAGGAAGTTTAATGAACAAAAAAAATATGTTATTTATATTTCTTTTAGTTAGCCTAATAGCTGTTGCTACTGAAGATATTAATAAGACTACAAATTTAGATGATGCAATAATAGCTACCCTGAAGAATAATCCTGATATTGAGCAGGCAAAACAAAAAGTAAAGCAAGCGAAAGCTTCATATAAAGAAGTTTTAGGCTCCTTATGGCCTTCTTTGTCAGCCAAAGGCATATATACAAAATACAATAAATCAATTGACCTTGAAATGCCTGACTTTGAGGCACTTTTGTCTGGAGCTACTGATTATGATACTGTAACAAGAACCATGCAACCAGGTCATTCTTTTGGAGCCTCGGCTACAGCTACAATGCTTTTGCTGTCAGCCCAGGTTTATCCAGGAATATCAAGTTCAAAGATTTCATTAGAGATTTCAAAAATATCAGAGAAATTAACAAAACAAGCAATTGTCTACGTTTGTACAAACATGTTTTTAAGAACCCTTGGAGCAAAAAAACTATCAAAAATATCTGAAACAAGTTTAAAAGCAGCAAATGATAATTTAAATGCAGCTAAATTAAGATTTAAAAATGGAGCAATAACTAAAATTGAATTGATTCGTTCTGAAATATTAGAAGGCCAAGCAAAGTTATCATTAATAAAGGCTAAAGAAGATTTTAATCATGCCTTAAAATCTTTATCAATTCTAATGGGTGAAAAAGCCAATGAGCCCTTTGATATTGATTATACAAATCCAGTGGTACCAACATTTGAAAACAGTACGATTATCGCTTTTAACAATAGAAGCGATTATAAAATTGCACAAGAATCTGTGGTGTTAGCTAAAAAGCTTTATCAGGTCCAGGTGCTTTCATTTTTCCCAACTTTATCTGCTCAGGGCTCATATAATATTCAAGATGTAGAAAATTTCAATGGGGATTATAGTTCCTGGCAAGGCATGCTAATTTTAAATTGGGATTTGTTTAATGGTTTTTCAACAAGCGCTAAAGTTTCAAAGGCAAAGGCATATAAAATTGAACTTGAAAATTCTTTAGAATCTTTAAAAAGAAATATTGAACAAGAAGTTTCTTTAGCTCTATCTCAACTAAAAAAAGCCCAATCACAAATTGATATTTCAAAGAAGCAAGTAATGCTCGCTGAACTTAATAAAGATGCAAGTAAGACAGCCTACGAAAAAGGAGCCTTGTCCAACTTGGATTTTATTGACGCTTTTGATAAATGGGTTTCAGCCAGCTTTTTGCACACTGCTACAGAAATTGAACTTATGATCGCAAAAAGCAATTTGGAAAAAGCTCTTGGGACAATTAATGTTCCTGAGATCAGTGGTAAGTGGTAAGTGGTAAGTAAAAATGTAATTCTGAACATTTTCAGGATTTATTAATAAAAGATAGGAGTTTTTAAATGAAAATTAAGAAATTAATATGTTTAATTTTAATTTTAATTTCAGTTATTTTTTCTTGTTCAAAAAAAGAAGATGTAAAAAATAAAGATGTTTTAAAACCTGTTTCAGTAGCAGGAATTGAAAAAAGGACGCTTAATAAATGGATAGAGCTTACAGGAGATGTAAGTGGTGAGCTTGAAGTATTAGTCTATCCTGAAGTTATGGAAAAAATATTGGATATTAAGGTTAATATTGGAGATAAGGTAAAAAAAGGTGATTTGCTGGCTATTATTAATTCAAATACCTTGGATGAAGGTTATTTGGCTGCTTCTGCTTCTTTGGAGGCCGCTAAAATAAATAACCGAAATGCCAAATCAGAATACCAAAGAATCAAAGACCTTTATGAAGAAGGCTTAACTTCAGAATCTCAATTAACAAATATTAAATCAGCATATGATGCATCAAGCGCTCAAGTTATGCAAGCTAACGCTAGTCTTAATCAAACTAAAATTGCAAAAGATAAATCATTTATCAAAGCTCCAATTGATGGTTATATTTGGAAACTAAATTATGATAAAGGCAATATGGCGAGTTTTCAAAAACCTCTTTGCTCAATTACTACTTTTGATAAAATAAAAGTTATGGCATATCCTTTTGACGACCAGTTTAATGAAATTAAAGTAGGGCAAAAAGTTGAAGTTACGGTTAGCTCAGTTAAAGACAAAGTATTAAAAGGTATTATAAGCTATGTTTCTCCTGTTATTAATCCAATAAATAGAACATTTGAAATCGAAGCAGGCTTTGATAATAAAGACCTTGAGTTTAGACCAGGTATGATAGCTAAATTAAAAATTAGAACTCAAACAATAAATGATGCAATGACAATTCCATTTAAAGCAATTGTAGAAAGAAAACAGAATAATAAAGCCGCTATATTTATACTTAACTCTGATATAGCTCAAAAAAAGGAAGTTACATTGGGTCTAGCTGAAGGAGACTACGTTCAGATTTTAAATGATATAAAAGCAAGTGATATGCTAATCGTTTCAGGGCAGCATCTTTTAAGAGATGGTGAAAAAATCAAAATTATAAAAGGAAATTAAAGATGAATCTTTCTACTTTTTCTATAAAAAAATCTGTTACAACATCTATGTTATATTTAATTATTATTGGCTTTGGCATCTTTTCCTTTAGCAGATTAAAGCTTGATCTATATCCAGATCTATCTTTTCCGGTTGTTGTTGTTTTAACAAATTATACAGGAGCTGGCCCAAAAGATGTTGAGAATCTTGTTACATCCTTTGTTGAGGGAGCTGTATCATCAGTTGAAAATGTTGAAGAAGTTAATTCGATTTCTCAATACGGTGGATCAGTTGTGCTTGTAAAGTTTGCCTGGGGTACTGATATGGATAATGCTGAACGGCAGGTTCAGAAATATTTGGATATGTATGCAAAGCCTTATATGTCAAGTGACGTTGGAGAACCATTGGTTTTTGCTTTTGATCCATCAATGCAGCCGATCATGTTTTGGACAGTAGAGGGAGACAAGGATGAAGCTGAGCTTAGAAGAATTAGTGAAGATGTGCTTGAGCCAATGTTTGAAAGGGTTGAAGGTATAGCTGATGCGTTCACCATGGGGGGTCTTAAAAGACAGATTAATATAAAGTTAAATCCCGAAAGAATGCGAGCTCTAAATATTACTGGATCAGAAATTGTCAATGCTCTTCGTGCCTCTAATGCATTAATTCCGGGAGGATCAATAGATTCTGCTAAGACAAATTATACCATTATGACTATTGGTGATTTAAAGACAATTGATGAGGTAAAAAATGTTTTAATAACGGTTAAAGATAATTTACCTATAACTCTTGATCATGTAGCTTTAGTTGAAGATGGAATAACGGAAAAAGAAGATGCAACTTGGAACAGTGGAAAAGAATCTATAATGCTTCTGTTAAGGAAAAGATCTGATGCAAACACTGTAATTGCTGCTAATAATATGATGAAGCATTTGGAAGAAATGAAAAAAAAGAATCTTTTTCCTGAAGGTATTAAGCTTAACTTGTTTTTTAATCAAGCTGACATTGTTAAGCTTTCTATTGGAAATCTGGGAAGTACGGCTTGGCAGGCGGTTATTATAACCTTTATTATTCTTTTATTATTTACTGCTAGTCTAAGATCCTCAGTAGCGGTTGCTGTTTCAATTCCTGTTTCAGTTATTGCAACTTTCGCTGTCATGGATCAAGCCTCAATTACACTAAACATGATTTCTTTGGCAGGACTTGCCCTGGCTCTTGGGATGTTAGTAGATAATTCCATTGTTGTTACAGAAAATATTTTTCGTTTCATGAAAACAGAAAAAGATCCTGCTATTGCAGCTGAGAAAGGAAGCCTTGAGGTAAAAAATGCAATTATTGCATCAACTCTTACTACCATTTCAGTTTTTGCACCAATCCTATTTGTTCCAGGTATAGCTGGTATGATGTTTAAGGATATGTCATTGACTATTTGCTTTTCACTCATCGTTTCTTTAATAGTAGCTCTATCTTTGAATCCAATGTTAAATTATTATTTTTTTAAATTTCCAGGTGGAAAGAAAAAACTTAAACTGTTTTCATATTTCTCTGATTTTATTGAAACATTATCTGATAAATATGCTGTTTTAATTGAAAAGGCTTTGCATAGGAGAAAGACAGTTTTAATTTCTGCTCTAATGCTTTTTATAGTTTCTTTAGTTTTCGGCAAATTCTTCTTAGACTTTGATTTTTTAGCACATAGTGATCAAGGTTTTATTCTAATCAATGTTGAAACAAAACCAGGAATAGTGCTTGAAGATTTTAGTGGTAAAATGAAAGAAGTTGAAAAGATTGTTCAGGAATCTGTGCCAGAAACAGATAAAATTCTAACGACCTTTGGTACTTCTGAAGGCTTTCTAACTCTAATTGGACAGTCAGCAAATTCAGGGCTTGTGAGAATTAAACTTCCTCCTATTTCAGAAAGAACAAGAAAACAAGCCGAGATTGAAAAAAAACTTAGAGAGGATTTAAAAAATATTCCAGGGATTAGTTATAGAATTGGAAGACCAAATATCGGAGGCGGAGAAGGTGATATGGAAATTAAAATATTTCACGATGATATAGCTGTTTTAACTGAATTTGGAAATAAATTAACAAATGACATGCGTGGCGTTGAGGGTGTTGGAACATGTAAGTTTTCACTTGAACAGGGAAGGCCAGAGTTTAATATTCGCTATGATCGCGAAAAAATGAAAAGCCTTGGAATAATGCCAGCAGCTGTAACACAAGAAATATCAACCTACTTCCAAGGATCAAGAGCAGGTCTTTTTCGTGAAAAAGGCAGAGAATATGATATTCTGGTAAGAGCAGACAGACAATATCGAATTGGTGAAAAGCATTTATTGAATATGCCGGTAAAATCGAGTCTGGGAAATATTTACCCTTTAAGTGCTGTCGCCAAAGTTGAAGCTCAAAACGCACCTTTAAATATTGAAAGATTCAATCAGAAAAGAATTGCAACAATTACCTTAAACAAAAAGGAAGACTGGGCTTTAAATCCAGTTCTAACAAATGTGAAAACATTTCTTGATAGTTATGATAAGCCCAGTGAGGTTCAAATATCTATTGGAGGTGCAGCCGAAGATATGCAAGAATCATTTAAATATTTATTTTTGGCTCTTGTGACAGCTATCCTTCTTGTTTATATGGTTATGGCTTCTCAGTTTGAATCCCTCTTAGAGCCATTTGTAATAATTTTCTCTATTCCACTTTCTTTAATTGGAGTAGTTATCTTGCTTTTTATTACATCAACAACCATTCAAGTCACAGCGCTCATAGGTGTAATAATGCTTGCTGGAATTGTTGTTAACAACGCTATTGTGCTTATTGATTACTTGAAACAACTCAGAGGTAAGGGCCATTCATTAATTGAGGCAGCGGTTATCTCTGGAAAGACTCGTCTAAGGCCTGTATTAATGACTGCAGCCACAACTTCTTTAGCCATGGTCCCCTTGGCAATTGAACTAAATGAAGGATCAGAAACATGGTCACCAATGGCTAGATCAGTTATTGGTGGTTTAGTTGCTGCTACATTTTTAACCTTGATAGTTATTCCAGTGCTCTATGTTTCAGTTGTTTTAACAATTGAAAAAATAAAGAAATGGCTAAAAAATAAAATATTTAGAAAAAACCTAAAAACTCAAAACATATAATAAAATTCAAAATTCAAAAAATTCAAAATCAAAATCTACTTCTGCACCTTCTTGCTCCAATCTATGATCTTCCCCATCACATTTTCAACCTCATAGTAATCAAGCTTTAAGGCCCTGGATATTTTTTTATTTCTTTTTGATATTTCCAGCTCTCTTGTTTGATTGTAGATCTTTAGGCTGTTTTTTTTCTTTAAAATACCAATTTCTGATGAAAGTTTATTTCTTTCACTTATCAAATAAAGAATATCTGAATCAATTAGGTCTATTTTATTTCTCAAGACACTTATTTTTTTTAAATCATCAGCTTCTGTATCAAAAAACAGCATTTCCTGAGAAAGCATTTTATCTAAAATGACCAAGGCTAGCATTGCCTCTACAACTGGGACTATTCGTGGGCAAATGCAAGGGTCATGTCTGCCTTTGATCTTAAGTTCTTTTTCTTCATTTAAATTATTAATAGTTTTTTGTTTTTTCAAAATAGAGGGAGTTGGTTTAACTGCAATTCTTATTTCAATATTATTGCCGTTGCTAATGCCACCTAAGATACCACCAGAGTTGTTTGATAAAAAACCTTCCTGATTCATTTGATCATTGAATTTTGAGCCATGCATTTTAGCAGCTGAAAAACCTGCTCCTATTTCAACCCCTTTTACTGAACCAATGCTCATAAGTGCCTTGGAAATTTCAGCGTCAAGTTTTCCAAAAACAGGATCCCCCAAACCTCCTGGGCAATTTTCAATGATTGCTTTGACTATCCCACCACAGGAATCGTCCTGCGATGAAATTTCTTTAATATAAGTTTCCATTTCTTTTGCTTTATCTTTGTCTGGGCATTTAACTGGATTTTTATCAATTTCTAATAGATCAATTTTCTTTGCTTTAATATTTCCAACCTGTTCAGTAAAAGCATAAATCTTAATTTTACTTTTTTTTAAGATTTTTTGAGCTATGCTGCCTGCTATAACTCGAGCAGCAGTTTCTCTTCCAGAAGCTCGACCGCCGCCTCTATGATCATAGATTCCATATTTCATAAAGTAAGTGTAGTCTGCATGTCCTGGCCTAAAAACATTTTTTAAATTATCATAATCCTGGCTTTTTACATCTTTATTTTTGATTATTGCACAAATTGGTGTGCCTAAACTAAGACCGTTAAAGACGCCTGATAGAATTTCAATTTTATCATCTTCGCTTCGAGGGCTTGTAATCTTGTTTTGACCTGGTTTTCTTCTGTTTAATTGTTTTTGAATATCTGCTATAGAAATTTCAATTCCAGGTCTTAATCCCAAAATCAAAACTCCAACAGCTTTTCCATGAGATTCACCAAAGCTAATTATTTTAACATTATTTCCAAATATATTACCAGACATGCAATATTCCCTTTATTTTTTTTTGCCTATCTAACAGCAAAGTAATCTTTAGTCTAGCATATTAATTATAAAAAACTTACGACTTACAGCTTATGACTTACCACTTATTTTAAAATTGACATATTGCGAAAAAAATGTATTTTTTTTTAAAATTAAACTTAGATTGGATGAGCTTTTGATGGGAAACTTAAAAATTCTAAAGTACTTTCTTTTTTTCATTATTTGTATTGTTTTTATTTCATGTAAGCAAAATAATCCATATCAATATCATTATAATAAGAAACATACTTGTATTAATAATTATATTCCACATGTTGTGCCAAGTCCGCCTATTGTTCCTGTTTATTATTCAGGACCTATTATTACAGTACCTATTGTTCCAGCGCCGCCTATTATTATTCAGCACAAAGTGGTTTATAAAAAATCAAAATCTAAAGCCAGGTTTAAGGTTAGGTTAGAAGAAGTAAAAAACGAAGATCCTCAAGATCCCGCAGAACCAGACCCAGTTGATCCAGATCCAATAGAACCAGACCCAGTTGATCCAGATCCAATAGAACCAGACCCAGTGGAGCCAGATCCAATAGAACCAGACCCAGTGGAGCCAGATCCAATAGAACCAGACCCAGTGGAGCCAGACCCAGTTGATCCAGATCCAGTTGATCCAAATCCAGTTGATCCAGATCCAGTTGACCCAGATCCAGTTGATCCTGATCCCGGCGATGCTGGGCCTTGTGATTCACATACAAATATGTCTCTTTATCCTGATGATTTTGAAGGATGTCCTTATGATGTTCCTGATAAGTTTATTATGGCTGATTTTGTGAATAATCCTTCAGGGGTTACTAGTGAGAATAATCAAGTAAATATCCTGGTTCCAAATGGGGATTTTGTTAAAACTGAAATATCAAGAAAAGGCATGAATTGCCCAGGTGATGAAATTACAAATTTTGTTAAGGCTAGAATTAGAGATAATAAAGGCATAATTCCAGATAATGATACGGTTATTAAAGCCTTTGATGTTTATTATAAAATGCCCACAATTAACAGTGTAATAAGCATTGGAGCAGGTAGATTAGAAATGGATAAGGCCTGGATTGAATATCAGGGTCCTGTTAATAACGCTGGATCAGGAACACGTTATATTACGGGTTTCTTGAAAAAAATTAGTGGACAAAATAAGGTTACATTTACTTTAGTTGATCTATATCCTTCAAGTTCAGTAGCTGAAATGTATTGTGTTGACCAAAAGCACAAGATTTGGAGTGAGTTTTCAGATATTGATTTTTCAGATATTAAAAAAGCCAGTATTGATTCTAAGAAAAACAAGGCGGATCGTGAGAAGGTTTGGAGGGCTTATTAGTATTCGGTATTCAGTATTCAGTATTTGGATATGGTATATACCATTAGAAACCATTGAAAATTGAAAATTGATTGTTGATTATTGAAAATTAAAAACACTTGGAATAATCAATAATCAATAATTAATAATTAATATTCGCTTGTCTTATTTCTCTATATTCCCCTGATCTGGCGCGCAGTGTCATTGTTGTCGCGGTATCATGTCTGTTTTTTTATTTAAAATCTAATGATAATCAGTGTTTAGTTGTGTTCGCTTGTGGTATGGAAATTGCATAAAATTGGTCTTGGACTAAAAGATGAAAAAATTAAGGGGCACTAATTATGAAACAATTTACTGTAATAATCCTTATTTCCATTTCTTTATTTGCATTTTCTAGCTGTAAGAAAAAGGTAGAGACTAAGGAAGCTAAATCTAGCGATGCAAGTGAGAACAGTCAAAATATCATTCCACCAAGCCAAGGACCCTTGGATTTGTATCAAGATCCAATTGTTTCTCAAAACATTCAAGAAAGCATTGGAAGCCAAGCGCCTGTGATTAATAAAGAAATTACTGAATATGAGGTTTCTAAGGAATGGGTATTATTAAATAATGGTGATAAGGTATTGATTAGTGATTTTTGCATTACCTATCCTTTGGAGGCTGTCTGTAGATGTGGCAAAAAGAAATGTCCTGCTGCTGATAAAAATGAAGAAAATATAAGCATAGAAGAAATAGCTGTAGATGGAGAGAGTGATGAAACAGAAGTTGCTGAAATAATAGAAGATGAAGAAGAATTGGAAATAGAAGAAAATCTTAGTGATACAAGTGATGAGGTGATTGAGATATATTATGATGAGCGTGAGGAAGATACGGTTCCAATAAGCCAAAGGCGACCAGAAGCAAGATTTTCAAGTGAGCATAAAGGCAAAAAAGTTATTCAAGCTGCTGATTTGCCGACACAGGAAGAACTTGAGCAGATGGAAACAGAGGAAGCCTTGGAGGATTTGGATCAAGAAGGGCTTGCTTTTGAGGATTATGATGAGGATTATGATGAGGATTATGATGAAGCAACGATAGATGAAGAAGAAGCTACTGTATTTAATCGAAAAGAGATTGAAAATTATAATATGGTCGAAACAAGGCAGATATGTATAAAGTCTAGCGAATCTTCCAGTTCTTTGTGTGATAATCATGAAATAAATTATCCAAGGGATATTGCAATTGATACAGAAGGAAAATTTTATATAGCTAATACTGCTTCAGATGAAATAATTATTTCATCTGCTGTAAATTTGAACTTAGGCTTAGATTTGCTTTCAAAATTTTCTCCAAGCTTTAAGGAATTGACATTAAATTATCCATTTGCTGTAGCTGTACACAAGAGTCGATATGTTTATGTTGCTGATATTTCAGATGAAAATAAAACTTATATTATCAAACACGATATTGAGAATGGATATACCAAGAGATTTTTGGGGAATTTATCAAAGGGAGGTGGTTTTTTCAATATAGCTGATATAGCTCTTGATAATAAGGGTAATTTATATGTTTTGGATGTAGATTCTAATGGAATGAATATATATATAAAGGTATATAATCAAGATATTGAGCTTCCATTTAAGAATTATGCTCTTCCTTTGGACGAAAATTCAAATCCAACAAGCATTGCAATAAGTGAAAATGGCGATATCTTTTTCCTTGATATGGGCAAGAACGAATTATTGAAAATAAATGGTAAAACAAAGGAAATAATTGTTATTTCAAATGGTTCCGGAAACATGCAGGGACAGTTAAATCAGCCTGGTGCTCTATTTATTGGTCAAGCTTCTAAGGTTTATGTGCTAGATTCGATAGTTAATAATAGAATTGTTGTTTTTGATTTAAATGGAAATTGCTTGGGAAATATAGAAATTCCAATAGAAAATTTTGGTGAAATAAGTGAAGCAGCCTCTTTTGCAGTTCATAATAATGGATATATCTATATTACTGATCCAGAAAATGATAGGCTTATTAGATTTTAAGGAATTTTTTGAATGGACAAAACTGTCTCAAGATCTATGATTTTTTGCGATTCCACTGTCCCAAAGCTTCAATAAAACCAAAAACCCTCGGGCATTAACACCTTAATTTAAATGATGAATATGCAATTGCCTGTGTTGGCACGATCCTTGTAATATATCTTAAAAAAAAACAATAAATTACTTATTTTAACTAAAAGGAGTTTAACGTTATGAGGAGCTCAAAACTATTTATTCTAATCTCAGTTGTTATTCTAGCTTCCTTTTTACTTGTTTCTTGTAAGAAACAAATTCCACAAGCAGAAGAACAAGCAGCTGCAACAAAAGATACAAAAGCTTCAAGCACAGTATTGCAAGGCGGCGGAGCCAGTAGTGCATTGGGTGGTGGAGACATGAATCTGTCTACACAACCTCCAGGCACAGAAGAAGAAGCCCCTCCTGCACCAGGTGAAGAAGAAGCAGATGAAGATCCTGAAGATATTACTATTGTTAAACCTCCTGTAACTATTTTTAAGTCTGTACCTTGTGGCGACGGCGATCCAGATCCAGATCCAGTAACACCAGATCCAGTAACACCAGATCCAGTAACACCAGAACCAGTAACACCAGAACCAGTAACACCAGAACCAGTAACACCAGGACCAGTAACACCAGAACCAGTAACACCAGAACCAGTAACACCAGAGCCAGTTGTTCCTCAACAATGTGAAGTTAAATTAAAAACAAACGATATTGATCCAAATGTGAAAGCTCTATTAAAAGAAGGGGTCCCACAACTTCTACCTTTTGATATTAATAAAGAAGTTATTACAGATCAGGTTAGATCTGAAATTCTAACAAAAGTATATCCTTTTGCCCAGGCTTGTGTAAATTACGGAATGGAAGTTGTTTTGATCGGACACGCTTCTAAATCAAGTACAATTGAATATAATTTAGATTTATCCTTCGAAAGAGCTAATTCATATAGAGAATTGTTAATAGAAGAAGGTATTTTAAGTGATGCTGGATTAAGGACACATGCTTATGATGAATTTAAAAAATATGGATTAGATGATTATTCCATTTTAAGACCACTAACAGAACAAAAATTATGGATTATTCCAGCAGGTGAGGTGATTGAAGGTTATGTTGCCCTGCAACAAGATGATCCTGATGTTTTTATTGCTATGGATACGGAACATTATGAAGGATGTACAGAAGATTCAGATCCTGACTGCTTAAATAGGATTGTGAGAGTAAAATGTATGTCTAGGGCTAAGATTCATAAAGAAGTTAAAAAGACAGAAAAAAGGTATCTAGCTGCTTTAGAAGCTGAAAAAGTTAGCAACAAATGTAAAGTTCTCCAAAAATATGAAGGTATTATTAAAGCTTCATCCCCTGCTTGGATGTTTGACAGAAATGGATCAAATTGCGATGGAACTAGAGAAGCCAGTGTCAGGACAAATGCTATAGGAAGAAATAATTTACATTTTGCTCTTGTTGATCAATTTAATGCAATTGTTAGGTTCCAGACTGTATTTAATGAATTATTAACTCCAGGACAGGGAATTCTTAATAATACTGTTTTTACTGATCCTTATGTTGGAGAAGAAGAAGTATGGACAGAAGTTTTAAGAAGATATCTTTATGCAATAGCCGAAGAAGGTGTTGGGATAAAAGAATTTGAAAAATGTACTTTCTTACACGGCGGTTATATGGCAGGTATTGCTGATGATGGTAATGACGATAATTGCAAGCTCTTAACAGGAAGAAACCTTCCAATTGAAATGTGTGATGAGGCTGATCCTTCAAGAACATGTACTGTTTCAGTAAGTTTTAAGGGCGGATTGTCAAAATACGAAGCTGATGCATTAATGTATACAATCATGTTATATCAAGAACAAATTCTCAATAGAATTATTGGCAATGATACAGACAAAAGAGGCAGATGGTTAGCCAAAGCTGCTATTAAGATGGAAGGCGATTTGGAAAAATGGGGATTTTACAAAATTGATGTTGAAGGTGAAAAGTCAATGACTGTAGCTTCAGTTGAATGTCCTAAATCAATTGCATACACAGAGGATGCACATTATTCTAGCGAAGATACATATCCAAAATATTGCTGGGATTATAATGGAAAACCTCTATTAGGTAGATTAAGACCAGATTTTAATTACAATTGTTTCCCAAACAACAATATTGGGAACTAATTAAGTCAATTAAAGAGAAGTTATTATAAACAAAAAGGCCTGCTAATTTAATTAGCGGGCCTCTTTTGTATTATTTGCCTTGCAATTTCAAAGTCAGTGTTTTAAAATACATGGTATGTGAATTATTTGAGGCTATTATGGATAGAATATACTTCAAGCAATTATCAGAATATCTTGAATATTTTCCATGTGTTGCGATTTTGGGTGCAAGACAATGTGGAAAAACAACCCTTCTTTCATTTTTAGATACAAAATGGAAAATATTTGATCTTGAAAAAGGTCAAGATTTTGACCTTATAAATAATGACCCTGATTTATTTTTTCGCTTAAATGATGAAAATGTAGCTATAGACGAAGCCCAGTTTTTGCCAAGCCTTTTCTCATCTTTAAGAGTGGCTATTGATAAAAACAGAAAAAAAACAGGGCGATTTATTATTACTGGTTCTTCTTCTCCTGACTTAGTGAAATCAATTTCTGAATCTTTGGCAGGACGAATTGGAATAATAGAAATGTCTCCATTTACTTTTAGTGAAATTAGTCAATCATTTGAGAGTAATTTCACTAAATGCCTGCTTCAAAAAGATTATTTTAAAAACAATTATCATGACTTTAAACCCAAATCTAAGGATAAAAATATTTATAAATACTTGTTGCAAGGAGGCTATCCAGAACCGTGCTTAAAAAATTCTGAAAAATTTCATACTATGTGGATGCAAAATTATATAAAGACCTATTTGGAGCGAGATTTATTAAAGCTTTTTCCAGGGATTAATGAAAATAGATACAGAGCCTTTCTTCAATCTATATCGAATATTTCTGGAAATGTAATTAATTATTCAGAAATAGCCACAGTTTTAGGTGTTTCACAGCCAACAGTTAGAGATTATTTTGACATTGCTCATAAAAGTTTTTTGTTTAGAAAAATTTCAAGCTTTTCTAAAGATGCAGTTAAAAGAATTATCAAGCACCCTAAGGGATATTATAGTGATAGTGGTTTGTTGTGCTATTTATTAAGAATTAGGGATGAGAACTCTTTATTGACCCATCCAAAGATTGGAAATATTTGGGAGGGAATGGTTATAGAAGAAATCATCCGGACATTAAAATCGAATTCAATTTCTTTTGATTATTATTACTATAGAACCTCATCAGGTGCTGAAGTTGACCTTGTATTAGAATCAGATTTTGGTTTAATTCCAATTGAAATAAAGCATACAAAAAAAATAAATAAAAAAGAACTTAGAAGTTTAAGTGATTTTATTAATGAAAGAAAATGTAAAATGGGATATATTATTAGTAATTCTGAAAACCCGCAAATGATAACAGAAAATATAGCTTCTTTACCTTTTAATTATCTCTAGTAACAAGTAAACATGCTAATGGTTTAGGTTTAGTAGCAAGTAACAATGAGTTTAATGAAATGATCTAGATTGTTATATGTTTCTGGAGTGCAATTAATGCTGAAATCAGCGGCTTTTGAATAGTGTTTTTTTCTTTCATTAAATAAAGCTTCAATTTCATCTTTTGATTTATTTTTTAATAAAGGTCTTTTGCTACAATTTTCTATATATTGCCATAAATCATTAAAAGCCCAAGTTAAATAAACAACCTTGCCATTTTCTTTTAAGGCCATTTTATTTTCTTCATCTAATATTGCCCCGCCTCCAGTTGCAATTACAACATTATCAAGTTTTGAAACTCTCAGAATTGTTGTTTTTTCAAGTTGCCTAAAATGACCTTCAGAATGCTTTTCAAAGATCTGACTAATTGTCATTCCAGCATTGTTTTCAATTTCCCCATCAATGTCATAAAAATCTCTTTTTAAGTGTGATGCAAGCCTTTGCCCAACTATTGTTTTGCCACACCCCATGAAACCGATTAATATTATGTTCATTGTTGCTCCAGTTTAGTATTTATTATTCATTATTCGGTGTTCAGTTTTCAGTGTTTTCCAGAAACCATAACCCAGCAGCCATAACCCTCTTATTTTAACTTGTCTAATAGTTCCCAAAAACCAGGAAATGATTTGTTTACACATTTCTTGTTTTTTACATAAATCTTATCTGGAAATATCTTTTCCAATATTCCAAAACTCATAGCCATCCTATGATCATTATAAGTTTCAATATTAATTTTACTCTTAATTCCTAATCCTTGTTCCCCTGTTCCCATGTTCCCTTGTGCTCTTTCATAATTTTGAATTTTGAATTTTGAATTTTGAATTCCTTTTACCTTTATCCAATCTCGCCCAGTCTCCACGCAATCCCCAAACTTTAAAAGCTCATTCTCCAAAGCCTGCAATCTATCAGTTTCCTTTAATCGCAAATTATATACATTTTTAATATAAGTTGTCCCTTGCGCAAACAAAGCAAGAACAGCCAGCGTTTGCACAAGATCAGGCATTTTATTCATATCAACTGTAATACCTTTAAGCTTGCTGGGCTTTATCTTAAGGTAAGTTTTACCACATTCCGTTATAGCTCCCATTTTTTTAAGCACATTTATAAATTGCACATCACCTTGATTCGATTCAGTCCCAAGCCCATTAATTTTCAAACCATTTCCCCTTACGCCGTACGCTGTACGCTGTACGCTGTACGCCAAAAAATACGATGCTGCTGATGCATCAGGTTCTATAATATATTTATTCTTTGATCTATACATCTGTTTTTTTATAATATATTTTCTATAATTTCTATTTTCTACCTTAACTCCAAAATCTTGCATAACTTTTAAGGTCATATCTATATAAGGCTTTGATGTAATTTTGCCTTTTACATTAATCGTAATTTGATTTTCGCAGTATGGCGAGATCAGTAAAATCGCAGATAAAAACTGACTGCTAATTGAAGAATTAATAGTTATAGAACCATTTATATATCCATTTGAATTTATGTTTATTGGAAAAGTATCATTTTGAATTTTGAATTTTGAATTTTGAATTTTACTTAAAGCTTCTAGTATTGCATAAACTGGCCTGTTTTTCATATGTCCTTTGCAATTAATCTTAGTCTTTCCTGCAATCAAATGAGCAAGTGCAATTATAAATCGTGTCGTTGTTCCTGCTTCCCCTGTACTTATAACCTTATTTGTCTGCCTTAAACCCCCACCAAAAACAAACACTTCTTTTCTCTTAATCCCAATCCTAATCTTAATCCCTAATCTGACTAAATTTTCAAGCATCCCTTGCACATCATCACAAAAATTCACATTTGTAAGGCAAGTCGTACCTTTAGCCAAAGCCGCACAAATTAAGGCTCTATTAATTATACTTTTTGATCCTGGTAAACTTAATACTTGCATAGCATTTTCCTGATTTGCTTTGTATATCTGACCTTGTGACCAGTAAAGAGTTCAAATTGCTTCAGTCCTTGATAAATAAAAAAATCTAGACCATCGAATATAATATTATTCTTACCTTTCTTTGCAAGCTTAATTAAGGGAGTTTCAATTGGTCGATAATTGAGTTCAATAATGATTTTATTGTTTAGTGCAGGAAGGCTAAAAGGAAAGCCTTTGTAAATTATGCCAACACTTGTACAGTTAATCAATATATCAAAATCATGAGCCTTGATGTCAAAAAGTGGTTTTACTAAAATATTGTATCTTTTTTCTAGAAGCTTTGCCTTTTCTAAAGTTCTATTAAAAAGTGTAATTTCTAAACTTCTATTATTTAAAGCCTTAACAAAAGAAGATGCAACTGCACCTGCCCCTAATATGGCGATTTTCTTTTTACTTAAATCTTTAATCTTTTTCAAAAAACATTCTAAGGCATAATTATCTGTATTATCGCAAAACACGTTTTTATTTTTAACAGAAACTGTATTTACAGACTCAAAATTTGTGCTCTTAAAATAATTTATTATTAGCTTTTTATATGGAGTAGTAATTGATAAACCAAAAAATCTGAGTTCTAAATTCTTAATTCTATCAATTAAATCTCTAAACTCTAAGCTTGATTTCACAAGTATTGGCACATAAATACCGTTTATTCCATACTTGTGAAAAAGGTAATTAAATAAAACGTAACCAAGACTTTGCTCAACAGGATTTCCAATCAGGCCATATAGTTTTGCCTTTGGTTTAAGCCTTTTGATTGAATAAATATCTGTCAGTTTTTTAATATCAACTTGTCCCTGGGCTGTCTTTTTTTCCTGATTAATTGAAGCGTATGTCCATTTAGATCCATATGAAAGGCATAAGATCCTACTAATATTTGAAGTTTCACCCATGCAAAAAGAAATAATATTCTTTTTATATTTATTCTTTAGTTTTTTAATATTGGCTAAGACTTTAAAATTATCAGTTGAGTTCTTACCTTGATAAATAAATTTTAAGGCCGAGATTTGAGAGGCTGTTTCTTTATTAAGATTAGGAGTATGATTAAGATCAAGGATTTTAGAATGGGACGATAATAGGATTTTTGAGTTAATATTTTTTGCTCGTAGAACTTTGATAATAGAATTATAGTTTTTGTTTAACTCAATATCAATATAATCAGTTTTTCGAGGTTTTAATTTAAGTATTATTTCAATAAATTGTTTTTTATCAAATTTGAATTTGCCACCCTGTGAAGTTGATCGCAATGTGTAAATAATGGGCATTTTATATAAAACAGGAAAAGAATATAGGGAAAAGTTATTAAGATTCATTAAATCAAGGCGAAGTTCTATAATATCAGCGAGCTTTGTTTCTGGCTTGTTTAGGTCAGCTGTTGTTGTAAGAGAAAGTGCTATCAAAAAATGGTCCTTAAATAATGTTTTTTAATTTTGATAAAGGGATGTCGTTTTTTACAAAGCTATGTCCAATTGATTTTAATAGGGCCATAGTAATTTTATTGCCCTTGTTTTTTTTGTCATGACCGATTTCTTTTAATAGCAAAGCTTTTGTTTTGAGATCAATATTTTTTAAAAGACCATACTCATATAAAAGATTATTATGTCGGTTCATTTGAAAATCGCTTAAATATCCAAGGCTATTAGAAATAAGAGCTGCTATTTGCATGCCATAGGCCACAGCAAAACCATGACGGATTTTATTTTTAATTTTTATTTGCTCTAAGGCATGACCAAAGGTGTGACCATAGTTTAAAAGCTTTCTTGATAATTTGCCATTAGAAGCTTCAAACTGATCATTTTCACAAATCATTTTCTTATTATTTATGGATCTGTAAATAATTTCATTTAAAAGCTTTTTGTCTTTATTTAATATTTTTATTTTGTTTTCTTCGAATAATTTAAAAAGATCTTTATCAAGGATTATTCCGTATTTTATAGCTTCAGCAAGGCCACTTAAATATTGCATCTTATTAAGTTTGTCTAGATAATCCGAATTTATAATTATAATATTAGGCTGATAAAAAGAGCCCAGGAAATTTTTTCTAAGGGAATGGTTAGCAAGATAATTTACCCCTACTTTTCCACCAACAGAAGAGTCAACTTGAGCGAGTAAACTAGTTGGAATTTGTATTAAGTTAATTCCTCTCATATATAAGGAGGCAGCGAATCCAGCAATGTCGCCAGTAACACCGCCACCTAAAGCTATTAGGCATGAATATCGATCAAAGTTTAGCTTAAGCAACTTATCCAAAATCATTTCTACTGTTTTAAAGGTTTTACTTTTTTCACCACTTGGAAATGCAATTAGCTTTTCATTTTTTAGCTTTAATTTATTTTTGAGCCCTAGGCCATAAAGCTTTTTAATGTTTGCATCACAAACTATCGCGATATTTGAATATTCTTTTTGCAGTTTAAGTAAAATATCTTCTGGTTTGCTTGAAAAGAATATTTCTGAATTTCTTCCCGCATATTTACATAAAAGTTTTTGGGTCATTTTAACTTTTCCTTTAAATCTTTTTATCCACAGCTTTTGCTATGCCTTTTAATTGCTTCATAAGAATATTAAATTCAGGAAAATTGATGCTTTGAAAACCATCAGTTAAAGCTTCCTCTGGTTTTTCGTGAACTTCTATGATAATCCCATCAGCTCCTGCTGCTATTGCAGCTTTTGCCATAGAGGGAACATATTTTCTTACTCCTGTGCCATGACTTGGATCAATAATTATTGGGAGATGGCTTTTTGCTTGAATCGCGGGGATAATATTTAAATCTAAGGTGTTTCTTGTGAAGTCTGAAAATGTTTTTATTCCCCTTTCACATAGAATGACTTTTTGATTGCCCTCTGCTAAAATATATTCAGCACATTGTAAAAACTCATTTAAGGTAGCTGACATTCCTCTTTTTAATAAAACAGGCTTGTTAGTTTTACCAACTTTTTTTAAAAGAGCATAGTTTTGCATATTTCTAGCTCCAATTTGCAGGACATCTGCATAACTTGCTACCAGATTTACATCTTTTGAATCAACAACCTCTGTTACAGTGATTAAACCATATGTTTTTCCAGCCTTTTTTAAATATTTTAAGCCTTCTTCTTTTAAACCAGAAAAAGCATATGGAGATGTTCTTGGTTTGTATGCCCCCCCTCTTAAAAAGTTAGCTCCAGCTAATTTAACAGCTTTTGCAGTTGCCATGATACTTGCTTCATCTTCAATAGAACAGGGACCAGCAATTATTGTGACAGAATCATCACCAATTATATGACCTTTTACTTTTATCTTTGTTTTTGCCTGTTTTGCTTCAATTCCAGCAAGTTTATAAGAATTGAGAATTGGAACTACTTTTTCAACACCAGGTAATGAAGAAAGAGTATCTATGTTTTTATGCCTTGAATCACCAACAATACAAATAATTGTTTTTTCTACACCTTCACTTACAAAAGGTTTTAGATTAAAGCTTTCAAGGCGCTTTAATAACTCAGCTCTTTCCTCTTTTGGGCAAGTCTTTTTCAAAATAATTATCATAATTTATTATCCTTAATCTAGAAATATGATTGTATTGTAGCTATATAAAATTAAATTAAATATGCCAACAAATTTTAAATTTATTTTTTTGTTGATTTCAAATTTACATCATATTTAATATGCCTCATATAAATAAACTATGAATACTTTAATCATTTTGAATTACATATGTATTATAAATATATTTTTAAGTTTTTATGTTGCCTGATATTATTATCATGTTCAAGTAACATTGAAGATAAAGTTTCTCAGAAAGCCATGTTTACTGAAAAAGACATTAAAGTTGTGTCTTCTGTAAATGTGGCCAATTCCACAATATATGATAAAATCAAATATACAATTTCAGCAACTTATCCCAAAGAGGCTAAAATAATAATTCCTGATCCTGAGGATAATATCGGTGGTTTAAGGATTGTAGACTTTGGTGGAGAGCTTGATAAAAGCGTTGATAATCATTTGGAATGCCAAAAGTGGTATGACCTTGAGGCAGACATTGCTAGTAGTTATAGAATTCCTGAAATTGAAATAATATTTATATTAAAAAACCAAAAGGAAATTACAAAAAGGACACAAGAAATATTTATTACTTTATCAAATGAAGATAAAAACCCAGGCAAGCAAGGGAGTGATGATATTAAAGATATTAAGCCCAATGTGATAATTCCCTTTTCCTATGCGATTTATATAATAATCGCAGGTTCAGTTTTTCTCTTTTTTCTTTTATTAGTCACTGGAATAATATTTTATAAAAAATATAAGCTTAAATCCCAGGAAAAGGTCCTGCCTCCTCATGTAAAGGCCAATATGGCTTTACTTGAGCTTGAGAGTCAGAACCTTTGTGACAAGGGAGAATTTAGTCTTCATTTTTATAAAATGACAGAGATTTTAAAAAGATATCTTGAAGAAAGGTTTTCATTCTCTGCTTTAGAGATGACCTATGAAGAAATATATAAATATGTTGACCAAATGCAGGAGCTTGATAGTCACTTAAAAGATATTACAATGCGCTTTTTACAAAAAGCTGAACTAATAAAATTTGCAAAAGTTGTTCCAGAGGCTAATTTTGTTAAACAAAGTCTTACTGACACAAAAACTTTTATTGATAAATCTAAAATAGAAGATGGTGTAGGAGATGTTTAGGTTTCAATATCCATACTTATTAGGAATATTATCTATTCTTCCTCTTCTTTTTCTTTTAAGACAAAGAAAAAAAAGAAAGAAGTTTTCCTTTGCCTATCCAAGTATTAATATTTTTAAAACTCTTCCAAAAACAAAGAAGACGTTTTTTCTTAAAGCCTTGCCCTTACTAAAATACTTGGCCATATGTTTTATTGTTTTGGCAATATGCAGACCTCAGTCAGGCGAAAAAACAAGTGAAGTATTATCTGAGGGAATTGATATTGTTTTGGCTATTGATACTTCTGGCAGTATGCAGGCTCTTGACTTTGAGAAAAATGGACAAAAGGTAGACAGACTGACTATTGTTAAAGATGTCGTGAAAGATTTTATAAAAAGACGCGAAAATGATAGAATTGGTATGGTTGTTTTTGGGCAGGAAGCTTTTACTCAATGTCCATTAACAATGGACTATGGAGTTTTATTTTCATTTTTAGATAAGCTTAAAATAGGAATGGCTGGAGATTCAACAGCTATTGGTTCAGCTATCGCTATATCTGTCAAAAGACTTAAGGATCTTTTAGCAAAATCAAAAATCATAGTTTTACTAACAGATGGACGCAACAATGCTGGTAGAATTTCTCCGGATATAGCATCTGATATCGCAAAATCACTTGGAATAAAAATTTATACAGTGGGAGCTGGAACTCGAGGAAAAGCACCATTTAAAGTAGAAACTTTTTTTGGTCCTCAATATGTTTATAAACAAGTTGATATTGATGAAGAAACTTTAAAAAACATTTCCCAAAAAACACAAGGACAATATTTTAGAGCAACAGATTCAGAATCATTGAAAAAAGTGTATGAGCAAATTGATATGCTTGAAAAAACAAAAGTAAAAGTGAAAGAATATACAGAATATGAAGAGCTTTTTCCTTATTTTATTTTTCCTGCTCTATTATTAATTCTTTTGTATATATTCTTATCGTCAACGCTTTTAAGGAGGATACCATAAATGCGTTTCGGTAATCCTGAATATTTTTGGTTATTATGGCTCATTCCATTAAGCGCTATTTTTATGTTTATTGCATATAAATTAAAAATAAAAACTATACTAAGGCTTTTTGATGAGGAAATGCTGGAAAAACTTTCTTTGTCTAGAAATAATGGAAGGAAGTTTTTTAAAGTAATTCTAGTTTTACTTTGTCTTGCCATGCTAGTAGTCTGCCTTGTTAGACCACGGTGGGGGTTTGAGTGGAAGGAAGTGAAAAGAGTTGGAATAGATCTTGTAATCGCTATTGATGTCTCTAACAGTATGCTGGCTCAAGATGTTAAGCCAAATAGAATGGAATGGGCAAAAAGAAAGATTATTGATTTAATAAATATGCTTCAGGGTGACCGGGTCGGACTTGTGGCTTTTGCAGGACTGGCTTTTTTACAATGCCCACTAACTCTTGATTATAATGCTCTTGATATGTTTCTTGATTCTATTGATACTGACTTAATTCCAGTGCAGGGAACTTCCTTAACTTCTGCAATTAAAGTTGCCACAGAGGCCTTTGATAAAAGCGTAAAAAGACAAAAAGCGATAATTCTAATCACTGACGGAGAAGATCACGAAAAAGATGCAGAGAAAGAAGCCCTTATAGCTAAAACTTCAGGAATTAAAATATTTACTATAGGCATTGGAGCTTCTCAAGGTGCGCCAATTCCATTGCCCTCAGGAGGTTTTAGAAAAGATGAGTCAGGTAATTTAATTTTGACAAAACTTGATGAAGTGAGTTTACAAAAAATTGCGATTCAAACAGGAGGGACCTATATAAGGTCAACAGCTGGAGATCTCGATTTAACACAAGTCTATAAAAAGAATATTAGAAAGAGTATGGATTTAGCTGAAATTGAAGGAACCAGGCAAAAGAAATGGGAAGAAAGATATTGGATTTTTGCTATATTAGCTTTGTTTTTTCTTTTATTGGATATGCTGATAAGTGAAAGGGGGAGGGGATGAAAGGCGTGCAGGGTACAGCGTACGGCGTACGGCGTGTGGTTTTTGCTCTACTTCTTGTACACATGATAAGTTTTGCCTCTTTTGCTTCTGTTGAAAATCAGATCAATAAAGCCAATGAGTTTTATAAAGCTAATAACTATCAAGAAGCAATTAATGTTTTGCTTGATGCTCAAATTAATCATCCAACTGATCCCAAAGTAAATTATAACCTGGGGAACACCTATTATAAGCTTGGGAAATATGAAGACGCTATAAAAAGTTATGGACAAGTAGTTGCTTCTGGAGAAGGCAAATATCTTTTTGAATCGTTTTACAATATAGCTAACTCTTATTATCGACAGGGAAAGTTACAAGAAAGCTTGGCTTTTTATCAAAAAGCTTTAGAATTAAATCCAGAAGATGAAGATACAAGATATAATATAGAGTTTGTGAAAAAAGAGATTAAGAAGAAATTGAATGAAGAGATAGAGAGAAAGAAGGAAGAAGAGAAGAAGAAAGATCAGCAAGACCAAAAAGATAAGCAAGAGAATCAGCAGGAAAATAAATCTTGTGATAAGCCCGGAGAGCAACAGCAGCAGAATAAAGAACAAGAGCAAAAAGAAAAAGATGGGAAGAATGAAGAAAATGGATCTAAAGATCAAAAGAAGGAAGAGAAAGTAGAACAAAAAGCAAAAGAACAAGAGAAAAAAGAGGGTCAGGAAAAGCAAGACAAGAAAGAAAAAGCATCTGAGCAAAAGGCTCAAAAGTTGAGCAAAGAAGATGCTGAAAGACTGTTAAAGGCAATTGAAGAGAATCCTGAGAAGTTTAAGAAGCAACAAATGCAAGGTGCGCAAGGGGTGCGTGGTGGGAAGGATTGGTGATGGTTAATTGTTGGGGATTGGAATAATCAATAATTAACAATTAACAATTAATAATTAATATTAAGATAGGCAATGCTGAAGAATTTGAAAAATAAGATTATAGGGTTTATATTTGTTTTTTTTGTTATAAGCTATTCTAGTGTCTTTTCTGTTTCTATCGATCTTACTGTTGATTCTTTGAAGGCTACTTTGTCGGATGAGGTTGGAATTAGTATTGCTGTTGATGGAGAGCGCGACGCCGGTGAACCTAATTTAAAGTTTCCTGAAGCTGCTTTTAAGTTATATTCTCATGGTACAAGCTCCCAGGTGCAAATTATAAATGGGAAAATGGATTCAAAGACAATTTATAATTACTCTTTACTACCTCTAAAAGAAGGTGAATTTGTAATTGGGCCCGCTCATGCTGTGATCAAGGGGAAACAATATAAGAGCAGTACCTATAAGTTAAAAATCGTGAAAGATGTTTCGGGTATAGCTAGCGAAAATACAAAGGATGTTTTCGTTAACCAAGAAATAACTAGCCTCTCTCCTTTTGTAGGACAACAGCTTTTGTATACTATAAAATTTTATCGTGCAGTAAAGGTATATAATTCAGTAATAGAATCAAGTCCTGATTTTTCTTCATTTTTATCATATGACTTGGAGTCACAAGCAGATTATTATGATTATGTGGATTCGAAAAAATATGTTGTTCATGAAATTAAGAAAATTTTATTTCCTTTGAAACAAGGAAAAATAAAATTAGATCCAGTAGTCATTCGTTGCGAAGTTCCTGTTGAGGAGAAGGGATCAGGGCGCAGATCCTTTGACTCTTTCTTTTCATCTTCCTTTGCTGAGACAAAGAAGAAGGTCCTAAAAAGCCAAGAATTGATTTTAGATGTAAAGGCACTTCCAGGTTTTGGAAGTTTAAGTAATGATTCTGCTATTGTTGGCGATTTTTCTTTGACAACAAGTATTGACAAAAACAACGTTAAAGCTTCTGATTCTTTGACAATTAAATATGTATTAAGTGGTCTGGGTAACCTTGAAAACGTTGATTTGCCACAGTTTTCTGAAATTGAAAATTTGAAATTTTATTATGATAAACCTGAAATAGAAAAAAAAATATCTGGTGATGATATTCACTTTACTAAAACATTTAAAATAGCATGTGTTCCCGTTATTCAGGGAGAATATGTTATCCCTTCTTTAGAAATACATGTCTTTAATCCAAATAAAAAAAAATATACTCTGTTAAAAACCAAAGAGCTTAAAATAAGTGTTTCGCCTTCTGATACCCCAAGTCCTAATCCGCCAATTCAAGAAAAAATACAAGCTTCCAAAAACAAGGTGAAAATATTAGGCAAAGATATTTTGAATATAAATTCCTCTATTCATGGGGCAAATAAGAATGAATTTTCTTTGTTTATTAAAATTATTCTTTTTTTGTTAATACTATTCCCACCCTTATTATTTTTAAGCATTTATTTTTCACAAAAGAAGAAAATGGATTTTGAGAAAAATTACTCAAAAATTAGAAAATCAAAAGCATTAAATAAAGCAAAAAAAATGATGCATGATATTGAGAAAAAGGTGATGAAAAATGAAAGGCAAAAAGGCTTTAAGCAACCTTATATTGAGCTTTTAAATATAATTAGACTTTACATTGGTGATAAGTTTGATTTAAATGGGCTTGCTTTAACAAGTGAAGAAATAAAAATTAAATTGAAAAATGCAGAACTAGAAGATAGTATTATTAGGCCTTTATTTGAAAAAATAAATGAATGTGAAATGAGCCAATATGCTTCTTTAGAAAAAGGTCCAAATGAGTTTGTAACATTTATTAAGGAAACGGAAGTTTTATTAACTAAGTTAGATAAAAGTTTATAACAATGGCGAAAAATATAATTTTAAGCAATATTACAAAAAGATATGAAGATAGTGATGTCATTTCTGATATTAATATAGAAGTTGGTGAAGGAAGCATTTTTGGTTTTATTGGCCTTACAAGCTCTGGAAAATCCACTCTGGCTAAAATAATTGCAGGCCTTACTCGCCCCTCTTTTGGATCTGTCATGCTTTCAGATGATGAATTTTCTCCTTATATCACTAAAAACAGAAGGCGTGTTGCGTTTGTAGCCAGTCCCAATGGCTTGCCCGGGCAATTTAATATTAATAAATTAGGAAAATATTATAAGAGAATCTATCCCAAGTTTAATGAGAACCTTTTTTTGGGTCTGCTTAACACTTTTTCAATTTCTTCAAAAGCTAAAATCTCAAAAGTTGGTTTTTTTAACAGAAAAAAGCTCGCTATCATTTTAGCACTTGCACAAACACCTGAAATTATAGTTATGGATGAACCCTTTTCAAAGCTAAAAACAGCAGATTGTGATCTTTTAAAAAATGCTATTTTAGATTATAAAGAAAACAATCCATGTTCAATTGTAATTTTTACAGCTAACCCCAAATATCATAAAGATTTAAGTGATACTATCGCTTTGCTCGAAAGAGGAAAAATAAGATGTTTAATAAATGTCAGTGCAATTCAAGGTGATTATCAGAAGATTATTCTTAGTCCCCCAAAAGATTATGATCCTGATGATTTTAAATTAGAAGGTGTTTTAAGAGTTGATAAAGTTGAAGATAAAATATCTTTAATTATATTTAAAAACTATAATTTTATTATTGAAATGCTTGAGCTTAATGGACACCAAATAGAAAATGAAAAAAAACTTACCTTTTCTGAACTTATTTGGGCTCAAGCAAAGCTAGAAATAGAGAAAGAGAAAGGGAGTCTTTTTAATAATGAATAGTAAAATTGAAAGAACACATACTTTTCCTAAGTTTCTTGTTTCACTGGCTTTAATGATAGTTTCTTGCTTGTATGCCATCTTCCATTATAATGCCAAATATGAAACATTTTATAATTATGATTCTTCTTTGCATTTTTCTGGTTTTTTAAATGAAACTTATTTTTATTCTGAATGGATGCTAATAGTTGTTTTTATTGGTGCTTTGATGGGTCTATTATCTATCCAGAAACAACAATTAGATGGGTCAATATTATTTATTTTGTCAAAACCAATAAGCAGGGCAAGAATACTTTTAGCAAGAGTTTTTGTTTCCTTTTACTTCTTGTTTCTTGTTTATCTAATTACAGGCGCCTTTATTCTTGGTATTTCAAAGTATCTTGCTTATTCTTATCCTATTGAGGAACTCGCCTTGCAGCTTGCACGGCTTTTTTCAATTTCTGTGCTTTTCTGGTCTATCAGTATTTTTTTTGTATGTAATTTTAAAAGGGCATTATTATCTTTTTTAGCTAGTGCTTGCCTTGCTCTTATTTTATTTTTTCTTAATTTCTACTTTCCCGGCGAAACTTTGCTTACATACCTGCCTTTTCATCATTTAACAAATATAAAAACTGTTGTAACTGGAACATATCCTTTTTTTATAATGCTACTTTGGTTTATAGCCTCTATTATTTTTATCTATTTTTCAGTGCTTGCTTTTTATAGAAAAGAATATTAATGGCTTTTTTACGTTTTGTGAGAATTAAAATAAATGTAATTTATTATGGTCTAATTAAAAATAGATTCTTCTTTTATATAAATCTTTTAATTTTATGTATTCTTTTCTTTTTAGCCATTTTTGTATTAAGCCAACATGAAGAAAAAGACGCCTATAGTGTTATGAAATCTCAAATATCTGAGATTGGTTTAATTAGAGCAAATACTCATATTGAATTATTTAAAAACCCCGTGTTTCAGATTTATACAACACTTGCAATTGTTCCCATAAGTTCTTCTTTAAATACACTATTATTTCTCACAAAAGATCTTAAAATCAATAAAGTTTTGTTGGATGGAGAAGACGCGAGATTTAAAACAGCTGAGGGTATAACTAAAATAGTTTTTATAAAAAACTTAGATCCAACTAAGGTAAACTCTATTAAAATATATTACGAGCTACCTTATGAAAACATAAGACAAATGCTAACTCTTGATGGTTTGCTTTTTCCAACTGGTCAAACCCTCATACCTTTTATTAAGTCAATAAATTATAAGAATAAACTTATTGTTTCTGTTCCAAATACCTATAAGGTCGTTTCTAATCTGGATCTTGTAAGTCTTGATGAATTTGAAGGTGAGGGTAAATATGTTTTTAATACCAATAAGGAAGCCAGTGAAATATCCTTGCTTTCTTTTCCCTATAAGGAAATCAAATTTTTTAGGCAATTATTTCCCTTAACTTTTAACGTTAATAATTTTAGTGATGAAGATATTCATAAGTGGAATATGATTATAATTAATGTTTTAGAATACTTTACTCGAAAATTTCAAAGTAATTTACTAAGGCATTTAACAGTTTATGAAATACCCAAATATGAAGCTTTTGATCTTGGTGCAGATGTGCTTTGTATAGGTCATGATAATATAGACCCTCTAAATGCAATTTCGATTTTTAATTTAGTTTCAGATATAACAAGGAAATTTATTGATAAATTTATTGATAAAAAAGACCAGTCCAATGTTTTGTTATCTGAAGTTCTATCTGGCTTGCTTGCAATCTACTATATCAAGGATCACTTTCCTGCAAATGAAATTAACAAGGTTTTTAATTACCTGAAAAATCTTTATTTTGCCCTTAAAAGTTATGATTTATCATTTGATGAAGCCCTTATAAACACTCAAAACCATAATTTAGCCAGAACTAAAGGAACTATCTTTTTTTATATGCTTTCAAAGTCATATAGCAATGATTTTTGGAGGAAGTACTTTGATTTTTTGTCTGATAAACAATCAATTAACCTATCATCTTTTAAAAAGCTTTTTGATAAGGGTGATTCAGCTTATTTGGATATATTATTCTGGGAATGGTTAAATAAAAAATCTTGTCCCGAGTTTTCTATTGAATATAATGTTAAGCAGAGAAAAAATGAGAAGAGTTTAGTTTTTGGTAAACTTTCCCAAAAGGCACCTGCTTATAATTTGAATTTAATAATCTCCTTGGTTTCGACCCAAGAAAAAATTGACAAAGATTATAAATTAACAGGTGAAGAGCTTAGCTTTGATATAGAATTCAACGGCACATTAAAAGAAATAAGCCTTGATCCTGATAATTTAATTTTAAATGAAGCTGCAAAGATGATAGATCTTAATGTTTCAGAAAATGCAATAAAGGCCATATTAAAAATATTAGAAAAGGGATTTATTGAAAATATTGAAAATCAAATTAGTTCTTATCTTGGCGACACTAGCATAAATAATATCATTAATAATTTTTTTAAAGCAAAAAACGAACAATTTAAATTTGGTAAATTTTTAGTTATACATAGAGAAAATAGTGCAAGCGCGAATTTAAAAACATTGCATGGTCTCATTCCCTATGGGGCTAAAAATAAGTTTTCTGGTCTTATTTTCATGAACTTTATTTACGACATAAATAAATGGAAAATCGTTAATTTTTCAATTAAGAAGATTAATTAATAAAAAAGCATTTTTTTAAATTTAAGCAAAGACAAGAATTAAATATAGAGTACTTACCACTTATTAAAGATATTTCTTGAAATTTTATTATTATTGTATACAAAAATTGAAATTAAATATATGAATTTAATATAATTTCCCAAAATAATTCTTTGGAGGCTAAATATTTATGAGAAAAATTCTTTTTACTATTATAATTATTTTTATTATTTTTACTTGTGCATGTGATTTTGGTTCAAAAAAAGATGCAAATTCTATTCAGGATGCCAAAGTGATTGCTTCTGTAAATAATAAGAAGATAAGTGTTGATGATTATAATAAGAAATTAAAGACTCAGAAAAACCTTAATCCAACTGATTATAATTCCCTTCAGGCAAAAAAAGAGCTTTTAGAGGAAATGATAGATTTTGAACTTTTATTCCAAGAAGCTATGAGGGAAGGTTTTGATGAAGATATACAGATAAAACAAACCATGATTAAAACGTTTCTGAAAGAAAAAACAAAAGAAATCACTATGCCAAGTGATGAAGATTTAAACACATATTATCAAAATAATATTGATAATTACAAAGAAGTTAGAGCAAGCCATATTTTATGCAGAGTGGATCCTGCAAAATTTATGAATAAAGAAAAAGCAGAACAAGCTGAGCTTGTGAAAAAATTAGACCTTGAAAAAAAGATGAAATGTGAAAAGCTCTTAAAAAGAATAACTAAGGGTGAAGATTTTGCAAGTTTAGCCAAAGAAAATAGTGAAGATTCATCTGCCTCCCGTGGTGGTGATCTTGGATATTTTAATAAATCCAGAATGGTAAAGCCCTTTGCGGATGCTGCCTTTTTACTTGAAAAAGCAGGAGATGTAAGCCCCCTTGTGCAAACAAGCTTTGGTTATCATATCATTTTGCTAACAGACAAAAGGGTGCAGTCTTTTGATATGGTGAAAAAGCAAATAGCAGGTGATCTTGGAAGGAGAATTAAAGATAAATTCCTCAATGATTATGTTGAAGACTTATACAAAAACGCAGATGTGAAAATTTATAAAGAAAAGTTATCTAATATTAAATAAATTGCTTAAGTAGGATGCTAAACAATGAGAAAAGCTATTACTATTATATTTTATAATTCATTATTCTTAAATTTAATACTTTTAGTATTTGTTACTTGCGAAGGCAAATTAGCAAAAGATGCAATTGCTACTATTTCTTCAAAAGAAATTACCAGCGAATATTTAATGAAAAATTACAGCGATCTTTTATTAAACGAAGACAAAGAAGATAAAAATACGAATAAGCTACCAAATCTAAATATTAATCAATTTGAAGAGCTTTTGAAATTTGAACTTCTTTATAAAGAAGCCTTAAAATCAGGTATTCAAAATCATGATGAGGTTAAAAGAGCCATTGTGCATAGTTATTTAAGAAAGCATTTTTCAATTGAGCAAGGCAGAGACCTTGAATCTTTAAAAAAATATTACGAAGAACATAAAAATGAATATTATACGAGGTCTGCTCAGCATATTCTTATAGGCTTTGAAGACTCTAAACATGACATTTCAAAAGAAGAAAAGCTTAAGCTTGCCCAAAGCCTTTTAAAAAGAGTTTTATCAGGTGAAGATTTTGCAGCTTTAGCAAAAGAATACTCAGATGATGCAGGAACTGCTGAAAATAGGGGCGACCTTGGGAACTTTCCAGAAAATTATATGGTTAAAGAATTTAACGACGCTGTTTTCAATGCAAAAAAAACAGGTATCATTAATAAGGTTATTGAAAGCTCTTATGGTTATCATGTTATTTATTATTCTGGTGATGCCGGTGCCTGGGATGATGTTAAAAATGAACTTTTTTATCTTATTTCAAGAAAAGAAAAGTCAGGTGCCTACACTGAGCTATTAAAAAAATTAAAGGAAGGGTCTAAAATTGAAGCTGATTATAGATTTCTTGAAAATATCGATACTGAATAGTTTTTTATTGTCTATTGCTTTTTCTCCTTTAGCTAAAGCTGAAACCAGTACTGCCAATTCCATTTACGCAATTGTAAACAGTCATTTGATTTCAAAAGTTGACGTTGATTCTGAACTTAATATTTTATTGAAAAAGGATTCATCGTTTATAGAAAAAGTAAATACAGATGAAGGCAAATCCAAATGGATTAAAACAATAATAAATAGAATAGCAGATGATTTAATTGTTTCTGATGAAGCAAAAAAGATTGGTCTTGATGCTTCTGATAAGGATATTGACTATACGATTAATAACATTATGAAAAGCAACAATATTTCCAAAGATCAATTAGTTGTATTTTTAGGTCAAGAAGGCAAATCATATGAAAAATATCGACGAGAAATTAAACTGCAGGTTGAAAAATATAAGCTTACAAATAAAATAATAAGACCAAAAGTTTCAATTACAGATATTGATCTCGAAGATTATTACAAAAAGAACTATCTCAATGAAAATAAACGCCAGCTCGTTAAGTTTCAATCAATTTTCATTTCCAAAAAAGAAAGAGATGCTAGCGAGATAAAAAAAAGAATCGAAACCATTAAAAAAGCAGTTAAACAAAGTGATGTAAATGATTTTGAAAAACTTGTTCTTAAGTTTAGTGATTCAGATAATGTTGCAAGTACAAAGGGAATATTAAAGGGTATAAAGCTTGATGAATTAGCCCCTTCCTTTAAGGACGCATTTCAAAAAATGAATATAGGAGAACTAAGTGGCTTAATAGAAGCAAAAAACGGGTATTATTTTGCAAAACTCTTAGATATTTATTCAGAAGCCACAGAACCATTTGAAGAAGTTAAAGAAACAATTAGTAATGTTTTGATGCAGGAGCGAATGGAAAAACGCTTTAATATGTGGTTACAAGAGGTTAGGGCTAAGTCACACATTGATATAAGATATGGAAGTTAAATTCTTGATAAATTGTTCTTTACATACGATATTGTTTATTATTAAACATTAGTTTTTTAGAATATTAAATTTTATTGTAGTTTTATGATAGATAAAGACGATAATAAAAATATTAGTTCAAAGAATTTACTAAAACTTACTGAAGGGATTCGGCAAGATCTTGAGAGAAAACTGGATAATCAAGATATTTACATTCCAATAGATGTAAAACCCCAAAGCGAAACTTTAGGTCAAATTCGAAAAGAACTTATAAACTGTGAAAGGTGCAAGCTTTGCCACAATAGAAAGCATGTTGTTTTTGGTGTTGGATCAGAGACTGCTGACCTTGTTTTTGTTGGTGAGGGCCCAGGCCATGATGAGGATATACAAGGACTTCCTTTTGTTGGTAAAGCAGGACAGCTTTTGACAAAAATTATTAATGCGATGAATTTTACGCTCAACGAAGTTTATATTACAAACATTGTAAAATGTAGACCCCCTCAAAACAGAAACCCACAACCTGATGAAATTGCCATGTGTGAACCATTTTTATTGAGGCAGCTTGAAGTGCTTAAACCCAAGGTAATTTGCACTCTTGGGAAATTTGCGGCTCAAACGCTTTTAAAATCAGAGTTTACAATTTCTCAGCTTAGAGGGAAATTTTATGATTATAATAGTATTAAATTGATGCCAACATATCACCCTGCCTTTTTGCTTAGAAATCCAGGCATGAAAAGGCCGGTTTGGGAAGATGTTCAAAAAATCCAGAAAGAATTGGAGAGATAATATGTTTAGTAAAAAAAAGAAGGATAAAAAAGAAAAAGATGATCTTCCAAAGATTACCTTTATTTCTTTGCTTTTAAAGTCCTTTTTCTTTGTGCTTTTAATAGGTGCTTTGGCTTTGGCAGTCTTGGGAATGCAGAAAGTAGCTGTAACTGAGGTTGGAGTTAAAATAAATAGGATTGAAATTCCTTATTTAATGGAGAGTGGAATTCAGCCAAAAGTTTATCATCCAGGCTATGTTTTTTCAATTCCCTTTATTCAAAAAGTTGATGTAATTGATGCAAAGATCAAGTCCTATGATATGTCCAAGACTTTTTCAGGAAATAAATTAGATGGAGATAAAGCTCTGGAAATCAGAACTTTTGATGAAAGTACTGTGTTTGTTGATATTACTATTTTATACCAAATAGACAGAAACAAAGCATATATTTTTTGGGGCAATGTTGCTAAAACTTCAGGCAGTGAGAGTTCTTACTACAGCGAAGTTATTAAAACATTAAATAATGAAATCCGTGATCAAATGCTTTTTTCTTTAGGAGTACTGGGAAGAGACGACTTTTACTCTAAAAGTCAGGGCCGCGAAGACCTTGCTATGAAAGCAAAAGAAGTAATAAATAGGAAATTTGATAAAGACAATTTAGGAATTATAATTGTTGATATTTTTCTTCGGGATTTTTCTTATTCTGCAGATTATGAAGCAAAAATTCTAGATAAATCATTAACTGAGCAATTTGCCTTAGTAGAAAAATCAAAAGTAAAAGTTGAAGAAGTCCGAAAAGTATTAAATGCTGACATACTTTCAGCTGGAGAAGCACAAATTAGGATTATACAAGAAGAAGGTTTTGCAGCTGAAAGGCAAATCATGGCTGATGGTGATTTGTATTTAACTTCCAAAAAAGCAGAGGGTGATTTAGCTATAAAAATAGCAACTGCAGAAGGAAAGCTAGCTCTAGCGCAAGCTTTTAAAGGAGAGGGCGGAAATATCTCAGTTGCAATTGAGATGGCAAAGAGATTAAAAGAACTTGATACAATCATTCTTCAATCTGGCGGAAAAGATGGTTTGAATCCACTTAATGTCGAAGATATGACCAAAATGTTTGGAGTAAAGTGAATAAGTGGTAAGTGGTAAGTGGTAAGTGGTAAGTAATATTCTTACGATTTGCGATATATGACTTACGACTAAGTTTATATAAAAAGGATTTAAATATGCGTAAGTGTTTTTTATTGTTTATATTATTAACATCAACTTTTAGTCTTCTTGGTTGCTGGGATCAGATGGGGACAAATGAGGTTGGGGTTGTTACAAACAATCTGCCTGCTCCAATAAGATGGACAAAGCCATGGAAATTGGCCTATGGAGTTGCAAATGATACTATCAGCAGAGGGCAGTTTGTTATTTATATTCCTGGCATTCAACAAATAGACAAATTTGATGTTTCAATTAAAACTATGGATATTGGTACTGAAATTAAAATTTCAGAAACTGACTCAATAAAGGGAATGCGCCTTAAAACAAAAGAAGGTAACAATATATTTATTTCCGTTTCTGTTAGATATCAGCTTGTAAAAGAAAAGCTTCCAGAGATTATCAGGAATTTTGGTTATGATCATGATATTGAAAACAAGCTTATTTTCCCAACAGTAAGAAGTATTGTTAGGACTCAAATGGGTAAACTTACTACATCTCAATTTGCTATTCCAGATATGAGGAAAAAACACGCTGAAATTACAACCAGGCTTTTAAATGAAAGATTAAACTATCTTGGTGTTACTATACAAAAGGTTAATATTCCAAAACCCAAATACAATGCACGATATGAAGCAAAAATTAATGAAAAAGAATATAATAATCAAGAAGCTGAAAAAATACTTTCACAACAACAAGCAGCTAAGTTAGAAATTGAAAGAAGAATAGTTGAAACTGAATCTACAAAGCAATCACGAATTGAAAAAGCTAAGGGTTATTTTGGATCTCAAAAAGCAAAGGCAGATTCAGTTCTTTATCAAAAACAAAAAGAAGCAGAAGGTATAAGAAAAACAATGTTAGCAGAAGCTGAAGGTTGGCGTCAAATTAACAATAATCTTAGAGGTTCGGGCGGAAAGAATCTTATAGCAAAAGAAATCGCCAATTCCTTGATTAATAAAAGAATTGTCTTAGTTCCGACTGGCTCAAGTCAAGACTTATCAATGACCAATATTAATGATCTTTTGAAAAATTTAATGCTTAGAAAAGAATTTGCTGAGGTTCAAGAAAAGAAAGAAGAAAAAAAGACAGAAGAAAAAGCTAAACAAATAGAGGAAAAACAAGAAGAAGTTATTGTTGATGAAACTTATAAAAAAGACTAAGCTTAAATTCTAGCAGCCACTTCCCTGTTCTTCATTTGGATTGCAAACCAATTCACCATTTTTATATGCATCATATGTTAATTGATTTACTCGAATTTCCTGTGTGCATTCTGTAACTTCATCATCATCATTTAAATCATAATATACCATTGCATTAATTCCCTTTGTTAAGTTAACTCCAGAAGCTTCTTCAGCAGAAATAGCACTAAAGATATCTTGATCAATTGCAAAACTAATTGCTTTAAAGTCAGGATCATTGGCTATTGCCAGTTGAGATCCTTCAATTTTTTTGGCATTCAGTTTGCTTGGATCTTTTGGATCAACAGATAAGGGACCAGCTTCCTTAAATCTTAGGTTTGTTATGTAATAATCAATTTCACTTGTTGCAATCCCATTTATTAGGAGATGAATTTCGGATTTTTTTGATCTTGTTATGACTCCACTAACATGAGGAATGGCAAAAGAAGAGATTATTCCAATAATAGCTACAACTACCATTAGTTCTGCTAATGTAAATCCCCTTCGCCCCATGTTGCCTCCCCTAAAATGCTCGGGAAATTTTACAAAAATCCCAATATTATTTTAACATGGGAAAAAGTGCTTGTCTGTGACCTAGATCACACTTTCCGATAAACATTTTTAACAAGCAAAAAGTGCAATAAAAACAGACGCCTATCGTTTTATTCTGACTCTTCTTTTACTGCAGTTAAGACTTTTCCTAAAGAAACCTTAATAGCATAATTAATTATTCCAGGTGACAAGTCAGTTATTGGATCAGCTGAAACAGTATAAACTAAAACGCACCTTCGAATATTATGTGGATCGGGTATAAGCTCCCAATATCCTGACATTTTTCGAATATTTTCTCCTGTTCCAGGAACCATGTCCCATTCAATGAAGAATTCTTCTGGATAGTGAAATAACTCAATGTCATAGGCAATAAAGTAAATTGGAGCTGGAACTTCTAATTCACCATGCATTAACGCCGTATATTCATCTATCCAACCAATTAAATGAGATGCATCTGTCATATATGGCATGATTTTATTAAAATTAGCATAATCAGTTATTGCTTTCCATATTCTTTTAGGATTTGCATTTACTATTCCAATAATTTGTCCTGTTTTGATATTGCTTCCCTGTACTTCATAAAGTCTTTTTATGGTTTTTCCTGATTCCATGACCTTGTCAATGTCAGCATTTGTTGCCATGGGAAGATTAAGCGAAAGTGAAAATAAAGAAAATGTGCCTAAATAAAAAAGAGTGAAAAATAGAAAAAAAGATTTGTTTCTTATCATTATGAATCCCCTCCAAAAGTATTTTGAATTTGAATATTATTTAGAGAGAATGCTTAAGTCAAACCTTTTTATTTATCCGATATTGCTAAAAGTTTTTGCTCTGTCATTTTTTCCCTAATCTTAATCAAAATCGTAATCCCAAATTCCTAATCTAATTCCAGTAAATTTTCCAGCTAAATATTTATCCTTGCAATGTAAATAATCTTTTGCTAAATGCCAAAACACGCATTGATTCTAAAAGAACAATGACGGAAATGGTATTCGGTATTCAGTATTCGGTATTCAGTATTTGGTACCTGGGTATGTTTATTAGATTTAACTTACCACTTGCCACTTACAGCTTACCACTTATTAATGGACTTGATCTATAAAAGGACAGGTACCCGAGAATATGAGAAAAAAATATACAATAATTGGAGATGGTAAACTTGCAAGGCATTTTTGTCATTACTTTAAACTTCTAAATATTCAATTTAATCAATGGTCTAGGAAGCTATCCAATAAGAATAAGTTAACTTTAAATGATGTAATTTTTGACTCAGATGCTTGTTTAATTTTAATTAAAGATTCTGAAATTGAAAAATTTATTCAATCTAATAAAGTCTTGGAAAATAAATTGCTTGTTCATTTTTCAGGTTCACTTGTTATAGATATTGCCCTTGGTTTTCATTGTCCAATGACCTTTGCTCAAGAGCTTTATAGTTTAGAGAAATATGAAAAAATTCCATTTATGATTGAAGCTAATTCTTCTTATTACAAGGTTGATAAGGACGAAGTATTTCATGAGATTTTTCCAGAATTAAACAATCCTTATTTTTTTATTCCCAAAGAAGAAAAAGCTTACTATCACAGCCTTTGTGTAATGGCAGGAAATTTTACAAGTATTTTATGGAATAAAATATTTTCAGAATTTGAAGAAAGGTTTTCTGTTCCTGCTGAAATGGCTCACTGCTATCTAGATTCAATTACTAAAAATCTCAAGGAAAATTACAAGCAAGCCCTAACAGGACCTTTTGAAAGAAATGATAAGGCAACTATTGAAAAAAATTTAAAAGCCTTAGAAGGTGATGACTGCAAGCCAATATATAATGCCTTTTTAAATTATTATATGAATAAACATAATAGGGATAAAATAAAATGAATGTTATAGATTTTCAAAAAAAGAAAGATAAAAAAGAAAAAATTTCAATGATCACATGCTATGATCATTTTACTGCCAAAATTATAGATGATTCAATGATAGATTCTGTCTTGGTTGGCGATTCTTGTGCTATGGTTGTCTATGGTTATCCTTCGACAATTAATGCAACAGTTGAAATGATGGAAAGACACATCGAAATTGTATCAAGAGGCGCCAAATCAAAATTTATAATAGGTGATATGCCATTTCTCTCTTTTAGAAAAGGAGTTGCTGAGGCAATGGAATGTGTGGAAAGTTTCATGAGGGCAGGAGCTCACGCTGTAAAGCTTGAAGGTGTTACAGGCCATGAAGATGTTGTAGCTAATATTGTCCAATCTGGTGTTCCTGTAATGGGCCACTTAGGTCTGACTCCTCAATCTGTTCACAAGTTTGGTGGTCATAAGGTTCAAGGCAAAGATCAAGAATCCATGGACAAAATTATTAAAGATGCAAAAATCTTAGAAGACCTTGGTTGTTTTTCTATTGTGCTTGAATGCATTCCAGAGAATCTAGCAAGTAAGATAACAGAAGCAATAAAAATACCGACAATTGGTATTGGAGCAGGTTTACACGTTGATGGTCAAGTGCTTGTGCTTCAAGATATGCTTGGAATGGCTAAGGATTTCAACCCTAAATTTTTAAGAAAGTATCTTGATGGCCATAGTTTGATATCAAATGCGATTAATAAGTTTCATCGAGATGTTAAGTGTTTGGAGTTTCCTGGGTGGGATGAATCGTATTAAGTGGTAAGTGGTAAGTGGTAAGAAATAGATACTTGTAAGATTGAATTTAATATTTACTATCGAGCATCTAGCATTATGGAGAATTATGATAGAAATATTTAAAAAAATAGCCAAATGGCAGGTTTTTAGAAATAGTGAAGCCTTTGCAGGGAAGACTCTTGGGTTTGTGCCTACAATGGGGGCTTTGCATGAGGGGCATTTATCCTTAATGCAGAAATCAATTGCTGAAAATGATTTTACACTTGTTTCTTTGTTTGTTAATCCTACGCAATTTAATGATCCAAAGGATTTAGAAAAATATCCGCGTGACTTTGATGATGATTTTGAAAAGCTGAAAAATGCTGGGGTGGATTTTATTTTATTTCCTGAGTATAATGATATTTATGCTGACGGCTATAGATATGTTGTTTCTGAAAAAAAACTTGCTAATATGCTTTGTGGTGCTTCAAGGCCCGGTCATTTTGATGGAGTTTTAACTGTTGTTTTAAAGCTTTTACAAATTGCAGGGGCTCAAAAAGCATACTTTGGGGAAAAGGATTTTCAACAATATATGCTTGTTTCAGATATGGCTAAATCTTTTTTTATTAACACTGAAATAATAGGCTGCCCCATCATAAGAGCTGAAGATGGTCTTGCCCTTTCTTCACGCAATCTTTTACTTAATAAAGAAAACCGAAAAAAAGCAGGGATCTTTCCAAGGCTGCTTCATTCAGGGGAGTCAATTGAAGTAATTAAAGAAAAGCTTACTAAAGAAGGCTTTAAGCTTGATTATATTGAAGAGCACTTTGGAAGAATTTTTGGAGCTGTTTATTTACAAAAAGTGAGGTTAATTGATAATGGCAAAAGGTAATATTATTTTTGCTTTAACAGGTTCAATCGCTTGTTATAAAGCTTGTTTCCTAATCTCAAAACTAGTCCAGTCAGGTTTTGTAGTGCAGACAATTGCTACAGATTCTGCTTTAAAATTTATTGGCAAGTCAACTCTTGAGGGGTTAACCTCCAGACCTGTTTATCTTGATATGTTTGATAAAAGTGGAAATATTGAGCATGTTAGCCTGCCCAAATGGGCTGATCTAGCTATCGTTTGTCCTGCAACAGCCAACAGTATAAATAAATTTTCCCATGGTATAGCAGATGATTTATTAACAAGTATATTTTTAGCATATGACTTAAAAAAACCTTTTTTAATTGCTCCAGCAATGAATCACAATATGTTTAATCATCCTGCAACAAAAGAAAGTTTTTTAAAACTAAAGAAATGGGGCGTGAAAGTTTTAGAAAGTGAATATGGCATGCAAGCATGCAAAGAAGAAGGGGACGGACGTTTGCTAGATCCTATGAGAATTTATGAGGAAATTATTAATACCTTTGGCGGTATATAGTATTCAGTATTTAGTATTCTGCCTATTCTTAACTGAATACAAAATACCGAATACTGAATACCAAAATATTTTAAACTAAGGTTAAAAATGCATATATTAATAACAGGTGGCGCAACACAAGAAGCCATTGACGGTGTAAGATATATTACGAATATGTCTACAGGTCGGACAGGGACAATTTTAGCTGATTATTTTACATTAAAAGGAAATGATGTGTATTATCTGTCTGGCAAACATTCAATTAAACCAAGGCAAGTAAAAAACATTTTTTGCTTTGAAAGTTTTTTTGATTTAAATAAACTGCTTGAGCAAAAAATAAATGAGCAGCAATTTGATGTTATAATTCATTTGGCGGCAGTAAGTGATTATTCTATTAAGGAAATTATTGTTGATGATAAAATTTTTAGCCCAAGTCAGGTCTGTAAATTAGATTCAACTTCTGATGTGGCAATTAAGTTGAAGCCAAATTTTAAGATTGTTACCAGGATTAAAGAATATGCCCATGACTATAATCCCTTTTTAATTGCCTTTAAACTTACAAATACGGGATCAGAAGATGATCGCTTAGAAGCTGCATTAAAACTCTCAATGAAAAACTATGTTGATCTATTGGTTCACAATGACCTTAATGAAATGGATGATAGAAATCAGCACATTTTTAGTATTTATAATAAGAATAAAGTTTTACGAAAGTGCAACTCAGCTGTTGAGCTTGCTGAAGCTTTGGATGGTATCCTAAAAATTAAAATGATGGGGGTATAGAGAAGATGATATTAACCTTAGATGTTGGAAACAGCCAAATATTTGGTGGAGTTTTTGGAAATGATGATTTGTTATTTAAATTTAGAAGATCATCCAAACAAGGATTTTCTTCTGATGAAATAGGTTTGTTTTTAAGAGATGTTTGCAGGGCAAAGGACATTGATCCAAAATCTATTAAAGATGTATCAATTTGTTCTGTTGTTCCTGATATGAATCATTCTCTACGAAATGGATGCTTAAAGTATTTTGATATTGAGCCATTTTTTTTGAAACCAGGGACAAAAACCGGACTAAAAATAAAATACAGAAATCCATTAGAAGTTGGAGCTGACAGGATAGCTAACGCTATTGCAGCTATAAACATTTATCCAAATCAAAATATTATTATTGCTGACTTTGGTACTGCAAACACAATCTGTGCAGTGAATTCAAGCAAGGAGTTTTTAGGTGGTATTATTTTTCCTGGTCTTAGACTTTCTATGGAAGTTTTAGAAGCAAAGACTTCCAAGCTTCCTGCTGTTGAAATTGTTGTGCCAAGTGAAATCATCGGAAAATCAACAATTGAAGGTATTCAATCAGGGCTCTATTATTATAATTTCGCAGCTATTCAATATTTGACAAAAGAGATTAAAAAAAACTATTTTAATAATAGTGATGCTGTTGTTATAGGAACTGGTGGTTTTGGATCCTTATTCGAAGGCCAATCTTTATTTGATACATATTTGCCAGACCTTGTATTAATGGGTCTGAATGATGCTTTAAAAATGAACAGAAAAGAGGAAGTTTGAAATGCAAAGAGAAATGTTAAAATCAAAAATTCATAGAGCTTCTGTGACAGATGCAAACCTGGAATATGAAGGTTCAATTAGTATTGATTCGATATTGCTAGAGGCAGCCGATATTTTGCCTTTTGAAAAAGTAGATATCTATAATTGTAATAATGGGAATCGGTTTGCAACTTATGTTATCCCTGGCAAAAGAGGCGAAATTTGCCTAAATGGAGCAGCTGCTCGTCTGGTACATAAAGGTGACAAGGTAATAATTGCCGCATATTCTTTTTATCATAATGATTCGTGCACTAAACACGATCCTAAAATTGTTTTACTTAACGAGGCTAATGAAATTATAAACAGCTAAATTGTGAATGTACGCACTTGCCTTATTTTAGAAAAGGAAGGGGTGTTTAACTCAAAAAAAGACGGCTCAAAATTCCCAGCGGAATTTTGGCCTTGATCTCACCGCGCTATTTTCCAAGTATAAGTAAAATGAAATTTACAAATTGAAGAACACTTAAAGGCGGAGATTTCATTTAACTTCTACTAGGAAAAACCGGCTAGCGCGCCTCCGATACACTTTTTTTAAATTAACTTCCCTGAGATTTTCAGAAAAAATAAATGCCATACACTAAACACTTGATCTTATTTTTAAATTTGGTTAAAAATTATCCATAATTTTATCTAACTTATTAATATTTTAATTACTATGGAGTTTTAAATAGCTTATGTCAGTTATTGAAATTAATAATTTAACTAAAGATTTTAGGGCCGATTTTTGGAAGAAAAAGGTTAGAGTGCTCCACGATCTTTCATTTACGGTTAATAAGAATGAAATTTTTGGTTTTTTGGGTTTGAATGGGGCTGGAAAATCTACTACAATAAAAATATTGATGGGTATTTTATATCCGACTTTTGGAAGTGCTACTATTTTAGGAAAGAAAATAGGGCATGTTGCTACAAAAGATGGAATTGGTTTTTTACCTGAAAACCCTTATTTTTATGAATATCTTACTGCATATGAGTTTTTAAATTTTCATGGAAAAATATTTAAAATTTCTCATAAACAGCGTGCTAAAAAAGCTGATGAACTTTTAGAGCTTGTAGGCATGACACACGCAAAAGATGTTCCCTTGAGAAGATTTTCAAAGGGAATGCTACAAAGGATTGGCCTGGCACAAGCCTTAGTTAATGATCCTGATCTTGTTGTTCTTGATGAGCCCCAATCAGGTCTTGATCCTATTGGAAGAAAAGATGTTCGTGATATTATTTTGAACTTAAAAGATAACGGAAAAACTGTATTTTTCTCTTCACATATTTTGCCTGATGTTGAAATGATATGCGACAGAATCGCTATTATTCACAAGGGAAAGCTTGTTGATGTTGGTTATGTTGGTGATCTAATAAATCCTCAAATCCTGGGTATTGAAATTGTATTTGATGCCAAAACCGACTTTGATCTTGAACCAATGAAGAGTTTTACAAATAATATTAGCAGGAATGTTAATAGAATTAATGTAGAAGTTGACAGTGAAGATAAACTAAAAGAAGTTTTAAGTTTTACTTCAAAGAATCATCTACCACTAGTCTCTGTGACACGTCATAAAGAAACACTTGAGGATATTTTCTTGAAAAAAGTCGAGGTGATTTGATATGAAACAAATTTGGGTAATAGCGACAAATACATTTAAAGAAGCCATTAGAAATAAGATTCTATACGGTTTTGTATTCTTTGCAATTGTTATGATGTTTGGCTCCTTAGTTCTTAGTGATATGGCTTTAGCCGCTGACAGTAAGGTTGTAACAGACCTTGGTCTTGCTTCTATTGCGATTTTTGGGATTTTTATTGCTATTTTTGTGGGCATTAATTTGGTTTATAAAGAGATTGAGAAAAAAACTATTTATACAATAATTTCAAAACCAATTGCTCGGTATCAATTTGTAATTGGTAAGTATGTTGGTCTTTTGCTCATGCTTTTTGTTCAAATTGCATTAATGACTATTGTATTATCTGCAGTGATATTTTCAAATGACGGAACCATAAATCCAAATATTTACACAGCAATTATTATGACCTATTTTGAGTTAATGATTATTACGGCGATTTCCATTTTCTTTTCTGCTTATTCTTCTCCTTTTTTAAGCTCAATGTTTACAATATCAGCATATATAATAGGACATGTTACAACAGACCTGCTTTATTATGGGTCTAAAGCTAAATTTATTGGTTTGAAAATTATATCTATTGTTGCTTATTATGTTTTTCCAAATTTAGAGAAATTTAATATTCGAAGTCGGGTTGTTCATAATATTGATATTCCTTTTATGGAGCTTTTTTATTCTGTTCTTTATTCTTTTTTCTGGGTGGCTTTACTGATTGTTGGAGCCATTTTATTGTTTCAGAAAAGAGATTTTAAATGACCTGGTTCGTTTTATTTGCTCCTTATATTTTTGTTTTCATTTTTGGTGCTTGTATTGGTAGTTTCTTAAATGTTGTTATTTATAGACTTCCGGTTGATGAATCAATAGCTCATCCTCCATCTCATTGCTTTACTTGTGGGTCAAGGGTTAAACCCTATGAAAATATACCCATGCTAAGCTATGTTTTTTTAAAAGGAAGATGTGGCAGATGTAAATCAATTATTTCACCCAGATATTTTTTTGTTGAATTAATAACGGCTTGTTTAGCTATGTTAGTTTTTCATTTTTATGGCTATACATATTCAACACCAATATATTTTGCTTTTATCGCAGCATTAATTATTGTAACTTTTATAGACATAGATCATCGAATTATTCCTGACAGCATTAGTATTGGTGGAACAATTTTTGGAATTATTTTAGCATTCTTTTTTAATCACATTACCTTCCTTGAATCTTTTATTGGAGCCTCTTTTGGATTTATCTTTTTAGCGCTAATAGCTTTTGGATATTTGTTTATAACGGGAAGAGAAGGAATGGGCGGCGGAGATATAAAGCTTATTGCAATGATTGGCGCTTTTTTAGGAATCAAGGGAGTCCTATATGTAATTCTTATATCCTCTGTTTTGGGAGTAATATACGGATTATCAATTATGCTCATTAAAAAAGAAGGCATGAAATATCAAATGCCCTATGGACCTTTTTTAGCCATTGGAGCTTTAATCATAAGCTTTACAGGAGCAGATCTTTTGTTTTTTTAATTTAAGAAGTTGAAATTTAGGATTAGTAATTTATAATATATTCTACTATAAGGAAAAAACGATTTATGAGTTCAATTAGTAAAGAAACAATTCAAAAGCTTTTTTTATTCCAGCAAGAGGTTTCAAAAAGTTTTAGAGATATATTTAGGGATGAAAATCAAACAAATGAAACAACCTCAATCTATGATAATGTTAATTTTCCAGTTCCTGTTGATGTTTTTGAAACTGATGATGAAATAATAATTGAAGCAGAACTTCCAGGAATGAGTAAAGAAGAAATTGAAGTTACAGTTGAAGAAGATTTAATTATTATTAAAGGATATAAAAAAGATAGATCAGCACAACCTCAAAAACCACATTTTTATTGCATGGAAAGAGATTTTGGAAAGTTTAATCGTGTTATAGATATCCCTTCAAGTGTTAATATTAATAATGCAGAAGCTACATATGATAGTGGAATTTTACATATTGAAGTTCCAAAAATAAAAGAAAAAAGAGGCGTAAAAAGAAAGATAGAGGTTAATTAGAAAGATGTTTGATTTTAATGGAAATATTATAAAGGTTCCTGATAAATTGCCACTTTTACCTGTTAAGGATGTTGTTATTTTTCCTCACATGATAATTCCCCTTTTTGTGGGAAGAATTTCATCAGTTTCAGCTGTTGATGATGCCTTAACGAAAGATAGGCTAATAATGTTAACAGCTCAGAAAGATCAAGATCAGGATAATCCCTTGCCAGATGGAATTTATAAAACAGGAACAATCTGTTCAATTCTTAGAATGCATAAGCTTTCAGATGGTAGGCTAAAGATACTTGTTCAAGGTCTTTTTCGTGGACGCATAGAAAAATATTCAGAGTATGGAAATGTTTCATTTGTAAAAGTAAAAAAAATCCAAGATATAGAACACTCATATGATACGCTATCTGTTGAGGCTTTATTAAGAAATACAAGAGCCATGCTTGAAAAGGTAATTTCATCTGGAAAGTTGATGGTCCCTGATCTTCAAATACTACTTGAAGAAATAAATGATCCTTCAAGGGCAGCTGATATAATAGCTGGAAATCTAGGTTTGAAAATAGATGATGCACAAAATATTTTAGAAATTCTTGATCCAATAGTAAGATTAAAGGATGTAAATAAATTATTAACTAAAGAGCTTGAGGTTATTGATTTACAAAGTAAAATTAAATCTCAGGCAAGAGACGAAATAAGCAAATCTCAAAAAGAATATTTTCTAAAAGAGCAAATGAAGGCGATTCGAAATGAGCTTGGATATTCTGATGCTAAAACTGATGAAATAGACGAGCTTCGAAAAAAGCTTGCTGAAAGTGATTACCCAGATCATGTCTTAGAAGAAGCAGAAAAGCAACTTCGCAGGCTAGAGACTATGCATGGGGACTCTTCAGAAGCCAGTATTGTTCGCACTTATCTTGATTGGCTAATTTATTTGCCATGGGAGTTATCCTCTGAGGACAATCTTGATATAACAAGAGCAAAGAAAATTCTTGATGAAGATCATTATGATTTAGATAAGATAAAGGAAAGGATCCTTGATTATCTGGCTGTTTGTAAATTAAAAAAATCAATTAAAGGTCCCATTCTTTGTTTTGTTGGTCCTCCTGGAGTTGGAAAAACATCTTTGGGTAAATCAATAGCCAGGGCAATGGACAGAAAATTTATGAGAATGTCACTCGGCGGAATCAAGGATGAAGCTGAAATCAGAGGGCATAGAAGAACCTATGTTGGAGCTATGCCAGGCCGAATTGTACAAGGTATCAAGCAAGTTAACACAAACAATCCTGTTTTTATGCTTGATGAGATCGATAAGTTGGGTGCTGACTTCAAGGGAGATCCATCTTCAGCTTTGCTGGAAGTTCTTGATCCAGAACAAAACTTTGCTTTTCAAGATAACTATCTTGGCTTATCCTTTGATTTGTCAAAGGTCTTGTTTATTGGAACTGCTAATCACATTGATACCGTTCCCCCTGCTTTAAGGGATAGAATGGAAGTAATATATTTAGCGGGATATTCAGAAGATGAAAAACTTCATATTGCCAAGCAGTTTATAATTGAAAAACAAATTGTTGAAAATGGCTTGAAAAAAGGAAGCTATATTTTATCAGATAAAATACTGGAGTCCATAATTAGATATTACACAATGGAAGCTGGATTGAGGAATTTAGAACGAGAAATTTCTACTGTTTTTAGAAAAATAGCCAGAAAAGTTGCTGAAGGAAAAAAGGTTCCTAAAAATACTACTCTAGCACAGATAGAAAAGTATTTAGGTGTAAAAAAATATCATGGCGAATCTGAGATAAAAGCAGATACCGTGGGCATATCTACTGGGCTTGCCTGGACTAGAGTTGGTGGTCAAATATTGTATGTTGAAACTTCCATTACAAAGGGTAACAAGGGTCTTATTTTAACAGGCCAGCTTGGCAGTGTTATGAAAGAGTCCGCTATAGCGGCTCTTAGTTATATAAAAGCCAATGCTTTAAAGTTTGAAATTAGTCCAGACGTTTTTGATAAAATTGAAATACATGTCCACGTTCCAGCGGGTGCTATTCCCAAAGATGGTCCATCTGCTGGCACTACAATCGCTGCCTCAATTCTTTCTGCAATTACACAAAGGCCTGTTAGAAGAGACTTTGCAATGACTGGAGAAATCACCTTAAGAGGTAGAATTTTGCCAGTAGGCGGGATTCGTGAAAAAGTACTTGCAGCTCAAAGGAATGGGATTTTTAATATTATTTTGCCAATGGAAAATAAAAAAGATACAACAGAGATTCCTCTTCATATAAAAGAAAAAATGAAATTTTATTTTATTGAAGAAGTATCTGAGGTTTTTGACTTGCTTATAGTAAAACCAAGGAAAAAGAAAAAACAAGCAAACATAAACCATGTTCAAGAAGCAAGAGCTTAATTAAATAAATAAATTAGGAATTAATTTTTGGATCCAATCATAACTTCATATATTGTATCACTTGTGCTATTGCTGTTTTTATCAGGTTTTTTTTCAGCCTCTGAAACTGCACTGATATCACTAAATGAACTAGATATTGTAAAATTACGAAAAGAAAAAAATAATAAGGCTGAAATCTTAACAGATGTTTTAAAACATCCACGTGAATATTTAGTGACAGTTTTAATTTGTAATGAAACAGTAAATGTTTTATCATCTTTGGTTACAGCTTCTTTTGTATATTATCTTTTTCCTCAAAAACCCTGGTGGTATTTAACGATTGTTTCAATATCAATTATTACTCCACTTCTACTGGTGTTTGGAGAGATTTCACCAAAAAGTGTAGCTATTAGATTTCATGTGAAATTTTCTTTGATGGCCATTGGTGCTGTTTTGCTAATAAAAAAGCTTACTAGTCCAGTTCGATATGTTTTATCAAACTCCGCTCAAAAAATCGCAAGCTTTGTTCCCTTTAAAAACTCAGAAAAAGACTCCCATATAATGGAAGATGAGTTTCGCACTCTTGTTGATTTTAGTGCAGAAGAGGGTATTTTAAAAAAACATGAAGGCGATTTGATTCATAATGTGTTTGATTTTACTGATAAGCGAATATTTGATGTAATGGTTCCCAGAACAGAAATGGCCTCTATCCCTTCTGATATTTCATATGATGCACTTGTTAAGTTTTTTAATGAAAACCATTTTTCAAGGATTCCGGTTTATAAGGATCATGAAGATAACATTATTGGAATATTAATTGTTAGAGATCTTTTGGGAATATCGAAAGAAGATGTTGAAAAAAACGGGCTTAATATAGAATCCCTTTTAAGAAAGGCTTATTTTGTACCAGAATCCAAAATGGCAGCAAAGCTTTTTAGAGAATTAAAATTAAAGAAGTTTCATATGGCTATTGCAGTTGATGAATTTGGAGGTATCGCGGGTGTAGTAACAATGGAAGATTTATTAGAGGAAATGTTTGGTGAAATTAAAGATGAATATGATGTTGATGATTGGCAATACGATAAGCTATCAGATGGAAAATTTAAAGTTTCTGCTCAAATGGACCTTGAAGAGTTAAATGATCTTTTGGGAACATCTATTAAGCAAGAAGATGTTCGAACCATAGGTGGATATGTCTTTTTCAACTTTGGAAGACTTCCAAGAAAAGGCAATTATATTGAAAAGGATGGTTATAAGTTCACTGTTGAGAGAATTAAGGGTACAAAGCTTTTGGAAATATTGATTGAAAAACAAGAATAGTATTTAGTATTCTGTATTCAGTATTCAGTATTCAGTCTTATTTTACTGAATACCAAATACCAAATACCGAATACCAAATAGGATTAATAATATTCACTATGTCGTTATTAGTTGCTTTATCCATAATAATACTTTGCCTTTTAATGGAAGCTTTTTTCTCGGGATCTGAAGTAGCAATCATTTCTTATGATAGAATCAAGCTTCGTCACAAGGTAGAGAAAAAAGAAAACTGGGCCAAGATAATTAGTCATTTTATTGCTCATCCTGGCAAATTGCTGGGCACAACTTTACTTGGAACAAATATTTCAGTTATTTGTGGATCAACAGCAGCTACAATTTATGTTATATTTAATTATGGCCAAAAATATGAACTAATTGCCTTTTTTATTATGTCACCTTTAATTTTATTTTTTGGTGAGATTTTGCCAAAAGTAATAGCCAGGCAATATTCATTATCTTTAACTCCATTAATCGCTTTTCCTATTTCTTTGTTTTCATATGTTATATTTGCACCCTTTGTTATTATTATTAATATATTCACTAATTTTCTTAATCGATTAATGGGCGCCAGAAAAATTACAGCTTCTTCTAAGGTTACTAAAGACGATCTTGATCATCTTATTCATAAGAGCCATAAAACCTCTGATGTTGAGAGACACGAAGCAGAGATGATAAAAAAGATTCTTCAATTTTCTAAAAAAACAGTTGAAAATATTATGATTCCTTTGGTTGGCGTTGAAGCTTTGAAGACAGAAGCATCAGTTGAAGATGCTATGCAAATGATGCTTAAATCTGGTTTTTCCAGGATACCTGTTTATACTGATAAAGTAATTAATATTATTGGTATTGTTCATACCTTTGATATAATATTTAAAGCAGATAAGTCAGAAGAAATTGGAAAATATCTTTCAAAGGTTGATTTTATTCCAGAATCCTATCCTATTGATAAACTTCTTTATGATTTCCAAAAAGCAGGGTCAAACATTGCTATAATTGTTGATGAGTACGGTACTGCAGTTGGAATTGTTACAATGGAAGATATTTTAGAAGAAGTTGTTGGTGAAATTGAAGATGAATATGATATTGAGGAAAATTTAATAAAGAGACTTGGAACTCATAAATACTTAGTAAATTGTAGAATTGAAATAGATAAATTCAATGAACTTTTACCCTTTACAATTGAAGAAGGTGATTATGAAACACTCGCTGGTTTTATTTTATACCTTTTAAATAGAATTCCAGCAAATGAAGAAGAGTTTGCTTATGGAAACCTTAAGTTTAAGATAAAAAAAGCTTCTCTAAGGGCTATTGAAGAAGTAATTATTACTTTAAATGGCTCTAAATAAAACCTGTTTTAAGAATTTGACAAATCATTTTATATCACTTAACTCTTTTTAATTATCATTAACGGTTCGGTAGGGACATGCATTTTTCTTATAAATTTTAATAGGAGAATATTTGATGATTTCGAAAAACAAGAACCGACTTAAGTCAAAAATGCTTTCTTTTCAGTTAGCAATTCTTAGCATCTTATTTGCAATTCCTGCTTTTGCAGAAAGCGGTGGAGGAAAACCCTGGTATACTGGTTTTGCCCCCATTGTTTTATTACTTTGTGCCATTGGAGTAGTTGTTTGGCGTTTGCCAAAAGTAAAAGAAGATCATCCTGGTCAGCTTATTCACCTTCAGGAAAAAGGTTTTAGAATAAGAAGAGTCATCAACTGGTTACTTCTTGGAATGACCTATGCCTTTTTATACTGGGGAAGATATAATATAAACCCAGCCCTTGCCTCTATTGGTGGCAAAGAAATGATTTCAAACTTTAACTGGGTTTTTGGAGCAGGTACTGCCGTGTATGGTTGTTCATTTTTAATTAATGGACCTCTTACTGATAGATTGGGTGGCAGGTTTTCAATATTAATGGGTGCAGCTGGCGCTACCGTTGCCAATGCTTTAATGGGTTTAGCTGTTTATTTCAGTGTTACTGGATCTTTAACTCCAAATGGACTTTTTTGGAGCCTGGTAATTCTTTATCCTTTAAATATGTATTTCCAATCTTTTGGTGCTGTAGCTATTGTTAAATGTAATGCAGCTTGGTTCCATGTTAGAGAACGGGGTGTTTTCGGAGCAATTTTCGGAATCTTAATTTCTCTTGGTATTTATTTTGCATTTGACTGGACCTTTTTTATTCTAAAGGGGCTAAAATTAGCTCCTCATTGGGCATTTTGGGTTCCATCAGTTGCTTTGGCCATTGCATTTGTTTTTGATGTTTTTATTGTTAGAAATAGACCCAGTGAAGCGGGGCTTACAGATCTTAAGACAGGTGATGCAACAGACGGTGAAGGTGGACCTTCTGATCCTCCAGTTAAGATATTCAAAATGATGCTTGGAAGTAGCATTATTATGACAATTGCTACAATTGAATTCTGTAGTGGTTTTTTAAGACAAGCAATTATGCAACTTTTCAGACTTTATGCTAAGTCAACTGGAGCTACCGATAGTTTTGTTTATCAAAACTGGGGCATGGTTCTATGTGTAGCAGGTATATTGGGTGGTGTTTTTGCAGGAACACTTTCTGACCATGTTTTTGGATCCAGAAGAGGACCTGTAGCTGTCGTATTGTATTTGGGCATGCTTGTGGGTGCAGTTGCAATGTGCTTTATGCTTGGACATCCAGCTCTGGGATGGCTCGTTATTTTTATGAGCTTATGCGTAATTGGAGTTCATGGAATGTTGTCAGGTACAGCTAGCATGGATTTTGGCGGAACTAAAAATGTTGGAATCGCTGTTGGAATAATTGATGGTTTTGTTTATGCAGGTACTGCTCTGCAAGCGGTTCTTTATGCTATGACCTTACCAAAAGGTGGAGAAGCAGCAGCTGATCCTGCTAATTGGTGGTTCTGGCCAGTTGCCATGGTACCATTTGCGGTCATTGGTTTGTTTTTTGCTTATAAAATAAGAAATGCTAAACCTAAACCAAAAGAAGCCAAGTAGCTTTGTACTTTCAGTTTTTAGCTGATTCAAAATTCAAAATTCAAGATTCAAAATTATTGCAACTATATCTTTTAAAAATATAATATATTTGCTATAATATTAAAATAGCATAAAAAAAATTCAAAAATTGGCTCTGGAGGGAAAAAATGAATGATGATAAAAGATTAGAAAATCCTAATGAAAAATATTATCCATAGTGTCTTTTTTAGTGTATCCCAAATCACATTTTTTTTGTTTTAATTTTGTTAAAATCATAGTATAATTATATGTACTGTATGTAATTAGGGATTTTTATTGGTGTTTTCCCTGATCAAATTATTTATTTAGGGGGGGATATGTCTTCACACCTTAGCGCTTATTATTCAAAGATATTTATTATTTTTGCTTCATGTTTAATAATACTAGGTTCTTGTGGTCAAGCAGGTGATAGAGATTCATTGGGAGATGATGAAGTATCTGATGATTCAAGTGGCAGTTCTGGTTCATCTTCATCAACAACTGCTTCAGATGATGAGCTTGCAAAAATTTTAGTTGGTGGAGCTGTTTTGGGAATTCCAGCTTCAACCTTACCTGAGGGAACAAGTGTTTCGATGTCAACCTATACAGAATCAGAACTAAGCTCAGCTGCTTCTAATGCTGGAATATCGATTGGTACACAAGGAAGTTCAGAATATGCAGCAGGTGTGTCCATTACTTTGGGAGATGGATCATCTGCTGTGAATCCTAATAATGATTTATACCTTGCTCAATCAATTTCAGACCTTTCTCTTGATAATTATGATACAACAGCTATTCCTGGTGGTATTCCTGGGGCAACAGAAAATGGTATTCCAGGTGTTGCCAGTGAAGGTATTCCTGGATTTTTTAAAGTTAAATATGGATCTAGTAGTGATTTTACAATGCAGGCTATATTTTTTCAAAAAAACATAGCATATAATGTTCCCATATATTTGGATGATTCAGAAGGCTATATTATTTTTGTTCTAGCTTCATCCTTGTTTCAGTCAAGTCAGTCAACTGCTTTTATTGCTTTATATGCTGTTGCAAGTGACTCACATGTTTCAGTCCAATATACTGATAGTGATGGAGAAAAAATAGACTCTAGGTTAAATGAGCTTGATTATGCTCCAAATACAGATTCTGGAGTTGGTGACTATGAAAGTGACTATAGTGGTGATGGCGATGGTGACGCCGATGGTGATTCAGATTATTTATCACTTTCTAATATTTCTCCAAGTAGTGGAGAAACTGGAATTACAATTGTGCCTTCTATAACATTAACTTTTGATAGAGCCATTAATATTAATACTCTCACTGTTAATACAAATGATACAGAATGTGATGGGACCTTTCAATTGTACACAGATTATGATTCAAGTACATGTGTAGAAATGAGTACTACCTATTCTGTAACTTCTAATTTCACCAGCCTTGTGTTATCACCAGCAACGAGCCTATCTAATGGCACTACTTATTATATTAATTTAACAACAGATATTGAAGGAGCTGATGGGAGCAGACTGCAAGATGATTATACAGTAAATTTTACGACAATTGAATAAAGATTAAATTAATAAAACAGTTTTTTGGCATATTATTTTGAAAAAATATACTCAATCTTTCATTTCCTGTTACAGGAGCTATTCTTTAGAATAACTTGTAAGGGGACAATTCATCCTTATAATAAAGTGTGCTATTTTTAAGCTAACAGGCGAAATTCAAGCATAATTTAAAATGCAATGCTTGATGCTTCTTGTTTAAGTTGTTGCAATGATTGCTAAAATATATTTGCAAGTTTGGGCATAGTAATTGCATTATTAATGTGTAAGTAAAAAAAACTTTGGATAGAAGATGATTAACAAAAAGACAAATAGACGGAATTTTTTGAAAGTTTTAGGTATCAGTGCTCTAGGTCTATTGTCTATTGGATGTGGTGGCGAAGTTTTTGTTAGCCGTGAACAGAAAGATGTTGAAGGCGCTTCTGGTGAACTTGAAGATTATGTTGAAGTTTATAGACTATCTTCCAGAAAAGCAAAAGATAAAGCATGTAAAAATCATGCCTATAATTATTATTTTAAAACAGAAAGTGATGTGATTAGGGCACATGATGGATGCAAATGTCGTATAGTTAAACAAAATTTAAAAAAGAGTCTTTATGAGAGTTTTTTTCCAGAAGGCTCAATTGGCGCTTATAGAGTATAATAGAAAAAATTAGTTCTTTGATATATAAATAAAAAAACCCTCTGGATGGGGACCGCTTTACTTCCTTTACAGCCAATAGTTTTTTTTTTTCGCGGGATTTGAGCTTCTGTTGAATGCTTAAATGGCAACTTTGTTGCCCCCCTCCCAGAGGGTTTTTTTATTGTTCTATCAAATTTTGACATTTCTAAAAAATTTAGTTCTAATTTCCAATATGAAAAACAAAAATATATTTTTATTGCTTTTATTGATCTTGCTTTATGCGCTAATAATAAGATTATATTCTTTAAGTGACATCGATTTAGGAAGTGCCTGGGATGAGGGTTACTATTCAGAGGTTGCAAGGAACATCTCAAATGATTCAAAATTATCATTGAGTCCAATTTTATATATTAATAATAAACAGCTTTCTTCATCATATTATAAAGACTCAGATCGTATTATAATAGATAAAACACCACTGCTAATGATATTGGGATCACTTACTTCAAATTTATTTAATAATGAAATATATTCATTTCGATTGGTATCTGTTTTTTCGGGAGTTTTAACTGTTCTAATAATTTATCTTTTGTTCAATTACATAGCTGGTCCCAATTTTGCGCTTTTTGGAGCCTTTTTATTATCGACAAATCCTTTGCATATTTCTTATTCACGAATCTTTCAAACAGATATTCTTTCTTTGTTGTTTGTTATTTTTGCTCTATATTTTGTCTTTAAAATAATCAGGGAGGAGAAGGTTAAATATTATGTTTTGCTAGGTTTAATGATTTTTTTAAACATGTTTAGCAGGCAAATGGCTTATTTGCCAGTTTTTCTGTCAATTATTATATTTTTAATTATATTATTTTATCTAAAACAAATTGATAATAAAAAATTAATAAAAACCACCTCATGTATTATTATTGGTTTTTGTTTTTCCTTTATATGGATTCTTATCTTATATTTAAATTCAAGCGCCTTTGATGCTATTTGGAGAGACCCTGGTGCTTCTGAAATTTCTGTCTTTTTGAAACCTCTTTTATCAAAGTATTCTGCTTCTTCATTTTTATTAAACATAAATAATTTATTTGATTTTGAAAATTATAAATATGGCGGCAATTTTTCCTTCTATTTTTTACTGCCTCAAATTATTCTATCTCTTATAGGTTTGACATTAAGTATTAATGAACTTTTCAGAGCCAAAGCTAAGCAGAAATATTTGGATATTGTATGGATCTTATGGTTTTCTTCTTTTATTTTATATCAACTTTCTCATTCACATCATATTAGTTATTTATTGGTGCTTTTACCTCCAACTATTTTTTGGGCCACAAAGTCTTTATCTATTAAAAAACATGTTTTTACTAAAACACTTTTATTTGTTTTTATTCCTTTTTGTACAATTCTTCCTTTTGTAATGATAGCTAATGAAAGGGAGGTTTTACAGGATACAGAATACGCAAAAATGGCCAAATACATTTCACTAAAAACATTAGGAAATGATGAAACAGCCATTGTTACATATGCGCCTACATTTACATATTATCTTAGAAAACCAGTGCAATCTCATTTGTATTTGAAAAATAAATCAGAATCGTATGAAAAATATATGAGAGAAAACAATATTCGTTTTGTCGAAATGGAACTTCCGGGGGATTTGAATAATTTTGCTTGGGCTAAAGAAAACAATATAACTAGAAAAGAGTTTGATTGGGTTTTTAAAAATTGTGTAGATGTCAGTGAAAATGCTGGAATAAAAACAGAAGAAAAATATCATTTATTTGATTGTTGGAAGAAGGATATAGGATTTCCTTATATTTGGGCCTTGAATGGTCGTGTTGTTATGGATGAAAAAATAGAAGAAAATGCATTTATTATCATCAAAGGCAATAAAATTTACGACATTGTAGAGGAAGCTCAATTAAATAAGTATGAAGGAATAGAAAAAACAATATTTACTGAGGGAACTATATATCCAGGCTTAATTAATCTACATGATCATTTTTTATGGAATTATTTAAACACTATTAAAGTGACAGAAAAATATAATAGTTTTTTTGAATTTCAGAAATCTAAAAGCTATAAGAAATTAAAAAAAGAATTTAATGAAACAAGAAATAAACTTGCATGTACCCTTAATGATTATTCCGAATTTAAAAAATTAATTAATGGAGAAACTTCTGTTCAAAGTAGCTATCAATATAGATGTCCAAGGAATTTGATTAGGAATTTAAATGATTGGGATGAATTTTATGGTTTTAATTTATTAAAAGATTCTTCAAGTAGTTATTTTAGAAATCTAAATAAAAAAGAACTTTATCAAAGAAAAAGCGGAGACTTTCCTTATATAGTATATCTTGGAGAAGGACTTGATGAAAAACTTAATAATGATTTATATGAAATGGATAAGCATCAAAGACTTCATGAAAAGACAATTATTATTCATGGTGTTTCTTTTGGAGAAAAAGAGTTGGATTTAATTTATAAGAGGAATGCAAGTCTAGTCTGGTCACTGTCTTCTAATCTAAATCTTTTTGGTGAAACATTAGATGTTTTGGAAGCATCAAAAAAAGGAATTAGGATAGCCATTGGCTCTGATTGGTCTTTAACTGGGTCACTATCCTTGCTTGATGAATTGAAAATTGTTAAGAAATACAATGAAGAAAAGCTAAATAATCATTTTTCAAATAGGGACTTGTTTGAAATGCTTACCTTGATTCCATCTGTAATTTTGGGTTTAAATGACAAGATTGGAAAAATCAGTAGAGGCTATTACGCTGATTTGCTTGTTATTGACGATCAAGCTCAGGGGGATCCTTTTGATAATTTTGTTAATGCTAAAAGTGAAAATCTATCATTGGTTTTAGTTGATGGTAAAGCCCTGGTAGGAAAAGAAGATATTATGAAAACGATATCATCTGCATTTCATCTGTTTAAATTTTGTGGACAGCAATATCAATCTATTATAAATCCAAATGAAATAAGCCAAAAAATGAATGAGTCTGAAAAAATATCCTTGCCTTTATTGGAATGTAAATAAGCAGCAAAAAAAAACTAATCTACCACAATCGAGATATTTCGAGTCGCCGTTTCTCCACTTGAGTCCATGACTTGAACTGTGAAATCAAAAACCCCAGCATTCGTTGGTGTTCCTGAAATAGTGGTATCTAAAGGCCCTTCACTTGCCATTGCTTGGTAAATTGGAGCTGTTGTGTGAGTTTCTGTATATGTATACATGTCAATTCCATCACTTGAATAACAAACAGCTTCATATTGATAACCTGAAACGCTTCCCACATAAGTTGGTGCTGCTAAAAAGATATCATCAAAGCTTCCATCTTGAGGTCGTGCATATTCCCAAATACTTGAATAATCTCTTAATACAATTCTTTGAGAATCTCTGGAAGAATCTCCACCAGTATAAACTAAATTTGGAACTCCAGTGCTTGTGATTTGTGTTAAAGTTACAGGAAATGAACTTGTCCAGGCAGGATCCATTTCTGTTGGAAATTTATAAACCTTAACAGATCCACTTGTTTTTTGTACCAGATAAACAATGCTCGTTTCCCAATCAACAAACATTGTCTCGCAATTGTGAGAGCCATCAGGATATAAAAAGTAAAAAGAATTGTAACTTAAGCTTATTGCTGACGTGCTTCTTGTTGCTGGAACTTCTGGTTCTTCAATTCTTACAACTTTATAATTTGTTCTGGTTTCAGAATTATCTCCAACATCACCAATATAAATATATTCTGTGTTCTCATCAGGGCCTGGGCCAATTGCGATATCTTCCCAATCGTGATTTGAAGCCCCCACTTGGTATTCTTGTAAGATATTACCAAGACCGTCAATTGCATAAAAATCAGAACCGCCTCCTGAATCGTCCATAACCCAGAAAACGCCTGGGTTTAATCGACTTGCAACAACTCCAGAAATTTCTGTCAAGTCTGGTGACATTGATTGATCCACATTGCCGTTGAAAGAAAAAGATCCCCAATTTAGGGTATTATTATTTCCATCTATTGAAAGGCCATTAGGCAAAGATCCAGAAGTAATTGACCATGTGTAGCCTGTTTCTGTTCCGCCGATTGCTTCTAATGATTCTGAGTATGAAGTCCCAATTGTTCCATTTGAAAGTGAGCTTGTGCTTATTCTAAAAGAGTCATAAGTTATATCATCTTCTGAAAGAACAATCTCAACACTCTGATCTTCATTTTCAATTAGGATTTCAAGGGAAAGTGATTCTTCTGAGTTATCTATTTCTGCGCTTAGCGGTTCACTTTGAGATAGAATTGATAAAGCTTCCTTCAGGTAGGCTGTAAAAGACCAGGTGCCAAATTCACTTAATGTCAATTCTAGTTCATAATTTATTTGACCCTCAATTGTAGATACTGAAACACTTTCTTCAAGTTCATCTTTTGTGGCAATGATTTCAATTATATCACCTGGTGGGGTTTCTGTTAGCTTGATCATAACACTTATGTTAGTATTTTCATTATTAGAAGAAAGAACAACAGAGTCAAGACCACAAGAAGATAGAAATATAGAAAAAAGAATAATAGAAAAAAGAATAATAGAAAAAAGAAGTTTCAATTTAACATTAATTTTATTCATTTATATGTCATAAGTTACATTCACATCCGCTGTAGTGCTTTCACCCAAGGTATCTGTGCCGGTAATACTTATTTTAATACCTGCATAATCTATAAAATCAAATGTTATGTCATCACTTATTACTATATTGAATCTACAGCAATCAAGTGCTGGATAGCTACCACAGCTTCCCGCGTGATCATAGGTAAGTGTATTTGTATCATAATAAAACATCTCATAGTATGAACTATCTAAGCTAATATATGTGTCTTCTTCAGTGATTAGATAAACAAAGTAAGATATTAAAGTTGGATCTCCATATGTGCAAAGCTCTGAACCATCATTATCTATAAATGATAAGCTGCCATCTGCAAAAGTTGCATCTACATTTCCTGAATCATTTAAATCAGCTGTTACTGCAATTAGACTTTCATCAACTGAAGCTTCAGGAGAATATGAAATTACAGCTGAAGCACTTACATTTGATTCAAGTGCAATTTCTGTGTCATCTGGATCACCACCATTGATTGAGATGGTTCCAAAATCAATTGTTTCGTCAGTGGCAGTTATTTGATACTCCTCTGAAGAAGCTGAAGCAATGGCTGTCAAAGTGTCTTCGCAGATTGTTGGATCATTGTCACAATCACCTTCAAAGATATATAGATAAAAGTCATAATAACTTCCAACATCCAGGACCATTTCAAGATCATTTTCAACACTTTCTAAATTTTCAGGATCTGTGCCTAAATATGCATAGGTATATTGTGATTCTGATTCACCAATTGCTGAAAAGCCGACGGATAAATCGCTGCTTGCTGCATCAATGGCTACGATTGGTTTAATGCTAATTTCAACAACAGATTCACTTGTTTCTTCTTCATCTGTAAACCAATCACAGGCAACGATTTGTAAAAATAAAAAGCAAGGCAATAGGATAATAATTGAGATTCGATTTAACATGGCAAATTCTCCCTTTCTTTTTTTCAAGAGTTCATAAGTTAATAATTGATGTTCAGACCTTGTTGAATGAATACGCCCCAAAAAGATTTGTGAAGTAAAGTAATCCTATCCCGAAAAATTATATAAGATAAAATATCAAGATAGTCAAAATAATAAGTTATATTTTTGGTTGCAACATAACAAAGAAAAATTTATAGTGTTTATCTAAATATGGGTACTTTATGACTGTTTTAAGGGATTTAGATATGAAACTACAAAAGTATCCAATTTATATATTTATTCTATTATTTTTTTTATTTCTTTTTTTATTACCAAAGAGTTATGCTGAGACCATCATAGGCAAGCCTTTTCTTGATACAAATATTACTTTATATGATAACATCGCCTTTACATTAAAAGAAGTTAAAGATGGTCTGCTAACCAAATTTTCAAATGGCCATAAAGTTGTATTTAGACAAGATTCAGAAGACAGTATTGTTCCATTAAGATTTAAAGCGAATAAAGCTAGGGGCTGGGTGGCTTTTCCCGAAGGCACAGAAATATTGAGAGTTGAAGCAAATGGTATTTGGGGTAGCATTGGAAGTTCCCTTCACTTTTTATCAATTCCCACGAACCAAAGTTATAAAAATCAAGATGGAGAAAATGTAAAATCTAGGTTTTCGTTTATGATTGTTAATTCTAAAATGTTTCCTGAGATTGAAGATTCGGGTATAGTTTATGTTTTTTCAAATGATAGTAAAATATTTATTTCTAATAGTGGTCGCGGATATACAAAGATTGGTAATGATGCTTTGTTTAGTGACGAGTCTAGAGAATCTTATGAGTTCACACTTTTTCAAGACAATAAAGAAGATGGGATATTTAGATTTGATGATTTAAACATACCAATATGGTTAAAAGATTTTTTAATAAATTGGGGAAAAATTATTAATAGATTTGAGTTTCTGTTTGAAGATGATGAATCCTTTGGCTTTGATTTAAGCAAGGAGCATAAGAAAAACTTGAGCTTAGAAGAACAAATAATTTTAAATTCTGAGCTTAGGGCTAGGAATGAATTTATTGAGGCTGATGAATTTCATCCTGAATTAAGAATTTGGCTTTTCAGGACTTACAAATGGTATTCAAATCTTGTGAATATTTTGTTTCTAGAAGGAAGGCTTCCCTTGGAATATAAAGAAGGGCCGTTCTTTTTAGGAATTTTTCCTTCTAAAGAGCAAATTATTGGGCTTGAAAAATTGATTAGATATTTTGATTATGTGCCTGAAATACAAGCCCTAGCAGTTAATGAACTTTTTAAATGCCTTCATAATAATAATCGGATTATGTACTATACCCATGCAATTAGAAGCGATGATCTTAAAGTTGTTGAATTCGCTAAAAATTCTATTTTACGGCTAGCTTCTAGTTATCCAACTATTGATTCTTTTTGGTTGGCATTTACTTCAATGCTTCAAGATAGAAAGTTTCGCACTGAGAATATGGGATTTATATTTAAAATATTTGCAGAAATAAAGGATCCTGACTTAAATAATTTTGTTTTAAATTATATTTATGATAGATTAAAAAACAAAAACCTTAATCACCCACAAATATTTTTTATTGTTCGAAATATTAATAACTTGTTTAAACTTAAACCCTTTCTGCAAAGTGATTTTATTGATATGCTTATAAGAAGACATAATACAGGAGAATTAGTAGAAGATATTAGTCTTTTTTCTTTATCGTTTTTCATAAAATATTTATATCAAGATAATAGAAATTCTAGTAATCAGGATGTTTTTGAAAGAGCATTAAAAGAATTGCCCTTAGAGAAAATAGATTTTATGGATAATGAAGTTATTATAGAAAAAGAAATCAAAAGATCAGAACAAAAATTAAATTCATGCCTTAGTTTATTTTAGGCAAAATTTTTTGTTGTCCTGGTTCCTTTTGCTCCTTTTCAGGTAAAAAAGATCATTTTGATACCCATAATTTGCATGAATATAAATTAAATCCAATAGTTTTAGCTGTTTATCTGTGGCACAAGTTTTGCACAGTTAAAAAACGAAAATTTTTAAATTAGCTGTAAGCAAAATATAGAGCCATTAATTTCGCCTTAGCACTTACCACTTAATGAAAGGAGTAGAAAATGAAAAAGAGTGTTTTTGGAATAATTATCCTTGTTGTGATGAGTATTTATTTTAATTCATGGGCTTTTTTTCCAAGACATTATTATCTTCCAGGCCAAGGGACATGGATGGGAAGTTTTGATATTTACGATGATGAGGCCTTAGTTGGGTCGCTTTACAAAACTCCTCTTGGCGAATTTTTGGAAGAGGGTAAATATGATCTAGTTGCAAATGTGCCATATAATGAAGATTATTTGTGGCAGGCTGATCTCGTTTTATTAAAGGATGGTATAAAATATGAACCTCAGTGGTTAGGTTATACTTTATATCTTGATGAAAAGAAACAATACAGGCTAGTTCTTGATTTCAATCAAAGAGATTCCTTAAATCACTATTCTGGTTTAATCTATGCAGATAGCTTAGATGCCATTAATGCACCAGATACTTTTGTTGGTGAATTTGAGCTATTTCTGCAAAATCCGCCAAAGGTTGAAATTGATGGTATTTGGGAAGGGCAATTTCATGGTTTAACAGATGGTGAGCCTGATAGAAATAAAATATTTTCAAGCACTTTGGTTTTTAATAAATATACAAAAGAGCTAATAGTTAAAGATGCCGTTGGATTAAGCAATAAAGATTCAGTTTATAAACTCAAGAACTGGGGATATGTGGAGGAAACAGAGGAAATTAAACTTGTTTTTGAAAATTGTGATGCTCAACAAGTCAAGGATTCCTGTGTTCCAATTGTTGTTAATGGCTTTATGTCAGCAAACAATGAGTATAGCGCTATTGTAGGCGAAGTTTTTGTTGATTATGAGTTTAAGGGTGCTTTGAAGTTATTTAAATAAAATGGTTGCTGGTAGCTAGTAAGAGGCTATACTTACCACTTACCACTTACAGCTTACTACTTATTACGGAGGGAATTGTGAAAACATTAAACTATTTACTTGCAGGGCTTGCTATGATTTTGGTTTTTCAGATTTTTGATAGAGTAGATTTGTTTTCCAAAAACGAACAAGTTTCTGTGAATGAATACTATCCTGTGCTCGGATCAGGACTTTAGTTTAAGCAAGTGAGTCGTTTTACAGCGCAACAAAATTCCTGGTTTTTGCCCTTGTTCACAAAATCCAATAATAACAAGTGCTTAATTTGCTGTATTGCAACTGCATCTTGGTATTATTCTTGCAATACAAGTATTTTACTAGAATTTTTGAGGCATTGTTATGAAGCTAAAACTCTTTTTATGTATATTATTTTTAATCAATCTAATTCTAAATATTGAAGTATTTCCACAATGTATTGACCTTTTTAGTCCAAATACAATTGTGCAAAAAGATAATGACAATATAATTGAATATGAAAATTCTAGATTTGAAATATCTCCTAAGGCGTCAATTTTTATTGGCCAAACAATAGAAAGCATTGGTATTCGTAATATTCTTAGAAAAGGAGAGTTTGTCTATGTAAACTCAAATATGCAAATTACGGATTTAAAAGTTTTAGCAAAAATGGCACTTAGCTTTGATGGTGAAGTTTATAGAGTGCATGTTATTCGAAGAAATGAACTTTATATTGAAAATAATGAGGGTAAAATTGAAGTTAATAATGGTAGCGTTTTAATTTTGGAAAAAGATACAAGGATGGTTTCCAGTGCTACTAATGGTTTATTTGCCTTTGATATGAGACAACAAGAATATTCATTTTCTTCAGAAAATCTTGATGTTCAAAGAGCCTTTGAATTGAATCAAGCAATTTTAGTTGGGAATAAAGAAGCTATTAAAAAAGCAAAAGTCTTTTATTTTTTTGAATATGAATCAGTGGGTGGTAATGCCGGAAGCGCAAGAGAAGCTCATAATATGTATATTGACAAGCGGACTTCATTAATTAAAGCTGTAGGAAACTATCAACATATACCTAAAAAGATACTCAGTGATCCCAACTTTATGGAGATTACAATTTTAGTAAAAATAGATATGAGCGCGTTCAAGGGGATTATAGGAGAATTGAATCTTGTAATTGAAGAAAATCCTGGTGGAAATTTAAGTTTAATAAGTATGGTTGATCATTTTAGTTCATTTAAAATAGTGGAAATTCTTTATCCTTCAATACTAACCCAAGAAGTTAAATCATCTTTAGATGCATTAATAGGAATTTCTTTTAGACAGCCACAACAGTAACATTCATTATATTATCTAATTAACTATTTTGTTTTATTAGCTCACCAGTTTTATCATCAAGTTCTTTTCCAAGTTCTGTTAAACTTCCTCCAAGGATTTTTATCAGTTTTTGGATTTCCATTATGCGTGAATGAAGATTTGTAACAAAAGCAAAGATAACGGGCTTGGGTATTATTTTAGAAAAATAATTATTATATATTACATCATAATTTTTCATTTCACCAGAGTCAACGAAATCAATAATAGCAACATCAGCTGCAATATGAGGTTCTATAATTTTTGGATCTTTTAAGGTTAGGGTAAAGGCATTAAAATAATCCTTGCTTAAGATTTTCCCAAGATCAACTTTAATAGCAAGTTTCACATAAGCATGACCTATGAGCTCATCATCAGCGTTTGTAATATCATAAGCAAAGCCAATTGTTTTAAAAAGCTTTACATCTCCAACAATAACATCTTCTGAATATTCCTTAAATGAAACCTGGTAAATGTGGGCTAGTAAATTGTTATTTTGATCGTAAACATCTATGTTTCTATCAAATGCCCTTTTTCCAGGCACTTCATCTGTATAGGCAAGCGTTGACTTTTTATTAAAGGGCCAGGCATCCCATCTATACCATTCTTTAAAATAGTTATATGTTTCCATCTGATAATTGATTCCCCAACTTGACCTGTCAATTGATCCTGCGATTCCCTTGCTTCCATCTTCTCTTTCTAAATAAATATCAAGGTTATCAGAATCACCCTGAAAATAAAAAATAAATTCATTCGGATTTTGCGGGTTTGGTACAGGCTCCTTTAAGTCAAAGGAATATGAAACAGTAATGCTTGAAACGACGAATAAAAAAATTGCTAGAAATAGATACTTAAAATTCATTTTTGTCCCCTCCGTAATAAGTGGTAAGCTGTAAGTGGTAAGTAGGGCAATGGCTTAATCACATCCTTGAATTGTTTTGTGCGCCAGAGCACCAGTCACCAGTCGCCAGGAGGACATCTTCTGTCATCCTTAACTTGTTTCAGGATCCACTCTTGTTAAAATTGTGAATTAATTCTTTTTCGAAGGGGAGTAAAAATATAATATAATTTTGCTATTAATTGGCAAGTAAAATAGTGCTAAAATCTATCCCAAAGTGCTTTAGAAAGCTCAAGTGATTTTGCGTTTATTTCGTCTTCATCTATGTCAATTTTCAATTCTTTATTTTCCATTAATACTTTTCCAGAAGCAATCGTTGTGTCAACAAAAGATCCTGAAACACCAAAAATAATGTGTCCATATAAAGAGTTTGCATCAAGTGGAGTTGGAATCTGGTAATCCATTAAAATAACATCAGCAGCTCCGCCTTCTTCTAATCTTCCTAATTTTTCTTCAGTCCAATATCTGTCAGCAATTTTAGGATTGTTTTCTAGCAAGGTTCCAGCGGCTTCCATAAAAGCAATGCAAGGATCATTGTGAGATAAGTGTTGTACCCAGAGGCAAGATCTCAACTCTTCAAGCATATTAACTGTCATGGCATCTGTTCCAAGACCTACTAAGATCCCCTTTTGTGCGATTTTGGGAAGATCCATTACACCAACAGCGTTATTCATATTTGACTGTGGATTGTGAACAATGATGGAATCTGTTTCTTTAATAAGATCTATTTCATTGTCATTAACATGCACGCAGTGGCCAAGGATTGTTTTAGGTCCTAAGATTCCAAACTTTTTAAATCTTTCAACAACTCTTAAGCCAAAGTTTTTAACATTGTAATCCTGGTCAGATTGAGCTTCTGCTGTGTGAACATGAAAGCCAGTGTTTAAACAGTTCCCAAGTTCAGCGGCTTTTTCCATTGTTTTGTCATTGATTGTAAAGGATGCATGCATTCCAAACAATGCTTTAATGTGTGGATCATTTCTGTCTTTGCATTTTTTGATAAAATCTACATTTTCGGCAAGCCCTTGCTCTGCAATAAATTCACCATCTCTGTCAGAAAGTTCATAACAAAGGGAAGCCCTAAGCCCTGTTTCTTTAACTGCTTGTTCAATTTTATCAAGTGATCCTAAAACAGCATAAGGCGAAGCATGATGGTCAATAAAAGTTGTTGTGCCATGTCTAATGCCTGAAATTAAAGGAAGTAAGGCACTATAATAAGTGTCATCTAAAGTAAGCTTTTTATCAAGCCTCCACCAAAGATTTTCCAGCACTTCCTGGAAATTGCATGATAGCGCAGCTTTTCCAAGACCCCGTGCAAAGGTTGAATAAAAGTGCATGTGCGCGCAAATAAAACCAGGCATAACAAGTTTATTTTTCGCGTCAATTGTTTTGTCATAGCTTTTAGTAAATTCGCTAAGAGGCGCTATCTTTTTAATCTTATCATTTTCAATTAATAGAGCATGATCGTAAAGCACGGCATTATTTTTACCAAGTGTAGCGATTACACCGTTTTTGATTAGAATTGAGGACATGGTGATCTCCTTTTGATTGCATGTTTTTGTAGTGGAGGGGGGTTTGCCCACCCAAAAAATAAAGAAGGGGAAAAACCCACCACAAACATTAAAAATATTTTAATAAATT
>JBDREC010000005.1:0-17338 GCA_043820105.1 Pseudomonadota bacterium
TTAATACTTTTTATATTATTATGTATACTGAATACTGAATACTGAATACTGAATACTGAATACTGAATACTGAATACTGAATACTGAATACTGAATACTGAATACTGAATACTGAATACTGAATACTGAATACCCAATACCAAAACCATTGGCAATTAAAAAAGATTTTTATTATATTTTTTTCTTGCGTATTCAAATAAAAGATTTTAATTTCACATCATTACATGGCAATCTTTTATGAAAGGAAGATTCATGACTTTAACTAAAGCAGATATTGTTGACTCATTAGTACAAGAATTAAATGTATCAAGAAAAGACGCTGTAAACTATACAGAGCTTGTTTTTGAGACAATCAAGGAGACTCTTGAAAGAGGTGATAACGTTAAAATTTCTGGATTTGGAAATTGGAACGTAAGATCTAAACAATCCAGAGTTGGAAGAAATCCTCAAACAGGACAAGCAATGGAAATATCTTCAAGAAAAGTTGTCACCTTTAAACCTAGTCAGGTGCTTAGAGATGTATTAGCAGGAATCGAAACACCTGTAGCAAAAGAAGACCCTGTTGCTGAAAACACAGATTTTTAGTACTGATTATAACGGATAATACTTTTTACCTTTACAAAGGCCTCTAAATCTAAATGACTGAAGACAAAAGTGTAAGCTCCTCAAAGCAAGAGAAGCATATTGTATTTTATAATCCACAAAATTTGGATATTTTTGACCCTGACAAACTAGCATGCCAAGTAAAAACAGTTCTTAATGAAAAAGAAATATTGGATAATAAAAATTTAAATTTTATTTTATTATCTTTAGCTAATTACCCTGAACAGCTTATTGACTTCTTTATTGAGAATGATCTTCTAAAGAAAACAATCATTATATCAGATGAACTAGAATCAGAAGATTTTACAAAATTATTTCAAAAAGGATTATATACTTTTACTGGCTCAAAAAATTCTCATCTTTTGATTCAAAACGAGATTATAAAATTAAGTTCTGCAATAAAACCAATGAATTCCCAAGAGAAAATAAATCTTCTCACAGAGCTCAATACAATTGGAGTTGCCCTTTCATCTGAAAGAGACATTCATTCTCTAATGGATCTCATTTTAACAGAAACAAGAAACATTACTCAAAGTGACGCTGGAAGTATCTATCTTAAATCTGAAAAAAATCCGAACCTTTATCCGGAAGATGAAAAGCTTATAGGAATTGAAACCGGGGCTTCTATACTTCGTTTTAAAACAGCTCAATCTGATTCTATGAAGATTAATCTTCAAGAATATCCTTTGCCTCTAGATTTAAAGAGTATTGCTGGCTTTGTTGGAATTACAGGATCAGCCTTAAATATTAAAGATGCATACCAGATGGACCCAAATCTTCCGATTCAGCATAATGATGAATTTGATAGACAGATGAATTATATAACCCGTTCTGTCTTAGCAATTCCAATGAAAAATAGAACAGGCGAAGTAATTGGTATTATCCAACTAATTAATAAAAAAGACAGCACTAAGGTAAGGTTACCTCAAGATGAAATAAAAAATTATCTAAATTCAGATAAGAAAATAAATCCTTCATCTGAATTATTAAAACCATATGTTTTCAGCTTTGATGATAATGACATTGAAATTGCTTTATCAATTGCCTCTCAAGCTGCTGTAGCACTTGAAACAGCAATACTTTATGAGCAAATTCATTCGTTGTTTGAAAATTTTATTGAAACTATGGGTGATGCAATTGATAGAAGAGATACTGTTACTTCTGGTCATTCAAAACGTATGGCTCAATATGCTTTAAAAATTGCAGCTGCTATAAACACTTCGGATAAGGCTCCTTATAAAAATGTATTTTTTACAGCTGATGAATTAAGATCACTAAAATATGCAGCACTACTTCACGATGTTGGAAAAATTGGGGTTCCAGATAGTGTTATGAATAAACGTACGCGCCTACCAGATGGCCAAGAAGATACAATTGTAAATCGCTTAAAACTTATAGACATTATATCAAAACGGTCACACACAAAAGCATCTGATATTAATGAATATAGTTTTGAAATATTATCACTAATAGAGAATGTAAAAAAATGGAATATTGCTGATTTCATTCCAGATGATGCAAAAAAAGAAATTCAAAGTTTTAATGGAAAAGAAATAATTGACCTTGATGGTCTGCCACTTCCTTACTTAACAAATGAAGATGCTGAGAATCTTTCAATTAAAGCTGGAACATTAAATGCAGAAGAAAGAAAAATAATTGAAGGCCATATGAATCATACAATTGGTATTTTATCAACAATTCCATGGCCAAAAGAACTAGGAAAAATTCCAGAAATCGCTGGAAGCCATCATGAAAGAATTGATGGATCAGGTTATCCAAATGGCTTAGATGCTTCCCAAATCCCACTTGAAGGAAAAATTCTAGCAGTTGTTGATATTTTTGAAGCAATTACAGCTCATGACAGACCATATAAACCCCCTATGCCAATAGCTAAAGCCCTTAGTATTCTAAAAATGGAAGCTGAAAATAATAAACTTGATAAAGATATTGTAAATATTTTTATTGAAGAAAAGCTTTATGAAGATGTGATTGCAAATTAAACAAAGACCCTTACTTTCTACCTTGCCAAATCAATAATAAAATCCTTCATCTCAAATTCAGAATTATTGGGCCTGCTTTTTAGATTAATATCTATTTGAGAAAGACTTGAAATGGCTTTAAAAAGCTTATCATTTGAAAAATTTGCAGCCTGGCTAATATAGTTTTTAGCATAAAATGGATGAACTCCTACTTTTCCTGCGATTGATGATGAATCATTTGATATTTTTAAATATGCTTTTATTTTAATTAATATTCTTATATGCCGAGCAACCATTGTTAAGATTTTTAGTGGATGTTCATTATCTCTTCTTAAATTTGAAAGTAGCTTTAAAGCTTTTTTAATATCCTTATTTCCAATACTATCTGTAAATTCGAAAATATTAGCAGCCTTAGCTGAAGCCATTCCGCCTTCAAGGTCAGTTAAAGTTATAGTATCAGCATCGGAGTTAAAAATAGAAGCTTTTTCTAGCTCATTATTTATTTTTATTAAATCATTACCTAATATTTCCAGTAAATATCTAGCAGCTTGTGGATCAATTTTCTTTTTAAAACCCTTGGCTATTTCACCAATATAAGGATAGATATCTTTTTCTTTGACTAAATTGCATTCAATAACCTTACCGTGCTTTTTAAAACTTGAAAAAAGCTTGCCTCTTTTATCAAGCTTTGTAGCAATAAATACAAGAGTAACATTTTCAATGCCAGCTTGTATAAGATCAATCAATTTTTTTAAATCAGCTTCTTTTAGTTTAGCACTTATAGTTCCAATTAGTAAACGATTAGAACTAAACAAAGATGGAGAAGAGGCTTCAAATAAAAATTCATCAATATAGTTTGTTTTATCAAGACCATATCTAAGAATATCATCTGCTTGATACTCAAAAGATAAAATTATACTTTTTAAGTTTTTATTTACTAAATATTGTTCTGCACCATGTAATAGATATATTTTATTTGTATTCATAAGCTAACTTTTGGCAAATCAAAGCAAAATATGCAAGAAAGAAAAAAAACATTGCATTTCATTCTAAATTCTATTATTCCAGTCGCCATTATGAAAAAAACTATTTTATATTATATTATTTTGATGATGTTTATATCAATATCAGTTTATTCTAAACCTTATTTCAACATTAAAGCTGGGGGTTTATATTCAATTTCCAATGAAGCAAGTGATCATTCAATTATTTCTTCCATTGGAATTTCCACAGGGTCAAAAAGAAACAGTGAGTTTTTAGGTCTTGAAATAAATGCTGGTCTTGATCCTGGTGAAGTCTCTGCATTTAGGTACATGACAATCAATGCAGCCTATACTTTTATTCCATGGAATCTACTTGTCTTTAAAGTTGGTCTAGGTGCAGCTGGAGCTAGAGCAGTAATTGATTCTCAAACATTCACAACTGGACCATATTTAAATGCAATATCCACAATAGGTGGACTTGGCTTGAATTTTGAGTTGTTGAGACATTATTTATGGTTACAAGTTCTAGGAGAATATATTGCAATTTGGGACTTAGATTTAAATAGAGATTTTGATCTATTTTTAGTTAGTCTTCAACTTTCATTCTTTTAAAGCTTCAATACCAGGCAACTTTTTTCCTTCAATAAATTCCATGGAAGCACCACCACCAGTTGAAATATGATTCATTCTGTCTTGAACACCTGCTTTATTAATCGCAGAAACTGAATCACCACCACCAATTACTGAAATGGCATTTGATGCAGCTAAAGCTTTTGCAATACTCAAAGTACCATTTGCAAAGGCTTCATTTTCAAAAACACCAACTGGTCCGTTCCAAAAAACTGTTGCAGAATTATTTATAATATCTTTATAAAGTTCAACTGTTTTTTCTCCAATATCAAGTCCCATGAAGTCTTTTTCAATACATGTACCTTCTGTTTTTATAATTTCTGTTGTATCTTTAATAGATTTTGAAATCACATGATCAAGAGGAAGAACAATTCTCTTATTTAAATCAGCAGCTTTTTTCATAATAATTTTTGTAAGTTCTAGTTTGTCATCTTCAACTAAAGAATTGCCAACTTCAACACCTTGTGCCTTTAAAAAAGTATAAGACATAGCTCCACCAATGCAAATAACATCAGCAATATTTAATAAATTTTCAATTACTGTAATTTTATCAGAAACCTTTGCTCCACCTAAAATTGCACAAAAAGGTCTTTCTGGATTTTCTAATATTTTACCTAGATAATCCATCTCTTTTTTTATTAATAAACCACATCCTTTGTTTTCAACAAACTTTGTTATTCCAGCAACAGATGCATGAGCTCTGTGAACTGTTCCAAAAGCATCTGAAATAAATATATCTATGCCCTTTGCAAGTTCCTTTGAAAAACCTTCATCATTATCAGTTTCACACTTATCAAACCTTAAGTTTTCTAGTAAATAAATCTGTCCTTCATTTAGATCTTCTTTTACAGCTTCAACATCATCACCAATAGTTAAACCATTAAATAAAACTTCTTTATTTAAAAGTTCAGAAAGTCTTTTTGCTACAGGTCCTAAGCTCATTTCTGCAACAATCTTCCCCTTAGGTCTTCCCAGGTGAGACGCCAAAACCAGTTTTGCATTATTTTCAAGCAAGTAATTTATTGTAGGTAAACTCGCTTTAATCCTGGTATCATCAGAAATGATCCCATCTTTAATAGGAACATTAAAATCAACCCGAAGAAATACAAGTTTCCCCTTGAATTCAAAGTCTTTTAAAGTTTTCATTAGATTTCCTTTCAAAGATTACACCGCACACCGTACGCTGTACGCTGTACGCCGTTCGCTACAGGCTTTTCCCAACCAATTCAGTTAAATCAACCATTCTAACAGAATATCCCATTTCATTATCATACCAGCTCATGACTTTAACTGTATTTCCATTTGAAACATAGGTTGTACCAGAATCATAAATTGATGATAAGTGTGATCCATTAAAATCAATAGAAACCAGGCTTTCATCAGAATATCCTAAATAACCTTTAAGTTCACCTTCAGCTGCTTCTTTAAAAGCTGCATTTACTTGATCAACTGTTACATCTTTTTCAAGCACAGCAACAAAGTCTACAACAGAAACGTTTGGAGTTGGAACTCTCATTGCTAATCCATCAATTTTTCCTTTCATTTCTGGAATTACAAGCCCAACAGCTTTAGCTGCACCAGTTGTTGTTGGAATCATTGAAATAGCAGCAGCTCTTGCTCTTCTTATATCACTATGTGGAAAATCAAGAATTCTTTGATCATTTGTATAGGCATGAATTGTTGTCATTAAACCATTTTTAATACCAAAATTATTGTGCAAAACTTTAACAACAGGTGCCAAACAGTTAGTTGTACAAGATGCGTTAGAAATAATATGATGTTTTTCAGGATCATAAAGCTCATCATTAACACCAAGAACAATAGTTATATCTGGGTCTTTAGCAGGAGCTGAAATCAATACCTTTTTAGCGCCAGCATCAATATGTTTTTGACAAGTTGCCTGATCTCTAAAAAGCCCAGTAGATTCACACACAATGGAAACTCCAAGCTCAGCCCATGGCAATTCAGCAGGATCTTTTTGTGCGAAAATCTTAATTTCTTTTCCATTAACAATAATACTGTTTGCTGTGTGATCAACCGTGCCATTAAACCTACCATGAACAGAATCATATTTAAACAAATGTGCAAGTGTTTTTGAATCAGTCAGATCATTAATAGCAACAACATTAACATCTGCTCTTGTCATAGCAACTCTTAAATAAGCTCTGCCAATTCTACCAAATCCATTAATAGCAACATTAATACTCATAATTTACCTCCAATATGTAAAATAATTATTAGATTTTAATATGTTTGTCCAAAATCAAGCGTTCAAATATCAGAAAGCACAATATGAGTCAAATTTATTCGGCAAAAACAATAGGCGACATTTATTTTTTATGAAAAGGAAGGGGTATTTAACTCAAAAAAAGTGTATCGGAGCCGCGCTAGCCGGTTTTTCCTAGTAGAAGTTAAATGAAATTAGTATATATAAATGAATGTAATTCTTTAATTTCATTTTACTTATACTTGGAAAATAGCGCGGCGAGACCAAGGGCAAAATTTCGCTGGAAATTTTGACCCGTCTTTTTTTGAGTTAAATACCCCTTCCTTTTCAAAATCAGGCAAGGTGCCCACCTTTTTTCCTTGTAATTTATTTTGTCTTTTTATACTCATATTAGCTCCAAACGCATTAAATCGTTCTTTATTAGGAGGTATTTTATGTCTTTAAAGGAAAAATTCGCTGCCAAGATCGATCCAGTCCGAGATGAAATAAAGTCAATATTAAAAGAAAATGGAGATAAAGTAATAAGTGAAGTTACTTTAGCTCAAGCTTATGGCGGAATGAGGGGAGTTAAATGCATGGTTACTGAAACCTCATCTGTGGACCCAAATGAGGGAATTAGATTTAGAGGATATACAATACCTGAACTTAGAGAAAAACTTCCTAAAGCAAAAGGAAAAGAAGAACCCTTGCCAGAAGGTGTTTTTTATCTTCTATTAATGGGTGAATTGCCATCTGAAGATGATGTTTCAGAACTTTCTTCTGAATGGAATAAAAGAAATGAAATTCCAAGCTACCTTTGGACAATGCTTGATAATCTTCCCAGGGAATGTCACCCAATGACTCAATTTTCACTGGCTATTTTAGCACTTCAACAAGAATCAGTTTTTACAAAACAATATAGAGCTGGTATTAATAAAAAAGATTACTGGGATCCCTGCTATGAAGATGTTATGAATATTTTAGCTAAACTTCCTAGAATCGCTGCCTATATTTACCAAAGAAGTTATAAAGAAGGAAAGAAAATTGACCCTGATAAAAATCTAGATTGGTCTGGAAACCTGGCTCAAATGATGGGAATCGAGGGTGATAGCTTTAAAGAACTAATGAGGCTATATATGGTTCTTCATAGTGATCATGAAGGCGGAAATGTTTCTGCTCATGCTACACACCTAGTAGGCTCTGCATTGTCTGATCCTTACTATTCCCTATCATCCGGAATCAATGGGCTTGCTGGCCCACTTCACGGCCTAGCCAACCAAGAGGTTTTGAGATGGATTATTGATACAAAAAATAAAATTCAACAAAAAGGCGGCGGTGAAATAACACCTAATCTACTCAGAGAATTTTGCTGGGACACCCTAAAAGGTGGACAAGTTATTCCAGGATACGGACATGCAGTCCTTCGAAAAACTGATCCTAGATTCGCTGCCTTATTAGAATTTGGTAAAAAACACTGTCCAAATGATGAGATATATAAAGTAGTAGAAATGCTTTATGATATTGTTCCAGACGTATTAATGGAACATGGAAAAGCACAGAATCCTTGGCCAAATGTTGATGCAGGATCAGGCTGCTTACTTGTTAATTTTGGGATGAGTGAATATGATTTCTACACAGTACTTTTTGGTGTTTCAAGGGCAATTGGTGTTTTATCATCCCTAATTTGGGATAGAGCCCTTGGCCTTCCAATTGAAAGACCAAAATCTGTCACCTCTGAATGGGTAAAAACTCAAATCTAATTTGAGCATATTTCTCACAAAAAAGCGCATATAATAAGCATCTTTAATAAACCCTAAACAAATAAGGCATTAATTTTATAACACAATTTCAAATATTTCTTTGGCCCAGTTCTTGCAATTTATTAAATTGATAAATTATTTTACTAAACTAAGGGGCAGAATTATGAAAAACTCACTAGGAAGAATTTATAGTCTCATCCTATTCTTAATCGCACTTTTAATCTTTTCTTTATCAGGACAAAATTTGTTTGCAAATCCTAACCCATATGTACATCAAGGATTTTCAGGAAGAGACAATTACACACCCGCCCCATCATCAATATTTCAAGCAAAAGAATCTTGTGAAGAACAAAGAGCTGGTATTTTTACACCTATCAATGTCCAAGGAATGCCATATCCAGATGAAGTTCCAATATCATTATTTTTAAAAAGTAAACTTCCGGAAATGGATCAAGATTGTAGAAAAGAGACATTGAAATATATAAAAAAGCTTTTAAGCGAAAAAAAATGGTCAAAAGATGGTCAGCTTCTTGATTATTGTGAATATAATTATTTTGGAGATCCCACTATGGCATTTACATGTAGTCAATATATTAGCATAATTGACAATGAACTTTCAGGAAAAAATCCAATTGCAGATCAAATAAGACAAGCAATGAACAGAGATGTTCAAGAATATCAAAGTACAAGGCAAGAAAGAAAAAAGCCTTGTGGAAATAGCTTAGTTGTTATAGAAACCCAAGAAAATGCTGAAGAAATTGCACAACTAGACCCTGAAACCATGGAAATGCTTAAAGCAATCGCTGAAGCTGAAACAATTGGACTTAAACTTCAGCAAAATGGTGCCCCTGAAAAAGCCAAAGAATATTTAGACCTAGCAAATCTTTTAAGAGAAACACTTGGAATGTCCCCAGAAATTTATGAGGACATATAATTCAATAAGCCACCAGCTTTAAGGATATCTATCTGTCTATTGCTTAATTTGTAAGCAAGTTTTAGCTCTGAATTTTTTGTAATATTTTTTGCAAGTACATTTTCTGAATTATCAATATAGGAAAAAATATTTTCTATTTCTATTACGTCTTCCATATCAATATTTTCATAATCTTCTTGATTTACAAAGAATAGAGGAAATATTCCAAAGTTAATTAAATTAGCTGTATGGATTCTTTCAGCTGATTTTGCAAGGAGGACTGAAATTCCAAGATACTTTGGACAAATTGCAGCATGTTCTCTGCTTGATCCTTGACCATAACTTTCAGAAGCAACAATGATATTATCTACTCCCTTACTTTTGTTCATTAAAGCTTTGGAAGCAAAGTGTTCATCTAAAGTTTCAAAAACATATGTAGCATACTTTGGAATATTTGATCTGTATTTTAACCTCGCGCCAGCAGGCATAATATGATCAGTGGTAATCTTATCACCAACTTTTATCAAAACAGCTCCAGCAATATTGCCAGTAGGTTTTTCAATTTGCAAAGGATCACCAATATTAGGGCCTCTGGATATTTTTATATTTTCTGGATTCTCAGAAGGTTTTAAAATCATAGAATCATCAATTAAAAATTTATGTGGCATTTGAAAATCAGGATATTCCATTTCAAGATCTCTTGGATCAAAGAATTCTCCTTTTAAAGCACAAGCCACAGCAGTTTCGGTTGAAACTAAATAAATGCCGGCTGATTTTGTTCCACTTCTTCCAAAGAAATTTCTATTATTAGTTCTTACAGAAATACTATTGGTTTTAGGCGCTTGACCATTACCAATGCAAAATCCACAAGTAGCTTCTAATATTCTAGCGCCAGATTTTATTATGTCTGAAAGGTGGACACTTTCGGAAATCATTTGTAAAACTTGCTTTGATCCAGGAGCCATTCCAAAAGATACCTCTTCACTAACTTTTTTCCCCTTTAGCATTGATGCAGTAATGATCCAATCTCTATATGAAGAATTTGTACAACTTCCAATAAGTATTTGATCAATCTTTTTTCCCTTTAGCTCATTAACTTCAACAACATTATCAGGACTATGTGGACATGCAACCATTGGTACTATTTTTGAAAGATCAAGATCTATTACTTTATAATACTGGGCGTCATCATCCGCTGATAATTCCGTAAAATCCTCACCTCTTCCCTGAGCTAGTAGAAAATCTTTGGTAATTTCGTCACTTGGAAACAATGAAGTTGTAACACCGAGTTCTGCGCCCATGTTTGTAATTGTGGCTCTTTCTGGAACAGATAAAGTTTTAACACCAGCACCAGAATATTCAACTACACATCCAACATTTCCTTTTGTTGTAAGCATCTTTAACACAGTTAAAATAATATCTTTTGCCGCGACCCAAGGAGATAATTTTCCAATTAAATTTATTTTGATAACCTTTGGACAAGTTAAATAAAAAGGTCCTCCTGCCATAGCAACAGCTATATCAAGACCGCCTGCCCCAATGGCTATCATTCCAATTCCACCACCAGTTGGAGTATGGCTGTCAGATCCAAGCAAGGTAAGGCCAGGTTTTCCGAAACGCTCTAAATGAACTTGATGACAAATTCCATTTCCAGCTTTTGAATAAAGAACACCATATTTTGCAGCTACATCTTTTAAATAGACATGATCATCTGCATTTTCAAAACCATCTTGTAAGGTATTGTGATCAACATAACTCACGGAAAGCTCAGTTTTAACTTTAGAAATATTCATTGATTCAAATTGCAAATAAGCCATTGTACCTGTTGCATCTTGTGTAAGAGTTTGATCAATTTTTATTCCGATTTCTTCGCCTTCTCTTAAATCACCATCTTGTAGGTGAGCCTTAAGTATTTTATAGCATAGATTGTCAGGCATTAATATCTCCTTGTTTTTTTTATCTGCGTAACTTTGGTGGTTTGCCAGGTTTTCTTCTTAAGTTGGAAGGTATGTTTTTATTTACAAGAGGAATCTCAAATTTATTAATTTTATTGGGATCTAAAAATACTTTGAGCCGTTCAGGATTAAATCCCTGCTTTTTAATAATAAAAACATCCTTACCAGGCTTCCATAAAAACTTTAGAGGAGTAACTCCAATCATTTTATCATTTAGTGTATAAACAGCAGCATCAGGGGGATAAGTCCTAATTACAACTTTAGACTGATTTTTTTTATCAGAAATTCTGTCCCTTTCTGGCTGAATTTTTTTATGAGCTGGAATAAGCTTAAGATGTTCAACAGAAATTACAGAATCCTCAACCGTAATATTAACTTTTTCTTCGTGAAATCCTTTTTTCATGACAATAAATTGATAGTCTCCAGGTTTTTTATTAAATTTAAATGGTGTTTTTCCAATTAGCTTACCATCAATTGTAAGAATTTCAGCCTTATCAGGGGTAGAATGTATCAGCACCTGACCAAAACCTTCAGGTATTATATCTGCTGATAAATCACTTTTGCTTTCAGCACTTGGCAATTCACTTTTATTCTCATTTGTAGGTTGTTCACTCTTTGGGCTAACATATGAAAAGAGTTTTTTTGTTGTTCCTTCTAATACTTTTTGAATGGCGTTTGCATCTATTCCAGTTGCAATGGAAGATCCCAGCAAAGAACCAGTTGACGAGTCATAAATTTTTAATACAATATTAATATTATCACCCATCTTAACAACGTTTCCTGTAATTCCGTATTTGGCCTGAATAAGCCTCATTGTCTCAACTTCACAATCCCCTTCACTTTCACAAAGCTTGACAGCATTTGCCTCAAGCATTTGAAGTAAATTTTCATTGGTATAAATCATGTATTCTTCTTTAGATAAATTATTAACTGCAAAACCCCTAACATATTCTTCAATAAAATCTACCTCTTGATCTGTAAGAGCCTTGTACTTATTGTAGAAATTGAGAACAACAATATTGCTTTTTGAAAAAGCGCTTATTGAAAAGAATAAAATAAAAACAAACAATAGAATAAAATGAACTACTTTTAAATTTCTCATTTTTCGATTCCTTTTTTAATTATTTCTATATAATCATCACCTTCAAGTCCAATGATTTTTTGAATCATTAATTTTTTATCAATCAAAAATGTTACAGGCAATGAGGCTCCTAAAACACCATATTTCTTTGATATAGCGCTAGTAGTATCTTTTATAACATTAATTTTTATATCATTATCCTTTAGATATTTCTCAAGCAATTTTTCTTCTTTTTTGGTTGAGTAAGTAAGATTTACAGCGATAACTTTTACTCCAGATTCCTTAAGACTGTCTAGGTTTTTTGAAATCATTTTCAAGCCAATTTTACAGTGACTACACCAGGTAGCAAAAAAAGTTAAAACAATAGTGTGACCTTGAAATTTCTCAATATCTTCTTTAAAATTATACATATTACCTGAAGTTGTCCATCCTCCAAAAGTGCTGGCATCGGCTGGAGGTATAATTTTGCTATAAGACTCATAAATTTCTGACTTTGCTCTTGGAAAAGCATTTGTTGTAATTAAAAGTATCAAAAATAATAAATAACAGCTTAGACGTTTTTTCATATACCTACTCAAAATATGTTTTTAATTCTTTTAATAAATTATCATCTAGCGGTGTCTTTTCAAATTCTTTATAAAGGCGATTTAGGGCCTTATCCAAACTATGGGTATCAAAAGCTTTAAACTTTTTTGAATTCAAATCTACTGTAAAAATTGTTGCATTAGTTGAACAAGCTCTCAGCTCGGCTTGAAAAGTATCAAACTTACATGAAGGGCCAAGCAAACCCTCTATACAATTTTCAGAAATATTCATTTTTAAAACATAGTTCAGAGGATCTCTATTGGCACAAGTTTTATCATTTTCAACCTTTAGGGTCAGCTTATTAAAAACAGCATGTAATTTATTATAAATCTTTTTTTTATCAGCTGATCTTAATTTTTCTGGAAGCTTTATTGAAATCAAGCTATTTTTCTTCAGATTTTCATAGACTTGAGTTGCTGCAAAGTAATCTTTTTGGCAAGCTGTATAAGCACTTTTTATTTTATCATTAAGTGATGTTAAAACATTTAGTTGGAAGTAAATATTACTTAAATCTTCAAGCGTCCTTTTTAACTCCAGCATATAAATATTTAACTTTCGCAAATCCCCTTCAGTCAACAAATTAGATGCAACCGCATATTTTTTCTGAAATTCTTTTAAACTAGACGTAAAGTCAACAAGCAAAGCATCCCGCAAATCTGCCCTATGAAGATATGCAAAAACATATCTGGTTCCATCTTCTTTTTTAATTTTATTGCCTTCATCAAACTTAATCAATTCAGCATGCTTAAAATTTGTAGAAAGCTTAATATCAGAAAGGATACTTTGATTTTCCTTGAATTCATTATTTGTACTAGCATTTTTTTTGAGGTTTATTTTTTCTGTGTATTTATGTTCAACCTTAAGGCTAATATTTTTAATAATTTTAACAATAGCATCATTACGAGCATTTTCATAGCTTCTGTGAGAAATACCAACAGAAACAATATAGGTTTGCGGCTTGTACTTTGGATGTAAGTTATGATCCTGCATAAAAGGAGGTAAAATAACCTTTGAGTAGCAACATGAAAACAAAAGAAATATCATAAAAATTTGAATCAAAATACTTTGTTTTTTCTTCATTTCTACTCTGATTTTTTTCTTTATTAATAAAAGCAAAGTAATAAATAATATTAAAAAAGTAAATTATTAAATATTGTCATGTTGACACAAAGATATCTTATTTTTATACTTCTAATTATCTTTTTTATAAGGAAATATGATGGCTAAGATTTTCAATTCAAGAAGTCTAATTATTATCCTTTCAATTTTTATTTTTTTAAATTCTAAAGTTTATACAAATAATTATGATAATCAATTTAGTGCTGATAATCAGGACTGGGATGAAGATGACGATTGGGAAGAAGATGATAATTGGGAGAAAGTAGATCAGAAAGATGAACTAGATAAGGGAAGAAGGTCATATAAGAACAAAAGATATCAAAAACTTTCTAAAGATATTTCATTCCAAATATTCACAGGGTATCCCATCTTAAACTCTACAATTAGCCCACAGGAGCTTACAAATGACGAAGAAACTGATATAAACTGGGATCCAAATTCTATGTTCACCCTTGGTATAGCAGGGTCATATAAGGGCATTGGATTATCTTTAGAATTCAACATCCCAAACAGTGCACGTGATGAAACTCTATATGGGAATACAGATTATTGGGATCTTCAATTTCACTATTTTCATAGATATTTTGGTGTGGATTTATTTTATCAAACCTATAGTGGTTTTTATTTAGATAATCCGGCTGACTTTGATTCAAGCTGGGAAGAAGGCGATGCCTTTACTCAAAACTCCACTATGCATATGTTCACAACTGGAGCTAACCTTTATTATATTCATTCTGAGAAATTTTCAATTAAAGCAGCTTATGAGCAATCAGAAAGACAGATGAAAAGTGGAGGTTCTTTTTTATTAATGTTTTCAAATCATCTCCTTACCATTAGCAATCCAACATCCCTGATTCCTGAAAATCAACAAGAATACTATGGTGATGAGGCATCCTTTTCAGGTGGCAGCTTTTTTACTTCCTCTTTAGCCCCAGGCTATGGCCATATGTTTGTGCATGACATTCTATACTTTGCACCAATTGCATTTTTAGGTGGAGGTGTGCAATTTCAAAAATATGACCTGGATTCTGGTAGAATTCAAAAAATAAAGGGAGCATTCAAGTTTAATCCTAATTTTTCACTTGGATTAAATGGAGAAAAGTTTTTTACTGGGCTTACAGTTTTAACAAACATGAATTACATTACTTTGGAGCAAGCAGATATACTTTCAATGTCATTTTATATGAAGTTATATGTTGGAATGAGGTTTTAATTTCAATTTCCAAATGTAGTCAAATAAAGCTAGACAAAATCTGCAAATTGGTCTATAAAGCCACATCGTTTATAACAAAAGAGTTGAATACTATCATAGTTTAAAAAAAGGAGTTTTAAAATGATGGAAATTACTTTTATTTTTATGGTTGGGTTAATTGTGGGCTTAGTTGTTGCTAGATTTACTATTGGCTATAATTTTGTAACAAAAAGCAAATTTAATAAACTTAATGAAACTATGAATGATTATAAAAGAGAAATTGAAATAAAAGATAGGTTCTTTAATTCACTTAAAGGAGAAGTATCAAGCTCAGCTAAAGAACTTTCAACTCAAGGTGATAAGGTTTATGAAAAATTCCTTATGCTAACTGATAATCTTACCGAAATCGGTGATTACATTGAGCTTATGAAAAAATCATATGATTCCATTATGACAAAATTCACAACTTCAGACATCAAAGACGATACAATCATTCAGAAAATGCAAAAAATTAAAGAGCTTTCTTTAAAGGTAAATATGGAAATTCCTCCAGAATTTAAAAACCCTGAAGATGAATATATTACTCTTGATGAACGCAATGATAACTTTAGAGAAATAAATATTTAATCTCATCACCCATAAGTTTCTTTTCTGTTGATTTTCTTGGTTTGAACTTATACCTTTTCTACTTTCAAATCTTTTCTTTAAAACTGACTTTTCGGAGGTCTTATGCCTAATTTTAAACATGTAAATATTCCAGAAGGTGACTTAATAAAAATTGAAAATGGCAAACCACTTGTAGGAAACAAACCGATAATTGGCTTATTAAGAGGTGATGGCATTGGCCTTGATATTGCTCCAGTAATGCAAGACGTTGTAGAAGCTTCCGTAAACAAAGCGTATAATGGTGAAAAAGCAATTGCCTGGGCGCCTATTTATATTGGATTAGAAGGTCTTCAAAAATATAGTGAAGTTTTACCTAATGAAGCAATTGAAGCTATTCAATATGTGAAAGTTGCAATCAAGGGTCCATTTACGACTCCAATTGGTGAAGAAACACATGTTTGTTTACATTGTGCTCACCAACAATATCATGATGGTGTTTGCGATAAATGTGGAAAAGATGATGGTGTTGCAGAAAGATTTAGATCAATTAATGTTGGCTTAAGACAGAAAATGGATCTTTATGCTTGTGTTAGACCAATTAGATACATTGAAGGTGTTCCTTCTCCAAACAAATATGCAAATAAAGTAAATTTCGTCATTTTCAGAGAAAACATTGAAGATGTCTATGCAGGTCATGACTTTGAAAAAGGTTCAGAAACAGCACTGGCAATTATTGAATTAATTAAGGAAAAAACTGGACGTCAAATTAGATTAGATTCTGGAATTGGGGTTAAACCAATCTCAGTTTTTGGTTCAAAAAGATTAATTAAAAAAGCAATTCAATGGGCAATCAGTCAAAACCTTCCTTCAGTAACCCTAGTCCATAAAGGTAATATCATGAAGTTTACAGAAGGTTCTTTTGCAAAATATGGCTATGAGCTGGCTGAAGATGAATTTAAAGATTATTTTATTTCCGAAAAAACATTATGGGATAACTTTGATGGAAAAATGCCAGAAGGAAAACACTTAATCAAAGATAGAATCGCGGATTCAATTTTCCAACAAATACAAACAAGACCTGAAGAATATTCTGTGCTTGCTCTCCCAAATCTAAATGGTGATTATTTGTCTGATGCAGCGATTGCCTTAGTTGGTGGACTGGGCCTTGGACCTGGTGCTAATATCGGCGACGAAGTCGCTTTGTTTGAAGCAACTCATGGAACAGCTCCTAAATATACAGGAATGGACAAAGTCAATCCTGGTTCCTTAATACTTTCCGCAGTTATGATGCTAAATCACATGGGCTGGAATGAAGCCGCTGATCTAATCATAAAAGGTCTTGAACAATCAATCAAAGACGGTCATGTAACATACGACCTTGCTCGCCTAATGAAGGCAGAAGGCAGAGAAGACGTAACAGAAGTTTCTTGTTCTGGATTTGGAAAAGCGATAATTAATCGAATGTAGAGCTGTTAAACATTTGCCTGATTTTGAAAAGGAAATCGGGCCAATATTTAAATATAAAGAAGGATAAATAATTAACAGTCTTAATAATACATCAAGATGTGTATTTTTGGCTCATCTCCATTTTGAGTACCCACCAAGAATAATTATTCTGAAAATATAAAACACTGTTCTATCTATTCCATGATATTAAAATTGAAATAAATATTTCTATACATGAAACCATTGGATTAATCTTAGGATTATGATTATGATTAGGATT
>JBDREC010000006.1:0-60968 GCA_043820105.1 Pseudomonadota bacterium
GAGGAATAGACAGATCTTGCTTTTCAATAGATAATATTGGATGGATTAAAATAAAATTAAAGGCTTTTCTCTTAGCTGTCATACTTTTATTTAATATATTATTTTAACAAACTCGGGTAATCTTAAATGTCTTTTTCTTAACTGGCACTGAGGGTAGCTTATTTATATATATGTTTACTTTACACTTTTGTTTCATAAATTTCTCCCATTTTAATTAAAAATTATATATTAAATTTCTCGAACCTAGAGGATTGTATTTTGAAAATAAAAGCGCAAGAGAAGTATCATAAAATAATTCAATATGATTTGAATGAATTAAAAAAAGTTTCATAATAATTAATCCCAAGCAAATTATTTTAAATTTGTTAGCACAAGAAATTGATGTTGTCAAACATATTGCGCTGTGCCAAGATTTGAAAATTGCAAGGCGGACTTCTTTTCATTTTTTCATTTTTATCAAACAACTTTCTTGCTTCATCATGATCAACTATTCTCTATCGCCAAACTGATAATTTTTGATAACTAAAACCTGCGTTTTCTAAATCAAGCTCTAATGTAATTTTCCAGTCTAATCTAAATATTATATTTTGAATCGTTTACCGCTCCAGAAGTTTCTCCAGAAACTTTAATGTTGTTATCTTTGAGATGCCGAAAGAAAACAGCAACAATGTTATTCAGCTCAGAGATTCAGCTTTGTAAAGTGGGTCTTTAGTGGGTCTAAAAATAAGTTGCATTTCAATTTTAATTTAGATAACTAATCAAAATCATTAAGCTGGAGAGGTGACCGAGTTGGCCGAAGGTGCACGACTGGAAATCGTGTGTACGTCACAAGCGTACCAGGGGTTCGAATCCCCTCTTCTCCGTTCGTGCTAATGATCTTCTAAACGAAGATCATTTACGGGCAAAGTGAATTTGCCCTGCACTATAAGTCAAGGGGAGTAACTCCCCTTAACACTACGGAACATATAACAACCCAACTTCCCTACCGGAGGGACAAGCCTACTCAGTAGGCGCAGTCAATCCCCATCACTGGGGTTTAATACCTTTAAAACATTTGAAAGATATGAACTGAATGTACTTGTTTGGGGTTTGGCTGCGGAATATATAACAGCGAACTTCCCTACCGCAGCGGTAAACTCCGTGCTATTATTTTGACTTGTAAATTTTAATGATTAGGCAAATATTGAGCTAACTTTTTATATCTTTTCTTCTTAGCTTCATTTGTACACTTTTTAATTTTTTTATTAAGTATATTATCAATATTTTTTTTGTATTCTGTTTTTTTAATACGTTTTGCATATTTAATAAATTCTATGCAATCCTGGTAATCTGACTCAGTAAAGCGTTCTAGTTTTAGTTCAATAAACAGATTAACATTTGGTCTGTATACAGATGATTTCTTGCCTTTTTTTAATAACACTAATTTATTTTTATAATCTTTTATTTTATTTAAATAATAAATGCCCACAAAATTTAGGGTTTCTGGTTCTAGGCCAAAATCAGCAATAAGATCAAATAATTTCAAATGTTCATTTGTTTTTTTCTCTGATATTATGTTGTCAAAACTTATAAATGCTATTACAAATTGTTATTTGCTGCTAGGAATGCCTGATAGTCTTCAATAATTTTTTCAATATCTTCCTGTCTTAATGACTCTTCACCTTGTTCTTGTCTTTTTTGCTGCCTGCTTTGGTTTGGAGCGCGTGGCTGCAGGCTATGCCTAAGTTCTTGTGTTTGCATTCGTTGCACATGGTCAATGTTTCTATTTAGAATTTCAAAGCCATTTTCTATGCCATAGTACCCAAATTGATTAATAAATTCCTGAAAGATAAAATCATTGTTTCCTTCATAGGTGGAACTTCCAAAATAACCATAAAATTTTATCAAACGCAAAAGTGCCCTGTCTACATTGACCCTCTTTCTTCCAATATCCACACAAACAGCTCTTAAGCTGTGTCCCTGACCAGAAAAAACAAAATTTTTCTCATGAATATCAGTTGGTATTTGGCCGCCAAAGATAACTGACATTTCAAGAAGGTTTTCAATAATCAAAGCTCGATGTTGCTGAGTAAATATTCCTAGATCTTTTAATTCTCGCGCTGTAGGCCCTTCTATATATTCTTCAATAAAATATTTATTGCCTTCAAACTCAAATTCCATTCCAAAACGTGGTGTAAGACCCAAGCCAGAAGCTTCTTTTAAATCATCAAGTTCCACTTGAGCAATGAATCCAGCCTCCTTTTCTTTTTTGGTTATAATGGCAATTTCAATTAAACCATCTGAGGTAATGTGCTGTTTTACCTCTTCCCTTAATTCAAAGCCAACTTTATAAACTATTTTGTTTGAGCCATGACGGAAATATCTTAAACTAATTTTTCCTGTAAAGTCAGCTGCCGTAAACTCTTCACCTGTAGTTCTATTTATCAGGTCAACAATTTCAACATCTGATCTGTTTAATATATTTTTAGTAAAAGCTTCAACAGTTTTTAAAGTGCTGAAAGAAAAATCTGTTTCTGTTTCAAGACTATCAACAAGATTACTTTTATCAATTTCTAAAAAAATACGACCTTCAATAGAGCCTTTGTGTTCGGATCTTAATGAATGCTCAAATAAATCAAGGCAATTTGCCTTAATGCTAGAATAAAATATTAAACTCATGAAAAAAGCAGATAAGATTATTGAAAAGTACTTAACTTTAAACGAAAACAGTTTCATAATATTTCCTTAAAACATGTAAATATTAGCAATAATAAGCAAAAACATGTATCTAAATCATAAATAGCAAAATTCATGCCATCACAATAAGTAATTATTATCTTGAGATATTTTCAAGAGTACTTTCGCTTTTTTTTAACAATTTGCAAAATTGCGTCATTTTAAGGCTATATAATACTATAGAAAGTTTTAAAAATTATATAGCACTTAGAGAGGCAAAGAAAGTTTATGGAGAAAAATATTATTTAATCAGACAGGCACTGATAGAAAGCATGGAAGAAGAAGCCAGACTATAGGCCAAGAAATACAAGGCCTTGGCCTGTTTTGGCATCAAAGAAGGTTAGAAGAGTTGGATAACTTAATTGAGCAAGAAAAGAAAAAGTAATTTACTCGAAGGAAAATTATACGTCATCACCACCGCTAACACAATAGTTAGATGGAGAACTTCCTTCAGAACAAGCGCCCTCAATATCTCCAGCGCCTGTACTACACGATAGAGAAGCCCCACTTCCGTTATGACATTCTCCTTGAGTATCTCCAGTTCCATTGACACAATCTTCAATACCGCTTGCGGATTCGCCAGCTGCACATGATGCTTTGTAATGTTTTTTAAAACTCTCTAATTTTGGAATATTATATTTAATTTTTTCCAATTTTTACCTTGCTTTAGGTGATCTTTATAATTCTTAGAAACAACTATTCATATAAAAGTCAATGTTATATTAAAGACTTGTTAAAGTTTATTTGCTATTACATATTACATTAAGCATTGAAATAAACATTGATAATATATTTCACTTTATTTTAATATCCCAATTCCTAGCAAAATAATCTTTAGAGCAGCATATTAACAACTTTTTCGGAATAGTATTTGGAATAATATTTGAATATAATTTATCTACTTATAAGGTTGAAGCTCCACTCCCTGTGGTACAAAGTGAGTTTGTATAGCCACCTCCTCCTTCAGCACATGAAGATCCATCAGGTCCAACTGCTGTATCGCCTACACCACATGCAGGTGCAGAACCTGAGTTGTATGCGTAGGTTCCCGTTCGGCATGGGCTACTATAACTATTGTCAGCAGCATTCACACCATCTACGCATCCTCCGTAGTTGTAGGTTGCCCCCTCATGGCAGTTCCAAACTGTTGATTCAGCTGAACCATTGCTGCATAAATTGCTAGCCCTTTTATCATTTAAGTAATGCAATCCGGGTTTAGTATAATGCATTTAAGCTCCTTAACTTGTTTATAATGTTGAATCCAGGAAGTATAATAAATATTAACGTATTAATTTTCTATTTATCTATCAGAAAAAATAAAAAGATCAGGTTGAATATGTTTCAAATCAACTAAATAACTTAAAAATTCTGCACATTTACTCTTGTTCTTAAAACCTAATTTTTTATATATGAATGAACAATTTCACCATAATAAATTCTATGAAAATCACCTTCTGGATAGTATTTTGAAATGATATTTGACTCTAGCTCAGGTTTTAAAACGTCATTTTTATGAACAGTCTTACATTCATAAAAGATCTGGCAGCCTTTGATAATTGAAGTGTTTTCAAGTCGTCCTTTTTCCATTTCAAAGTTACACTCTTTGACTTTATCAAAATCTCTACCTGATTTTGTTCCACAGAAAGCCAGCTCCTCATTTAGCTTATCTTCTCCTGGAACACAAACAGTGAAATTCTCATTTTTTTCTATTAATGAGAAAGTATGTCTTGAAGGCCGGACCAATACTGTCATAATCGGCTTATACCAAATGGTTCCAATTGTAGCCCAACCAATTGTCATTGGATTTGGCTTTCCATCAGGATCATTAACTACTAAAAACAAGCCACCTTTATTCAAAGCACAGCAAAACTTATCAAAATAATCATAATAATTAAAATCATTAAACTTCATTTAACACCTGTAACTATTGTTTTCATGGTTTTATTCTTTAGTAAAAACTATTAAAAACTGCAAGTTTTAAGAAAAATGAACATAGATTCAGTTTCATTATAGGCATTTTGTTCTTGATCCAAAACTTGTCTGTGCTGCTCTTAAATTAGAAGGTTCTGATGTTTTAGCTGATAAAATATGGCTTTTGAAAAAATATAAATTCTTTTCAATAAAAGAGTTTAGCCAAGTTGCTGCTTGCCTGAAAAATGTAGAATAATAAAAATGTGACGTCCATAATTAATTCAAAATTAAAAATTCATAATTTATAAAATATTTAATTATTTATTAAAGCCATCACTAAATCGTGTTGTTTTTTATTCAAGGTTTTTACATCATTAAAACGATTTTGAAGGGTTTTTTTATTAACAATTTTCAAGACTTTTAAAGCCCTGCAAAATTCTTTATCTTTTTTCCTATTAGCAATAGCCTTAGAAATCCATAAATCATGAACTTCTAGACAAAGTGCTGTGATTCCTTGGGTTTGTGGAGAAGAAAAAGGAATAAGCCTAGCTTTCCAGCCAGATGGTAAAATTGCTGTTTTAGGGGTAACTCCCTGAGCATAATAGCCATATGTCTCTTGAAACATTGACAGCTCTCCAATTGATCCATCAATGAGGTCAGCTTTGGATCCGTCATCATCATCAAGAGCTGAAATATCAACCTCAATAGACCGGTTAACTTCAGGTATCTCAAAGTCTATTGAAGCATGAATTGCCTGACTCCCAATTATCAAAAGCTTGTCTGTGCCTAGAATTGCTCCAGCAGCTCTGATAGTGTGCTCAAATTCATGTTTTTTCATAAAGAATAATTTCTCCTAAATTCTTTTAATAACTTAGTTCTTTCCTTAGGACTCAGAATTCCCGCAAATGGTGAAACATGTCTCATTTCTCTTGATTCTTGATTTGGATTCAAAATATTTGAAATAAGACTTTCTAGTGGTAAATTAAGCCATTTGCTCCAATTGCCTAATAGGTCTTTTGCATGTGGATGTTTTAGCTTCAATTTTATTAATGTTTTTTTTGCTTTTTTTCTAATTTGATCAGGTCTATCCTTTAATTTATTTACAATCGCATAATGATAAGCTAGACTTCTTTTGTCTTCTCTTGTCATTTTTGGAATAAACGTCACATGAATATCAAATCCCAAAGAGTTAGCTAATTTATTTAAGGTGCTTAGACTTGGTGATTTAGATCCAGCTTCATACATTGCGATCGTGGGTTGTGAGGTTTTAGCTACTAATGCAAGATTTTTTTGAGTAATTCCAGCCTTTAACCTTAACTTTTTAATTGCATTCAACATAAAATCAATTATATCCAATCAGATATAATTAGTCAAGGCAATAATTAATTCAAAATTCAAAATTCAAAATTTTAAATTCTAAAACAACCTTAACTTATCAAAGAAAGTATAGACTCTTCATCTAACTTGAACTCTTTATAAAGCTCTTCTTTATCTCTAGTTGAATATGTAAAAGAATTAACACCATGTCGACTTATTTTAATTGGCAAATTGTTTTTATTAATAATTTGAGAAACCTCATCCCCTAATCCACCTGGCAAAACACTTTCTTCTAAAACAAAAACTTTATTATATTTTCCCAGGTGTTTAATTAAAGAATCTTCATTTATGTAATTTTGATTTGTTAATGCAAATAATCCAGCATCATTATTTTTTGATTTGATTGTAAAAAACGATTTAGAGGTCATGTTTGGTGATTTTTACCGTCAGTTGCATAGCAAAGGCCAGAATAATTTCCAATATAAATCACTGGTGTTTTTTCAGTTGCATTTACATAGATTTGTTCAAAACATCTTCTAAAAAAGCTTGCATATGTTGTAACAATTGGAACATATCCATTTAAGGCCAAACCACCTGCAATTGATGTCATGTCTTGCTCTGCAATACCAATTTGCAAAAACTGCTTTGGCAAATGACTTTCAAACTTATCTAAGTCTAAAGATTTTGACAAGTCAGCATCTAAAACAATTAGCCTCTCATTTTTTTAGTATAATTTAAAAGAGCCTCTGCAAAAACCTTTCTTGTTGAAAAGATTTTACTTTCTTTTTTCCTAAATCCATATGCTCATGATATAAAAAGCTTACTATATCACTGCATGAAAATGTTGCTCCTATCCAACCATGGTTTGCTGACATAATGCAGGCAAGAGCATTTACTCTGTTTATATAGGATTGTTTTTCTATGTCAGCACAAGTTTTTTTTATTAAAAAAGGAATCTGTATCATATTTCTTTTGCTACCTTTCTTCCAATTAACAAGTTTCCACCTGCTTTTGTATCTTTTCTATGAATGTTTTTTAACCCTGCTTTTCCCATCCAAGATGCGATTTCTTTTTCTGTATAACAATCACCTTCTTCGGTTGCCACAATCATATTTAAGGCAAACACGCTAGCTTTTGTTGGTTGTGTTCTATCATCACTAATGAAAAAATCTTGGATCACAAGCTGGCCATTTTCGTTTAAAGCCTCATAGGCTTTTTTTACAAGAATCTCATTTTGTTTTTCAGAATTTATGTGAATGATTGCAGACATGAAAATAAGATCATAGTCCAGGCCAAAATCATCTTCATTATAATTTCCATCAAGTGTTAAAATCTTTTTTTCTAAACCGGCTTTTTCAGCATATCCCTTAGTTAAACAAGTAACATCAGGCAGGTCAAAAATAAATGCTTTTGCTTCATTATTTTCAATGCGATTAATAAACTCAAAGGAATAAGCACCAGAGCCTCCACCCACATCTAAAATTTTATTTACATTTGATAAATCAAGACAATCAGCAACGTGAGGAGCTTGCAAACTTGCTCTATCATGCATGGCTTCAATAAAACTTTCAAACCATTCTTTTGATCTTTCAAATTTTTCTCTATTATAAATGGTTCCACCGGCTTTTATTGCACCTGTTAAAGTGGTCCAAGAGTCCCACATATTTATGACATGCTTACCAAAGCTTATAAATTCAGGACTTGTCTTTAATAAAAATTTCTTTCCAGATTCTGTATTTGAAAAAAATCCATCTTCTTTCTTCAATATTTCAAATGAAACCAAGGCATTCATTAGCCGATCAAGGGCTCGATGATCAACAGCAATTTCTTTTGCAATTTCTTTTGATGTCCTTTGCTCTTCTCCTAAAACAAAAAAAACATCCAGCTCTAAAGAGGTCAAAAATATCCTGGTTTTTTGAAACCCCTTAGCAATATTCATAAAATCATCACGGCTATATTCCATTTTCACCTCTTATAATCTCAATCTTAATCTCAATCCTAATCCTAATCTTTTTCGTTGGCAATATGAAAATTTAAAATTTAGTCAGGCACCAGATAAATCATTAAAACTTAAAGCTAACTTTTCCTGAAAAGGAGTTTTGATCAAATATTTTATCATACTCTCCTGTAAGAGCTACCATAGCAAAACAGAACTGTAAGCCAGCGAAAAAGTGAAGATCTGTTCCAGATTCTGTAATAGTTGAAATCACAGGCGTTGAAGATATACTAGCAGCAACTAATGCATCAGCTTCTCCATTTCTTGATAAGAATCCGATACCTGTATATGGTTCAATTGATATAGGCCCAGCAGGAGGAAATTTTCCAGATAAAGACAGGTTGAATCCCCAAGTAGTTCCACTTATTTTTGAATCATAAGATCCACTTGCTGACACTCCTGAAATTGAAGCAGAGGTTGTTTGTTCAACACCTAAATTAAAATTTGAAAAGGTAAAACGAGGTGCCAAATTTAAAAATGGAACATAACCCATTATTGGAATCATATCCAAAAGCTTTTTAGCTGACCAAAAAACATTTCCACCGAAATTATAAAAACCAATGCCTGCAACTGTTGGCAAATAAAAGCCTTGAAGTTCAAGACCAACATCAATTACTGGAATTCCAAAAGCTGCATAAAGTTGGGGAGCAGGTAAAAAGCCTGGCAAGCTCTCTCCACCTGGCAAAGCCTTAAAAATGGTAGACTCAGTTGCATTTGTTGCAACACCAATTTCAAAGCCAAAAACCTTGCCTTTTGAAGAGGCTCCATTTAATGGACGCATAGCAAAGGTTGCGTTTGCCCCTTTTAAAATGCTTTCAGCCTGGGATGTTGTGAAAGATTGAAATTCAACTGCCTGAAGTGTAAATGAAAAAGCAAAAACAAGCGCAAATACAATAAATTTCCTAATCATAGAAACACTCCTTTAAAAATTTAAAAACATACATTTTTCTATATATTCTTTTTAATTTTAATCAATTGTTTTTTTATATTTGTCAGAAATTGGGAATTAAGATTATTTGAAATCGTAGAAAAATTATTTTATGGCCGTTCAATTGAATCTTCACATAAAGTATGATAATTATTTACTTATTAAATTGGCTTTATATTCCTCTGAAAAAGACATTTCATTTGAAATGATGAAACTATCTTCTATTTAATTTAAATGATGTGGATCTTAACAATAAAGATATAAAAAGCTCAGTTTGAAAAATGACAAATGAAGAAATTGATATGGCAATAAAGGCTTCAATGGAAACTAAAAAATCATAGGAAAAATGATTCGTAAGTGTACCAATTTTGCGTCCCTTTAGTGTGCCATTTTCATGTCCCAGCCACACAACTATCATATACATTATTATCGAAATTCGATCCATCTGCGCAGCTCCCACTTGTCACACCAGTACCTGAAGCGCAGCTAAGCCTGGGATATGAACCGATATTGCCATTTCCCTGGAAACACATATTCGCCCAACTACTTACATAACCACCACTACTACAATCAGCTCCTTCTGAGTTTAAACCTCCCCCTTCCGCACAGCAAAGTACTTGCGATCCAATCTGGGTAGCAGCTGATCCATTCGCAACACAGGCGGCTTCAGTTGGATTAATATCAATATTGTGAATTTTAGGAATAGTGTATTTCATTTCTTCTCCGGAAATTAATTTATTCTTTGGCCAAGCTAATACATAACTTTCAATTTTGCAAAGAGAAAAAGAAAATGTGGCGTCCAAGAATCAAGCAAAAATATGCCACCCACAATTAATTCAAAATTCAAGATTCAAAATTCAAAATTAAACCCCATGTTCTCTTGTTCCCCTGCGCTCTTGTTCTCTATTTTCATTTCCTGCTTTACAAACCCAATTTAATTTAATATCAACCTTGCACATAACTGAAACTAGATTTTAAAAATGGAGGTATCTATGACCAATTCTATCTTTAATATCCCTACACCAGGAAACGAACCTATTTTCCCTTATAATGATCAAGATTTTAATAAAAAGATATTAAAAGATCATCTAGAACTTATGAGCTCAAAGGAAATTGAAATTCCTTTAATTATTGCTGGAGAAGAAATTAAGACAGGCAAAACAGCAACAAATGTTATGCCACATAATCATAAACATGTTCTCTGCACATATCATCAAGCAACAGCCAAAGAAATTAATATGGCAATAAAGGCTTCAATGGAAGCTAAAAAGTCATGGGAAAAGATGGCTTGGCAAGATAGAGCTTCAATCTTTTTAAGAGCTGCTGAACTGCTTGCTAATAAATATAGACCAATTCTAAATGCCGCTACAATGCTTGGTCAAAGTAAAAATGTCTATCAAGCAGAAATTGATTCAGCATGTGAGCTCATTGATTTCTGGCGTTTTAATCCAAAATATATGGAAAAATTATATGCTGAACAACCCCCGATTTCTCCAGTTGGAATGTGGAACAGAGTAGAAGCAAGGGCATTAGAAGGCTTTATTTTTGCAATCACTCCTTTTAATTTCACTTCAATTGCAGGAAACTTGCCAACAGCTCCTGCTATGATGGGAAATACTGTTGTTTGGAAACCAGCATCTTCAGCTGTTTATTCTGCTTATTATATTATGCAAATTCTTAAAGAAGCAGGCCTTCCTGATGGAGTTATAAACTTTATTCCATGTCGTGGTTCAGACATGGGTAACACAGTTGTTACAAACCCAGACTTTGCAGGTGTTCATTTCACAGGTTCAACAGAAGTTTTCCAAGGAATTTGGAAAGATGTTGGTCTAAATATCGATAAATTTAAAACCTATCCAAGAATTGTTGGCGAAACAGGTGGCAAAGACTTTATTTTTGCACATAAAAGTGCAGATGAAGCAGTTGTTCAAACAGCCATGGTTAGAGGTGCCTTTGAATATCAAGGACAAAAATGTTCAGCAGCAAGCCGTGCTTATATTCCAGAATCAATTTGGAATAATATAAAATCTGGTTTCTTAAGTGACGTTGAAAGCCTTAAAATGGGTGATGTTATGGATTTTAGAAACTTTGTTAATGCTGTCATTGACAAATCAGCATTTAAAAACATCACTTCTTATATTGATTATGCCAAAAATGATCCTGATTCAGAAATCATAGCTGGTGGTGAATATGATGATTCTGTTGGATATTTTATTAAACCAACAGTCATTCTTGCCAAGAAGCCTGATACCAAAACAATGCAAGAAGAAATATTTGGCCCTGTTTTAACATTATATGTGTACAATGATGCAGATTTTGAAAAAACTCTAGATATTTGCGACAACACTTCACCTTATGCTTTAACAGGTGCAATCTTAGCAAATGAAAGAGAAGCTATCAACATAGCATATGACAAGCTTACTCACGCGGCTGGAAACTTCTATATAAATGACAAACCAACTGGAGCAGTTGTTGGACAACAACCTTTTGGTGGAAGCCGAGCTTCAGGCACAAATGACAAAGCAGGAAGCATGCTTAACTTACAAAGATGGGTTTCCCAAAGAACAGTAAAAGAAAACTTTAACCCTCCAACAAGCTACGAATACCCTTTCATGGAAGCAGAGTAAAAATAATTCAAAATTCAAGATTCAAGATTCAAAATTAAAGACTATGTTCCCTTGTTCTCCTGCGATCTTGTTCCCTTGATCTCTTTTTTTTAATAATTTCTTGATATCTATTTTATAAATATATAATCTTTTGCACATTATGAAAAGAATAACAAATAAACACAAGGGTTTTACTCTTATTGAACTACTTGTTGCAGTCACAATTTCAGGGTTTATTGTTGCAGGTTGCTATCAACTCTTTATTAACCAGGCAAAACTTTCCTCATACGAGCAGTTTGTTACAGCTGGACAGCATGACTTAAGAACAGCTGTGGATATAATGGCCGTTAACCTTGAAAGAGCAGCATATAATATCAGAAAAGACATAGTATTAGGCACTCCTCTTAAACAATATGCGGATCCTTCAATAATAATCGGTTTTTGGATTAATCATGATGAAGATACTGATACTTTAGACCGTGGTGAATTCATAGAATATGAATTTATTGAAGCTCAAAAAGAAGTTGTTGTAGTTGTTCAGGAAGGAGATGCTCCTACTACATTTCTTGAAAATGTGGATACCTTTGAAATTGCTTATTACAGTGACCTTTTTGATGACACTAAAATAGTAGCTGACCCTGCATTAAACTATGATAGAATTGAACGAATAGTCCTTTCAATAAGAGTTAAAATCAAAGACATGACCAAACCTTCAAGCGAGTGGAAAACAAGGAGTTTAAAACGTGAAATTGTACCGTTTAATATCAATTAAAAAAAATGATGGAATAATTCTGCTATTTGCCTTAATGGTTTTAACAATAATCTCTGTAATGATGATTGGTCTTTTAATTACAACTGGTGGTGAAAAAGAAGTGCTATCCAAAGATAAAATAGCACTTGACCTTAGAAACGCTTGTATTTCTACAATTAACCAAGGATTAAGAGACTTAATAGATGATCTTGGTGCAAGTGATTATAATTTTAACCCGATATTAAATGATATAAATATTTTGCCTATACCTTATGATAATAATGCTGAAAGTCTCGATGTCCAACTTATTAAATATATTCCTTATAATGATCCAGCACCTAATCTTCCCATTATGCCTTCTGATCCATCGATTAAAGTAAAACTATCTATAAAAGACAATGATATTTTTCTTAATGACAGTGTCAACTTAGATGAAAATGGTGGTGGCACTCCTGCCTATAATCTGCTTGAAGATAAAGATAATCACATTCTACTGGTAGCAGAAGCTAGCAAGGGAACTTTTTCAAAAAAGATGATTGCAAAAGTAAAGCTTGAAAATGAAGCTAATAATTATGCAATGCTTGCTCAAAATGATATATTTACAGGAGCGGCCGGTTATCTGGTAACATCTGGCTCCTATGGTGACATTCGCTCAAATAAAGGAAATATTAACTTTTCAAATGCTGATGCTGCATCAAAAATTGAATATGATTTATACGCAGGACAAACCATAGAAATGGGTTCCATTCCAGCTGGCAATTATGGCGCTACCTATCCAGCTACAACTCAATTCCAAATGCAACCAGCTTCTGATCCGTTTGTTAAAGTTGATGCCCTGCAATATTGTCAATATCTTCAAAAATATGCTCCAGCAAATACGATGTATTATTTAAATAATTCAGATTTTAAATGTTACAATATTTCAGGGAAAGCAAGCTGCCTCGATACTACAAGTCAAGTTGACTGTGCTGCTGTTACAAATTGGGCCTGGTCTGGCGCAATGAGCCGGTGGGAAAAAAACGGAACTGTGAAAAACGCAATTTTCTTTGTAAAGGGTAATGCTGCCTTAACCACTGCAATAGGTACCAGCAATAATCCATGGGAAGCTACAATTATCAGTACAGGAAAGATAGATGTTATTAGTGGAGATGTTATAGTTAAACCTCACCTGTATGGGCAAAACTTTCTTTTTATTACTAATTTCGATGCCACACCAAATACAACTGATATTATTTTGAATGGCAGTAATCTAAGCCCAACCCCACAATTTGGTAGATATAGACCAGGAATAATTCTATCAGGAGAAGATGTAATAATATTAAATTACCCAAAAGTTAGAGGGACTATCATCTCAATGGGTGCAATAAACATAACAGCGGGTGCAATCTTAAATATTGAATATAATGGAAGGCTGCAACCATTTCCACAAGTTGTGTTAAATAATCTCTCATCAGGTTCGCTAATGTTTGGCTCAAACCTATATCCAAAGGTAATGAAGATGTTTGAAACATGGAAAAGTCCAAGGTAATACTACCTTTAAAGTTGTATTTTTTATTAAATGAAATAGCAAAGAAAGGAATTACTTATGAACTTTGAGATCATCGAAAAAAAGCTGCTGGCTGATAAGACTTATAAGTTTAAAGTTTATGCCCCCTTAATTGCTAAGAAACGCCAACCAGGCCAATTTATTATTATTACTCCTTTTCCCAGAGGTGAAAGAATTCCAATTACTCTAGCAGGTTCTGACGATGATGAAGGCACCATTACCTTTGTTATTCAAACTGTTGGTAAAACAACTTCATTAATCGCAGCTCATTTCAATGAAGGTGATGCTTTTTTTGGCATTTTAGGCCCCCTTGGAGAACCAAGTCATATAAAAGATTATAAAACTGCTATTTGCATTGGCGGTGGTTATGGAACTGCTGCTATAATTCCAATAGCTAAAGCCTTAAAAGAAGCTGGTAATAAAGTGATCTCAATCATTGGAGCAAGAGAAAAAACCCTTTTAATTATGGAAGAAGAATTAAAAGCCTGCTCAGATGAGCTTTATATTTCAACAAATGATGGAAGCAAGGGAAAAAAGGGCTTTGTAACAGATGTATTAAATGAGATAATACAAAAAGAGAAAATTGGTGTGTGCTTTGGAATTGGTCCAGTTCCAATGATGAAAGCATGTTCAGATATGACCAAACCTCATGAAATTTTGACCTATGTAAGTTTAAATGCGATCATGGTTGATGGAACGGGAATGTGTGCCTCTTGTAGGGTTGAAGTTGATGGCACTGTTAAATTCGCCTGTTTTCATGGTCCAGATTTTGATGGTCATAAAGTAAATTTTGAAGAACTAATAAAAAGGCAAACTCTATATAAAGAACAAGAGAAAGTAGCCTTTGATAGATATATAAAAGAACCAACTTTTGATTCTTCCCCTATCTCGCAAAAGCTTGAATTAAAAGGAACAGCTGTTGATAATTGCTCAGGACAATGCAATTCTCCTGTTTCTGGCATTTCAGTAAAAGATAGGATGGCAATTGAAAAACAGAAAATGCCAGAACAAGAACCTAATGTTAGAAATAAAAATTTTGATGAAGTTAATCTGGGATATTCAGTAAATGCGGCAATGCTTGAAGCAGCAAGGTGTATTCAATGCAAAAATCCTGCTTGTATTGATGGCTGCCCTGTTAAGATTGATATTCCCAAATTTATCAAAAAAATTGAAGATGGTAATTTTATTGAATCCTTAGAAACAATGAAGGAAGCGAATTCCTTGCCTGCTATTTGTGGAAGGGTTTGCCCCCAAGAAGAACAATGTGAAAAATATTGTGTTTTAGGAAAAAAACGTGAACCTGTTTCAATTGGAAGACTTGAAAGATTTATAGCTGATTATGGAATAAGATATGGTGATGGTGATAATGTTGAAAAACCAAATTTAAATGGAAAAAAAGTAGCTATTGTTGGTTCAGGTCCAGCAGGTTTAACAGCAGCTGGAGAACTAGCTAAGCTTGGCTATGAAGTTAAAGTTTATGAAGCACTGCACATGTTTGGTGGGGTGTTAATTTATGGAATCCCTGAATTCAGACTTCCCAATGAAATTGTAAGTTATGAAATTGAATATTTAAAAAAACTAGGTGTTGAATTTGAAGCTAATGCTTTGATTGGCAGAATTTCAACTCTTGATGAGCTCTTAGAGTCAGGCTTTGATATGGTATTTTTAGGAACAGGTGCTGGTCTTCCCTGGATGCTCAATATTCCTGGTGAAAACCTTGGCGGTGTTTATACAGCCAATGAGTTTTTAACAAGAATTAATATGATGAGAGCTAATAAGTTTCCAGAATATGACACTCCAATAACTGTTGGGAAAAAAGTTGCTGTTTTAGGAGCTGGCAATACTGCAATGGATGCAGCTAGAACCTCTATAAGAATGGGCGCTAGTGAGGTTTCAATTGTTTACAGAAGGACCAGACATGAAGCTCCAGCAAGAAATGAAGAAATTCTGCATGCTGAAGAAGAAGGTGTTAAATTCTTATATTTAACAGCCCCAACAAAATTTATTGGAAATGAAGACAACTTAGTTACTCATATGGAAGTTTTAAAAATGGAGCTTGGAGAGCCTGATTCTTCTGGCAGAAGACGCCCAGTCCCAGTAGCAGGATCCGAAACTAAACTGGAAGTTGATACAGTTATTTCAGCTTTAGGCTTTGGTGTAAATCCGCTTATTCCATCAATGACTAAAGATTTGGAAACAGATAAGTGGGGGGTTGTAATTGTTGATGCAACTACTGGCAAAACATCAAAAGACAAGGTTTATGCAGGCGGTGATGTCATAACAGGTGGAGCTACAGTTATTTTAGCAATGGGGCAGGCTAAGGTTGCTGTTGAGAGTATGCACAAGGAAATGATGAAAAAATAGTCGTAAGTCGTTAGTCGTTAGTCGTAAGAAGCACTTACCACTTACTGCTTACCACTTACCACTTTAAAAAAGGATTAAATATGAAAAAGTTATTATTGTTATTATTAGTGTTAACATTTTTTACAATTAGTTGTTCATGCAAAAAACCTTGCACAAAGGAAACTGATTGGGATAAGGTGAAGCAGGACAGGGAAAAAGCTATGCAAGAGCTTGATGAAAATGTTGAAAACAATGAGGAAGAAGCACAAGAATAATGTTAGATGTAGTTATAGCCACAACAAACACTGGTAAGTTTAAGGAAATAGGTAAATTATTAAAGGATCCAAATATTAACTTAATTCCACTTTCAGACTTTCATGATGTTGTAATTCCAGATGAAACAGGTAAAACATACCTGGAAAATGCCAAAATTAAAGCAGAAACTGTGCTAAATCATACAGGTAAAATAACGATTGCTGATGATTCAGGACTTGAAGTAGAAGCTCTAAACAATGGCCCAGGCATTCATTCCGCCAGGTATGGCAGTAAATATTTGCCTTTTTCAGAAAAAATAAACAAAATGCTCTTTGAAATGGCTGAAATACCCATTGAAAAAAGAAAGGCAAAGTTTGTATGTTGTGCTGTAGTTATGTTTCCCAAAGAATTTACTGAATACAAAATACCAAATACTGAATACCATTTCCAAGGCGAATGCCTTGGAAATATAGGTTTTGAACCTCGAGGATACATGGGTTTTGGTTTTGATCCCATATTTTATCCTGATGGATATGAGCTAACAATGGCTGAAATTGACGAAACAGAAAAAAACAATATAAGTCATAGAGGAATAGCATTTAAAAAATTAAAATATTTTTTGACAAACGAGTTTTCATTTGCTACTTAAGTGATGCATTATGACATATGATATTCCCTTTCTTTCTAAGTAAAGGTATTTTGTTTTTGTGAAAACGCTAAAAAAAGGAGCTTGTAAAAGAAGTGGGGCTTTTTAATTTTATAAAATATGTTAATAAAAATTTAAAAGATTACAGAGTAATTTTAATACCTGAAGGATCATCCAGGTTATCTGATCAGTATTCTTTATCTGCTAAATCTATTAAGAGACTGAAAAAGACAATTAGCATGTTGGCTATCGTTGTTTTTATTGCTATAGGTTTTTTATCTTTTTCAATATATAAAATAAGTGACTATCTTGCAGCAAAAGAAGAAAATGAGCATTTAAAGGATACTGTTAATTCTTTAAATGAACAAATGAATATTATTGATTCAAAACAAAAATCAATTGATGAGCTAACCAAAAAACTTAAAGACTTAACCATTATTGGAATTGGTAGCGATAATCTGGGTTTTGGAGCTTTAACCCCAGAGGAAGAACAAATCAGAAAAGAAAGCGGAAATATAGAATTAAAAAAAAAAAGTAAATAATCCAATAACTTTCAAGAATTTTAACAATTATACTGAAAATAATACAAAATTAGATATCCCGACACCTTTTTCAAATATGCATGCTGATAATGTTTTATCTAAAAGCTATGAACTCAACAAACAATCATCTGTGATAATTGAAAACCTTCAAGGAATGGTGGTCTTATTAGAAGATCAAAAAGATTTTCTCAATCATCTTCCTACTATTGCACCTACTCGAGGTTGGTTATCATCTGGCTATGGAAAAAGAATTTCCCCATTTACGGGAAGTATTCAGTTTCATGAAGGACTTGATTTGTCTAACCATCCTGGAACAGCAGTTATTGCCCCAGCAGCTGGCAAAGTTATAAAAATAGGCAGAGATTCTGGTCTTGGCAAACACATAACTATAGATCATGGTTATAATATTACAACAAAATATGCACACTTAAGAAAATACCATGTTAAAATTGGTGATCTTGTAAATAGATATCAGTTAATTGCCGAAATGGGTAACACTGGAAGGAGCACTGGGCCACATCTTCACTATGAAACAATTATAGACAATAAACCAATTAATCCTATAAAATTCATTTTTGACGATATTAAAAGATAATTTTTTGGCTAAAAAGGTACTTGAATTTATAATATAAAAACATAACAATTACTTCTATTATTAATTTTTTCCAAGCTTACAGCTTACTTATGAGGATTTTATGTCAATACGTGTTTTAACCTGTATTTCGTGTAATAAAGATTTTTCTTATACAGATGCTGAACAAAAATACTACAAAGAAAAAGAATATGAAGAACCCAAGAGATGCCCTTCATGCAGAAAACGAAGAAAACAATCAAAAAATTTTAATTCCCAGCATGGAGATGATGGCAATAGCACTAATGGCAATTCTGCTGCTGTTCCAAATGAGGCAGGCTCACAACAGAGAAAAAGATATTATAGATGCAAATGTTATTCCTGCGGCGCTGACACAGTAGTTTATCATCGTCATTCATATGCAAATCCTGCCCTTTGTGAAGGTTGCAGACAAGGTAGAGGAAATCGAAGAAGAAGAAATTATCTTCCTACATAGTTCTTAGGTTTTTTATTTCTTTATATTGTTCTTTATAATATCAATCGCTAGTTTAGAAAGCTCATCATTTATTCCAAAAGCTGAAAATATTAGCTCTGTAGATATTTCATTCATTTTTTTCTTTTCTTTTTTGGAAGCAGTATTTTTCTGAAAGTAGTTATTTCTTAAATAAAGCTGACCCTCTGGAAACATCTTGGTTATAAGAATATGATTCATCATTGGAAAATTAAAAGAATCGAGCCAGTGCTTTTTAAAAGTATCATCACTTTCAGGATTGTTTTTTAAAATATATCTTTCTTTTATTCCTGACTTATCAATCGTGTTTAAAGCAAACTTAGCACCATTTTCAAGTGGTTTAATAATAACATCAGAGATAGGGGTTTTAATTAAGCTATCTATGCCTTTATTTAGTTTTACAGGTTCACTTAGAAGATATCCGGGATCTAGCAAATATTGACCATCATTGAGTTCCACAATAATAGCACAGTGAGTATTATTTCCATATGATCTATCTGCCATTACTCTATAACATTGAAAATGCATTGAACTCAAAAGATCGTAAAGATAGTTTGTTAATGAAAAACAAGTTCCACCTGCCCCCAGGTTTGTGTAATCACTTATTATCTCATCACCATACCTTAAATAATCTTCATTCTTGTTTTCCTGGTACTGGCTAAATTTAACAATCTTGGTAATATTTTCATAGGGAATATTAGAAAATGCATTTAGAATTAATTTTACAAACTCAATGTCTGCTTTACTTTCACGGATATTAAACAATTTTAAAAATTCTTTTTTCACCAATAAACCTTTCTTTTACCACTTACCACTTACCACTTACCACTTACCACTTACCACTTACCACTTACCACTTACCACTTATCACTTACCACTTACCACTTACCACTTACCACTTACCACTTACCACTTACCACTTACCACTTATCACTTACCACTTACAAATTACAACACCAATTTAGCAAAATTCTTCTTCCCAACCTTAATAACCATTCCATCTTTAGCTTCAATTTCTACTTGAACATCGCTTATTTTTTCACCATCAATTGATACAGCGTTTTGAGTGACAAGTCTTCTTGCCTCTCCATTTGATTTGGCAAAACCAATATCTGTTACAAGTTTAACGATCCATATTTTACCACCAGTGAGCTCACTTTCAGTTAGTCTATGCTCCTTCATTTCTTCTGGTAAATTACCTTTTGAAAATACTGATTCAAATTCATCTCTGGCGTTTTTTGCTGCTGCCTTATCAAAAAAACGCTCAGTAATTATCATAGCTAAATCTTTTTTTACATTCATTGGATGAATCTCATTATTTTCAATTTCATTTTTCATTTTTTTTATTTCAGGAAGAGTAAGATCTGTTAAGAGTTCATAGTAATTATACATTAGATCATCTGATATAGACATGATTTTTCCAAAAATATCTTTTGGACAGTCAGTAATGGCAATATAATTATCAAGTGATTTTGACATTTTTTCAATGCCATCAAGGCCTACTAACAATGGATTTGTAATCACAATCTCTGGCACTTGGCCATATGCCTTTTGAATATCCCGGGTTAAAATAAAATTGAATTTTTGATCTGTTCCGCCAAGCTCAATATCAGCCTTTACAACTACTGAATCATAAGCTTGAGCTAGAGGATATAAAAACTCTTGAACTGAAATAGGTTTTTCAGCTTTATATCTTTTTTCAAAATCATCTCTTTCCATCATTCGTGCAACAGTATAATTAGAAGCAAGCTTTATTACATCAACAAAATTCATTGGAGTTAACCATCGTGAATTATATTCAACCTCAGCCTTTTCAATATCCAGGATTTTTCCAACCTGATCAAAATATGTTTTTGCATTTTCCTTAATTGCCTCTTCTGTTAACATAGGCCTTGTTGTATCTTTACCAGAAGGATCACCAATCATGCCCGTAAAATCACCAATAATAAAAACAATTTGATGACCAAGTTCCTGAAACTGTCTTAATTTATTTAATTGCACAGTATGTCCAAGATGAATATCAGGTCTTGAAGGATCACAACCTAGCTTAACACGAAGAGGGGTTTTGGTAGCAATAGATTTTTTTAATCTTACTTTAAACTCTTCTTCTTTAATAATTTCAACTGTACCCTTTGACAATAAATCATACTGATATTCAAAATCCATGTTCACTACTAACTCCTTATTTTAAAGCTATTTGAAAGTTTGACATTAACATATTATTTTATAAAAGAAAGAAAATTATTTTAATTTTGAATCTTGAATTTTGAATCTTGAATTACTTATATGATTCCGCAGATAAGAACTAAAAGACCTAATGCAGCTCCAACACCACTACCAATTTTCATAAAAAGTGGAGGCTGTTTTTCAAAATAAGTCCAAAGATCTTTAATAATTTTAGGATAAACAATTCCTAAAACACCCCAAACTAACATATAAATACCTAAGAAAATTATAAAACCTTCAAGTGCAACTGAATCATAAAATGAAGATGCCAGAATATATGAACCTAAAATTGTTGAAAGCATTAATATTAGTTTATATAGAAATTCATTTTCTAATAATTTTTCTGCTGTCACTTTTGCTTTTTCTGGCCAAATCACTGCAGGAAGACACTTAATGATCATCAGAATACCTAAAATAATTGTTAGTCCTTGTAACATATGAAAACCTCCTAAATAATAATTATTTGAAATAGAAAAACAAAACAATATATTATAAAAAGGAAAAGGCAAGAAATATTAACATGTTACGCGTTGTGGCAAAAATATTGGTGTGTTTTGTTAAGTTCTTTTATATCGGGAAAACTTAAGGTGCAGTCTTCTATTGACCTCTCACATCTTGGCTGAAATGGGCAATTGTTTTTCATTCCCAATAAAGACGGGGGCATGCCTTCAATGGAGGAAAGTCTTTCTTTCTCTGCTTTATCAATACGTGGAACAGACTTTAAAAGCCCTTTTGTATATGGATGCTGCGCTTCATTAAATATTTCATCACAGGTCCCTGTTTCAACGATTTTTCCAGCATACATAACAGCAATTCTGTCAGCCATAGAAGCCACTACTCCAAGATCATGTGTAATAAAAATAATAGAAGTATTTATTTTTTCTTTTATTCTATTCATAAGTTTTAATATTTGTGCTTGAATAGTGACATCTAAAGCCGTGGTTGGTTCATCAGCTATTATTAAACTTGGTTCTGTAATAAGGGCCATTGCTATCATTACCCTTTGTCTCATTCCACCAGAGAACTGGTGTGGATAAGATTTTATACGGCTAGCAGGATCTGGAATTCCAACTAATTCTAAATATCCAAGAGCTTTTTCAAGCGCTTCTTTGCTTGAAAGCTGTTTGTGCAGCTTAATGCCTTCAGTTACTTGAGTTTCAATTGTTAAAAATGGATTTAATGAGGTCATTGGATCCTGAAAAATAAAGGAAATATCATTACCCCTTATTTTACGTAATTCTTTCTCTGACATTTTTGCTAAATCAACTCCATTAAATAATATTTCACCAGATTCAATTTTGGCAGGCGGCATCTTTAAAAGCTTTAGAATGGAGAGATTACAAACACTTTTTCCTGAACCAGACTCACCAACAATTCCCAGGGTTTCGCCCTTTTTAAGGTAAAAAGAAACATCATCAACAGCTTTAACCACACCATCTTTTGTATGAAAATAAGTTTTAAGATTTTTTACTTCAAGTAAATTTTCCATTAGTCTCCATTGATTTATTATTTTCTAGAAGTTTAAATAATTAAGAAGAAAATTGCAATAGCTGAAAAGAATTCAATGGTCACCAGTTAAATTTTATACTGTTTGTATGTCAAGATAAACCAAGTCTTTCCTGGCGCTCTGGTGTTCTGGAGTCCTGGTGCACCATATCTAATCATCATTATTTAGCCATGAGCTTATACATCACTGCTTTTTGACAGTGAAGTCTGTTTTCAGCTTGATCAATAACAATTGACTGATCTGAATCAATAACTGAAGCAGAAACTTCATCACCTCTGTGAGCAGGCAGGCAATGCATAAAAATTGCATCGTTTTTGGCCATCTTCATAACATTATCATTAACCTGATACGGCATAAATATTTCTTTTCTCTTTGCCTCTTCTTCTTCCATTCCCATTGAAGCCCAGACATCTGTATAGATTACATCAGAACAGCAAGCAGCTTCAATGTCATTTGTCAGTTCTAGCTTAGTTCCAAATTTTTCGCAATCTGTTAGAGCTAATTTAACAACATCTTCACTAGGTTCATAGCCTTTTGGAGTAATGATTGTAATATCCATGCCTACTTTTGGAGCTCCCAGCATAAGGGAATGAGCCATGTTATTTCCATCACCAATATAAGTGATTTTTAAGCCTTTTGTTTTGCCTTTAGCTTCTTTAATTGAAAAATAATCAGTCAACGCTTGACAAGGATGATTGTAATCAGAAAGGCCATTAATAACTGGACAAGTTCCATATTTTGCTAAATCAAGAATGGTTTGATGAGAATAAGTTCTTGCCATAATTCCATCAAGATATCTTGATAAAACTTTTGCTGTATCCTCAATTGTCTCCCCTCTTCCAAGCTGTAAATCATTTGGACTTAAGAAAAGAGCAACACCACCTAATTGAAAGATTCCAACTTCAAAGGAAACTCTTGTTCGTGTTGATTTCTTCTCAAATATCATTCCAAGAGTAAGACCTTCACAGGATTTTCTATATTTACATGGGTTTTCTTTTATATCAAAAGATAAATCTATGAGTTCATTGAACTCATCTTTTGAATAATCAGTTATTGTAATAAAATCTTTATGCATATTTTTACTCCTCATCCTTGACGTTCTTAAAAAAATTCACAAGTGCATCTGTTAAATTAGGATTTCCAATCTCCTGCAAGGAATATTCAACTTTTACTGCTTCTTTTTTAATTTTAATGAGCTTACTTAAATCAATTGGTGTGGCAATTACCACAAGCTCACATTCAGTTTTGTTTATTGCTGTTTCCAGGTCTTTGATTTGTTCATCTGAATAGCCCATTGCAGGAAGTAAAGTTCCAATATAAGGATAGTTTTCATAAGTCTCAGCCATTGTGCCACTAACATAAGGTCTAGGATCAACAAATGCTTTTGCTCCATATTTTTTAGCAGCAACAACCCCAGCTCCATATTGCATTTCACCATGAGTCAGAGTTGGGCCATCTTCCACAACTAAAACTTTTTTGCCTTTAATTTTTTCAAACCCTTTAACAGTTAAAGGAGAGGCTGCGTCAACAACTATTGCATTAGGATTAATTGCTTCAATGTTTTTTCTAACCTCATTGATGCCTTCCATTCCCGCTGAATCGATTTTATTAATAACTACTACATCTGCTCTTCTTAAGTTTGTTTCACCAGGATAATATTTAAGCTCATGGCCTGGTCTGTGAGGATCAACCACAACGATTTCTAAATCTGGCTTATAAAAAGGCATGTCATTGTTTCCGCCATCCCATAAAATAACATCTGCTTCTTTTTCTGCTTCTTTGATAATTGTATCATAATCAACACCTGCATAAATTATTGTACCAGTCTTAATATGTGGCTCATATTCTTCTCTTTCTTCTATGGTACATTTGTACTTATCCAAATCTGCCAAGGTAGCATATCTTTGGCACTTTTGGGCTTCTAGATCACCATATGGCATTGGGTGTCTAATAGCTACAACCTTTTTACCCATCTCTTTTAATATTTCAGCAACTTTTCGGGTTGTTTGACTTTTTCCACAACCTGTACGAGTTGCACAAATTGAAATAACAGGTTTTATACTTTTGATCATTGTTTTTTCAGCTGACATCAATCTAAAATCAGCACCAGTTGCTATAATTTGTGATGCTTTATGCATTACATATTCATGCTTAACATCACTATAGGAAAAAACAACCTGATCTACCTTGAATTTTTCAATTAAGTCCATTAAATCTTCTTCAGGGCAAATTTGAATGCCATCAGGATATAATGAACCAGCCAAAGATGCTGGATATTTTCTGTCATCAATTCCAGGAATCTGAGTTGCAGTAAAGGCAACTATTTCATATTGAGCATTGTTTCTAAAAAATGTGTTAAAATTATGGAAATCTCTACCTGCTGCCCCCATAATTATTACTTTAATCTTATCCATGAAATACCTCCAAAAATCTTATGATTTTAAGTTATTAGATTATGTCTTAAATTTGCACTTTAATAAATTTTTATTTATTCAATAATGCTGAATACAATAATTATGCTAGGTCATGTTTAAATAGTAGTGAAGTGTGAAATACTGCATTTTGATGCCTTGATATTAATATTTCAAGTTGATAGTGCTTATAAAGAAAAAATAGAACAATGGCAAGGAAAAAAATATAAGGAGAACAAGATCACAGGGGAACAAGGGAACAAGAGATACAGAGGATTGAAAAAAGTATCTCAAGAAAACTATTTTCTAGGCATAGTATTAAACTTGAAACGAATGGTAGTAATAGCCACCATTTAAATAAGGAGGGGACAAGCCCCTCCACTACAGAAGACATTAAAACAAACCAACTCGTATGAGAGGTTTATAAAAACAATCTCTAGAAGGAAGCAATGCCTCAGCTACGGGTTCAAGAGAAGCATGGAATTAACTATCACTTGCCCAAAGAGTTGAAGCAGCACGAGAGGGAATATTAGAACCAAAAGGAAAGGCAAGTGATCCAGCTGATATCTTAGCAAGAAAAGCAGGAAAAGTGACCAAAAAATAAAACTAAATTTATATTTACAATTTGAAAATTGTCTATATATAGTTGGTTCAAATTTTAATCATTAAATTGTGTTTTTTTTCGGATATTATATTTTGAACCCATATAAAATAAAAAAAGCTAATAGCTCAAACATTATTGATCTTTTAAATATTGAAAAACGTTGTTTTTTAAAAAGGCAGAGATCTACCACGTCTTCTATGAAATATAGTCTAAAAAGCAAACGCCAGTCTGTATGGTTTGCTTACCTAAAAGATAAGAATAATAAAAGCACTATTGCTGGAGCCCTTATATTAAGACATAACAATCTATCTATAAGAATTTTTTCTATTGCAATTCTACCCGAATTTCAAAACCTTGGGCTTGGAAGTATTTTGCTTAATTTTGCTGAAAATATTGCTATTAAAGAAAAAAAATCTTTTATCTATTTAGAGGCTTCAAAAAACAATAAAAAACTAATCCAATGGTATAAAAACAAAGGCTTTAAAACTTTTAAAATATTAAAAGATTATTATGAAACAAATTATGATGCTTTACAGATGAAAAAAATATTATAAAGGAGGTTGAGTTTATTAAATGACAACACAGAATTTCATTATTGTCGATAATCCCACAAAATTTGATTTAGATATTACTTCTACAATTATAATTTCCGCAAAAGATTATCTTCTTGATCAAAAATATTCTGAAATCAGGAATGCCAGGATATTCAATCTATGTCGCTCTTATAAATATCAAAAAATCGGATACTATGTCTCATTAATAGCCGAAGCCAGAGGGCATAGTGCAATTCCAAGTGTTACAACAATTCAAGATTTTTCATTCCAATCCATTATAAGAATAGTTACTGATGAACTTGATGAAATAATTCAAAAAAGTTTTAATAAAATTATTGAGAAAGAATATATACTGTATGTCTATTTTGGTCAAACGGTTAGAAAAGAATTCGAAAAATTAGGGAAACAAATATACCAACTTTTTCAAGCACCATTTATTAAAGTAAATTTCGCATATAATAAGAAATGGTATATTCAACAGATTTACCCTATTACCTTCAATGCAATCATAGAAGAACATAAAGATATTATTTCCCAATTCGCTAATAATTACTTTTCTAAGAAACGATTCCCAAAATTTAAAATTCAACAATATTTATATGATATAGCTATATTGGTTAATCCAGATGAAGAATCACCTCCTTCTTGTCCTAAAGCATTGAAATACTTTGAAGACGCTGCATATGAATTAGACTGCTATCCTGAGTTTATTAAAAAAGAAGACTTTAACAGATTAAATGAATTTGATGTGTTATTTATTAGAGAAACTACCTCCGTAAATCATCATACTTATAAATTTTCCAGAAGGGCCTTTGCTGAAGGTCTTGTAGTAATAGACGATCCTTGGTCTATCTTAAGATGTTCAAATAAAATATATTTAAAAGAATTATTATCAAAAGGAAAAATATTAACTCCCAAAACATTTATTTTTAACAAAGATAGTTTAAAATTATATGCAAATGATATTAACTTCCCTTGTGTACTTAAACAACCTGACAGCAGCTTTTCAAGAGGTGTAACTAAAATAGAAAATTGGGATAATTTAATTTCAGAAACAGATAGACTTTTTATAAACACTGATCTTGTTATTTTGCAAGATTTTGTACCTTCTGACTTTGACTGGAGAATAATTATTCTGGATAAAAAACCACTGCTGGCCTGTAAATATTATATGGCTAAGAATCATTGGCAAATATATAACTGGAAAAAAAGAGGCGCTTATAGTTATGGAAATTCAGAAGCAATACCCTTATATTTAGTTCCTGATAAAATTTTAAAAACTGCATTAAAAGCTGCTAATTTAATTGGAGATGGCTTCTATGGAGTTGATTTAAAACAAATAAATGGAGAACCCTTAGTTATAGAAATAAATGACAATCCAAGCATTGAAGCTGGATATGAAGATAAACTATTAAAAAAAGATTTATATTTGACAATAATAAAATACTTCATTTCAAAAATTCAGCAGATAAGAATTTAGTAAGTGCCAAGATAGCTCAGTTGGTAGAGCAGCTGATTCGTAATCAGCAGGCCGGCGGTTCGATTCCGCTTCTTGGCTTTTTTTGTTTTTTTATTATAAAAGCGAAATGCTAATTATTCCACCCAAAGAATTCATTGATAACTGGATTGTTTTGGGCTTCTGCTTCGAATAAACCACCACAGAAAATGCATTTTCCATCTTTCAGATATGCTATCCTGTCTGCTATTCTTTTTATTGATTCAAGTTCATGGGTAACAATCACCATGGTTATGCCAAGATTTGCTTTTAAGTTAAGAATAAGTTCATCTAAACTTCTAAGAGTAATTGGATCAAGCCCAGCTGCTGGCTCATCAAAAAAAAGAATCTCAGGTTCAAGAGCAATTGAACGTGCCAAAGCTGCCCTCTTTTTCATACCACCTGAAAGTTCAGAGGGTAGTAAATTATAAGCATGTGACATATTAACAAGGGATAACTTCTGTTTAACAAGCTCTTTAATTATATTTAATGGCAGATCAGTGTGTTGCTCAAGTGGTATTGAAACATTTTGCCATATAGACTGTGAATTAATTAAAGCTCCCTGTTGAAAAAGCATGCCTACTCTTTTAAGTACTTCATCAAATGCATCAGCTTCCAATCCAATTATACTTTTCCCAAATATCTTTATATCCCCGGCTGCTGGTTTAATAAGGCCAATTAGATTTTTTAAGAGTGTTGTTTTGCCACAACCAGAGCCCCCAAGAATCACAAAAATCTCTCCTTCTTGTATAGCTAAGGAAACATTGTCCAAAATAACTTTATCATTATATTTTGATACGAGATTATTTACTTCAATTATATTTTTCATATTTATTAAAACTTAAAATAAAAAACTATACTTAATAATGCATCAGCTGTAATAACAGCGAAAATTGACAGAACTACTGAAGACGTAGTTACTTTTCCAACCCCATCAGCGCCACCTTTTGCACTGAAACCGCAAAAAACACCTATTAAAGTGATAAGCCAGCTAAAAATAAGGCTTTTAACAATACAAATCCTCCACATCCTAACACTCATGACAGAAAGCGCTCTTTCAAAAAAGATCTGTTGGTTAAGATCCAGGTAAAAAACAGCAATTAAAAAACCGCCAAAAATACCAATGAGGTTTGCTAAAATGGTTAATAAGGGAAGACTCAGAGTCATGGCAATCAATTTAGGTGCAACAACATATTTCAAAGGATTAAGAGCCATTACTTTTAAGGCATCCAGCTCCTCTGTTATTTTCATGGTAGCGATTTCAGCAGCGATTGCTGAACCGCTTCTGCCGGCTACAATTATTGCAGTAATTATTGGGCCCATCTCACTGATCATAGAAACGACTATCAGGTCAACCAGGTAAATATTGGCTCCAAACTGCTTCAGCTGAGCAGCGGATTGCAAAGATAAAATAAACCCAATTAACAAAGATATTAAAGCAACAATACCAATTGCATTATTGCCCATTAACAAGATCTGCTCATAAACAGAACCTGGTCTTCTGCCTTTTTTCGTAAACAAAGCCCGTAAAGCATAATAAAAGGAATCTGCTGCTAAAACTACAAAGGAACTTAGTGAAGCAAATGAATAATTAACTTTCAACACAAAATTTTCAAAGGAGGAATATTTCTGCTTTTCCTTTTCATCATATGAAACACTTTTTTCAAAGTCTATAAACCTACTTTTTATTTTTTCCGGATAAATGATATTAAGATTATATTTTTCCTGCGCATTTTTTAAAAAGGAGATTGTAATAGAATTGATTTTTTCAAGTCCGCTCAAGTCTAGGCTTGCATCATTCAGCTTTGATAGTTTTTTTATATCATTTAATAAGGCTTTTGTTTTTATAGCTTGAATATTATCTGTAAAAATTATTTTGTTTTCAACAAGTGAATACATAAAATATTTTAAATCTTTTTCATGAAATTATTAATAAACAAATCAAACTCGGCTTTGAGATCAGAAGCCATGTATTCAACAAAATGATCCATATTAAATTCATTAAAGGCTTTTGTTATTTTGATATTATCTCTAATAAAAAGTTCTTTCTTTTTGTTATAAACTGAAAGCTCAATATCTATATATGGATAATGTTTTTCGTTAACCTTGCGTATCTCCATATTATTTATTTTACCTCTGATAAAATAATTCGGTTTTTCACTTCTTAAGTCACTGACATAGGCATAGATCCCCTTTTTGGAATTTAAATGTTTGATAAAAAGATCTGTAATCATTACATCAAGCTTTATTGCCCATTTATTATCATCATCAAACTGGATTTCATCGGGAAATTTGAAAACTATAAGATTATTAGTATCAAATATTTTTCTTATCTCAAATTCTCTAACCTCAATGTTATATTGTTTATCAGAAGCCACACTTCTCTGGCTAATAATTTCCAGATCATCCGTGTCATAAGAAATAACATAGTGTTTATCCCTTAATTTTATTGCACATCCAACAATCAGTATAGCAGTTAATATTAGTAAAAAAACATAATATCTTTTCATTTTTTGCCTTTCAAAATAATATCTGGATTTTCTTTAATAAGTTGAGAGAAATCATTTAAATTTTCAAGAGTATCCTTAAATATCTTTATGGACTCAATTACATCCTGATTAATTCTGACAAAGGTTTCATCAAAATGGGTAACTGCAGATTTCGTTTCATTAATCAGCGAATTAGAATTATCAGTAAGAACCTTAAAATCAATTGTATTAAATTTTGCAATTATTTGTTCAAAGTTGGCGATGGCATCTTTAATTTTTTTATCAGAAACAAGCTCATTTGAATTAACAATTAACTTATCAAGACTTTCAGCAGATTTCTTTAAGGATAAGACAAGGTCTTCCATTTTATCAACACTTTGAGTAATTTTTCTTTTATTGCCCTCAATCAGTGCATTAACTGAATCTGAAGACTTTTTAATACTCTCTACGCTTTCTGAAACATTGTTAAGAAGAAGTGAAAATTTTTCTTTATTGCTATCAGAAGTAATATCAGCCACATTTTTCAAAATCCTTTCAACGCTGGATCTATTTTCTTCTTTGGTCAGGTTAATTATGTTGTTGACCATAATCTCCAGCTTTTCACTGATAATCTCTGCTTTGCCTGTTATACTTTCAAAAGCATCCTCTGTTGCGAAAATAGTGGAGCCGGGTTTCAAGGTCTTGCCATCTGAAGCACCTCCAGTAAGTTCCACAACTTTCAGCCCAGTTATACCAAGCATTTTCAAGTTTGCCACAACATTTTCTTTAACTGGAAAATCGCTTGAAATAGTGACTGTCAATACAATTTGAGACATATCTTTTGAATCAAGCCCTATCTTGATAATTTTCCCAACTTTAATACCATAATACCTAACTTCCTGTCCCACGCTAAGCCCAGTGACAGATTGCTTATCAAGTTTAATATAATAGATATCCTCTTTGGTCATTAATTTATTGCCTATCAAAAGAAACAAAACATATAAAAGTAAAAATAAAATAATGCTGATAAATATTACAACCCTGATTTTTTGTACTCTTGTTATCATACTTCCTTAACTATTATTAATTACAATGAATTTTCTTTATAACTATTTAATATTGCTGTCGAGCATAAAATAATAATAAACATCCCAAAATAGGCCAGCTAACCCTTCTCTTATCCCCTTGTTCCCTTGAGCTCTTGTTCCCTTGCGCTCTTGCGCTCTTCCCCCCTACTTATGCACATTTCTGATAAATTCCTCAATCTCTGGAATGCCCCCCTGGTAAACCAGATATCCGTTATAGGTTTCCCTTTCAGTTATTTCAGAAGATATTGGAGTAAGCATAAGCTCTTTTACTTTTGCCAGATCGCTGGTTTGGCCAAGAGCCCAGCCCAATTTCACATATGCAACTTCAGGAAGCATGTTTTCAGATGGAATAACACCCATGCTGACCAGATCTCTTCCTGTTTCATAAACAAACATGTGCACATAGCCCCAAAGAGTCTGCACAGTCATGTAAATTGCAATTCCTGCTTCAGAGGCTTTTTTAATTGCTGGATATAATGGTTTATTAACGTGACCAAGGCCAGTTCCAGCTATGACAATTCCCTTATAACCATTATCAATAAGAGAATAAATCATATCAGGTTTCATGTCTGGATAATAATATATTAAAGCCACACGATCATCATAATTTGGGAGGATCTTTACTTTTCTATCTTTTCTTCTCTTATTATAATTATCAGTAAATAAGGTAATTTCTTTTCTATTGATAGATGCAATTGGAATATCGCCTAAGGTTCTAAAAGTTGATCTATAAGAAGAATGCATCTTCCTAACTCTGGTCCCTTTATGTAAAAGGCCATATTCATCTGAAGTTGGACCAAACATACAAACCATTAATTCAGCTATATCAGATTCAGCTGCTGCTTTAGTAGCATGCATCAAGTTAAGTGCAGCATCAGATGATGGTCTGTCTGAAGAACGTTGAGAACCAACCATAACAATAGGAACCGGAGAATCCTGAATCATAAATGATAAGGCTCCTGCAGTGTGGTGCATGGTATCTGTTCCATGACCAATTACAATACCATCCACACCATTTTCAATTTCTTTGCCAATGGCGATTGCAAGTTTCTTGTATTGTTCCCAGCCCATGTTTTCTGAAAAAACAGCAAATATTTTTTCTGTTTCCAAATTACAAATATCAGCTAGCTCTGGCACAGCTCCATATAACTCACCAGGAGAAAAAGCTGGAATTACAGCACCAGTTCTATAGTCTAGGCGTGAGGCAATTGTACCACCGGTTCCAAAAAGCTTTATATTGGGCATTCCTTCTGTATAAGGAAATTCTTTTTCCGGAATTTTATAGTTGGCTTCTTTATAACCAATTTCTTTCATATCAATTATAGTATCAGTTGCTATTCCCACATTATAACCAGTAATAAGCTTTAAAACAATGTGCAGGTCATCATCATTTTCTGACCTTGGTAAAATTATTCCATTAAAATCGCCACGAGTTGTTTTTACTTCAGTGTCTGACCAAACACGTACTTTAAATTTTTTAAGGGTTTCTAAAGCATTTCCTTTATATCCTTTAAATAGATCTAACATAATTTGGCCTCTACTTCCTTGCGAAGCTCGCTTAAATTCATATTCCCAATGGCCATTTTTCTTAATTTTCCCATAACCCAATGAGCAGGAGCAAATTTATCATTTGAAGTATTTATTTTTTCAAACATTTCAATCAAGCTAGGAATATGTGATAGAATCTCTTCCTTAGCATGCTCTTTATAGCCAACAGTTATAAGAATGGACTCAAAATCCATTCTAGGATTTTCAAATAAAACAGGCAGCATTTCTTCAATAATTTCTTTATTTAGCTTTAATCTGCGGGTAAACCTAATTAGTTTTGATACTTTTTTATATATTTCTATTTGTGAATGATTATATTTACTTTCTAGTCTTTTTACAACTTGTGAAAATATTGTCACTAAAAACTTTGCTTCCAAGGAAAGATCTTTTGCCAAGGTTTCAATTGTTGGAATAAGATTATTTCTTAAAATATAATGTCTTAAATTTTCAGGAATTTTCCAATCATCAAGTTGGGCAAGTCTTTCCGATAGATCAAGAGGAAGTTTGGCTCTGGCTGTCTCAATAAGTTCCTCAGGTATTGGGATTGGAGGTGAATCTGTGTCTGGGTACATTCTATCAGCACCTGGCAAAACACGCTCAAAGATGGTTGTCCCATCAGGCATTGCCTTTCTTGTTTCATTGGGCACACCTGCAAAAGCCATTTGGCAACGTTCTTCAATTGTCTCAAGAGCTGTCTTTACATCAGCTTCTTCAGCCCAAAAAATAATCCTGGCCTCATTTCCATCACATGCATCAATAAAGCTCATATTGGGTTTTTCAATACATGCAACAACCTTTAAACGATCTGATATTTCAGCAGCAAAATTTCTGCCTGGTTGAGTAAAAAACGATAGTATTGACTTGAAAGAAGGCAAAGTAACTTTATAAATCTTTTTTCCATCATTAAAGGAATCAAGAATTAGAGGATCAGAAAGGCCCTCTTCCTTTGGATCAAGTTCTCTATATCGTATTTTCCATTTTGTAGGATTTTTAACTTCTTTTAATAGTTTTGCTTTTATTACTAAAAGAGCTTTTTGTCTGAAAGCTTCATTGTGTGTTAAATCTGGAATAGCTTTAATACTTGCTACACCTTTGATTTCAACGCGCGTTCCACCATTTATGCTTACATTAACATCCTGGCGGCCAGCTCCTGCTCCAATTCTTACCTTGCCTGTTGATCTTGCTAGATAACTTAAATATTGGCAAACCTCAGCCACTTCGACTGGGGTTAACATTTCAGGATATGTAACAGTTTCAATTAATGGCATTCCAAGCCTGTCTGTTCTATAAACCCTCTTGTGTCCAATATCGCTAACTTCTCTGCAGGAGTCTTCTTCAATACTTAATTGAATTATATTAATTTGTTTTTCTTTGTAGGGAATTGATCCTTCAATTCCTAAAATACCTGTTCTTTGAAAACCTGTTGGAATTGAACCATCTAAATATTGTTTGCGCGTAATATGGAATTCTCCAACAATATTAAGTTTTAATAAAAGTGCAATTTCCATAGCATTTTCAAGCGCCTCTTGATTCAGATGAAATGGAGGTGTATCATCAATGTCATAAGTACATGCTGACTGATTTTTTAATCTGTAAATAATTTCTTTGCGAGTTTTGAATTCCATTAAAGCAGTGCCGTCATATTCACCCAATTCACTAAGTGTAGGTCTCATATGACGAATAATCTCTGCATCATAATCTTCTTTGTTTTGGTAAAGACCAGCTGGACATCTGCAAAAAAGTTTTTTGTTTGTTTTTAATTGTTGGTGAATTTCTAAGCCTGACTTAAAACCTAGATCTTCATAGATTTTTTTATCTGCTGCTAACCTTTGTATATATCCAAGTTCTTTCATAGAATTGTGATAATTCTGATTAGGGTCTATTGCTTTTGTCATTTTTGCTATCCGATTAAATAATATATGTTGCGCCCTAGTAGCTTGAAAAAACTAAGAATTCAAGAAAGAAATTACAGCTTATTAAATAGCTATTTATGATACATTTCCTCATCCCTGCTGACAAGCTTTCTAAATCTTTTTACAATTACAAATGTTATAACAATCCAAAATAAAATAAACAATGCTGTCATCCATGAAACAAACTGAGTTAGTCCAAGCAGAATTAAAATCTTAACAAGAATTGCTGCTCCAACTTTTCCAACTCTATACATAATAATATCAACAATTGACTTACCTTGAGTTCTTTCTTCATAACTTAAAGGAATATATAGACACTCTCTTGCTGACCTGAAGATTGTGTAATCAAAGACTTTGCTGGCTATCTTGATTATGGCAACTGTGAAAAACCCCGGAAGCACAATAAAAAAGGCCAGACTTGACATCAGAAAGAAGGGTACAGCAAATAAGATAAAAGGTATGCCCGTTAACCTTAAGATAATTCCAGTAAAAGCATGAAAAACAAAGGTTAAAGTATTAACAATTCCATAAACTTTTCCCATTAAGCCAGTTCTAATGTCAGTTACTGGATATAAAGCTTCAACAATAGTATTAAAATCATAATCAATCAAGGTCACAACCAGTTGAACAGTAGTAATTAATAAAAGAACAAAAATCAGATAATAAGATTTTTTAACAATGCTGAGGGCTTCAAAAATATTAGCCTTTTTTTTCTTAAAGTCTTCAGGGATTTTAGCATCTGCTTTTTTAGCAAGTGGAATTGCCAAGACTCCCATTAAAAAAAGTGATAAAATGCCAATCCACAAAGTGGCGCTTGTTCCCAATAACTTAGCAACAGGCCCTATGGAAAAGTTAGCTATAACAGCCCCAAGAGCGCCTGATGCCCCAAAAAAACCATAAAGCCACCTGGCTTTTTTAATCTGGAAAACAGAATTCGCGAAGGTGTAAAATATTTCAACAAGAAAAATAATGTAAATGTCTTTCCAAATATATAAAATATAGTAGATCCCAGGAAAATCATACTTTTCCAAAATAATCATAATAGCAAATAAAACACCAGACAATGCTGAAATTATACCATAGACTTGAATCAGTCTCACCTTAGGCAAAAAGACATTATAAACAGCCACACAAATTATCATTGTAATGGACATCATAATCCAAACATTTGGAAGTGCCTTGCTTGTATGAGCTTTTAAAAATAAGGATTCAATACCTGGTCTGAAAATGCCATAGGAAAATAGAATTAAGAAGCAAAAAATTAAAAGATAAATAATTCTAAATCTGGAAATAGAATCAAGTTCATAAAAAAAACCTTTAATCTGTTTTAGCACTGGTGGCCTCTAGTTTATTAAATTCAGAATTACCCATATTGAAATAATTCAACATTATCAAGCTAAAATCTCAAACAAATTAAGCCTGGAACTACATCTGATTATGAATATTATAGATAAATTTTATGTATGGCAGTAAATGGATTTTAACTCCGTCTTTTCTTTAAGTTTTCAGATTGTAAGTTTTTACAAGAAATTCAGGTTTATAGGACTTTTTAGCTTGCCTAAGTCCAGCCAGGTTCATGTCATAGGATCGATTAAGGTACTTATAGTCTTTATAAAGAAATTTAGCAGTTTCATTGTTTATTATTTGATAAAGGCCATTAAAATCTGCTATTGCTTTTTCATAATGAATTATGGCCTGGTCATTTGCTAAGGTTTCAAAGGCACTTAGGGCCTGAATTTCGCCTTCTATTCTTATAATAAGGCCTTTTAGACCTAGAATGAAAAAATGCTCGATTGAATAGACTGTTGCTATTTTTTCATTAAGTAAGCTTGGGTCTTCTTCACAACCCTTCCAGAGACACCACCTATTAATAAATTCTAAAACTTCTATATAATTATCCTTTGATATTGGTTCAACAGTATATTTATAAGTTTTATTAAATTTATTAATCTTGGTTCTAATCTTTTTATAAGCCTCACCCTCAAGTTTTGCTAAATTTTTTGATAAATATACATATTCAGCATAATCATTATTTGTATTAAACTTAAAAGATGAGTCTAGCATTTCAAGCTTATCTTTAACTTCATGTGAAATCATACATAATGCATATTTGGCTTTAATTTCCTTTGAAAAATCAATTAGCTCGAAAACCAAATCCTTATCAAAATCACCAATTGGAAAATAAAGATAATTTAATCCTTCTAAACTTTGCACAATCAAAATCAAATGTTCTTTATATTCTAAAAAAAGCACTTTCCAATTATGACGCCAACTCATGAGGTTAATATAACTAAGCTCACTGTGAAAAATTGGATATTTTAAATAATATTTATTAAAAACATCTTTATCACCAAGCTTAAGGTCTTTAAATTCATTAATATCTAACAATTATTTTCCTTTTATTTTCAAACAAGAGCTCGCCTTCATATAATTTTTTTTTCACATAAGCAATATTTTATTACAATTTTCACTTGATTTTTATATCTATTACAAATAGGAATTCATTCGCATTTAGCATTCTTATTTGGCAATTCCTAAACCGAAAACTAAATACTGAATACTAAATACTAAATCGCGAGGGTGGCGGAATTGGCAGACGCGCCAGACTTAGGATCTGGTGCCGTGAGGTGTGGGGGTTCGAGTCCCCCCTCTCGCATACCCTTAAAACTCCCTTTAAAACCCCTGTTTTACTTAGCTTTAAGCAAATCACACTAAATTCTACAAATAACAACCTAATACACTTTATTACCTCAAAATACATGTTTTATCAATAAAATTTAGAAGATATTTAGAAGATTCAGATAGCTGTGCGTCATATCAATTTAGATTAATATAATATTTAACCAAATAATGACAGTTTAGTTTGTTTTTTGTGAAATATTGTTTAGATTTTATTTATAAGTTTTTGATTGGTCTTTTCTATCATTTCGACTTGTTTCTTGTCATCAAAATGATGTTTGTAGTTTTGAAAGGCGGTATAGGTCTGATGACCTGTAATTTCCTTTACTTGTTCCCAATTATATCCCTGATTCGCCATTCTAGAAACAGCTGAGTGTCTACTAATATCATGCCATCTATATCCTTCTAAACCTGCTTTTTTGATTGCAATTTGGAAGGCATTCTTAATGCATTTCCTTTTGTCACCATTTGCCTTGCAGAATACATACTCCGAAAGAACCTTTCCTTTCATATCCATTAATAATTTGTGAAGAAATGATCCTATACTTATCCATTGAGGTATTTTATTTTTTGTCTTACTTAAATATATTCTTCCGCTTCTTAAATCACAATCCACCCATTTTAGATTCAATAATGAACTTCTTCTACAACCTAAGAAATATGAAAAATATAAAAATTCAGTTTTCCCATACTCATTCTTTTGATTAAAGTATTTTAATAGTTTTATGAAGTCATCTTCTTTTAAAACAAACCCTGCCCTTTTAAATTGCGTTTCATTATACTTATCAAAGTCTCTTACAGGATTGAACCCAACATATTTATATTTAACGGCTAATGAAAATACTTTAGACATCAAGCTTCTTTCACGATTTAAAGAACATTTACTAATAATTTTAGTCTTATCGTTTCGTGATCTATCTTTAGACCTTTGATTAAAGTACTCTTGGATCAAATGGTAATTTACGTCTTTTAAATTATAATTCCCCATAAATTTTAATAATATTTTCATTCTATAACGATTGTCACTTACAGTCTTAGGTCCGTTATTTCCTTCAGCATACGGCCAATAGAATTTATTCACAAAATCTTTTACCGTAAAATTAGAAGAGATATTAAGACCTAGCTCACTATTCAATTGAGGTCTGATAATATTTTCATTAACCCAAAGCTGTGCTAAATTTTTTTCCTTCTGTCCAGTACTTACCCATTTCGGATTCCCATCTTTCATTGGGCAATGAACATAATACCAATAATTACCTTTTTTATATAGATTGTTTCTCTTTTTATATGTCTTCTTTTTCTCTACTACTTGCGGCTTTAGCTGTATTACTTCCATGCTACTTTATACCTTGATTCTTCAAGCAATTCATAAACATCACTTTCTTTGAATCTTAACTCACCCCTTGGCTTATAAGCAGGCAGTTTTTGGGACCAGACCCATCTTCTGACCGTCATTTCTGATACACAAAAATGCTCTGCCACTTCTTTTAATGTCATAAGTTTGTACTTCATAATAAACCTCCATTAAATTTGTTATTTCAAATATACATTTAAATAAAAGCTAAATTCATGATTACGAATTTTGCTTGCCCCTTTCATTTCATTCCTTATTGGAACATGTGTTTTCATGTTTATTTATTATTGCACATCCTGGGCCAAAAGCAGTTTATATATAGACAATTAATTACAAACGCTTACAGGAGCCTGGCATACTGATTTGCTTCCCACTTTTACACGGTTGCACAATGGAGGTAAAATTTGTTACTTTAACAAGTGATCTTTTAGACTTAGATTGGTTTATATGCTTTCATTTTTCTAAAACATAATAATAACAGAATGCCATTAATAAATATTAGGATTAATATCTTGTCCATTACATTTAATACAGCTCCTAAAAGGCCTGGTGCTTGATAAGGAAACCTTGGCAGCTTATTTGGATCAAGAGGAAGCTTTGACATGCAAACATTTGCCCAGGCATTTTCCTCACTAAACAGATGCTTGCTTGCAGGATCCTTTAAATCTTCTTTTATAATAAAATCAGAATATTTATTATAATATCCAATAAATTCATTAAAGAAATTATCAAATTTATATATTCCAGTATTACTTATTTTTTCTATTATATTTTTGAACATCACAACAGGTGAAAAGGTCAGCTTATCTTTAACAGACAAAATCTGATTAATTTTATCTGTCGCCTGCTTTTTTTTCATCTCAAACCCTATTCTATCAAGATCCATTGAAAGCTTTGCTCTTTTTCTTGCATATTCCTTATTGCAATCTTCTTCATCATCTATCCCCAATTTTTCATCAGGAGTTAAAGACCTCTTATTCCACACATTATCCTGCATTTGCTTTATCTTTTTCTGGACCTTATATTGACTGGGTATGGGATAAAAAATGCCAGCCAGAGCCTTTTCAGATGCAGGTATCAGTATAACTAAAACTGACCAGATAAAAACCAATAAAATAATGCTTATGTATGACTTCTTAATAATTAATGACAAATACAGTCCAAGCAAAGTAAAGATCGATAAAAAGATAAGGCTTATAAAATAAGTTATTATTAGCTTCCACAAAAAGATATCTTGAAAGTATTTATAAAATATCACAAAACCCATATCAATTATTAAGCCAAAGCCTAAAACTAAAGAAAGTAAAATGATAATTGATAGATATTTTGCAAGCAATTGATGTGCTTTTTTTATTTTAAAGGAATATAGTATTTGCTGATTCTTATTGCTGCTTTCAATAATAAAAGCATCATAGCTTAAAATTAGTGCAAGCAAGGTCATAATGATTGTAATAATAAATACTGCATCAAAAGACTCTTGCTTGATTAATGAGTAAATATTTTGTTTTGAATACAAGGGAAATTTAAAATTATAAAGATTCATTGAAGCATAATCTGGCAACTGGCTACTTTGGGGCTTACTTAGAATATATATAGGATCAGGTTTAAGATAAATTTTCTGGCTGACCAGGGTCAGGTTTGCAAGGTTTTTGGAATAATTTTTTATTAAAGAATTATTTTCCTCCTGGGACAATTCAAAGTCTTTTATTTCATCTGAAAACTTTATACTGAAAAACAAAGCATTAAACAAAAACATAAGAGCTACTAAAACAAAGGCTATAATAAACTTGGTTTTTCCAATATTAAGCTTCAGCTCATTTTTTAATAGAAATAAAAATGTTTTCATCTCAAATCTGCCTTTTTTAATAATAATACCGCTAAAAAATATAAAAAGAGGTTCATCAATATGAGAATCATCGCGTTTAAGCTTATTATAAGGTTTTGATCCTTTACTTTTGTATAAATAAATTCAAATTTAGGTATATCTAAAGTATCAATCGTCTGGTAATATTTATATAAATTATCATAAGTATCCAAATAAACCTTTTCTGTATGTTTCATTCCATAGTAGAAATCATCATCATCTAAGGGAAAATTTTTTTCTTTTAAGGGAGTAAAATATAAATAGCTTTTTAAGATCTTCTTATCATCAAGATATTTAATATATTCATTTCTGTATGCTTTAACCTTTTCCATATAAGCAAAGAAGTTTCTGTAATTAGTGCCAGAAAGTAAAGACAAACTGTTATCGAGCAAATAAGATGGTGAAAAAAAAGAATACTCATTAATCTTTTCCAGCAAAAGTAAAAACTTATTAAAAAAATCAGCTGTAATTTTTGCTTTTTTTAAAGCATATTTCATTCTTAATTTTTCAAGATCATGATAGTATTCTTTAAACTTTTCCATGGCCTCTTTTTTGGCGTTTAAAACTACTTCGTTATATCTTGAAGTAAAATACTTATCATGCTCACCTGAAAGCACCTCAAGCTTATCACTAAGCTCCATATCAAGTTCAATTATACTACCCTCAACTTCTTCAAAATCAGGGACTTTATATATATTAGAAATAAACATATTTACTGCTGAGTTTAAAATAAAGCTCAGAAATATCCAAAAAAACAAAACAAGAACCATGGAGTTTGCTGACCTTTTAGATATAATAGAGATATTGATGGCCATTAAGATGAAAAGTGATAAGTAAATTTGAAATATCACAAACGAAAAAATAAATCTGAGCCATTCTGATGAATCAAAGTTAAGCTTTGGATGAAAATAAAATATCATGGAAACTATAATAAAGGATATGAACAGAATCAAATAAACACTTAATATAATAGCAAGGTATTTTCCCAAAACTAAAGCCTGCATAGAGACCTTATTTGAGCATATCAATTTTAGATTCCGGTTATCCTTGGAAAAACAATCAAAGGCAAAAAGCAAAGCCAAAAGCGTTATAATAATTTTAAAAATTGAAGCAAGATCAATATTTGTTAAAAGTTCCAATAATTCATTATCATTCCCAGTCCGCTTCATGTCATAAGGTATTAGATCCAATGTAAGCTTGGAATAAAAACCAATTCTGCTGTCAATGCCTTTGGCAAGGATCCCCAACTTCTCAGGAGCTTTCATTACAAAAGGTTTCACATGATTATAGGTCACTGCCCGAGCCTGCTTTAAAAGCTCTTCCTGATAAACTTCATTATAGGCTTTTAATTCAATCTCATAATTTTTTATCAGAATGAAAGTTATAATAATTGAAATAAATAAGGCTAAACATAAGCCTGCTAAAAAACGAAATGATCTTAGGTTGTCCTTGATTTCTTTTTTAAATATTATCCAAATCATAAACTTCATTCTGTATTTTTATTGATAACTTAATGCATAATAGCATAAAGCATACCAGACTGGCGCCTGATTTTTTGCTTTAATTTCATATGGATATATTTGCTATTTACAAAACCCATAAGTTGTGCTACACAAATATGCACAAATTAGGTAAAAATGGGAAATTATGAAACGCTCATATCCAAAACAATTCGTTATTACTGTCTTTTCTTCCTGGTATGCTTATTGCTACTTCGCCTAATATAATTGTTAAGTAAAATAAAATTAGGTTAAGACATGTTAGAATTTAATAATTTAACAAAAAGATATGATGATAAAATACTGGCCCTTGATGATTTTACTTTAAAAGTAAGAAAGGGTGAAATCTTTTGTCTCTTAGGTGCCAATGGTGCAGGCAAAACAACGATTGTGAACCTTATCTTAAATTACATAGATCCAAGCTCAGGTTCAGTCAATGTTAATGGTCTTGATGTTAATGAAAAGGCTTTTGAATCTAAAGAATTCATTGCCTATATTCCAGAAAATGTAGCCTTATATGATAACATGACAGTTACAGATAACCTTGAATTTTTTGCTAAATTAAGTGGCAGAAATAAGCTTAGCAAGTTTGACTATTACTCTTATCTAAGAAGAGTGGGAATGCCTGAAAACTCCTTTAATAAAAAATTATCCAAAGTATCTAAAGGAATGAAACAGAAACTTGCAATAGCTATAGCTGTAATAAAAGACAGCCCTGTAATTATTTTAGATGAACCAACTGCTGGCCTTGATCCAAAGGCTGCTAGCGAATTTTTAGAAACCCTTTTGGAACTAAAAAAAGAAGAAAAAACAATATTCATGGTTACCCATGATATTTTTAGAGCAAAAACTATTTGCGATAAAATAGGCATAATGAAACAAGGCAGGCTTGTAATGATTCTTACTAAAGAAGAACTTGCAAGCCAGGACCTGGAAAAAATATATTTGGATTACATGAAACAATAATAGAAGCATATTATGTTACATAACTTGAGAAGCCATCTTAGAACTCACAGAAAAGCTTTTGGCTCTTCTGATGACAAAATTACAGCCTTTTTAAAAACCATAACCCTAATTATTGATCCCCCGATATTATATAACAGTATTTGCAGCAAACTAAACGATATCTTTGCTTTTGATTCTTTATATCTGTTTTTATTTAATGATTTAACAAATGACTTTCACCTGGTTCATAAAATCAGCACAAGCCCTAATAATTTTTTCTTTTTCTTCAATGGAAACGGAAAACTGATAAAATGGCTTAAAATCAATGAAACTTACTTGGATATAAACCATGACAGCTCTATTTTAAGGGACTTTGACCAAAGCGAAAAAGATAATATTTCATCATTAGATGGTAATTACTGTTTTCCACTTGTTTCAATGAATTCTTTAATAGGCTTTTTAGTGCTTGAAAAAAACAAGCCTCCATTAAGTGAAAAGCAAAAAGAGCTTTTACTAACCTTGCTAAGTCAGGCTGCCCTTTCAATAAAAAATGCTCAGCTTCTTAAGGAACAACAACTAAAACTTACTAAAATGCTCACAGCTGACAGGCTGGCTGTTGCCGGCCAACTAGCAAGCGGAGCAGCCCATGAAATAAAAAATCCTTTAACAGCCATAAGAAGCCTTATGCAATATCTGCAGGATAATCCTGATGATAAAGATGCCCAAAGCATGATGACAGCTGTAATTTCAGAGGTTGATAGAATCGATGAAATAATAAAAGGATTGCTTACCTTCTCCAAAACAGAAATCGAAACTGTAAGTGACTTTAATTTTAAGGTAGTGACACAACAAACCCTTTCACTTATAAAGGCACAGCTTCAAAAGAAAAATATTAATTTAGATTTATCCTGGAAAGCTGATAAAACTAATATCTCAGGCAACAAAAATCAGCTCACGCAAATCATCCTAAATCTCATATTAAATGCAGCTCAGGCAATTGAAAGTGATGGTGATATAGCAATCAGCCTTGATTACATCAATGACCCAATTAATAATGGCACTTATCTGATGCGAATCAGTGACACAGGCCCTGGAATAGACAAGGAAAATCTAAGCAAGATTTTTGATCCATTTTTCACCACCAAAAAGGAAGGCAATGGCCTGGGCTTATTCACAGTCTACGGAATAATACAAAAATATGGAGGGGATATTTCTGTTGAAAACACAGGAAAAATGGGTACTACCTTTTTACTCAAATTTCCTGAAAAACAAATGGGGAAATTACAATGAAAACTAAGGTTTTAATAGTAGATGACCAAAAAAACATTTTAATGGTTCTGGAAAAAACCCTTATAAAAGCAGGTTTTCAGGTAGAACTAGCTAGCTCTGGTGTTGAAGCTATTGAAAATGCTAAAACATTTCATCCTGAGATCTTGTTAGTTGATTTAATGATGCCAGGCATGGATGGAATACAAACCATGATTAAAATATCTAAAAACCACCCTAGCCTCAAAACAATTGTTATGACAGCTCATGCCTCTGTTAATACTGCAATCAAAGCCATGAAGGCAGGTGCATATGATTACATAACAAAACCCTTTGACAATGATGAGCTTATTCTAACTCTGAAAAAAGTTTCAGAATTCACTGAACTAAGCAGCAAAATAAACAGACTTCAATCTGAGCTGGAAGCTAAATATACTTTTGATAATATCATCTATCAATCCTCCAAAATGGACTCAGTAATATCACTTGCAAGCAAAGTAGCAAATATTGACACAACTGTTTTAGTAATTGGAGAAAGCGGCACAGGCAAAGAATTAATTGCCAAGGGAATTCATTATGCTTCCTCTCGCAGAGACAAACCCTTTGTTGCTGTGAATTGTGGAGCCATTCCACATAACCTGATTGAATCAGAGTTCTTTGGTTATGAAAAAGGTGCCTTCACAGGAGCCAATGCTTCAAAGCCTGGTAAATTTGAACAAGCTAATCAAGGCACAATCTTCCTAGACGAAATCGGTGAAATGCCAAAGGATGCTCAGGTCAGGCTTTTAAGAGTCCTTCAAGAATATGAAGTCACCAGAATTGGTGGAAAAAATAATATTAAAGTGGATGTAAGGATAATAGCAGCAACCAACAAAAACCTGGAAGAAGAAATCCAATTGGGTAATTTCAGATCTGACCTTTTCTTCAGATTAGCTAGTTTCAGCATAAAACTACCTTCCTTAAAAGAAAAACGAAGCGATATCCCTATGCTTGCTGAACATTTTATAAATAAATTTAACAAAAAATTAGGCTTAAACATAAATAATATAAGCACTGATTTTATAAGAGCCCTAGAAAAATATACCTGGCCAGGAAATGTAAGAGAACTAGAAAACGCTATTTCTCAAGCCATGATCCTATCTGAAAGCAATAAGTTGGACCCAATCCACCTACCCCTAAGAATAAAAAACAACGATGTCTCAAGTTTTACAGCAATCACAAGCAACGATTTTGCTGAATTCAATGAAAAGAAGATAATTGTTGAAAGGCTTAAAGATAATTTTGGCAATCGGACAAAGACTGCTGATGATTTGGGATTAAGTCGAAAGACTTTGTTTAATAAGATTAAGAGGTTTGGGATTGGGTGATTATAAAGATTATTGCTTCTTTTCCTTTTCAAGAGAAACTTGATATTTAAAATCATCATTAAAAAGCTCTATTTTGATAAAAGGTCGGTTTTTCCAATTAAATTTCATTTTATACCTTGATTTAAATTTTTTAGGTATTGATGTTAAAATCAGCTTGGCCTCAGGTGGATATCTATCATTAATAAAATATTTTGAAAGTCCTCTACTTTCCATTCCTATTATATCTTCTTTAGCTTCTTCAGTTAATTTAAACTCAAAAATATGTTTTTTTGCTTTCATATGTCGTTTATCATATTCATAGTCATCCATCTCTTCTTCGGAATAGTTTCTATTATAATCATTTCCTAAATACTTGCTTTTCTTACCAAGCAATTGAGCAGCTAAATCCCAAAAATCATCCACTGAACTTTCAAAGATCATATAATTCATAAATGCAAGGTAAATTGCAGAACCAGTATAGGCTTTATTCAAAACCTCTAATAAAGATTCCTCTAGATTTGATATCCTATTAAGATCTTCATCATATGCATCAAGAAACAAAGTATTGCCACCATAAGTACTATATATAAAGTACAGCCAATTCATATTGGTATCTAACACTTCAGGCGATTGAGTCTGTAGTGAAAATAAAATCCAGTACCCTTTCAAGTTTGATTCATATCTTTTAATATCAAAGAGAACAACACTATAATCTAATACATCATAACCTTTCTTCCTTGCTTTATCTTCATCTCTTATATGAAATTTAAAAATAAACTTTTCTTTCGCTGGTTCTAACAAAAGATCAGTAGGTCGTTGACTAATTTCATAAGGAATATTTTTTGATTCTCTATCATTTAATATTTCCTCAATATTTCCAACTTCTTTTAATACTTGTTGAATAGAAGGCTTATTCCTTATATAATCTTTTAATAGCAATTCCCCATTTTCCATAAACTCATTTGCAAAATCCAAATAGGTAATAAATGGATATTTATTAAGTTCATAAATCGATTTCAAATATAATTCCCAAATTATTTCTGGATCATCAGTTAAACCTCTTAAATACCAAATTATTGAATTTAAAATTCGTGCAGAATTATGTGGTACTTTTTTGTCATCCAATTCATAATGATGAAAAATATCTCCAATGGAGGCAAAACCTGAAACATCCTCATCCATACCAGAGTTGTTAGAAATCCCTCCCATTATAGGAGTATTAAAATAATTCATTGCAAAATAATAAGCAAATGCTTCATTTATAATACTTACCTGATTATTAATATAAACATATTTCACATTTTCCCCAAAATATCCATGTCCAAGCTCATGGGCAATAACCATAGGATCTAAAGAACTAGGTGGACTTGTATGACTGTATAACATTCTTATCCAGAAATCTTCATCATAATCAATATCATTTACTAAAAATAGCATTCCATATTCTTGTGGATAATTTGAATCTTCATAAGAAAAACAAGCTTTCGCTCCATCAAATCCCCCACAATCCAATTCAGTTGGATTGATTTTAACAATAATTCTTTTACTTAATTGAAATCCCAATTCTTTCATATCTTTTATTAATATTGAAAGCCAATAGTAAACATTTGATAAACTCAATAACTTAAAATTATCGTTTAAAATATCAGTAGCATTGTCACTTTGAAATGCTGCGGCTAGCTCTAGTTTTCCAACTTTTTCAGCTTCTAATAAATTATACATTGTTGTACCTGATAATCCAAATTTATTTCCTAATTGATTAACAAATTCGTTTTCATCTTCAACTCTTTCACTTTTTACAGGCAAACCTTCTATATATGATTCCACCTCTGGTTCAGTTCTTAGTTGAACTTCATAATCTCCACCCTTTTTTCCTAGGATTAAATTGCTATTCAATCCTTGAATACTTTGATCTTCAGAACATTGACCATAACAAACAACAATATCTTCATTTTGAAATAAAACATCATCAAAAGAAGCTTCATATGCATGACTTGGATATTCTATTAATTTATGATCAATAAATTTATAAGAAAATCTAAAATCAAAATCACCTGCTTCTCTTGTTACTTTTGAAACAACAGGAATTTTTAATGTTTTGGATTCTGCCAAGTCAAAAACAAAAATATTTATAAGTAAAATTAACAATGGAAAAAAGCTGTTTTTTTGATAATAGACAAATTTATTCTTATTCATAATAAATCTCATTAGATTTTCTAATAAAGTTAAACATTAATTTAATATTCCTGCTAAATATTCTTTTGCCACAACTAAAGCATCCTGACCATTTTCAACTATAATATCAGGTTCAAAGCCCACACCTTCTATATTAATGCCATCATCAGGCTCCAGATATCTTGCACCCACTTTAATTAACAACCTAGAATTAGGGAGAATGGCGAAACCGTGACCGCCATAATGATATGCACCTGCGCTATTTTGACCTATTAAAAGCACATTTCTTTTTTCAGGTTCAATAGCCTTATCAAGCTCTTTTAAAAGATAAACTGAATCTTCTGCACTTGAAGCAACAAGAGAATCAATGAGAACGATTATGGTTCCATTATAATCATTTTTTGCTTTACCCCTAAAGCGACTTCCTTGCCTTATATCATAACCAGACAAATTATTATATACAGAGTTACCATATTCAGCGATTCTGTTAAAAATACTTTCAATACGTGTAGGGTCTGGAGTTATATTATTTCGCAACTCTTCCATTGCCTCATATTCATCCATTGAAACTCTCATGGCAAGAGCAGATGGTGAATAAGGGTAATATCTTTTAGGATAATATAGACGTTTCTTTTTAGATAAAAATTTACTGATAAAATTATTGCATGGCTGGTCACCACCCAAATTTCCTCTAAAATCTATGACTACAGCCTTTGCTGATATTATTTCTTGATGTTTATTTTCAAAGCCATCAAAACCCAAGTCGTTCTCATCCAAACTTTCCTTAATTCCAACAATTTTAATCTCTGTGTTATTTACAGTATCTGTTTTTAAATTCCAAAGTTTGTCAGGATTTTCATCTGCAATGTTTACACCAATATCACTACGTCTTGCAGGATTTGGTTTTTTATAATCACCACATAGCTGCAGCAGATATATATTACTCGAAGATATAGAAAGATGCTCATCCCTAATGTTCAATTTCAAAGCCTTATTAATATCTGTACATAAATCCCAAATAAAGACCGCATCTGTTTCATCTTTGATAAATTCAAGGGCATCAAGGGCCATTTTAAAATCTGCTTTATCTATAAAATCTTTTCCTATATAAACATTATTCATAATAAATAAAAGATAATCTATGTCCTCCTGTAGCTCTTCCCTCGTCAATATCCCTGATTTAGGAGGTTCTGTATTTATAGGCTTTTTTAATTCTTCAATAAATGAATGCATTTCCTCTTTTGTAGGATTCTCAAGATCTTTAAATTCTGGTTTTATAAGAAACAGGTCTTCTGGATTAATTGTGGCAAGCAATGCACTTGAAAAGAAGATAATAATAATAAAATGTACAAATTTACTCATAAAAGTCCTCCAAAATTGTTTGAACAACATTGACTGGCATATTATTTAACGCATTAGCACACACAATGACACTTAGCAATATTTTTTTTGTTATTAATGTCACCGGATCTCATTGCTCAACATGCCACTCCCAAATCACCAAATCTCTCAGTATATTGCCAGGAGGCCTTATTTTCCCAAATTTCTTGTTTGCTATACTTTCAATTAAATTTTCCTGCTGATCAATAGGAACCTTTTTTTCAAAGGCCTCTCTGGCTTTTTTTATTTTTAATTTCCTGTCTTTATTTTTATCTTCTTCCACTTTTCTAAATTCTAAGACTTTGGCCATTTTATTTTTTTCCATCCTTTCACGATTTTCATGCTTATTTACAATTTTCAAAACCGTATCCATAGAACTAGCCAGAAACGCCATTGGCGAATGGCAGGGATCTCTTGAGTTTGGAATCCCATGTTTTTCTAGATAAACAAAACAATCAACGATTTCCTGTTCTGAATAATCTTCTTTTAGTTTTTTATAAAAATTAAATTCTCTCTCTTTCTTCAGCTTTGGTTTTAAATCTTCAAAATACTTTCTAAATACTCTTGGTGTAAGAGAGAGAGTATTTTTATTATTTATCTTTCTAATATTATCTTTAATGTGGGGTGTAAAATCGACCCACCCTGGGGTGTGGAATTGACCCACCCTGGGGTGTGGAATCGACCCACCCTGGGGGGCGGAATCGACCCACCCCCGGGGTGTAGAATCGGCCCACCCAGAGGCAATGGATTTAGCTTTTATTTTGTTTTTATCCTCAGGTGGCTTCGATTTTGGTCGCCCCTCCTTAATGTTGATTATTTTTCTTTTATTTTTATTGTTTGTAAGATCTGCATTGGCTTTATTTTCATCTTTTTCTTCTTTGCCAGGAAGGTCAATATACTCAGATATTGCATATTTGTTTGAAGACTTGTTATCTCCAGCTTCTTTTTCTATAATATTTAGGCTTATAAGGTTTTCTATGCTTTTAAGCACTGTACTGCATTGCAAGCCTGTTATTTTTGCAATTGCTCTTTTGGAAAGATTAACCTGCCTTCTCTGAAAAGAAACAGTAAGCCTTAAAATTAGTAAGACAATGGCTGTTTCAGATCTGCTTATTTTCCCTGACAAAATAACTATAAGTAATTTGTTTGGAAGTTTTGTGTAGCCTGTTGCAAGCTTATTTGAATAATCGATATTCATTATTGCTCTTTCCAAAATATTTCCTTTCTTATTTAAGTGCTCTTATGGTCATGTAAACAACCATTGAACAAGCCATATAAACCCCACCAAGCACTATATCATCAATGTTTTGCATGCCTCTGGCTATATACCTGTAAGCCATTGCAACTGCTACAATGGGAATTAATGTGGGCCACAAGGGAAGCCTTTCAGGATCCAGGGTGCTTGAGGCAATAATACCTGCTTTTTTAATGGTGACTTTCTTATCAAGACTTCCCTTGTGCATCATGGTTTTTAGGACATGAGGGTTGCCATTAGAACATTTAATAAAATCTTTTTTTAAGGTTTTTGAGTTTTCACTGATGAGATTGTATTTGTTTTGGAGGTAGTCAAAAAGCTTTTCCATTTCTTCTTTTAACAGCCTTGAGATTTTTACTTTTTCAAAATCCTCAAACAAAAGCTGACTCCATTTGCTGGCATAAATGCTTCTTGAAGACGCTATAACAGTTGCATGTCTGTAAATAGCAGAAATTGTAGGATGCAAGGTAGCTGTTAACCTGTCTATTGGATCAATTAAAAAAACATAAGAATCTTTAGTCTTTTTCAAGGTATTCAGAATCATATCTTTTAACTGTTCCTGCTTTGCCCTTGTTATTATATTAGCCTGATCATCCCAGTTTGATATAAGCTTATTTTCCTTATAAACTTCCAGATCATTATATTTGGCAGATATCTGAAATAGGATCTTTCTTAAATCATCGCACTTACCTGTAAAGTCATCTATATAAACAAAGCGTCTTGTTTCATTATTGTTGTTAACAAGTTCCATATAGCTTCTTAATAAAAGGGCTGACTTCCCAACTCCTCTCTCACCAATTATAACAAAGGACAATCCAGTCTTTAAAAGCTTTAAAAGCTTTTGGATCTCTGGTTCTCTTCCAACAAAATAATGATCATTTAAAATTGGATTCATTAATTAAGCCCGCAGAAATTGTTAATCTCTTTAATCTTGTATTCAAGCCTTAGCTTGTTTTCTTTATCTTCAAGTTCAAGCTTGTTTATCAAATAAACAGCCTTTTTAAAGTCCCTTGACGTAAGTTTACTTAAAGCAAGCCCTTCTTCTAATTCTTTAATTTCTTCTTTTTTGTAATTAAGTTCCAAGATAGTTTTATCTTTTAAAAGCTTTAGCTCTCTGTATTCTAAAATCAGAGCTAAAAGGCTTTCTTTGACTTCATAAACTACTTCATTTGCTTTGCCCTGAAAAACCTTTTTCATAAAACTTTTGGGATTATAAAAAGGAATAAGCTTAAACAAAGGCATTGATAAATATAAAGAGGATGAGTGAGAGATATGATATTCACCAAACATTGAAAAACCAGATCCAATTCTTATTGAATTCAGAATAGATTCATTTGCTAAAGCTTTATTCATTTCATTTTCATTGCTTTTAAGTTTATAATTATTAGCAATACATTTTTTCATTAACTCTTCCTCATTTTCATAAATACTTCCAGCAAAAGCATTATTTATAATTAGCAAAACACATAAAAGCCTTATTATTTTTTGCATTTTTCTTCTCTGATAACGACTTCTAGCTGCCTTGTCTGATCTATCCAGGCTTTATAATCCATTTTAGTCACTTCACCACTTACTGGAGAACAAATTTTTAGATTATCTCTTTCCTGTTGTATATTTTTATTTATTTGAGCCAGATTAAGCGCATAAAGCTTGTCTTTGTTTTTTTGTAAAGCCTTAAGCTGCTCAAGCGTAGCCCTTGTATCTTTATTTTGTTCAACAAGTTTTAAAAGCTCTTTAGTTAGCTCAGCGTAATAAATAGAAGCCTTTTCAAGGCTTGATCTTTTAAGTTTGAGTTCATTTATTTTTAAGGAATTCTCAGAAAGCTTGTTTTCATGAGCCTTTAATTTGTTTATAATATTTGCAGCATCTATTTGATGGTTTATTTTTAACTGACTTTCTTTGTTTTTTAGTTGAGAGATCTTTTTTTCATCATTTTTTATTAGCACATCACCCTTTTGAAGCTTATCGCCTATTTTCACCTTAACTTCTGAATCCCTGGAAATGTGAGCAATGATATTTATTCTTTCATAAGTATAGTTTTGCCTGTCATTGATCTTAAAAGATGCTTCATCTGCAATTATATACTTAACAGATAAGATGCCATTAATAACCCTAACAGAAGATGCAGCATACTTATCTATATCTGAAACTTTGGCATATTTGAGTTCCAGGATCTTGCCATTTTGGCTTATGGTATTAAAATTGCTTGTATAGGATATAATCATGTCTTTTATGTCAGTATTTAACTGGCCACTTATGTAATGTTCCTGTTTCAGATCAACAAGGACTTTTAAGTCATCTAAATATCTTTCCTTCATATCAATATCATGACTGATGGTTTTGATTTTTTGACCTTTTATATAATATGATTTTCCTGTTAGATAATCAGCGGTGTAATCCTTGCCATACTCATAATACTGACCATTCATTTCAAATATAACAGAATAAGGCATATCACCTATGAGTTTAAATCTTCCAGAGAGCTTTTCTTGGGTTAGAAAGTGAGAAGCCTTTTTTATTTCAATAAAACTTCTATTATTAAAGCCATATTTTTTATAATCTTCCTTTACCCCGTGAATAGAACCAGTTATTTTATGCACAAGTTCTCTTGAACCTGTTTTAGCAATTGGATAGCTGATAACATTTAAAAAGATCACAAAGATTAAAAGCACATATTCATTTTTTGATCTGCTTGTAATAATTTTTTGTGATGAAACAGAGAAGTTAAAGGTTTTATTAGAAAAGGGCCAAAGAAACTTAACTCCCTGTGGAGTAAATGAATCAAAATATATGTGAGCCAAATAGCCAGTAGTAAAACAAAGCACAATTTTCTTATCAATGCCAAGTAAAACAAGCATGATAGTCACAAAAGAGATAGTGATAATTGAATGAGTGGCTCCTCTGTGGCTTACAAAGGACAATTTTTCTAGGAGCTTGGAAACAGGATAAAAGGTCTTTCCAACAAGACTTCTTGAGGTATCAATATCAGGTAAAATTGAGCCAAGAGCTGTTGCACCAATAGTTAGTGGTGAAACAGCATACTCCATGCCTGAGTTAACTAAAAAGAAAAACAAGTTTCCTGTAGCTAAATGAGTTGAGACCATCATCTTGCTAGAAACCCATAACTTGAGCAAGGTTTACAGCATTGCTTTTATTTGATTTATGTGACCTATTGCCTTGCTTGATGGTTTTTTGTAGCTCAGCTTCTAAAAAGCAGTCCTTTTTTATTGGAATAACATTATCAAACTGACAAGTTTCTTTGCTGAAATTAATAAACTTATTTTCTATCTGATCCCAGTTAATAGGCTTAACAAGAAGTTTTATATTATTGGATTTAATAAACTTATCATATAGTTCCTTGGACATAATGTAAGTTGTAACAATAAGGTTTTTCTGCTCAAGAAGCCATTTATTGGCCATATAATAAGACATATTATAGTGAGGGATATCAATTATCAAAAAATCAGCTTTTGATTTGTCAGAGGCTTTTATAAGCTCGTCAAATGAATCAAAAAAAGTGTATTCAATATCCAGTTTTTTAAAAATAGAAATATATCTTTTTATTATTGGCTCATGAACCTCCATTATATAGACTGTTGGTTTTCGCTCTTTTGCTTTTTCTTTTGGCTCAGGTTTAGCATCAAAAATATTGATTACCTGATTTTCAGGCTTATCTGTGTTTAAGTTTTTCATAAATATCTCCCTTATATTATTCACATTATATTAATAATCGCGAAAGCCTCGCAAATAAATGTTCATATTATCTAGTAATTTACGTATATTAAGCATAAATTTACTAATCCTGACTTTTCTAAAAAGGGACCCCCTAATCGCAGCATCTTTATATGGTTCAGTATGCAGAGAGCATTAGTAAAAAGCCCTGAAAAGGGCCGGAAATCATTCGGATTAGTTAAGTAATGTGAACTAACTTTGCCTGTTTCAGACAAAAATCGGCCCCTAAATATATAGAAGAAAAAAAACATTTTAAAATAATAATTAAATATCATAACTTTGAAACCTCCTGATAAAGTTTAGACTCAGGAATATGCAGATAAATTTGTGTGGAAGATAAAGATGAATGTCCAAGCAGTTGTTGAATTGTTCTTATGTCAGTTCCTTTTTGTAATAAGTGAGAAGCAAAAGAATGTCTTAACATATGTAAAGTTATATTCTTTTTTATTTCACTTTCTCTAACAATATCTGAGAAATATTTTTGCATTCTTCGAACAGAAACATTTTTCCATTTATAAAGACCACAAAAAACCAAAGGATTTTCTGAATTATTTGGACGCAAACTTTTCCACATGGATAAAGAAGCCAAAGCTTTTTTATGCACAGGCAAAATTCTTTCTTTATTTCCTTTTCCTAAAATTCTTATAGATGGAGGATTATCCTGTAAATTCAAACTTTTCATTTCTAACTTTAATATCTCAGAAATCCTCATCCCAAGATAATAGCACATAATAAAAACAACAAAATTTCTTGATGCTGCTAATTTATGAATACCATTTTTTTTATTAATAATTACATATGCAGTTTTTAAAACCTTAAAAACTTCTTCTTCTGTTAAATATTGAACAATTCTTCTTTCAACTTTAAAAACCGGTAAACCCATCATAGGATTTTCTTGAATAATATTTTTACTGCAAAGATATTTATAAAAGCTGTTTAAAATAAATCTATAAGTTCTTTTGCTAGAATTAGAAATCTTTTTCATATCTGACAAATAGTTAAAAAAGATTTTAAGCTCATCTTCTTTTATTTCATTAATCTCAATATCTGAAAAATATTCCATAAATATAGAAAGAAAATAATTATAGGATCGAATGGTAAAATAAGATCTACTAAGATCTTTTTCCTGATATCCAAGAAATTCCTTAATATATTTATTCATAATTAATGGAACTCTATCTTTTCGCTATTAATTTTAAACAATCTTTTTTTATATCCGTCTCAATAGGCTTATTATTTGTTTCAACAATATATTTCTTAGTCTCCATAACGATATTAGAAACCAAATGATCAAAAACCGTCCCTTGAAAAACATTTCTTAAAATATCCAATTTAGCAATTATTTCTTCCATCACGATCTCCTATTTTAAAAGATTATGATATTTTTAATAGCAATATCCATGCCAGAAATATTGTGTGTTTAATAATATAAATTTGATCAAAAATGATAAACTTTGTTCGTATAATATTCTAATAATGCGTAACCCTATGGGTATTTTTGGGTTACCTCTTTTGGGAATTATTTTGGCATAAGCGATTTATTCTATAAACTTTAGGTTGCCTACAAGGAGCATATTCCTGCCAATTAGCTCTAACAATTAATTCCTCCCAGGTCATAATAGTTTTTACTCCTGCCCTGCCAGCATAGCGTATTTCAAGGATTCTGTTGTTAGCGCTTACATGAAAAGTTTCATTATTTATGTTTATGTGGAAATGTTTGTTCATTTGAATTAATCCTGGTTGATTGAATAATCTGGAAATTAATTGCAAGATTGAGGCCAGAACAGAAAAATAAGATTGATCATAAAATGATTATCATCTACTATTTATTTCAATTATTCATATATGAAAAGATATCTTATGATTCGCTCAAAATTAACTATTTTAGCAATAATTTACATATTTTTATTTATAGCAATTACATCTTATGCAAATACAAAAAATAATGTGGCAGTACTTCGCTTTCATAATGAAGAAAAAGTAATGCGCAATCAGGAAGTAATGTTCATAGAAGAATCCATTAGATCTATGGCTGCAAAAAAATTGTATAAAAAGGATTATCAAATATATACAAATGATAATCTTTTAGAAATGTTAGCTGCAAACGATATTCAAATGTGCATTGCTGAAGGTGATTGTGAAGTTGAAACAATGAGAATAATCCAAGCACAATATGGTATAACTGGAAACATATTGAAATTTGGTGATAAAATTAACGTTGTAATGAAAGTTTACAATTCATTAACCGGTAATTTACTTGGATCTGAAATAATTTTTGGAAACGATTTAAATGAAATATATGATAAAATAAAACCTGCTACCAGTAATTTAATTAATTATATAATATTTGATAAAAATACCGATGACAGCAATGATCAAGTTATTTCAAAAGAAACAGAAATGCCTTATGTTTCAAATGATAACACAAAAATATCAATAATCACTAACCCAACAGATGCAAAAGTATTTTCATCAGACAGAAAAAGAATTGGGAATACACCTCTTAAAAATTACCCCTGGAAATCTGGAAACGATTATTTTTTAATTTCTAAAGATAATTATAAAGTCTATCCTTTGAAAGTTAATTTAAAGCCCAATAAATTAAACACATTCAATGTTAATTTGGTAATTCAAGACGGTTTAAATAATTATGTTAAAAGAGCTAAAATATATCAAAAAGGATTTTTATTTTCTACAGGAATGTTTGTCCCATTTACAATTTTTTTAGCTTTATTTGCAGCAACAGATTCAGAGGGAGTCGCAATTATAATTCCTGCGATTATATCTGGAACATCTCTTTTATCTGCTACTGCATTCCTGGGTCTATATTTAGAAAACAAATCACACCTAGCTGAAAATACAAAACTTAACAACAGTAAAGAAATTATGCTTTCCTTTAAATTCTAACCGGTACGCAAAATTCACGCCAAGCTACAAACCAAACAACCCAAAAAGCAACCATCCCCAAGAGCTTGTCATGAATTTTGCAATCTTACCTTATATCCCACTGTAGCAAAACCTGCGCCAGCCACCTCTTAGTTCAATCAAAAATTCAACCAATCCCCCTTGCCTGTCACAGCTTTTGCATAAATTCCCTCAATTCCCCCTGACACGAAATACGTAATACGTAATACGTAATACGGTTTTCTTCCATTAACTATCCTCATCTTAGCACAAACAATCAAAACCCAGTCAAGCCTGCCTCGACCCACCACACAAAACCATTCTCAACCCGGCAGGCTGCTCCAGTCACTGCGTTCCTTACGCCCCTTCGGGTGACAGTGTTTTAATTTTTGTGCTGACCAGGTGGCATTATTAATTTCCATAAACAAGGAGAACTCAAATGAATAATTATTTTTCATTCCTAAAATCAAGACATCCTCTACATGGCATACTGCCAGAGGCTCAAATCAATGACCTAAGATATTCAAGATTTGAGCAAGAAGATTATCTTGATCTAAATGACACAGAAGAATTTCAATATAAATACTATGATGAAGAACAAGGCAAAGTCCTGACTGGTGACTATGATGACTGTATGAAATATAAACTCAGCAAAATGGGCATTTTCGAAAAGCCCATCTCCACTAAATGCAGAAACTTCTGCAAATCATTCAAACATTCTTATAAAAAAGTTGCCTTTATAAAGCTGTTTATTGCCAAGAACAATTTCAACAAACGTGAAATCATGCTCATCTGGTCAACATGGCGTGGTTGGAACGCTTTAAGATTTAATAACAGGTGCTAACGCACCTGTTATTTTTACCCATATTTCAACTAGAACATATTTTTGCATTAGCACTCACTTGACTTTTGTGAGTGCTTTTGTTAAAATATAATCTATGAAAACAATAAAAAAAATAAATAAGCTAAAAAAGCTAATGAAAAAACCAAGTTTTAAATCTTCTGAAGTAAGAAAAGCAGGTGTTAATACAGCTCTTATAAGTTATTATATAAAAACTGGTCTTATTGAAAGAATTGATAGAGGTGTCTACAAAAATCCAAATTATTCAAGCGATAACTTTGCATTTGAAGACCTTTTTCAAAGTGCTCTTGGAATAAAAAATGGTGTAATATGTCTTATATCTGCTCTTTCCTATTGGGAACTAACAGATGAAATGCCTAGAGTTCACTGGATAGCTATACCAAATAAAGCAAAAGCTCCTGTAAGAAAAAATGTGAAAATCATACGAATGCGGAATTTTAATCTTGGAATTTCTAAAATTAAAGAGAAAAATTATACAATTAAAATATACAATCAAGAACGTACTATCATAGATTCCTTTAGGCTTCTTGATAAAGAAGTTGCAATTAAAGCTTTAAAAGCCTATTTTAATCATAATAAACTTAAACCTGATATAAAAACACTCACAAGATATGCAAAAGCATTGAGAGTTGATATATCAAAATATTTGATAATGATAACTACAAATTAAAATGCAAAATATTGAACAAAGTATAAAAGCTAAATTAAAAAACATAAGCTCAAGAACAAACATCCCTATTAACACTCTTTTAAACACCTTTTTCTTAGAAAGAATCTTAGTTAGAATATCCAAATCCAGATATCATAAAAATATTATTTTCAAAGGTGGTCTTTGTTTAACAAGAATGATAAAATTAGATAGAGAAACAAAAGATATTGATTTACTCATAACAGAATTAAAAAATAATATCCCAAACATTAAAGATATTTTTGAAGATATATCGAGAATCAAACTTAAAGATGGCTGTACCTTTTCAAGTATAAATGTATCAGAGATGATCTTTGATCATAAAAAATATCCTAGATACAGAGTATCTATTATTGCTAATTGTGGACAAATTAAAAATAAACTTCAGATTGATATTGGATTTGGAGATATTGTAAAACCAAATTCTTTTGAAATAGCATTATTACAAGACAAAGAACCAATATTTGAAAAATCTGTTAAGATGTTATCTTATCCCCCAGAATATATTTTTTCTGAAAAACTTGAGGCAATTATATTTCTAGCAGAAGCTAACAGCAGAATGAAGGATTTTTATGATCTTTATTTATTAATTGAAAGTGACATCCTGAATAAAAATTTACTCAAAAAAGCCATAAAGGATACTTTTACAGCAAGAAATACTAAGTTTTCTAAAATTCCAACTGAAAAGGACTTTATCAACTCCCTAGAACCAAGATGGCATCCCTTTTTAACTAAAAATAATAAGTCTGATAAATTTCCTAAATTTGAAGACATCATTCATTCAATAAATTCATATCTTGATATTCTTGATATGGCATAATCCCAGTAAAAACTTTTTCTTTTGCATTTTTCATATATTAAAAGTTCATATTAAATTCGAACCTTCCTTGATTATTTAATTCCAGATCATCTTCATGAATAAGGGCTAAAGCCCTAAATTTTATTAATTTTAATTCATGGAGGTTAATCATGAATACAGAAATCACAAACATTCTTTCAAACCCCTTTGATAAGGATAAAATCAGATCCAAAACAGGTAACTTTGGCGAAGAAATCACCTATGTAGAAGGCTCAGAAATCATCAAACGATTAAATGAGGCCTTTGAATACAGCTGGAGCTTCAAAATCCAAAGCCATGACATCTTAAATGAGGAAGTAATTGTCATCGGCATCCTCAAAGCAGGCAAAGAAATCAAACAACAGTTTGGCACATCCAAAATCACCCGAAAACGCGAAACCAAAGAAGCCATCTCCATTGGTGATGATCTGAAAGCAGCAGCTACTGATTCATTGAAAAAGTGCGCTACCTTGTTTGGGCTTGCCCTCCACCTTTATGAAACCCCTTCTAAAAATGATGCTGACTATAATGACTCTATCAAAGTCTATAACACAAATGAAGACCTTGAAAACCCACGTGACCTGAAAATATCTTTTAAACAGCTATCCTACATCACCAGCCTGGCAAGAGAACACAAAATAAAACTAAAAGACTATTGCCTGGAACAGTTCAACAAAAAGATCGATGAACTGTCAAAATTCGAAGCCTCTCAGCTCATATCAGAGCTCCTGGCTGCTTAAATATGCCCACAAGGGCATATGGTATCTGGTATCTGGTATATGGTTAAATTCTCCGTATACCAAATACCTTATACCAAATACCAAATACCAATTTTATGAAAGGAAACACTATGAAAAATTTAGAAAACCTAAACTCACTTGTTGATAAACACACGTTTAACTCAGCAAGAGAACTCCCCCACCTTTCCAAAAGCATGATTAACACCTTCTTAATCTGCCCAAAGAAATATTATCTCTACTATGAACTAAAACTTAATCCAGAATTCGTGCCCGAGTCCCTGGTCTTTGGCTCAGCCATCCACAGAGCTGTCGCCGAGCTCTACTTAAACCTAAAAGAAAAAGGAGAAAAACTACCCAAAGAAGAATTAATAGATTACTTTCTCTCAGACTGGAAAATAATCTCAAATTCTGGACAAATCAAATACCGTGAGAAATCTTCTCCTGATATTTTAAAAGAAAAAGGCATAAATATGCTCACCCTATTCCATGATGAAATAAAACCCAGAAAAATCATCGCAGTTGAAGAAGCCTTTGTGGTTAGCACTTGTGACAAACCTCTTGTTGGAATATTTGATCTATTGGAATCAGATGAAAATGGATGCATCATTGTTTCAGAACTAAAAACCTCAGCCAAGCGCTGGTATGATATAGCTGATAATGGAATAATAGATTCAGCTATCTATTCCTGGGCCTTATCAAAAATCTTTGAAGAAAAAGAAAACCAGCTCATAAGATTCGATATCCTAACAAAAACCAAAGAACCAAGCTTTGATCAACTCTACACCACCCAATCACAATTTGAAATCCTGGAAACAGATAAATTCATCACCCAAATATCACAAGCCATAGATTCTAAAATCTTCTATGCCCGCAAAGGCTGGCAATGCAAAGAATGTCCTTTTAAAACAGCCTGTGAGGAGGTATGCTAATGATCAAAGAATTTATAAAAAATGAAATTGAAGGCTTTAAGCTATTCTTTCTTGATATAA
>JBDREC010000007.1:0-5086 GCA_043820105.1 Pseudomonadota bacterium
ATGTTTCCTTAAACATTTATGAAGTGTCTATGTTTTCGGTTTATATTGCATCTGCGAATAAGCAAAATAAAGGTATATTAACAGGATTCCATAAATTTATTAATATGTCTTTTATGCTGATTGGGACTGTCTTTTATATATTTATATCTGATTTTCTTCCAATATCTATAATCGCATTGGTTCCTGCAGTAATATTGATTATTTCCGTATCTTATCTAATCTTAAATAGAAAGAAATTTTATGAAACAAGCTAGAATAAATACTAGAATATTTTTATTTTTGATTATTATGTCTATATTGTTAGGGATTTTCTTGTTTGCTTATAGCTATTTTTTATCAAAAAAACATGTTAAAAGTATTTTTATAGAGGATAAAAGCAAATATTGTAAGCAAATTGCAAGGCTTATTGAGCCATACTTGAAAACACATAATTATTTTGAACTTTCTAAAATAGCAAATCATGTATTTGATGAAAATATTATGGAATATATTGCTGTTTTTGACAATGATGGTAAATTAATAACACTTCATCCTCAAAAAATACAGGATAAAATAAATTCAAATCTAAAACATAAAAATTTAAATTATTTTATCGAATTAAATGACAGAATAACATTTTATAATATAATTAAGGATAGAAATGAAAATTTATGGGGTAATCTACAGATATCATACTCAGCAAATTCTATTGAACTAGTAATACTTAATAATCTTTTGCCTTTTCTTGTTGCATTAGGTTGTTTTATTTTTATATGGGTGATTTATTTAACATATTATACTAAATCAATTGTTAGACCTTTAATAAATTTTATAGATAATCTTGAAGCAGTATCGAAGAAATGGCCAATTACACATGATAAATTTAGAAAAGATATTTTCCTGCCAAAATCTACCAAGGAAGTAAATGTAATATCTTGTGTTTTAAAAAATTCATTGGAAAATATTATTACTCTTGAAAAGCAGGCAAAAAAAAATGAACAGTTAGCAGCAATTGGTCAAACCACGGCCGCTCTAGCCCATGACATTCGTAAACCTTTTACTAGCATTAAATCAATGTTGTCTATGATTGATAAATATAAAGAAGATCCAGAATTTTTATCAAAAGCTAAATCAACAGTTAATCAGACAATAGTTCATGTTGAAAAAATGATTTCAGATATTTTGGACTTTTCAAGAGAAGTGAAAGTAGAAGTAAGGCCTGAGGCGATAGTTAACATTATTGACTTTGCCATTAGATACACCTCACAGGCATTTAAAGATTTATCACTAAAGTTTGATTATAGATTAGAAAGCAAGTTTAAACCTCTGTGTGATGATGAAAGAATGGTTAGAGTCTTTGGAAATATTATTGGTAATGCAATCGAGGCTATTGGTAAGAAAAAAAATGCCATTATTTGGGTTTATACAAAAGAAATAATAAAAGATGATAGAACATTTGTTGAAATTACCATTGGAAATAATGGGCCGTGTTTTACAGATGAGGATATCCCCAGCCTATTTAAATCGTTTTTTACTAAAGGGAAGAAACGAGGAACTGGTTTAGGGCTTGCTTCTGTGCAAAAGATTGTGCTTTTGCATAATGGAACTATAGATGCAAGAAATGTAAAAGATAATAATGGAGTTGAGTTTGTCATATGTTTGCCAGCTTCAAAAGAAATTGAATATCATAAAACACATTATTTGCCTCAAGATATTAATGAAATATTGATTGCTCATTATGTCCCTAAAGAAGATGATTATGATGCTAAGCTTAATTTCTTATCAAAGCAAAAAAATATAAAAGTTGCTTTGCTAGAAGACGAAACCCTATATAGGGCTTTTGTTAGAAACACCATAAAAAATAATGAAATTTTAAGTAATCTAATCAGCCTTTATGATGTTAATAATGTTAATGATTGTATAAAATTAATTGAAAAAGAAAATGTGGATTTCGCTATTGTTGATATTGATTTGAATGAAGAAAAAAATGGTTACGATTTTCTGAAAGAAGTAAGAGTAAAAAACATTAACCTCATTTCAATGGTGCACTCTAATAGGTATTTGGATGAAGAAATACAGCAAGCTTATGACCTTGGAGCAAAAGCTTATGCTAGTAAGCCACTCAGCATTGAACAGCTTTCAGATTTCTTATTTAAAAGTTTAAACAAAGATACATCATATGATAATAAAAATATTAGAACAGTAAAGCTTGAAGTTGATAAACCGGAATTATCTATTTTTATTGCCGATGACAATCTTATTATGAGAGACTACCTACATTCTATATTATTGAAAGTTTTAACACCATATAAATGCCACTTTTATAAATTTGAATGTCCCCATGAGGTTTTAGCAAACTTTGATAAAAAGAAACCTGATATTGTCGTGAGTGATAACCATTATGCTGCTTCAGTTGAACTTTTAGGAGAAGATTTGCTTGTGAAGTTAAGAGATAAGGACAATCACGTTCTTTTATATTTGTGTTCTGATTTAAGTGAAGAGGAACTAAAAGAAAAATGCTTAAAAAGCAAAGCTAATGGATATTTTGATCCAACAGTGACTACAATTAAACTAAAAACATTGGTGATAAAGCAGATTGAGGATTATTTAGATAAGAAAATATCAAGGGAGAGTGATGATAACCATGCAATTTCTAAATATCTTCATGATATAAATAAGCCCATCTTGAATACAGCGATTGCTTGTAAAATGATGATTACAGAGAAATCAACAAAGGATAAAGAGTTGATGGATAAACAGTTGGCAGAAATAAAAAAAGTTTACACCAATTCTAAAGATGTTTTTGAAAAAGATAAAGTGTTATTTAAAAAGCATAAAAAGATATTGGGTGATGACTTAAAAAAACACTATGAGGAACAATTTCAATTTATAGAAACCATTTTTGAAAAACCAAATTCAGAAAATTTTTTCGTAGATAATAACCTTAAAGAGACATTTGAAAAAGTGAATGCGTTTTTAGATAAGAATAAAAATTTAAATACACTTATAAGGAAAAATATAAATTGAACCTAAAAAAAGCCCTGAACAAGTGCCTGACAAATAAGCAAAACCACTAAACCTAAAAACCCATTTTAGACCCATTTTAAAAGAATCTACAAGAAAATTAAAGAAAATAGGGGAAAATAAAAGCAAATTAAAAAGTGGGTTAAGTTAATAATAGGATTTAATAATTCAGTATAATCGGTGTGTTGCGCAAAGGTATGTTTTGCGCACTGTTCTAATTTCCAGTCGTGCACCTTCGGCCAACTCGGTCACCTCTCCAAAAGAGAATTTCTAATATTTGATTTGCTTATTTATGTCAAATAAATTTAGTTGCTTATCTGGTTTTCTTAAAAAATAAAATAATTGTAGACTTTATACTGTGTATATTATATTAATTTTATATATCATTATGAAAAAATATTTGGATTCAAATATGACAAAAAAGGATTTGGCGAAACTTGTTCAATACTGGAAAAATGGTTCAAAAATCAACTTTGATTCAGCAAAAGAAATTGGCAAGAAAACTGAAAATTATGTTGATGCTTTGTTTCTTCTTCATTTGACGACTGAAAAAATATTAAAAGCATATTTAGTACAGGCAAGTGGAAAACATTCTCCTTTATCTCATAATTTGCTATACTTGGCTCAGCTATCATCTTTAAGATTAACTAGGGATAAAACAATACTACTTTCTGAGATTAATGAGTTTAATCTAGAATGCAGATATCCTGATGATAAATACACTATTTATAAATTAGCCAACAAGGCTATGTTTGACAATTATTTAAAAAAGATAGAAAAGTTTAGAAAATGGATATTAAGCAAATTAAAGTAATAGTTATTCAATTGCGGAAATTATTACTACAAAACAATATAAAGCCTGATTTATTTATTCTTTATGGTTCATATGCTCAAGGTAATCAAACAGATGAAAGTGATATAGATATCGCATGTGTTTCAAGAGATTTCGGGAAAAATAGATTCAAAGAAGGAAGCTTATTAAATTATTTAATATCAAAAATTGATGCTAAAATCGAGCTTGTACCCATAGGACTAGAAGAATACTTATCAGGAAAATCAATTTCTCCAATTTTAAATGAAATTATTAAAAATGGAACACCATTACTGTGAAGCGTAGAAAGAAAACCACAAGACGAGCCTATAGGGTACAAATAGCATTTTAGCCCAAGGGATCCTGAAACAAGTTCAATCTGACCTCGCCTTGTTCCCTTGCGCTCTTGTTCTCTTCAAAAGCGCCTGTTCCTTTTTCACCTAATGTCGCCTGGCACTTTTTTCTTTTCTGAGAATAAATTAGTCTTCAGCAAGTGTAGTAATAGATCCACCCTTATAGGCGTCTGCAGAACCGGTACTATCTCTTCTTACTATTTGTTGATATTTTGCAACGGTATCGTCATTATCTAGATCTTGAAAAACAAGAATTCCAACGCTCACAGTAACGCTGTTTTTTGTGTCTACTTCAAATGTTCCATACAAATCGCCATCAGGGACATAACCAATTATTTTACAGTCTGTATTATTGGCTACGATGCTTTGACTGCCCTGGTTTTTATCACCAGTAAGCTTGGCGAATTGTCCTGTGTTCCATGGTGTAGCAGCAGCTCCGTTTCCATTAGCTCCAGTAAATTCATGAAATTTTGCATTATTAATATTGTAATCAGCTTCAGCTGCAAACACACCATTAATAAGCATTCCAACTTCTGACTTCTTAGACTTCTTGATATAAGCCATAAAAGACGGAATCGCGATCGCTGCCAAGATGCCGATAATGGCAACTACGATCATTAGTTCAACCAGGGTAAAGCCTTTCTTTTTCATGTGGTCTCCTTTGGAAAAAGTTTATGTTATTTTTGGTACAGCGTACAGCGTACGGCGTACAGCGTGAAGGTGTTACCCTGCACGCTCTTTCAGTGAAGGTCCGTCTTGCACTGTTTTAACTTTGTGAAAAAACAATTTTCCTCCGCGGGATTTTAGGCTTTGGCGAGTGGTCGGGCTTATAGAATATTTCTATTTACCGTTGCGGGACAGCACCGGATTCTCACCGGATTTTCCTCTATCCAAGCCATTAGGTTTCAAAGTTGTTTCT
>JBDREC010000008.1:0-18223 GCA_043820105.1 Pseudomonadota bacterium
CCTGAAAATTTAAAAAAGCGTTAATTTTAGGTGCACCTTTCCTATTGTTTTTTGTTTAAATACTATCTGGAGCCTGTTTAAAGCTCTAAGGGTATCGGATTATTGCATCTTTCCCAAAGAGCATTTATTTGCAATAGGCAAAAATTTGCATGATGATAAGCTCCATAGCCATTCCTTTTTTACTTTTTCTGAAATGACTGACGATATTAAATACAAGGCTAAAGAAATTTATAGATTCAATATATCTGAGAAATAGTAACAATCCACCACGACTGCTTATCTTATCATTTGTAATTTCTATTTCATTGATTATTTTTTTTGATGACTTTTGAAAAGAATTTTTGCTTTTTCATATAACACCTATTGAGTGAAGGGTTTGTATTTTTTATAATACCTTTATAACCATTATTTATGGTTACTTCAACTCAATAGGTACTTTTTTTATGTTTTAAATCGCATCAATCTGATTTAAATAAACCCTATCAAAGAGTCCTATGATATTGTGGGTAACTGTCATAAAAATAGAGGCTGTGGACAATTGACAGTTATCCATAATTCCATCAGGACTCTTTTATCCATGTGTCACAGAATTTTAGTGATTATCTTATTTTTTATTGAATATTTGAGTATGCACCCATTGGGTTATTTGTGAAAATATTAATCTTTTGCTTAATATCCCGACCTTATCTTGGTTTGCTCTGTTTTCTATTCTTCTCTTTTATTAAGAATCGCCTTGTTTAGGTTATAGTATAAATTTAATGATGGGATATAAGGTTAGGGAGTAAAGAACTATTCTTTATCAATATCTCGATGTTTTGCTGTAACATTTAATTTTTTTTGGGAAAAAATATCTTTAAGCATTTCTACAATATAAACTGATCTATGCTTTCCACCAGTACAACCAATACCAACATTCAAATATACTTTTCCTTCTTTTTGATAATTTGGAAATAAATAATCAAAATATATCTGGGTTTTTTCAATGAATTCAGTAAGCTCTTTTTTGTTAGAGAAGTAATCAATTATTTTTTGATCTCGTCCTGTAAACATTTTTAGTTCAGGTATAAAAAAAGGATTTGGCAAGAAACGGGTATCAATGATTAAATCAAAAAGTGAAAAGTTACCATATTTATATCCAAAAGAAGTTAGTATAATATTCAAAGATTTAGATTGCTCATTTTGTGCATTAAAAGTTTTATATATATATTGTTGTAGAGTGTGAACATTTAAATCACTTGTATCAATTTTAAAATCTGCTATTTCTTCTAATTTATCAATTAATCGTCTTTCTAATTTCATAGCACTTTCAGTGCCTGAGCCTGAATCAAGCGGATGAGCTCTGCGAGATTCTCGAAAACGTCTTAGAATGAGTTCATCAGATGCATCAAGAAAAACGATTTTAATTGAATGTTTATTTTTTAATTTTATAAGCTTTTCAAAATTTTCTTCAAAAAAATCACGACTTCTGACATCTATGGCAATTCCAATATTTTTGTATTTTTTAGAAATTCCATCCATTAAATAAAGAAATTTGTTGAATAAAGGGATAGGTAGATTATCAATACAAAAATACCCCATATCTTCAAGACATTTAACAAAGGATGTTTTGCCAGCCCCTGATACGCCAGTTATTAATAGGATATTCTGCAGCATTTGAAATTATTCCTTAAAGCCCATGTCAGTCACATCGGAGATACTTTTATGCTTATGATTTTTCATTTTATCTTTATATTTTTTAAGCTTTCGTTCAATTTTATCAACTACTGCATCAATTGAAGCGTACATATCATTTGTTGATTCAGTAACTTTAATAGTAGTTCCTTTTGTAGTTATTGTCACATCTGCGATATGATTAAATTTTTCCACTGAAAGAACTATATTGGCAGAGATGGCTTTGTCTAAATACTTTTGAACTTTTTCAATTTTATCAGTAGCATATTGTCTTAATGCCTCGGTTGTTTCCATGTGCCTGAAAGTTACATTTATGTTCATATTCTCTCCTTTTTTTAAGTGGTAAGTCGTAAGTGGTAAGAAGTAAGGTTTTTGTTTCCACTTTTTAACCTACCTTAAGTTAAAAATAAAAAAAATTACTCTATAATGTCTCCTTTTTTTTATGAATAATACATAGAATAAGCTTTTGGCCTGTAATTTCAAGGCCGGGATGGTTTTCAAATAATGTTTTAAGGTTTAAGTTTTTTATCATTAAAATAATTGTTTTCTTTTAGAGGATGGTAAAATTCCCAACATCTCTCGGTATTTTGCAACTGTCCTTCTTGCTATGTTTATATTAGATTTTTTCAAAATTTCAACAATATCCTGATCACTATAAGGCTTAGCCTGGTTTTCCTGGCTAACAACAGTTTTTATTTTATCCTTAACAGACTCTGAAGCAATATTTGCTCCTTCAACTCTTTTAATACCACTGTTAAAGAAAAATTTCAATTCAAATATTCCCTGAGGAGTATGTACATATTTTGAGGTAGTAACTCTAGATACCGTTGATTCATGCATATCAATATCTTCTGCTACATCTCTTAAAACCATGGGCTTTAAGGCTGAAATACCCTTGTTTAAGAAGTCGCCTTGGAATTTAATGATACTTTCAGCAACTTTATAAATTGTTCGATGCCTTTGATGTATGCTTCGAATAAGCCAAACAGCAGATTTGAGCTTTTCATAAATGTATTCTTTTGCTTTTGCTGATGATCCTTCTCTTTGTAAGACATTTTTGTAAAATGCGCTTATTCTAAGCTTAGGCATTCCATCTTCATTTAGAGCAATTGTAAATTTTTCACCTACTTTAAAAATAAAGATATCAGGAGTAATATATTGTGCTGAAGCATCATAAAAAGGTCTTCCAGGTTTAGGTTCAAGCTTTGAAATTTGCTTAACTGCATCAATTACATCATCTTCCGTTATACCCATGGCTTTTTGAATTGCCTTGTAATTTTTTATTTCCATGTGATGGAGATGTTCTTTAATCATTTGTTGAATTATATGTGGATTTTCTAAGCTTCTTGTTTGAAGAATAAGGCATTCTTGCAGATCTCTTGCTGCAACACCTAAAGGATCAAAATCCTGGATTTTTCTTAAAACTCTTTCAACTTCTCCTATTTCAGCCTTACATTGAGAAGCGATATCCTCGAGATCGCTTTCTAAGTATCCGTCATCATTGAGGTTGCCTATGATCATGTTTCCGATCTCATCTTCCTTTACATCAATAGAAGAAAGTTTTAATTGCCATTCAAGGTGGTCTTTTAATGAATGTTTTTTAGACATGGTATTTTCAAAAGAAGGAATTTCATCATCAGTAGATAAAACAGTTCCAGAAGAAGGGGCTGAATAGCTTTGCAGATAGTTTTCCCAGTCAAAATCTTGCTGTCCTTCACCTTCACCTTTAACTTCCTCTTTTGTTTCACTTTCTTTTTCAGGATCTTTTTCTTTTTCTTCTTCCTCTGTTAGACCTGAATCTTCTTCTAAAATAGGGTTTTCTAAAAGTTCTGTTTTTAGCAAGGCTGATAGCTCAAGTCTATTCAATTGTAATAATTTTATTGCTTGCTGCAATTGAGGGGTCATAACTAGTTGCTGGCTCAATTTCAGGGTTTGACGTAAGTCTAATGCCATAAGAAATCTCCAAAATGTGTTAATTTATTTAACATTTAATGTTGAATAATCAGAGTAAGCGCGAACATTAATACAATATTAACACTAATTTTTTGAAATGTAAAGAGACTTGTTGCAAATTTTATGCCGATTGTTGGCATGGCTTATAAGTGGTAAGCGGTAAGTGATAAGTGGTAAGTTTAGAGGAGATTATTTTTTTTGATATTTTTGGAATAAGGATTTATTAAACATTCTGTATTTGCTTGCTTTATAAGTTATCATTTGATACTCATTTGTGCGAATAAATTGAATTTTATTAATAATTTTATAGTGGATCCTAGAAAAAACAGGAAAAGCTGGGTTTTTAATTCAAAATCCAAAATTTAGAATTTAAAATTTACATACAGCTTACCACTTACCACTTATAACTTTTAACAAGGGGTAAAAATATGACAGATAAATATGTATATCGATTTGGTGGTGATTCTACCGATGGAAATGCTGAAATGAAGAACTTATTGGGTGGAAAAGGGGCAAACCTTGCTGAAATGTCAAATATTGGAATACCAGTTCCAGCTGGTTTTACGATTACTACAGACGTTTGTACCTACTATTACAAAAATGATTTAAACTATCCTTCAGAACTTAATAATGAAGTTTTGGATGGCATCGCGCATATTGAAAATGTAATGGGTGGCAAGTTTGGTGATAATGAAAATCCATTATTAGTATCTGTGCGCTCAGGGGCTCGTGCTTCTATGCCTGGTATGATGGATACTATATTGAACCTTGGTCTTAATGATGCAACTGTAGAAGGTCTTGCCAAAAAAACAAATAATGAACGATTTGCATATGATTGTTACAGAAGATTTGTGCAAATGTATGGAGATGTTGTTTTAGGCCTTAAACCAGAATCTAAAGATGATATTGATCCATTTGAAGAAATTTTAGAAAAGAAAAAAGAAGAAAAAGGAATCGAATTTGACCATGAATTAACTGGCGAAGATCTTAAAGCATTAGTTACTGAATTCAAAAAAGTAATTTTAGAGAAAACTGCAAATGAATTCCCAGAGGATCCTAAAGAACAACTTTGGGGAGCAGTTGGAGCAGTTTTTGGTTCATGGCAAAATGATAGGGCAGATACTTATAGAAGACTAAATAATATTCCAGCAGAATGGGGAACAGCTGTTAATGTTCAGGCAATGGTATTTGGCAACATGGGTGAAGATTGTGGAACAGGCGTTGCTTTTACAAGAGACCCTGCAAGTGGTGAAAATGTTTTCTATGGCGAATATTTAATTAATGCACAAGGCGAAGATGTTGTTGCAGGAACAAGAACTCCTCTGCCTATTAGTAAATTACAAGAAGACAAACCTGAAATTTATGCTCAACTTGAAGGTTTTTATAAGAAACTAGAACATCATTATAAAGACATGCAGGATCTTGAGTTTACAATCCAGAATGACAAACTATGGATGCTTCAAACAAGAGTTGGAAAAAGAACAGGTTTTGCTTCATTTAGAATTGCCGTTGATATGGTTTCCGAAGGGCTTATTACAAAAGAAGAAGCTTTATTGAGAGTTGAACCTGATCAATTAAATCAACTTTTAAGACCAATTTTTGATATGGATCAAAAAAAAGAAGCTGTTTCTGCGGGTAGACTTCTTGCTAAAGGTTTGAATGCAGGACCTGGAGCAGCTTGTGGAAAAGTTGTTTTTAATGCACATGATGCAGTTGAGGGCAAGAAAAATGGCGATAACGTAATTCTAACAAGGATTGAAACAAGTCCAGAAGACATAAAAGGCATGGATGCTTCTTTAGGTATTCTAACTGCTCGTGGTGGAATGACTTCTCACGCTGCCCTGGTTGCCAGGCAAATGGGAAAAGTTTGTGTAGCTGGTTGCGGTGAGCTGCAGATAGATTACAAAGAAAGAACTATGACTGTTCGTGATAAAGTTATTAAGGAAGGTGATTTTATTTCTATTGATGGAACAACAGGTGAAGTTATTCAAGGTCAGATTGAAACAAGACCTTCAGAAGTTTTGCAAGTTCTTTTAAAGAAAACACTTGATCCCTCTGAATCCAAGACTTTCCAGGCCTATGATTGTTTCATGAAATGGGCTGATGAATATAGAAAGTTAAATATTCGTACAAATGCTGACCAACCAGATCAATCTGAAACAGCTATTGCTTTTGGGGCAGAAGGTATTGGTCTTTGCAGAACAGAGCACATGTTTTTTGGCGGAGATAGAATTAACTCCGTTAGAGAAATGATTCTTTCAGACACTGAAAAAGGAAGACGTGGGGCACTTGAAAAACTATTGCCAATGCAACAAGAAGACTTTGAGGGAATTTTTAGAGCAATGGAACACAGGCCTGTTACAATTAGAACACTAGATCCACCTTTACATGAATTCCTACCTCACACAGAAAAAGAAATCGAGGAATTATCAATTGAAATGGATGTTTCAATTGATAAATTAAAAGCAAAAATTGAGTCCTTACATGAAATGAATCCAATGCTAGGTCATAGAGGATGTAGACTTGGTATTTCTTTCCCTGAAATTACAGAAATGCAAGCAAGAGCAATCCTGCAAGCTGCTTGTGTTGTTAAAAAAGAAGGCGTTGAAGTAAAACCTGAAATCATGATTCCACTTATTTCACATGTTAATGAACTAAAAGACCAGGAACAGATCGTTCGAAGAGTTGCCAAAGAAGTATTTGAAAAATTTGAACTTGAAGTTGATTATTTAGTTGGTACTATGATCGAAATTCCTAGGGCTGCTATCACTGCTGATAAAGTAGCAGAAGTTGCTGAATTCTTCTCATTTGGAACCAATGATTTAACTCAAATGGCTTTTGGTCTTTCAAGAGATGATGCTGGAACTTTCCTGCCTTCATACGTTGAAAAAGACATTTTACCTGCTGATCCATTCCAGACAGTTGATCAAGAGGGTGTTGGCGAGCTTATGAAGATAGCCATTGCAAAAGGAAGACAAGCAAGAAAGGGTTTGAAAATTGGTATTTGCGGTGAACACGGTGGTGATCCTGCATCAGTTGAATTCTGTCATAGAATAGGCCAGGATTATGTTTCTTGTTCACCATATAGAGTTCCAATTGCACGACTTGCTGCTGCCCAAGCTGTTTTAAGGAAATAACACTTTCCACTCTTGCCCGATTTCCTTTTCTATTAAAATCAGGGAATGTACGGAATTGAATGAGAGGATCGGTTTTGATTTAGCTTACGATTGTGAAACGTCGCCCTCACCATTTCGATACCGAAAACGACTCCTTACCATAACCATCAATCGATACGGACCTCATTACCAAAACCGTATTCAAAATAATATCTACAGTGTATTCAGTTTCGTAATTCTCTTTGAGCAAACACTTGAAAGTGTGATTGGCTTCTTTGATATTTTTTCCCAAAGTTTGTCATGGGCCTTTAATAGAGTTGAATAGACGCTTTTGGGTACTTTTTCCCAAGCCTTTTCTTTGCTTTTTATAAGTGTTTCTAGATCTTTATATTCTGTGCATGGAAACCTTTCATGCCAGTAATCGAATACAGAATTATTTTTTAAAGCTATTTCTTTAACTTGATCCCAATATTCTACAACATCTTCTTTATAGGTTGTTATGTCAAAACTTCTTGAGCCAGCATCATAAATTGTGCATCTTTCTAAAGCATATTCAAGTTTATCAAATTGTGAAAGCTCAAGTTCCGGAGTTAATAGGGCAGGGGATCTTAATAGATCAGTTCCTGTAAGTTTTATGGAAAGTTTTGAATTATCATTTGCCAGGCCAAAGATTCCATCTAAATAAATTATATATGTGTTTTCAAACTTTGGGAAATTCTTTTTAAATTTTTTATGGAATTTATATAAGATCTCATCTGTTTTTGCGCAGCCTATTGTGTAAAAAACAATATTTCGAATTTGAATTTTATTTTCTAGAAAATACTGGCCAATTCTTTCAAAACCATTTTCAATTGTTGAACCAGTTGCAATTACATCACCACAAAAGATATTTGCCTCATCATAAAAGGTGAATTTTTGGTATTGATCATCTTTTATTTTCCACTCATTTTGCCTTTTATAGCGCTGTGAGGAGAGAAATGAAGAGCAATGGTTCTTTATACCAAAAGAAGTAGAAATTGCTCTTCTAAGGCCAAAATTTAGACCTCCTCTTAAAAAAGATAAAATATTAAAAGTTTTTTCATCTTTAATATTAAGGAATTTTTTCTTGTCTGGAAAAGCTTTTAAAGAAAGAACAAGGGCCTTTTCTAGATAGTCAGTATACTTAAAACCTACAAGTTCTGGTTGATTGCAAATAGCTCTTGAATAAGTGCTGGTGAAAACATATCGTTTAAAACTATCTTCAAATTTGCTGTTTTTTACTTTGTAATAATTACCATTTTTATTATTATCTAACTTTATTAATTTATCCATAATCTAACATTCCCAGTTCAAATATAATTATTTATCTGTTACAGAAATGTAGATTTAAAATCAAGCATGATTTTGAACCATAAACTATAAATGTTGTGTTTAGTATTATTCAGTTAGTAATTCTTCAATTGTTTGATAATTGCCATCAGAAAAGCATTCGTTGAATTCTGTTTTAGAATAATATGAGCCGCCGAAATTGTAACCTGCTTGTACATCTTTTCCATAGATATAGAAATAAGAGACATTTCCTTCAAGGTCGATTTCTGTGCCATCATCACAGACACTGCTTTCTGATACATCTTCTCCATAAGAAGAAGCTGACATTGCAAACATGTTAGCAGCTGTTGGTGTGTATGATGAATCACCATATGTGTTTAACATTACCATAAATCCATCAAATATAAAAAATTCGCCTTCTAAAATATATGCGCTATCTGGGTCTTCTTTAGATTCACCAGAAAACATTCTAAAGGTATTATCTTCAAATTGCAGGAATGAAATAAAAGGATCAGCGCATTCACCTTCTTCATCACAAGTCCCATCTTCAAATGGATTTCCATCAAGATATTCAACGATTTCAGCATCAACATTTCTAGTTGTAGTTCTTCTTGGTTCAACTATTAAAACTATTGAGTCAGGGCTTGCGCCATATTCTGCTAGCTTAGCTTCCAGATTTGCAATAGATTCTTCAGGAGAATTTTCATCAAAATATTCTTTCATTGTTCTTAATGTACTAACGCCTTCAGCAGCTGAGGGAGTATCATTTGCATCATTTGGATCTGTGCCATAAGTTTCTTCTAATGAGTCATAATAACCATCGCCATCTGAATCAACAAAACTGGCTGAATCACTTCCTAGGGTCCAAGAAGTTGAAGATCCTGCTTCTCCATCTAAATAACTTGTACTACCATCGCCACTTGTGAAAGTAGATCCACCGTCATCCATATTTCTGCTTGAAAAACCAGTTTGACAGGAGATTATTAAACTTCCTATTCCTAAGACTAAAACTAAATTTCGTAGGTAAAATTTTTTCATATGCTTTAATCCTGCACATTATTAATCATTTTAATATCTTAAGTTGCAACATGTGTGCCATTATAAGTAGTTTTTAGATGGAATTAAATTTGTATAGAAGTGCTTGAAATAATTGACTATAATTGACAACAATCTATGCTTGTTCTGTGAAGGGTGAATTTTTATTAAAGCTAGTTTTTTTTATAGAGAAAAAAACAAGCACAATTCATATAAATAGCCTGAATTTTCAACAATTGATTTTGACTTTTAAAAATAAAAGAAATAGTTTATCTTTTCAATGGTTTAGATGTATTGTTTTTGGAGTAAGTAATTTGCCAGAGATAAAAAAAGTTTTAATTGTTCGAAAATTAAGCACATATGAGACTTTTTCCCTTGAAAAAAGCAACCTTAGCAAAAAGCAACTTGAAAAATATGAAAAATATCACCTTGAAAACCTAGAAACAATTGAAAAAGTAAAAGCTGTATTAGAAAATCTATCAATTAAATATAAAATAAAAAAACGAACTGAAGTTAAAAAAATATCAAAACAGGATCTGGTAATTTCTATTGGCGGGGATGGTACTTTTTTTGATACTGCAAGGCTTGTAAAAGATATTCCCATTATTTCTATTAATTCAAATAAAATGGGTTCTGTTGCTTTATTTAGTTCAATGGATATTTCAAATATAGAAAAAAAGCTCTATAAGCTTTTAACAAAACCATTAATACCTCTTTTTCTAAACCGAATGCAAATTATTTTAAATAATAAAATTTTAGATGATTTTATTTTAAATGATATTTTAATAGCCAATGCCTCACCCGTGAATATGTCAAAGTACATAATTTCTATTGATGGAATTAGAGAATCGCAGAGAAGTTCAGGTGTTTGGATTAGTACTGCTGCAGGATCTACAGGAGGCATATTTTCAGCTGGTGCTAAGGCTTTACCCTTGGGTTCAAAAAGATTACAGTTTCTAATTAGAGAACCAGTGAATAAAAGACTTTATAAATACTCAAAAGGTTTTATTAAAGAAGGGCAAAAATTTAATATAATTTCAAAGATGCCAAATGGTAAAATTTATTTAGATGGTTCTACAAAATATTATTCTTTTAATATCCAGGATAAATGTTCTTTAGTAATTTCACCACATCCTTTAAAAATTCTTGGCTTTGATAAGAAAAAAAGAAATTCTTATGTTAGTTCATAAAAGGTTGGCATAAATATTATGAAAAAAAATATTTCAATTCTTTTTCTTTTTCTTTTTCTTTTTCATACAGAAAAGCCTTTTGCCAGTGATCTGCAAAATATTTTTAAAAATGTTATTGAATATAAAATTGAAGATGGTCCAAGGTTTTTGCTTTATCAAAGAAATCATACTTCAACTGTTGCTTTTAATATTGTATATCCTTATGGTGCTACTAGTGATCCAAAGGGTAAAAGTGGTTTGATGCATGTTCTTGAGCATATGTCTTTTCATGGAACAAATATAGTTTCAGGTAACTATTTTGGAACTTATACAAAAATTGGTTCAAATGGACCTTCAGCTACAACAGCTTATGATTATATTTCTTTTAAAAATGTTTTGCCAGCTCCCGCGATAAAAGCCTGGTTTATTTTAGAATCTGACAAAATGCTTTTTCCTTTGTTTACGAACTTTGCAGCTGAACTGGAAATTGTTAAGAAAGAAAAATATTTCAGAGAACTTTCGCACCCACACAAAGAATTTATTAAAAATTATTTAAATTTTGTATTTGCTGGTACTACTCAAAATCGGATGCCTGTAATCGGTACTTCTGAAGACCTTAACAATTTGAAGCAAAATGATGTTATTGACCATTTCAAGAAATACTTCAATCCAACAAATGCTACAATTTCAATAGTTGGGAAATTTGATCTGGCAAATGTCCTGAGTCTTATAGAAAAATATTTTGGAGAAATTGGGAAAATTGATCGGAATAAATTGGATTTTGATGAAAATGGTTACCCTGTTGTCAAAGAAATTAAAGAGCTTCAGGGAATTACTTTTAACAATTCACCTGCACCACCATTGTACAAAAAGGAAAAAATATCAGATTTAAAAAAAATAAATAAGGAACATATTTATGTAGAAAAAAGTGAGACGGCACCGGTGTTACTTTTATCATTTTTTAGACCACCTTCTGAAAAATTAAGCATTGAATCTGTTGCTCTAAATGTTTTGGCTTATTTCTTAAACAAAGAAGAATCCAGTTTTAGAAATGCTTTACGTAAAAATGAAGCAATCAAGGAATTAGTAGTTAGTGATCCTGAACCCACAGATAACAAAGATGATCTTTTTCTTATTATTACTTTTCTTAATCCGGGATTTGAATTAAATTTTTCATTGCTTGAGGATTTTATAATCAATAGCATAAAAACTGAAATCATTAATAATTTAGATGAATCGTTTCTTAATAAAATAAAACAAAAGATGATATTTGAATTTTATGCAAATAAATCCACAAATCTTGAAATCGCTCAAATGCTTGCCAAATCTTCTTCTCACTTTCAAAATTTAAAATATAATGGCGAGTACTTGGAATTAATTAAAAAAGTTACAATCAATGATTTAAATTGTCTGATAAAGAATTATTTTTCTAAAGAAAACATTTTTATTGGAAGGCTTGGCAATTAGGATAAACAAATGACTAAATTAAAATTTATTTTTATATCTTTAATAATAGTATTTATTAGCTCATGCACTACTGCAGTGAAAAAAAGAAGTGCATTTGACGAATTGAATTTTATTACAAATCAGGAATATAAAATCGACAAACTTAAATACGATTCCTTGCAGTTAGAAAGTGGCATATCACTAAATTATTTAAAAAATAATGAAACACCAATTGTGAATATTTTATTTATAATTAGTAATGCAGGTTCCATCTTTGATCCAAAAGGAAAAAAAGGTTTATCAGATCTTACATGCTCTGTAATTAAAGAAAAACTGGATGATAGCCTTACAAAAAATGGTAATTTTAAAAATGGATATTTATTGGAAAGTTATACTAGTCCATTTTATACAATATTCAAGGCAAGTGTTTATTCTGAGGATGTTGGAAATTATTTGAAATATTTTGGCAGAACTTTGAAATTAGTTAGCTTTAATCAAGACAAGATAAATAAACTTTCTTTGAGAATTGATAATTCTCGAGAAAGCTTTGAATATTATGACTTTGTGCAGGTCTTAAAATCAAGGCTATTTGCAAAAACGAATCCGTTAGGAGCATTGCCTTTTGATAAAACAGAATTAAATTTTTCAGATCTAGAACTTGCTGGTTTTTTTAAAAAACATTATGACCCTTCAAAAATGGCTCTTTTTGCAAGTGGAGATATTGCATCTAATCAATTTTTTAAATACTGTGAGGATTATCTGGATTTAGATTTAAAGGCAGTAAATACACAGCAATATAATTTTAATGAAATATCTGATTCAATAGCCAGACTGTTTATCTATAAGATGAATACAAGTATGGCTACAATTGTTACTGGAAATCATATTAAAGATTCAAGTATTGAGGATTTGCCATATATCAAATTATTAATTAATATGATTAATAATAGAATTATTGCTATTATCAGGGGCAGGGAAAACATGAGCTATTTTATTACCTCAGAATTACACAACCCTGGTTTTGATGGTACTGCACTAAGACCTGGTGTCTTTTTTATTATTGGTAGCACTGAATATTCAAATATTCCAAATTTTATTAAACTAATTTTTCAAGAACTTGATAAAATTAAACTCGAAGGTTTTAGTGACTATGAAATAAATATTAATAAAAACAAATTAATAAATTCATTATATTTTGAGGATGAAAATATTGTTGATTATATGTTATTTGATTACGAAAGAAAAAATAATGGGTATGGTAGTAACTATTTGGAAAATTTTATTGATCAACTGTCAAAATTAGACAAAAGCAGAATGTTCGATTTATATAAAAAATATTTTGATTCTATGTCCTTTAAAACCGTCGTTTTTGGGAAAGAAATGTTAATTAAAAATAGGTTACTAAATGAAAACATCGAAATAATAAATCCATGAAATTTGGATATAACTTTGGTTTTTTAATAAATCTTTTGACACCTATAATTTTGTCAATATACTCAAGCGCAATTAAAATGAAATTAGTTTAGGAGTAACTGATATGAAAAAAGCAATTGTTTTATTTCTGGTATTATCAATGATTTTTATTGTTTCTTGTAGCTCGAAACGAAGAGTTACCCGTGTCAATCCTGATGAAGCTATTGATTTGTCTGGAAGATGGAATGATACTGACTCAAACTTGGTATCAAAAGAAATGATTAAGGATTGTTTGTCCGGCTCTTGGATTGATAAGTATAAAGCTCAAAACAAAAAGGCTCCTGTTGTGATTGTTGGAAGAGTTGTTAATAAAAGTCATGAAAGAATTAATGTTGAAACTTTTGTTAAAGATCTTGAAAGAGCTTTAATTAACTCCGGTGAAGTTGACTTTGTTGCTGACAAATCTCAAAGAGAAGAGCTAAGAAGCGAAAGACAAGATCAGGCAATGAATGCTTCTGATGACACTCAAAAATCACCAGGACACGAAATTGGAGCTGATTTTATGGTAAAAGGGCAAATTCACACAACATTAGATACTCTTGGTGGGGAACAAGTAAGAGCCTATCAAGTTGAACTAGAACTTATTGATATTAAAACAAACAGAAAAGCTTGGATACTTCAAAAGAAAATTAAGAAGTATATTGAAAAGGCAGATACATCTTGGTAGTTTTGGGGAAAGTATTTAGTATTCAGTGATTTGCATGTTAATAATTTATTGTAAGTATGTGTATTGATGAAAAAGATTTTTTTTATCCTTTTTTTGATTCCAATAATAATCACTTCTGTAACTTCCTGTGGTGTTAGTCAGAAACATTGGCACAATATTGAACAACAGATGCGCTATGGCGAACTTGAAGACGCAACATTAGCAATTGATGAGAAAAAAGAATCTGAATATGGAGAAAGGAATGCTGTTTTATATTATCTTGATAAGGCAATTTTACTTCATCATTTAGGTAAATATCAAGAAAGCACTAAGTATTTTGATTTAGCGGAAAAAAAAATAGATGATCTATATACAGTAAGTATTTCAAATCAAGCAGCTTCACTAACAACCAATGATAACCTTGTGCCATATGATGGGGAAGATTTTGAAGAAGCATTGTTAAATCTGTTTACTGCTTTAAATTTTGCATATGCTGGAGACTGGGAAAATGCCTTGGTTGAAGGCAGGCAAGTTGATCATCAGTTGCAAGTTCTCAGCGATAGATATGAAAAAGAGAATAAAGACCTTAAAGAAGATGAAAAACCTACAAAGGTTGTTTATACTGAAGATGCATTTATCAGATACCTTATGGGGCTATTTTTTGAAGCCCAGGGTGAATATAATGATGCCTTAATATTTTTCAGAAAAGCATATGAAGCTTATCAGAAATATGAAAAATATTATAATACCAAGACACCAGAAATAGTTATTCAAGATTACTTAAGGCAGCTTAAATCAAGTGGCTTAAAAAACGAATTTGCAGAAATTCAAAAGAAACATCCTGGTGTTAAGTATTTATCAAGAAAAGAATATGATAAGCATGCAAGTGTAATTTTTATTCATTACGCTGGCTTTGCACCCTATAAAGAAGATGAAGTAGTTGGCACAGCCCAGTTTGGCTATATTGCTGGTCCAAATGTTGCCTTGCCATATTATGTTCCACGTCCACCTTATATTCAAAAAGCCCAAATAAAATTAAAGGGAAAAAAAGAATATATACAAGAAACAGTTTTAGCTGAAAATATTACCAAAATCGCAGTAAGAAACTTAGAAGACCGTTATCCATCAATTGTTAGACGAGCCATTGCACGCCTGGTAATAAAAGAAGGTGTGAAGTTTGCTACAAAAGTAATGTCAAAAGCTGATAATGATACTGTTAAAGCAGTTGGTACAGTTTTAAATATTGGAACAATTATTGCAGCCTGGGCAACTGAAAGAGCAGATAAACGAAGCTGGAGGCTTTTGCCTGCAAGTATTAACATTGCACGCGTTTATGTAAAGCCAGGAAAATATAAGCTTGATGCTAAGTTCTTAAATAAGTATAATAATCCTCAATTTTCGGAATCTTTTGGTGAAATGACTTTGCAATCAAAAGAGATAAAGGTAATTGGTTTTAGAACATATAGATAATAATTTATTTTAGGAGTTATCCAATGAGAAAATTGTTTTTTTTGATTTTTTTTCTATGTTTTTTTGCGCATACACTAATTATGGCTGAAACATTTACTAATGATAAATATAAAATTTCATTTACTATTAGTGACGCCTGGGAAAAAGCTCCCAAAGTTCCTCAGCAGATAATTGCTTTGTACGTAACTAAAGATTCACTAATGCTTGAAAATCAGTTTATACCCAATGTTTCTATGACAGTTGATGAAGCCTCAGCTGAAAAGCTATCAAAATGTGAAGATTTTACTAAACAAATGGTAGAAACTCTAAAGAAAAATGGATATGAAGTAAAATCTACTGGAAAAGAAGATAAAGTTAAAAAGCTAGATGTTTTTTCGAACACTTTCACCAGACAAGTAAAGTCTGTTTCAGAAGACTCAAAAGATGAAAAACTTGAGCTAGTTCTAAAACAAAAGCAATATTATATTTTACATAATAAAAAATATTATATTGTCACTTATTCAGGTAAAGAAAATGACTTTGAAAAGCACGAGCCTCAAATATTAGAATTGCTAAACTCCATTACTTTTAAATAGTCTGAAAAAATTTCTAATTTTAATCTTTTAGACCAGCAATATTATTACTGTTGATGTAAGCCAGAATACAATTGTAAGAATAATGTGAATATCATTGATTAATAATTTTGTTGGGTTTCCACCTTTTTTCTCTTTATGTACTAAGTACAAGTATCTGAAAATTCCATAAATTACAAATGGAACTGTAATGAACATTTTATCTGTTCCTAATGTTTTTAAGGTGTGCTCTGAAACAGTATAAAGCGCATAGGAAAGAACTGTTGAAGCTGTAACAACTGCTATCAATTGATCAAGAAAATAAGGGGAATAATGTACCAGGACTTTTCTATGTTCATAGGCTACACCTTTTAGAGTTGTTAACTCATGTCTTCTTTTAGAAAATCCCAGGAATAGGGCACCCAAAAAAGTGCAAAGGACAATCCAATTTGATACATCAACATTAATTAAAAAAGCTCCAGCAACTATTCTTATAACATAAAATGAGGCTAAAAACATTACATCAATAATTACTAATTGTTTTAAATAAGAAGAGTAGAAGACGTTTGTTGTAATATAAATTGCTAAAATAATGCTAAAAGATAAAGAGCCAAGAAAAGCGCAAAAAGTGCAAAGAAGCACTAACAAACTTATATCTAAAATAATGGCTGATCTGACCGAAATTTCACCACATGCTATGGGTCTTGATTTTTTTATTGGATGCACTTTATCTTTATTATAATCTAAGATGTCATTTAAAACATATACAATGCTTGATGCCATTGAGAAAAGACAAAATCCTAGGAATATTTTAAATGTATCTTCTAAATTATAAAAATGCTTAGAGAAAATCAGTGGGGCAAATAAAATTAAATTTTTAATATAATGGCTGGGCCTTAATAAATTGATATAAGATTTTATCATAATATTTCTCAAATAATTAAATGACTATAAAAGATGTGAATATTTTACTGATGGAAAATTAGATTTCAAGAGTTTTAATATCATTGTAGTGATTTAATACTTTTTTGGCATAAGCTGATGGTACTTTCATGCCTGAACTGATCAAACTTCTAATCTTTGTTGGTCCAAAGTTATAAGCTGCTAAATAATAAAGCTCGTTATCTTTATAAAGTTCTGACAAGGTTTTAAGGAAAAATAATCCAATTGAAATATTCATATATGGATTGTATAAAGTAGTTTCATCACTAAAATCAATATTCATTTGTTGAGCAAGATCATTAGCAACAAATGGCATTAATTGCATTAAGCCTTGCGCACCAACGTATGATGTTGCCTTGTGATTAAATGAAGATTCAACAGCTATTAACGATGTAACTAAAAGAGGATCAAAATCATATACCTTACTTTCATCAATTATAAATTCAGCAAGTTTATATCTTTCAGATCCACGTATAGAAGCATTGAACTGTTTCATAACATTCATTATTAAAGTTCTTACTTCTGTTTTAGATAAATTTCTTTCAACTTTAGGGTTGTAAAAATAGTTTTGACTTTCAATCAAGTCAGACCTTGATATATTGAGCTTGAATACCTCCTCCTCCTGAGAAAGTGGTATGGCAAAAAGTACTGCCGCATACAATATCAAGGCTGTTTTAACTAGTTGCATTTTAAATCACCTTTTGTTGATCTTTAATATTTTTCTATAATTTATATTTTATCAGAAAATATTATTTATGTCCAATTTTTATCAAAAACCGAGGACATTTATAATGCTAAGTTATTAATGTCAATAGATTATCTTTATTCGATATTGCTATTGCATATATATCAGACACTTACATTATACAATTATTATGCCAAAGCTAAAAAAGATAATATAATACATAACTTATTGTAATTTAATGATTTATGTTAATTGAAAATGCTTTACTTGAAATTTATAAGGTTCATTATGGCGCTGAAATAGAAAAATGGCCCTAAATAAAAGAATTTTGGTTCATATCAAAATCATAAAGCACTTAAAAAGTTTAAGAAAATCTTTTTTTAAAAACTGTTTTAGAAGATATTTTTGGATCATCTCCAATCTGAGTACCCACAAAGAATAATTTTTTTAAAAAAATATAAAACACTGTCCTATCTATTCCATGGATTCAAATTGAAATAAATATTTCTATATATGAAACCATTGGATTAATCTTAGAATTATGATTAAGATGAGGCTTATGATTTTTGCGCTTTTGTTCTCTGATTTGACCGGAAACTGGTGCTCTATTGTTTGGGTTGCCAATCGGATTGAAAACTGGTCCACGAATCGGACGCAAAAGTGGTCCACCTAGCCCAAAAATTTTTATCTAAAATTTTTATAAAAATTGCAACTCATAAATTAAAACTCCTTACATTAATATGTTAAAAATAATGAAA
>JBDREC010000009.1:0-21502 GCA_043820105.1 Pseudomonadota bacterium
GAGGAATAGACAGATCTTGCTTTTCAATAGATAATATTGGATGGATTAAAATAAAATTAAAGGCTTTTCTCTTAGCTGTCATACTTTTATTTAATATATTATTTTAACAAACTCGGGTAATCTTAAATGTCTTTTTCTTAATTGGTACTGAGGGCAGCTTATTAATATATATCTTTGCTTTAGATTTTTGTTTCATAAATTCCTCCCATTTTAATTAACAATTATATATTAATTTTCTTAAAACTAGAGGATTGTAATTTGAAGATAAAAGCGCAAGAGAAGTCCCATGAAATAATGTGATATGATTTGAATAAATTAAAAAAAGTTTCATAATAATTACTCCCAAGCAAATTATTTTTAATTTGTTAGCGCAAGAAATTAATGTTGTCAAACATATTGCGCTGTGCCAAGATTGCCAAGATTAGAAAATCGCAAGGTATCCTTTCGGCATGCGTGTGTGATTTTGTTTTAGAATTGATGTAATAGCACCTCCAAATAAATAATAAAAAAAGATTAGATGAAAAACAGCAGAATTAGATTTCACGACCTACGACATACTTTTGCAAGCCACTACATGATGAATGGCGGCAATATTTATGATTTGCAGCTGATACTTGGTCACTCAGACTTAAAGTTAACCAAACGATATGCGCATCTTTCACCAGAGTGCATTGCAAGCAAAGCAGGCATTGTTAGTTTTAATTTGGATTTATTTCAAAACGAAAGTGACAATGTTGTTCATCTTTAGGAAATTCAAGGGTTATATAAAACTCACACCCCTAATACACCCCCAGAACGTAAAAAGGGCCTCAGCGAAAATGGCTGAGACCCTTGTAAATACTAAATAGCGGGGTTTGGATTTGAACCAAAGACCTTCGGGTTATGAGCCCGACGAGCTACCAGACTGCTCCACCCCGCATCGAAGTTTGAGCTAAAATAGAGATTATTTGTCTTAAGTCAAGTGAAATAATCTTTTCTATTTATTATTTTTCAATAGTTTCCTTTAATTCCCTGTTAAATTCCATAAAACACCAGTTGTAGTAGCTAGGTTAAATAGAATTGTGGTAACTTCAGATGTAATACCAAGCACATCAACAGCAGGACTAAGATCTTTAGGAACTAAAATTGTGTCACCAGGTTCAATCTTTGTTCCATAGAAGGATCCAAAGAAAATACCGTCATTGTTAAGCTGGCTGATTACTGTTCCATCTGACTTAATTACAAACATGTTTTCACTATCAGCTTCTTTTGTTGAACCGCCAACCTTTCCCAGGTAATATTTTACTTTCTCACCCTTAACCCAAACAACTGAATTAGGATTATAGACTTCTCCTAAAACGGCAACCGTTTCATTTATACGAGGAATATATAAAGAATCGCCATTATTTACTATTAGATCAAACTTAGATTCTTGAAAGTCCTCTATATCTGAGGAATCAATTTTAATAATAACTCTTCCTGTAACTTTTGTATCCTTTAATTTGCTAATTATTTCCTTTCTTAGAGCAACTGTTTGTAAAAGTTTACTTCCTCCTCCTCCCAAATCTTGCTCTGACATATATGCAGTTTCTTCTAAAAGTTGAATTTCTTGTTTTTTCAAAAGATCATTAAGTCTGGCAAGTTGTAAATCTTTAACAGCAGGTCTTGTAAAAAAAGCACCTTTTAAAAAAGCATAATCCGTATATCCTCCAGCTCTTTGTAAAATAGAGCTAAGCCTTTCTCCGCTTTTGAAAGCATAAGATCCAGGAAACTTAACTTCGCCCAATAAAGTAATCGTTTGAGATGAATACCAATCAGGAATAGATCTAACTGATATATGATCATTAGGACTAATATCAATATTGTGTGCAGGGTCTTCATTCAAGGCTTTTTCCAGGTTTACTTCAATGATCTTTGAAATTGTCCCCTCATTAGTATGCGTAATTCTAGTGATCTCAACCCTATCCAGATAAGCTTTCTGGGTCAGGTAGCCTGATAAAAACACAAGATCTTTGACCTTCATGCCTTTCAAATAATCAAAGGTTCCTGGTCTTTTAACTTCTCCATCTATTACCACCTTCTTCAAATATCTGTAATCTTCTTCAGAAAAAATAATAATTTTATCAAGATTTTTAAGTTCAATATTTGAATCTGTTTTTTTTGCAAGGACATCTTTAATATCAAAAAGGATTAAAGTTTCCTCATACTTTGGTGGCAACTTTCTGTGAATCTCACCCCTACCCATATGTGTATCTCTTTTAAATTGCCCAGCCATGTAAAAAAGATCCAGAAGTTTCATGTTTTTATATAAGAAAAAGGTCCCTGGCTTTTTAACAGCCCCGTCAATGCTTACATAAGGTTTTTCTTCAACTTCATATTTAGAATAAATATTGATTTCATCAAATTCATTTAACTCTACATCATCACTTAAATCGCCAAGAACTAGTTTTTCTAAATTAATCTTAATAAATTCTTTATGATTATCTGGCTGAACTGTTCTAATAATTGTTCCAAATCCCAAATAAGGTTCAGGTAAAAGATCCTGATATCCTGTTATTAAATTTGAAAGCTTCATTCCATTGTAAAATTGAAATTTCCCTGGCATAACAACATGACCAGATATAGAAACCGTATTTTTTGTATCTTTTGAAATTGAATATACTTTTACAAGATCTCGATCTTGCAAAGCTATATCAAAGGTTTCAGAGGCATCTTTTTTAATCAAACCATTTTTATCTAAGGATGCTTTAAATTCCTTTCGATCAAAGTCAAAATCAAGGACAACCTTTTTCTCATTCTTAACAATGCGTTCAACTTGTATTCTTTTAAGAAATGCGTATGGATCAATTCCACCAGCCATGTTAATTGCTTTTCTTAAAGTGAGCTTATCATTTTTCTTGAATTCATATATAGCTGGCCTATTAACATTTCCAGCAATTCCTATTACAGGACCAATTTTAGGAATAAAAATGGTATCTCCTGATAAAATTTTCACATCTTTTTTTCTAGTCCCATGCAGCAAAAACTCATACATATCAAAACTTGAAATAACGTTGCCATCTCGCATTAAACGAATATCTCTTAGAGATCCGGTTTTTGATGGGCCTCCTGTTGAAAAAAGGGAAGTAAAAAGTGTAGATAAAGAACTTATACTATAACTTCCAGGATTTCTTGATTCACCAACAAAAAACACATTAATAACTCTTAAGTTTTTAAAGGCTATGGAGATATCAAAATCAGAATAATACTTAGAAAGAGTATCTCTTAATTTCTTTTCCAAATTCCCAACTGTAATTCCAGCAACTTCAATTGGACCAATGCGAGGAATAAATATTTTTCCAGTTTTATCAATGGTAACTGTAAGCTCAGTATTTAATTTACCATAAACATTAATTGTAAACATATCTCCAGGTCCAACAATATAATTGGAGCTAACAGGCACATCTGAAACCGGCGCAAATGTTGAAATTCCTCTATTCAATAAGGAATAACCGAATTGCTGGATATTGGCAGTAAGAGGATCCATCCTATCCCCAGCAACATTTTTTTCAAGCTTTGAAAACTCTTCTTCTTTTTTTGGGTTAGATTTCCCATCATTGACACCATTGTCTGGGTCTAATACTGTTTCAGGAAATTTGTTGTTAGCTGCCCTTTTTTCATATTCAGCTTTTAATTTTGATAAATTATCAGAATTAATATCTTTGCTATCAGCTGCGTCTAAGGTTAAACTGCTTGGAACTTCTCCAATATTTGATAAAATCGAAGCTGATTTACTTGAGCCTGTATTTTTATCTTGAGCATAAGAAGTAGTAAATGATCCCAATAAAACCAACACTTGTATTAAATATAATATTTTTGTAATTTGAAATTTCATTAATTTAGACCTTAAATTTCTGTTAAAATTATTTTGCGATGGTGATACCTACAAAAAAAAAAATTCTAAGTCAATTGCTTATATTAAGTGGTAAGTAGTAAGTGGTAAGTGGTAAGTTATACAAATTAAGTGAGTGTTTGACAAATTAATAGAAATAAAGGAAAGAAATTAAAATAATAATTTGTTTAGAATTTTTATGGAAACAAAATTAAATTTTATTGAGAAAATTGTCTCTGGAGCTCAAACTGGAGTTGATAGGGCGGCATTAGATGTTGCAATGAAATTAGGCATAGCTCATGGTGGATGGGTACCAAAAAATCGATTAGCAGAAGATGGTGAAATAGATAATAAATATAATGTTAAAGAAACAAACACCTCAGATTATGCACATAGAACAATACAAAATATAATTAACTCAGACGCTACTTTGATCCTATCTAAAGGGAAAATATCAGGAGGTTCAGCATATACACTTTTTAAAGCAAAGGAGCATAAAAAGCCAGTTTTATGGTTAAAAATCAATAAAAACCAAGACAGAGCAATTGTAAAAATCTGTCAATGGCTAAATGAAAATAAACCAAAGATTCTAAACTTAGCAGGACCAAGAGAATCAAAAGAACCTGGGATTTATGATGTTAGTTTTGATTTTTTAATTCGCTTATTTTCTAACAATTTTTGATATTTTCCAATTTATTGGTTGACAGCATAGATGCAGTGTGTTAGATGCACTGTATCAATAATTATACAAATCCGGATATTATGAAGAAACAAATCAAAGCCTTAAGCTATAATGTTGTAATGTTAATAATAATTACATCCACATGGGGATGCAAGCATATTGATTTATCTAAAATTGATAAACTAGACAGTGAAACCTTGAATGAAACTTATTTGGGATCAATCCAAACCTACAAAGTAAGCGGTGATCAGGTCACAAAATTCAGTGAAACCACGCCTGTTTCCATGACCAGCACAGGAAATGAAGGAGAAGTATTAATTTCTGGTTTAACAGGAATTGGCTCAATACCTTTTAACTCTGGAACTATATGGAAATGCTCTGAAGCAGGGGAGCCTAAAAAAGAAACAGCAGGAACAGTTTCAGGCCTAGTGGGAAAAGCCCTTGATAACTATACAATAGAAATACATTCCTTTGCATATAGAGATGAAAGAGCTGAATTACATGACCTGCAAGTAAGCGGAACAATTGTCTTTGAAGAAAAGAAATCTGTAATGAAAACCGTTGGCCCTGAACATGTAGTCATAACAGGAGAAGTACCAGATGAAAACTGCATTCCAAAAAGACAAGACCTATCAATCATTAGATTCATAGGCGAAATTTCAACCCCAATGTAGAACTTAGTAAGGGAAAAAATATGCTCTATTTCAGAACTTATAATTTAATTGTAATAAAATCATTAATAATCATTATTTTACTTTTTTCTTTTTCCTTCGTATTTACTTCATGCAAAAATAAACTAGCAGACAATGCAAGTGTAAATGAACTAAAACCATTGAAGCTAATAAAATGCGAACCAGTAGCTCCAGGTGATGGAGACGGAGATGGCGATGGTGATGGTGGTGGAGACGGTGATGGAGATGGTGACGGTGATGGCGACGGTGATGGCGACGGAGCTGGAGAAGCTATCTTTACAGGAAAAAAGCTTACATATAGCTCTGGAAATGGAGAAATACAAATAAAGGCAAGTCTTCCCATTGATCCTGCTGATGTGTCAACTGACTTAATAATCGATGTAGATGATGCTGACATTATTAAAAATATTAGTTTTGATAATTTTAAAATAAATGATGCTGCTATAAACGAAAATGCCATAACACTTCTTGAAAAAACCCTAAAAGATCCTGGCATTGGAAACGAATTTAATGTTGATTTTGATATCGAGCTTACAAAAAATGAAATAGCTGGAATGCTAAAAAACCTTCCTGCTGGATCTTTGGATAATGTTGATGCTGATATTATTGAAGGAATATTAAAAACAAAATTTATTTTCTCCGAAGAAATAAATCGCTTAGCAATAAAATTTGATTTAATTATCACAACTGAAAGCATGCAAGCTCACATTAACGCAATCGCTCTTGAAATCACAGGAACCTTAAACATGAGCCTAACTAAAGAAGAAAAAATAGAAGCAAAAGATAAACCAAAGCAAGAAGAAGAACCTGAACCGCAGGAAGAACCTGAACCACAAGAAGACCCAGAACCACAGGATGACCCAGAACCACAGGATGATCCAGCTCCACCTGATCCAACACCAGGGCAAGCTCAAGAGCCAAATTATTTAATTGAAACACCTTTCACAGAACAAAACCCTGATGAAGTGTTTAATTTTGATTGTTCAAATGGCTCATCAAATCCAAATGATTTTTTAAACCAACTAACAAAAAAAGATCAGGCAGGCATTGAGATGAGCTTTTTTATATCACTTGAATCTTTAGGCTTTTCTGGAATGGGTATTACAATAAATGAAAAAGTCCTTTTTCCAACGGATGAAAATCCTAACTTTATTGTAACAGACCTTGAACCTGAGCTTCCTGAAGCGCTTCAAGCTTATGAGCCAGTTCCTAATGCTGACGAATTTCCATCATCTTGTTTTCTAGCAGGAAATGGTGAGGTCAGAGTTTCTTTTGAAAATATGATTGTTGATGTATTGGCAAGTGGCGCGTCATTTATGAAAGTAAAAATCAATGTAAAATTATTATTACTAATAGAAGATGGTAAAATTAAGGTATTAGCTCCTGAAGATGATTATTACAATATCTTAGCATATATAGCCCTAAATAACATGGACTTGACAGAAGAAGAAATGACAAAAATTGCTGTGGAAGATATTGAAATAAACGACTTGTAAGAAAAATATACAAACCCCTTTTTAAAAATTATCTATTGCAACTATTGCTACATGGCACACAATTTGCTATAATATTAAAATAATACTAATTTATTATTGATTTTGAGACAAAAGTGGGTCTAATGAAAAAGAAAACATGTTTTAACATACTATTATTATTAATATTTTCTCTAATTCTCTTTTCATGTCAAAAACCACTAAAAGTGCTTAAGGTTAGTCCCGATGATGAAACTAGTGATGTTGAAAAAAACCCAGAAATTATTATAGAATTCACAACTGCAGTAAATCCAGACACCTTAAATTCAGATACTATTTATTTACAGGCAGTTGATGGAGAAAACACAGAAGCTGCAAGTAAAAAAACTGAAGAACCAAGCACAAATGATGAAGCAGGCACTACAGAACAAAGCCCTGCCCAAAAAGGTAAATCAGAGCAATACAAGCTATCTTCTACTAAGGTTACAGGAACTTATGAGATCGTTGATGGAAAGCCAAATGTTGTTAGATTTATGCTAAACAGGCTTTTAGATGGTGGAACAACATATGTTTTAACAGTTGGACAAGATACAGCAAATTCAAAATCAAAAGACAGAGAAAAATCAGATATTAAAACAGTTAGGTCAAAACCACTGAACCAGATCGAAAATGCTGATCAAAAGAGCAAAAAGGACAAAAAACTTGGCCTTCCTTTAATTAAACAACATCAATCTGAATTTACAACTGCCATCGCAGATGATGAAAAATTTACTAGCAAAGATGTAAACACCGTCTTATTGCTTGGCTTAAAGGATCAAGACAAAGCAATTCTTTTTAAAAATGGTGTGTTAAGAGTTGAATTTAATAAACCCATGGATCCTGAAACATTTTCATCTAGTTTTAAGATTACAAAATTAAGAGCAAGTGAAAATGAAGCTGATTCAGTGCTAAGTTTAAAATTTTATCTAATTGAGCCTGCTCCAAAAGAAGAAGGATCAGAAGAAGAAGCAAGTGCTCGTTTTACAATGTATCTCGTAACAAGCAAATCATTTGAGTTTTTAAAAGGAAATTATCAATATTCAATGTCAACTGAAGATGCTTTAATAATACCCGCAACTAATTTTTCTTCAGTGGATGAAGCTGAATTAATAAAGAAAACTGAAGGAGAAGGCGAGGAAGCTAAAGAAACAGAAGTAAGAAAAGAACCTGAAGATTATATTGATTTAGAAGCTGGTGAAAAGCTTACTCCGCTTGAAGACTTGGGGAAATCTGAGACATAGGTTAGGCCCAAAATATATATTTTTTGAAAACAGTGTTTTTTTTTAAAAATAATTAAGGATCATCTCCAATTTGAATACCTAAACAATAGAGCAGCAGTTTTCAGTTAAAGCTGAGAAAAAGAGCGCAAAAAATCATTAGCCTTATCTTAATCCTAATCATAATCATAATCCTAAGATTAATCCAATGGTTTCATGTCTAGAAATATTTATTTCAATTTTAATATCATGGAATAGATAGAACAGTGTTTTATATTTTCAGAATAATTATTCTTGGTGGGTACTCAAAATGGAGATGAGCCATAATTAATAAGCAATAATTAACAATTAATAATTAATGTAAGAGTTTAGTTCACTTGACATACCCGTGTAATTAATTAAATAGACCAATACACTAATTATTATGGTCAAACAAATGGAAGTTATTATTACAGGCGCGCCCTCAAGTGGCAAATCAACTTTTCTTAATGCTCTAACAGGCGAAAAAGGCCAGTTCACAGATAAAACAAATATTGGAAATGTTCTTATTCCTGATGAAAGAATTGATTATTTAGTTACAATCTTTAAACCCAAAAAAACAAGCTATGCAAACCTTACCTTTTTTGATACTCCTGCTTCTATAAACATAAAGAAAAAAGGCAGCTTTGCAATTGAACTAGCAAACTCAATAAAAACAAGTGATCTAATAACAACAATTATTTCAACTTATGACCTGGCTGATGAAAACACTTTAGATCTTGCTTTAGAAAAAATTGCCTCTAATGAGTCTGAATTAATTTTTTATGATCTTGCTATAATTGAAAAGAGATTAGAAGCTTTTAAAAAAGAGAAGGTTCATCCATCTGAAAAAGCTCTGCTTGAAAAATTCCATAACACCTTAGTTGAAGAGATTCCTCTTAGAACTCTTGTATTATCAGATGAAGATAAAGGTTTTATTAGCAAATACTCTTTTTTTTCCTTAAAACCCATTATCTATTTGGTTAATAGAAGTGAAAATTCTGAAGCAATTTTAAATAATGCAAAAATTACTGCGTTTAGTAATAAAAACAAGGCCCCCATATATGATAGTCCTTTTAATATTGAAGAAGAAATCTGTGGTCTAGAAAAAAATGAAAAGCTAGACTTTTTAAAAGAATATGGAATGGAAAACTCAATAAAGGAAGCCTTCTTAAAAAAGGTATTTGAAACCCTTGATCTCATTTCTTTCTTAACAGTAGGAGAACAAGAAGTCAGAGCCTGGCCAGTAAAAAGAAATATTTCTGCCCACAAAGCAGCTGGCAAAATTCACTCTGATATTGAACGGGGCTTCATAAAAGCAGAAACAATAGCCTATGATGAATTTCTAAATCACAATGATTTGGTAAAAGCAAAAAATGCAGGCAAACTCCGTCTTGAGGGAAAAGAATATATTGTAAAAGATGGAGATATTATTACTTTTATGTTTAATGTTTAAAGCGTACAGCGTACAGCGTGGATAATTAACTTATGAAAATTTATTTCAATATTTTACTTCTGTTCTTTGTCTTTGCTCTTAATCTTCATCCTAATCCTAATCCTAATCCTCAAACCTGCCCATACGAAGAAGCTTACATTCTTAGCGACAAAACTGACCCTAACAATTTCCAAAATACCCTTGAAGGAAACTGGGATGTTAAAATTGCTTTTTCAAAATTAAACTGGTTGGTCCGACTAATTATTGGTATATCAGAAGACATCCCAGCAAAAGTTAGAATCTTTAAAGATAAAGATAACAAAACAAAGGTTAAAGCCTGTATGTCTCGAGCAAAAGCAGCATTTATTTTAAAGTCTGACGAAAAAAAACTCAAAGACATAAATAAATTTTTGAATTTTTGTGACGAAGAAGTTCAGCATGAAAAATATATTTTTTATGACAAAGAAAATACTATTGATACCTTCTCCTTTTTTAAATTAGAAAATAGAGAGGATGATGAAAAAGACAGACTTTTTCAAGTTGCCTTTACTATAGAAGAAGATACGTTCAAGGGTAGAATTTTTAACTGTGATGGAAACCTTAAAAAATTTGGTATCCCATTAAAGGGTGTTACCCTAATCCAATTATTAGGACAAAAAGGCTTGCAGAAATGAAAGAAGCTGAAAAATTTTTCTTTGAAGTTAAAAACTTTATTAAGAAACATCATCTAATTTCAAAAGATGATAAAATTCTTTGCGCCCTTTCAGGTGGAATGGACTCTGTATGCCTGCTGCACATACTTGCAAATTTAAAAAAGCCTCTGGGCTTTAATCTTGCATGCATTCACATTAATCATAATTTAAGAACCAAGGACTCAAACAAGGATGAAGCATTTGCAAAAGAAATGTCTAAAAGCTTGAATATTCCCTGTTATTCTAAATCAGTTGACGTAAAGGCCTTTGCAACAAACAATAAAATATCCAATGAAGAAGCAGCTCGAATCTTAAGGTATAAAGCTTTTGAACAGATTAAAACGGAATTTTTATTTGATAAAATTGCCTGCGCTCATCATGCAAATGACCAGGCCGAAACACTAATTATGAGATTTTGCAAAGGCTCCTTACTTGGCGGTCTAAGAGGCATGGATCCCCTTAGCAAGAACAGAGTAATTAGACCCTTACTACAAAGCACTAAAGAACAAATTTCAGCTTATTTAAAAGAAAATAATTTGAATTTTAGACAAGATAACAGCAATGAAAATATAGACATAATGAGAAATAATATTAGGCATAAAATTATTCCACAATTAAAAGAAGCAATTAATAATAATATAATTAAAACTCTATCTGAAAAAGCTATTTATTTTTCTTATGCTAAACAGTACTTTGAGGATAATATAGAAAAGCTAGCGCATGACCTTCAAGAAAGAGTAGATGACAAAACCTATTATCTGAAAAAAAACATAAGAGATGAATCTAAGTTTATTAGAATCTCCATAGTGCATCAAATTTTACAAACCCTACTGAAAAGTCATGAAAACATTAGTTTAAAGCATCTGGAAGCTTGTGATGAAGAAATTTTAAAGAATAACACAGGTTCAAGCCTAAATCTTCCAAAGGGAATTGTCTTTGCAACACTCGACAATTACTATAGTTTTTCTATTTCAAATATTGCTTTATAAAATTAGACCCTTAATTATTAACAAAAAAAATATTGCTTATTGCTTTTAAATAATTACAATTAAATAAAAAATTTTCAAGGTGGTAAGAAAATGGATGGATCTCTTTCATGGCAAGATATTTGCTATAAATATCCCAATCAATGGGTTATTCTAAATAGCTACAACTTAAACAAAGAAGAAGTGAATCCAGACAAAGCCTCAGTTATTGCAGCTTCTGGCAATAAAAGTTTAGTTGATAGAGTCCTAAGTGATTACAAATCAAATGAAATAATAGTTAGATATACTGGAAAATTTATAGATGAGTATCTATACTGCCCTTTAAACGAGTCTCCCTAGCTCATCTTCTCATCAGGGTTCCAAGGCATTAAAATCCACAAAGAAATGTAAACAATAAGGCCCCAGCCACCAAGAAAAAAACCAATTACAAACAAAACTCTTAATAAGGAAGATGGGATTCCAAATTGATTGGAAAGACCAGCGCAAACTCCAGCTATTTTTCTGGCATTATAATCCCTGAACCACTCTTTAACAGGTCTTTTCTTTACAACAAATGATGTACAATGTTTGCATTTTACAGCATCATTATGAATATCTTCCAAACAAAAAGGACATTTTTTAGTTTCGCTCATGTTTCCTCCATCTGAGTATTACTTATTTCGTATTTCATATTTCGAAAAACCAAACAAAAATCAAGTATCAATTTTAAAAAGTTAAAAACATTTGCCATAAATGCTCATAATATGTTATTATAATTATTAAGAATATCAAGGAACACATATGGTGAAAAAAATCAAAAAGAAAACAGCTTTACTTCTTGGTGGTGGTGGAGTTACTGGGGGTGTATTTGAAATTGGATGCATTAAAGCAATCAATGATTTTATAACAAATAAATCCTTAAATGATTTTGATATTTTCATTGGAACAAGTGCTGGTTCTATTATAGCCACCTGCCTTGCCTTTAACATTAGTCCTGAAGAAATATATAAATCTTTAGAAGGAAAATCAAAGAAGCTTTCACCATTAAGGAGGAGAGATTTTTATAGGCCTAATATTGCTGAAGTCGCTTACAAATATATTACATTTCCAAACAGCTTTTATAACAATATAAAGAATGCGATTAACACTAAAAACTTAAATCCTATGGATTTTTTAGCAAGCTCTTTATATTCAATTCTTCCAAGTGGTCTTTTCACCACAAAAGGAGTAGTAGATTATTTAAATAAGAATGTTATTAAAAATGATAAAAGAAATGATTTCAAAAATCTTGCAAAAGAACTTTACATACCATCCTGCAACCTAGACACAGGTGAAAGAGTTGTTTTTGGTGATAATGGATATAAAACCATAACAATAACAAAAGCAGTTGAAGCCTCCATTGCCTTTCCGTTTTTATATAAGCCTGTTAGATATAAAGAAAATGACTATGTAGACGGTGCAATAAAAAGAACCGTTCACCTGGATGTTGCAATAAAGAAAAAAGCAGAGCTTCTAATTTGTATAAATCCTATTGCACCTTTTAAAAATATTCAACAATCTGGAACCTCTCAAAATTCTTCTAAAGACAAAAAACACATTAGCCAAACAGGAATAATAAATATTGTTGATCAAGCATTCAGAGCAGTCATTCATTCAAGGACCCAAATGGGTATAGCAAAAGCAAAGCGTGAAAACCCAAATCTTAAAATATTAATGTTTGAGCCAAAACTTGATGATATTACCATGTTTGCATATCACATGATGAGATATGATGCCAGAGAAAAGATCGCCAAATATAGCTATAACCTTACTGTCAGAGAGATAAATAATAATTTTCAAAAATATTATAATATTTTCAAAGAATTTGGGTTTATTTTAGATAATTCATTTATTAGTAGAAATAAAAATGCAAAAAACCAAGCAGGGGAGAACAAATCTAAAGGATCTCTTCTTTCAATTTTGTAACAAATTCTCTTAAAGCAGAATCTAATAATTTAAAACTTTTTTCAAACCTAAGAGCAACAACATCTGAAAAAGTAGCGGTCTTAGTTTTAAAGACTTGAGCTGTAAATAAAAAATTATGTTCAGAATCCGGCACAATTTTGATTATTAAAAATGCCTCTCTTCCTGCTGCCATCGTTGAAAACTTGAAGTTTTCTTCTATTGTTCTTTCTTTAGTTGGGGTAAAAAAAGTATCTTTAGAGATTCTTCTGAGCTTAATATCAAAATTTGTAATGTTTTCATTTAAGGCTAGCATTTGCCTAAAAGCATAATATCCATCTTTATAAACAGCTATAGAAACCTTTTTCTGAGGCAAATTATTAATTATAAGCTTATCCACTGCACTTGTTTTTCCCCTGCTAATGCCATCAACAACAACACTGGCCCCATTAACATCAAAGGATAACTCAAGAGTTTTAATAAGCTTGGCTTCCATATCTTCCCTAACCATATTATAGATCTTAAGTTGCTTTGGTGAAAAAATCTTGCCATCAATTTTCAGTTCTGCATCAAATAAAAAAAGACTTTCAAGCGCAAGTCGAGCATCATTATTATTTTCTAGATTCATATTAGCTTTAACATTTATTAAAGAAGCTTCAATAAACCTATCACGAATATCATAATACAAAGAATCCGCCTGCATTAAATCTAAAGCTTTTTGAGATTCTGAAATAGCCTTTGAAAAAAGAATATTTTTATCATATTTTTCAGCATTGGAAATTAATTTATCTACATTTGAAAAATTTTTGACATAAGGTAAAAAGGTATAATCTTCATTTGAAGGTTTAAATTCAAAAAAATTGTAATCATTTGCAACAGGCAGTTCCCTGAGGATATATTCTTTAATCTTTTTCAAATGATAATCTGATAGACCTTCATAGTTAAAATACACTGAAACATTTTTTGTTTTAATGCTTGCAGGTTCTTTTGTTTTTTCAATGATTGTCTGATTCTCATTTTCTGTGGCTAACAAAACATGGCACAACAAGAGCCAGAAAAAAAATAATCTAATAAAAATTTGAGTAAATCTATTCATAATTCAATCCTTAGATGTTATTTTTTTGAAAGTTTAATAATTTTTTCATTCAACAAAAGCTCGCTAAGCATTAATAATCTTTTTTTCCAAAAATGTTTATCATTCCTAACAACTTTATCAAATTTTTTCTGGGCTTCAAAATAGTTGCCCTTTAATAAATGGGCCAAACCAAGATTATATATGATTTTAACATTATCATAATCAATTTTCTCGGCTTTTTTTAAAACCTCAATAGCATCGTCAAAGCGATCAAGATGTAGATAAAGCTCCCCCTTAAGTTCTAAAGCATAGGCATTGGGATCTTCTTCTGAAATTAGAGGTTCTATTTCATTTAAACCCTTTTCATATTCTCCTAAACCTTGAAAGGCCATTGTCTTGAAATAGGTGATTGCTTCATCTTCAATGTTCTCATTAGACATTTCATTTAAAATATTAAGAGCTTGCTCATACTCGGTTTCATCAAGATGTTTTTGTATATTTTTTAAATTCTTCCTGGTTTTTAGATACGTTTTTATACTCATGCTAATTTAGTGGTAAGTGGTAAGTGGTAAGTGGTAAGGCTTATAGATAAAAACATTACAACTTAATACTTAACACGGGTTTCAAAATCAATTAATTTGACATATGTGAAAGTAAGTTGCAATTTATAATCAAAAAAATCAACTAATTAAAGGAGCAATATTTCAATGAAATCAGTACCCAGGATTGCATTTGTTTTTTCGATTCTTATTAGCATCGCCTTATATGCTGACATTAGAAATATCAAAATATTACACTTTAATGACTTTCATGGTTACCTAACACCTTTACAGCAAAAAGAAACTTCCCTTACAATCGGGGGAGCTGCATATCTTGCACATATGATATATAAGCATAGAGACAAAAATAGCATATTAGTATCAGCTGGAGACATGTATTTTGGCTCAACAGAATCAAACCTGAACAAAGGACAAGCAGTTAATGATATTATGAATTATTTAAAGCTTGATGCCTTTGGAATTGGCAACCATGCATTTGATTTTGGAGTAAATGCATTGAAAGATCTTTTTAATGGTGCCAACTTTGAATTTTTAGCCTGCAACCTATCTGGAATTAAATTCATCACAACACATAAAATTATTGAGAAAAATGGACTAAAACTTCTTATCATTGGACTTTTAACAAACAAATCTTTTATGGAAACAGCTGTTGAACCGGAGTATAAGCTAAAAGTAAGTGAGCCAATTAGTTCTCTAAAACAATTTTTAAATACATTAAATAACAAGTATGATGCTATTATTGTGCTATCTCACATTGGCTATTCAGAAGATATAGAACTAGCTAAAGCAATAGATAAAGAATTAATTATAATCGGAGGGCATACTCATACACTGCTTAAAAGTGCTGAAAAAATCAATAAAAGTATTATTGTTCAGGCAGGAGAGCATGGAAAATACCTGGGAATACTAAATCTAAGCTTTGATAACAATAATAAAATAATAGCTCATTCAACTAGGGCAATACCAATAATAGCCAGTGGTTCTTTTGATAAAAAAGTCATGGAAATAGCCAGCAAGGCTGAAGCAGAAGTCACAAAGAAATTAGAAAAAGTAATTGCATATGCAGAAACCACTCTTGATGGAGCCAGAGAAAATGTTAGAACAAAAGAAACAAACCTTGGCAATCTTGTTTCAGATTGCTTCCTGCAATGTTCAAAGGCTCAAATCGCAATAACCAATGGCGGAGCAATAAGGCAAACCATAGACCAAGGACCTGTTTCTTTAAAAAAAGTATATAATGTAATTCCTTTTCAAGATGCCCTTCAAATGACTTCAATAAAAGGATTCCAACTTAAATTAATGCTTGAGCACTTACTCCAATATGCTCCCTTGCAAAGCGGCACCTTTCCTCAGGTCTCTGGCCTTCAATTAGAATATGATAAAAATAAAGCTCCAAAAGAAAGAATTAAGTCCATAAAAATTACTGGTGAATTATTAAAAGATGACGCTACCTATTCAATGACCACAACGGAATACATAGCCAAAACTATTGTTAAAAAACCACAATTAATTGACCTGGAATTTCAAGAAACTTGTAATGGGAATCTAATGTGGAATATCTTAACTTCCTGTTTTAAAGAAAAGAAAACATTAAACCAAAAATTAGAAGACCGAATTATAGAAATAATTGAAAAAGAAAAGAACTAGCTAATTTTAATAAATACTGTTCTGGACAAGATCCATAAATTGCTCAATTGCTTTGGTCATTACTTTACCTTCCTTAACAATAAAATAAATATCTCTTTCAAGCTTCATGCCAGTAACTTCTAGTTTTTTTAAAGATCCGTTCTTTAATTCCTCTTTTATAGTATGATCAGGCAATAATGACACACCTAAAGAAGCTTGAACCATTTTTTTCATAGTATCAATATTATCAGATTCAACAATATATTTTAATTTTATCTGTTTTTCTTTTAGAAAATTATTAATAACACCATAAGTAGGAGTCTCTTGACCAAAGCCAATAAAATCTATGTCATTGAGGTCTTTTAAGGAAACCTTATCTAGGGAGGCAAGATAATGATCTTTACTACAAACAAAAACCATAGAATTTTTAATAGTGTGGATTGTATTTATCCCTGATAAATTTGTAGCTCCAGCTATTATTCCAAGATCAACTTCATTTGCTTTCACCATATCAACAACTTGATCTGAAAGTTTATAATAAACCTTGAAGCCAACCTTTGGATTAGATTTTTTAAAACGACTCACATAAGCTGGAAGCATGTGAATTCCTATTGAATTAACAGCTGCTATTACAAACTCCCCTGCATAACCCTCTTTAGCATCGTGAATTAATTCTTCCAAATCTGAAACTGATTGAAAAATTTCACTACAATGTTTATGTAGAATCTTTCCTGTTGTTGTTAAGTATATTCTTTTATCAATTCTATCAAAAAGTTGAGTATCAAGTTCCTTTTCAAGAATTTTTATTTGTGTTGATAAGGCGGGCTGAGAAATGTTAACCAGTTTTGCTGCTTTGCTAAAATTCAAAACCTTGGCTAAAACAGCAAAGTTCTTTAGTCTTGTTAAATCCATTTTTTGACCGGAAAATAAATTTATAAACTTAATGAGTTTTATAATGGATCTGGCTCAAATGCAAGCTAAAATTGATATTGAGTTTCATTATCGGCCAAGCAGCAAGCATGTATCAAATGAACAAAGTTTTTCAAACTCCATAGCATCTTCGTAAGAACCAATAATATCAGCATAATGCATGGGAATTGCCAACCTTGGTTTGATAATTTTTGCAGCTTCAGCTGCTTCAGGTGCATTCATAACATAGGTTCCACTAACAGGCAAAAATGCAATATCGCAACATACAGCTTTCATTTCAGGAATAAGATCAGTATCGCCAGCAAAATAAATGCTCGCGTGTTCAAATGCAACAACATAACCAAGTCCTTCATAATTATATGGATGAAAAGATTTGTTCGTATTATAAGCTCGTATTGCTTTGATAGAAATAATTCCATCAGAATAATTATCGCCTGGGCTAAGAATCTTCACATCGTGATCAAGCTTACCCTGCAGCATTTTAGGCATGAATACCCTGGAGGAAGGTTTTAATATCTTTTTGATATCATCTAGAGAAAAATGATCATAATGATGATCATGACTAATAAAAATATAATCAGCTGGAGCATTTCCCTTAAGTTTCCAAGGATCAAAATAACAAACCAAATTATCAGACAAAGACCCAGTCAATTTAATACTCGAATGTCCTAAGAGCTTTATATCTTTAATATAAGCTCTGATATTTTCCATAAACAATTACCTAGCCTCTCTAGATCTTCTCTTTCTTAATATCCTCTTTCAGCTGATTAAAATCTTCATAAATATAATCTGGATTTTCTTTTAAAAGTTCTTTTTTAGTAAAACTACCAGTTGTAACAGCAATTGATTTAAAACCGGCTTTTTTGGCAGATTGTATATCATAAGGAGTATCTCCAATTACATAAATAGAATCATTAGCTATAATTTCTTTAGCCTCATGAATTCCTCGAGTTGCTGCAATTTTTAATATTTCAGTCCTGTCTTCTGCATCTGACCCAAAACCACCAAAAGTAAAAAAGCGGTTTAAATTTGCTCTTTCAAGTTTTATTCTCGCTCCTTCTTCAATGTTTCCTGTTGCTAAGCCAATAACGACATTTTTACTATCTTTTAGCTCATTCAAAGTGCTAATAACACCGGACATAATTTTAAACTGAGGAGATAGAGGCACTTCTGTTTTTAAATAAGCAATATAATTTTCTAAAATTGAATCAGCTATTTTTTTGGTTAATTCTTTTTTAGGAAACTTCTTTTTAAATATTTCTTTTATTATTAAATAATCTGTTTTTCCATCAGGTAAGATATCTTCAGTAGTTTCTTCACAATTCAAGCATTTTTTAAATGATTTGGCTAAAGATCTATCTCCAGCGCCCCCAGACAATAGTAAGGTTCCATCAATGTCGAATAAAAATAATTTCACTTTTTTCCTCCTGCTTTTTAACTAAGCTCAATAACTTCAAACTGCTCAAGGTGATAATTTTGACTTGAAGTAATATCAACCTCAATCCCGTATCTTTCTTTTATTTGATCGCAATTAACCCTACCATTACTCAGCATATCTTGTACTTGCCAGTGTGCTGTTACTTTAAATCGCTTAACAGTAGGATTACGCTTTGACTTTTTTCTTAAAAGTCGAAGAATTTCAATACAAGTAGATCTCTTAGATTTCAAATAACCTCGACCTTCACAGTAATAACAAGGTTCTGTGAGCACGTCTGATAAGTTGGCTCTGGTCCTTTTTCTGGTCATTTGCATAATACCAAATTCTGAAATTTTTGAAATATTGGTTTTTGCTTTATCTTTTTTAAGCATTTCTTCAAATGATTTTTCAATTTTTTCGCGATTTAATTCCTTTAACATATCAATAAAATCAATTATTACTATTCCACCTATATTTCTTAACCTTAATTGATAGGCTATTTCTTGGGCTGCTTCAAGATTGGTCTTTACAATTGTGTCTTCAAGGTTACCCTTCCCAACATATTTTCCAGTATTAACATCAATGGCTACCAAGGCCTCTGTTTGCTCAATAACAATATAACCACCTGATTTTAACCAAACTTTTCTGCTTAAGGCTTGTTCTATTTCTTTATCAATTCCATAGGCATCAAAAAGGGTATCTGCACCAGAATAATGCTCAACCTTAACATCTTGAGATTGAATAAATCTTCGTGCAAACTCTTCAATTCTATTTTTATGAAATTCAGTGTCTATTACAATTCTTTTTGTTTCTTCAGTAGTCAAATCTCTTGCTGCCTTTAAGGGAAGATCAAGATCCTGATGAATTAATTTTGATGCTTTACTTTCTTTAGATTTTGTAAAAATATCCTGCCAAAGATTTTGTAAGTATTTCATGTCAGCTAAAATTTCTTCTTTAGTCTTTCCTTCGCAAACAGTTCGAATAATATAACCGCCAGAATCAGCTCTCAGTTCCTGAACAATCTCTTTTAACCTTTGTCTTTCATCTTCATCTTCAATTCTTTTGGAAACACCTATATGCTCCATGGTTGGCATGTATACAAGATGTCTTCCAGGCAGAGAAACATGCGAGGTAATTCGGGCACCCTTTGTGCCGATGGGATCTTTGGCAATTTGAACTAAAACCTCTTCACCTTCTTTTAGCATGTTTTGAATTGAAAGCTCTTTAGGAGCCTTATTTTCAGAATTATTCTTGTTTTTTTTATCTTCTAATAAATCTAAACCAGCATACTCTTCTTTCACTTCACTAACATATAAAAAGGCAGCCCTATCAATACCAATATCAACAAAGGCTGCTTGCATACCAGGCAGCACTCTAACAACTTTACCTAAATAAATATTGCCAACATAACCTCTATCCTGCTCGCGCTCAATATAAAGCTCAACTACTTCACTGTTTTCACGAAGAGCAACTCTGGTTTCATTATCAAGCACGCTTATAAGTATTTCATTTTCCATATAGGTTACTTATTCCATATTAATTTTAGATTCTTAAAAAACCGGGAAAATAACATAGTAAATAAAAATTTAGATGGCAAGATTAATAAGTGGTAAGTGGTAAGTCGTAAGTGGTAAGTGGTAAGTGGTAAGTCGTAAGTGGTAAGTGGTAAGTGGTAAGTGGTAAGTCGTAAGTGGTAAGTGGTGAGATTTTTGATTAAATTTTATAATGCAAGTGAAAAAAAATTTTATTGCATCTTATTTGATTAAAATTTAGAAGAAAACTAACTTTTATTTTTAAAAAGGATTTATAATGTCTGATTGTCTTTTTTGTAAAATAGTAAACAAAGAAATTCCAGCAAAAATTGTTTATGAAGATGATTTGTGCCTTGTTTTTGAGGACATACATCCACAGGCCCCAATTCATTTTTTAGCGATTCCAAAAAAGCATATTAAAACATTCATGGATTTAGGGGATGAAGACTCGGAGTTCATTGCTTCAATGATTAAAGGTTTACAAGTCTGTGCTGAAGATAATGGCCTTAACAAAGATGGCTTTAGGACAGTCATCAATAATGGCAAACATGGGGGACAAGAGGTTTATCATGTTCACATGCATTTGCTTGGTGGAAGGCAGATGGACTGGCCTCCAGGCTAACAAGCGTATTACGTATTTCGTATTACGTATTTCGTTAAGAACATGCTGATTTTTAGGCGAAAGAGCTGATTTTAATGCTTTTTTTTATGCTGCTCCGAATCACACCTGCCTGTAAACTCCTGATTTTATTAAAATTTGACTTTGGCATCAATATTGCTTATAATAGTATAGTAAAGCAAAAAATATGAAAAAGCTAGAAACCGTTTTAATTAAATAAACAAGAGGTTATGATGAATAAGCTAGAAAAAATCATGTTAATCACAATCTTAGCATCTAGTTTTATTTTCATTGGTTGTGGAAATAATGCAAAAAGAAGATCAGCTGCGGGTTTATATGGTGCTGGAGCTCAATCAAAATATGCTAAATATAGAGATATGAGATCTCTTGATAGATACAGAAGAAGAAATCAACCAGGTTCATACATGATGCCAGGGGCAATGGAAGCAAAAATGATGCAAGACATTTTTAAAATGCAAGTTAAAGCACAACAAGAACAGCAAAAAGCGATGCTAGCTGTTGGAGTTGGTGGAGCAGTAGCAACAGGAGTTGCTGGAATAATTACAGGGGTAGCAGCTGCTGCAAAAAACAAAAAAGCAGCACAAGCAGCTCAAGCTCAAGCAGCAGCAGGAGCAGGTCATGATTTAGCGATGGCCCAATTAATGGCTGATCGAGATGTTACGCTTGCTTATATACAGGCAGGAGGCGGCGGAAGAGTAGGCGCGCCAGCTGAGAAAAAG
>JBDREC010000010.1:0-174602 GCA_043820105.1 Pseudomonadota bacterium
TCAAAGAACAATGGAATTTCCAGTGTCACGGCTATTGCTTGATGAGCAATCACTATCATCTTTTGATACATACTCCTAATTCTGGTTTATCTGAAAGCATGCGACATTTATCTTCAATGTACACCATGAGATATAACAAAAAATACTTAAAAGACGGTCCTTTATTTCGTGGTCGATTTAAATCTATTTTATTAGATAGAGAATCTTCTGTTTTGCCAATATTAAGGTGTATTCATCGAAATCCTGTTAAAGCTGGTTTAAGCAAAACAGTGCTAACATATCGGTGGTCAAGTCATAGAGCTTATATGAATAAAAATGAAGAGCCGTCTTTTTTATATACTAATGAACTTTTACTCGATTTTGCAAAATCTTATTCCAAAGCTAGACGGAAAATGCATGATTTCGTTTTACTTGGTGAATCAAAAGATTTTCTTCATTCAATTGAGGGAAAACACCCAGTTTCAATGATGGGATCTGGTCATTTTAAAGATTGGGTCAAAAATAACTTTTTAGAAAAAGTAGCAAAGGACAGATTAATTCCAGCAACAAGAAACAATAAAAGACCAAGGATCAACCCTAAGAACATGTTGCTTCAAGTTCAATCAGAGTTCAATATTAGCAAGCAAGAAATACTTAAAAGCAGGGTTGGTTCTCAGCCTAACATTCCAAAACAAGCATATTTATATTTATTACATAAGATAGCAGGTTTAACTCATGCTGAAATCGCTGATATAGTAAAAACAGGTAATAAAGCTTCAGTAGCTCAATGTATTTATAGATTTGTCTTGAAAATGGAGAAAGAAAAAGAATTAAAGGAAAGAATACTTTGCATAAAAGGGAATTTGTTGTCGAATGTCAAGGCCTGACCCTTATACTACACAATTTGTTATTTTAAAGAAAAAGAAGGCATCACAGTGATTTTAAATAAGCAAAAGGCCGATGCAGAATTAATTCAGTATGATTTGCAATGCATGCCTTTTTGAACAGTCAGCTCCCGATGCAGGGATTTAAGTTACATGAGGTGCCACGGAAACATTTTGTATCATTATGAGGTAGCCCCTGTCCCAGTGGAGCACCCTGTGCTATAGAAATCTTGGCCTTCGGCGCAGTTATTGTAAGCAGCATGCCCACCGTCGCAGGCACCGCTAAATGCAGAACCGTCGGTGCAGGTGCCTGCAGCTACCTGTCCGCCGGTCGTGCAAGAGGGCGCGTCCGAGGCCCCTGACCCGTCTACGCAAGTAGCCAATGTGGCACACCCAAATCGTTGTATTTGAGGACGCGAGTAACGCATTTTCTTCCCCTGTAATTGTTGATTAGGCAAAAATGGTATTCCCTGCATAAAGAGTGATAACTTTAATTCCATTTAAACCGCCGTTTACCCAAGTTAACCATCGCCGCATGTATCCTGAGACAGAATAATAGATTTGTTGTGCAATGTTGTCAAGTGCAATCAAATCAATTTTCAAGACTCTTTGAAAATGTCCCTTTTATATTAATAAATAACAAAAGATAGTAGCAGGTCCTGTGGAGCTTGTGGGTAACTGACTAATGTCAGTTATCCATAAATCCATAGGACTTATAATATTTAACTTATAAATCATAGTACGGAGGTAAGATTTGATTTATTTAACAAACGAACATGCTGCATTTTTAAGAATTACTTTTAAGAAAAAATCAAATAAAGACTTAAAAAAAGAAAATATTTCATGAGCTTCATATAGGACCTCCATAGTTGATTTAATATGCATTAAATTAAATTTGGCAGGATCTTGGCTTCAAATAACACTTAAAGCAAAAGACACAACATGTCAAGATTGCATTTTAAGGTAAAATCTATATTTACGACTTTAGAAAAACTGCAAACCTGCATAGAAGCCTGGCCAAACTCTGAAATTATTCTCATCATGAGTACCATCGATAAAATTATCCTCAATATGAGAACCATAGATAGAAGGGATTCCATTAATCACAAGACTAGCACCATTATTAGTTTTTGAGGAATAATAATTCAAGCAAGGACCTGCAAAAAAAGCTAGCTTATTATTAAGCTGCCATGTTGGACCGAAGCGAAATTTGAACAAGAAATTTTCCTGCTTATCATCGCCCATTCCAGTGTAGTAAATATAATTTGTTATCCACTCTAAATGCATGCCGATACGTTCTGATAAAGAATAAAATCCACCAATTCCAAATCCAGGTGAAATGCTTTTTGATACTCCAAAAGGATCACCACCAAATTTCAAAAGAGTGTAAAATTGTTTTGTCCCAAGCTTAGTTCCAATATTAAAAGGCTGAGTATCATCCGCCCAAATGTCTAAATTATGCCTGCCCTTGCGAACAAGATTTAAAGCGCCAATAGTTGCGCCGTCTACCTTATCTGCAATGTTAACAAGTCCAATCATGCATCCCTTTGTTTCTTTCGAAAAATTAACAAGACCAATTTGACAACCTTTAGTATCAAGACCAATATTTAATAATCCTATTTGAAGACCCCTTAAGGTTCCTGCATAATTTACAAAATAAGCAGTTTGAATACCATACATTTCTTCCCAAACCATATTCATTGCTCCAGCCATTTGCCAACCGCGAAGCCTTTTTTTGACAAAATTTAAACCCAAAGTTGCTTGAATACCATCAAGCTCACCATTATCTAAATTAAAGAAGGTTCCATATTGAAGACCTTTTACTTCTTCACCATTTATATTTCCTCCAAAAAATCCTAGCTCTACACCATGCACTTTTGCATTAAAACCTGACAAAAGATTTAGAGAAAGATTTGTTTTAACATTTGAGCCAGTAAACTTTCCAGAAGTACTAACAGAAGGCAAAAGTGAAAAAGTCACGGGCACATGTCTATATCCAGAGAAGCTTGGATCATAATTTTCAATTGGCTTATCACCTCTGGCAACAGCATCTTCAGAAGCATAGAAAACAAAATCACTTATTAGCAACTCTTTTTTTTCATCTTGAGAAAGAGTAATCTGAGACTGTCCATATCGCACTGGTCTTTGCAGGGTTACATTATATTGTCCTGGCTCAAGACCTAGCAAAAGAGGTTTTCCGGGAATCTTTTCAAGCTCAACAACTAAATTCTTATACTGATCTCTAACAAAAATTCGCCCTTCTAAGTTTTCAGCAAGTAAAAGTTCAGCTGAGGTTAAGCGAAGATCAGTTAAAACAACTTCTCCTGAGCCTGTAAGCTTTATGTCATAAGATGGATGCTGAGCACCTGCTTTTGACTTTTCTGTTTTTTGTAGAGTTTCATTAAAAGCAAATTGATAGGCCTCGTTTAAGGTCACAATCCCATCTCCTGACATATCAGCTCCACCTCTTAGGCCAGAGACAAGATAGTGGGTAAAATAAGAACCAGCTATTTTATCTGATTCTTGTGCTGCTTCATTTTCAGAAGCTGAAGTTAAAATTGCATGTCCCTTTATTTTGTCATTTCCAACTTGAACTAAAAAAGGTGGTTTTTGTTTGCCACCTTTGAACCTTGTAAAAGATCCTGATGAGCATGAATCTAAAATAGCAATTAGCATATCAGGTGCAATCTTTTTGAAATGGTCTTTTAAATGCTGATAAGAATACAGCTTGTTTCCAAGCAATAAGCCATCTTCATTTGAGTGACCTGAATAATATACAATGAGTTCAGTTCTTTGACCTTTATTTTTTGAAGCTTTTATAAGCGCGTCTACTTTATCAAAACCTTCATTTAATTGAAGTCTATCGGGATTTAAAATTAATATTTGATCATTCTTTGCAATACCACCCATTTTTTCTAAAAGTTTGGCGACCTGCGAAGCATCACTTGTTGCAAATTTTAACAGGTCTCTTTCATGGCCTCCATCATTTGCTCCAACAAATAGGCCGAATCTTTTTATTTCTTTTGTTTGGGAAAAAGCCGGGATGATTAGGATTAAAAGTAAGATTAGGATTAAGATTAACTTTGTAATAAATGTTTTATTTAATTTCATATTTTCTCCCCTTTTCTTAGGGTTTGGGAAAATATCTTCATTGTCGTTGGCAGATCAATATTTAAAGACCCATCTTTTGAACTTGAAATAGAAGATGCGAGTTTTTGAAATAACCACCTAAGATCAATTTCTTCATTTGATGTTACAAAATAAAATTTTTCAAAGCTTGGTGCATCATCAAGCTCAAAGGAAGACTCTAAAAGCACTTCGCCTTTTGAGTCAAGCTTTGTTGAGTGACTATAGGCAGATGGAAAATGAAGACTAATATTATTTCTTGAATCTATTGAAAAAATCACACCATATTTATATGAAGCTGCAATATATGAAAGTTGAATTGATTCGCCCTCTAAAGCTAAAGTGTCCTTTGCTAATTTAGAAAATCCGGTTTCTGTTTTTTTATAAATTATTAGTTTTGGTTCAAGACCCTTAATTCTAATTCCTAGCTCTGAAGTATTTTGGTGTTCGATGTTTTCTTGAACAAAGTAAAATTTAAAGGCAAAGGCAAACAGTATTAGAAGCGGAATCGCGGTATAAGCCAATCGTCTAACTCTAAACCCATAACCCTTAACCCTAAACGTAATTTGCGGCTGCTTTTTAATGATTTCGTCAGTCATTAGCTTGGCTGGATATTTTTCAAAGATCTCTTTGTTGCTATTTTCTAGTTCTTGAAGTCTTGTTTGCAAACTTTTATCATTTGCAATGGCTTCTTTTAGTTCTTTCATTTTTTTACTTGGAAGTTCTTTAAGCAAATATCTTTCTAGCATTATGTCTGAAATATTATTCTTATCTAAAGAGTTCATTAGCTTCCTCCAGCTTGCTTATTTTTTCCTTAAAAAGCCTAAGCCTTTTTCTAACTCCTGAAACTGACAATCCAATGGTTTCTGCTACTTCTTCATAGGTCATAGAATCAACAAAATGCATGACAGCCATTTCTTTTGTTGATGCCTGATTTTTAAAAATCTTGTTAATTACAGCTTTAAAACCCGTTATTTTTTCTGTTTCATCATGATTTGCTATATATGAAAGGATGTCATCTTTGACTTCTTTTTTGTTTGCCTTATTTCTTATCTTATTAAGACAAAGATTTGTTGCAATTGTATAAAGCATGCTAGACGGATACCTCTCATCATATTGATCTTTTTTATTTATCAATTGCACAAAAGTGTCTTGCATAACATCTAAAGCTAGATCCTCATCCTTTAAAAGCGCAATTGTGCGCCTTAAGACCATGGGACCATACTTTAAATACAGTTTTTCGACATCAATTGCCAATCTTTTTTCCTTTTCAATATATTTAACACCTGAATTCAAAAAAAGTGTTACTAGTAAAATAAAAATTTGTAAAGATTGAAGATAAAATAAGATTATTCATTTGTACATATTACTAGTCATTTAATTTTTGTGGCAAGTCCGTCTTCCTCTTTTTTTATTTAAAATTATTGAAACTATCTGGAACACCTCCTTTTCACCCAAAAGGATCTTGACACACCGAGTCTTTAGTGCTATATAATTACCGAACCTTGAAGCTATGGGGCATTATCAATTATATGAAACTTTCAAATCTTTTATTACTATTAATTTTATTTTACATTAATATTGTTTTGCATAAATCATTTGCCTGTATTGATTTATTTTCAATAGATCAAGCCAATATTTATTCAAAACAAACAGATTCTTTGGCCCTTGAACTAATTGACCTTAATTCAAAAATTAAGTCTTTAAAATCTGCTATTGATAAATCTAAAACTAGCAAAAACAATATCGTTTTATTATTTGAAGAAAGTGAAGGTCTGAGAAATTTAAGACTATTTGAAGAAAAACGAAGTTTGCATCTTGAAAACATCCTTCAAACATTGATTCAATCACAAAATAAAATCAGAATTAAACTCGAAAAACTTTTAACAAAAAGAAACTTAGAATTGTCAGAAGAAGAATTTGATACATGGCTCATGAAAGAGTATGGCTCAGAAACAGTTGTAAGTTTTTATTATGATGAGTTAACTTTACATGAAATTCATAATCCAGCTACATTGCCTGGATCCTGGGCTAACAATGGTTTGCCAATTGTTTATGAATATTTTGAAACTTTTGCGCTCCTAAAAGACATTAGCAGATTTTCAAAAGACCCAGGAAGTCTTTCATCTGAAATTGCACACATAAGAATCACAGAACTCTCAGAATTTGATTTACAAAAGATTGAAGGAAATAAAATATTAAGAGCATATTTTGAAGCAAGTGGCAAATATGCATGGATTGATCCTGAAATCAAAGAAACCTATATTTACGAACTTGAAGAGTTTGACCCCGAATATCCAGATGCACACTTATGGAAAATTGAGGAAGCAATATTCCCAGGATTTATCGGCCTTGACTTTAGATCAAAAGCTAAAGGAGAGCCTGGTGAAGAATTTAAACCAGATGATGAAAAAAGCACAGAAATAAAAATCCTTGAAGATTTGAAAGTAAAATTTAAAGCAGAAGATGATCCAAACAGATTACTTTTTATGATTGGCTATACAATCGCAGAATTATCAATGGACCTTGATAAGGATGAAGGTAGATATCGACTTTTTAGCTATAAATTCAGAGGATTAAATACGCGTAGAATTACAGACACACAAATTCCAATAAATGAGGGTTGCATAATTTTAGATATTAAAACAGGTCATGCAACAATATTATATCTTGAGGCATTGAAATAATTACTTATTATTTATGACGAAATGACACCAATAATTTCTAATTAAAAAATTTTGAGCCCCAAAAAAAACAATAAATACATAGAAATAAAGAAACAAGCTGCAATGGTATGAATTTTGCAATATCAGAGAAATCTAGTTTAGGGATTACGCATATTATCAATTAAAAAATTTAAAAACTTAACCGACTGGAGAAGAATATGCGTATTTATTATTTATTAATCTTATTGTTTTTCATGACAACTCAAGCTTTTACCCTTCAAATTGATGAAAAATATCCTGTTGATGTTGAACTTAAAACCAAGCTCTTAAAATATGGAAGCATGTTTGAAGAAAAAATAACTGAGCTTTTAGAAATTGAAGCAAGTGATGTAAATATTCGTGTTATTCCAAGAAACAGATGGTCGCGATATCATCCAATAATGCCTTATGGATGTACGCTCCCAACAAAAACTGGTGTTGATATTCCGCAAGCAGACCTTAGGTTTCTATATGAAGATTATTTTTATGATATTGCTGAAAAACTATCACAAGATGAAATTCAAGAATTATCAGAATTATATAATGTGCCTGGAGCTTCTTCTTTTCCTGAAATACTTGACCAGGTTTCAGAGGCATACTTATACGATGAAATGGTAATATTTTGGGCATATCCAGCTGAGATCGCTGGTTTTTATTTAAACAAGATAGGATTCGCGAATAAGGTAAATGAAAGTATCAGGTTACTTTTACTGCATACAATAATGTATTCCATTACTCCTGATGAACTAAAGACAAAAGAATGGGGAGTTCGAAAAATTCAGGATTTATATTATGATTATTATTATAAAGATATTAATCCTGTCAAATCTTTTAAAAGGCTTTTAACTCCAATCCTTCCACTTAGTGAAGCGCAAAAATCATACTTTGTAGTTGAAGGAGCTTTTCACAAACATTTTGCCAAGGTCTTTGAAAAAGATACTGCTTTTGTCAAAACGTTAGTCAAAGTATTGCTAAATAGTGATGCTAAAAAAACAGAGAATAATGATTTTGTAGAAATTGTATCAAATATATTGGGCTATGAAAGCATCTTTGAAATGTTTGAATCAGAAACTCTTCCAAAAGGGACAAGCAACTTTTTGATGCTATTATACTATAGTACTTTATAATAATAACATTTCAACATAGTTTTACCTTGATTTTTTGTACATATTTTTGTACAATTATAACATGATTTCTGTATTTGATATTATAAGCTCAAGCGCAAAAATTAAAATACTCAGGACACTTTTTTATCAAAACATAGAAATCTCCTTAAGGCAATTGGCTGTGCTATCTGACTTGCAAGTCAATTCAGTACAACATGGGATTAAGCAATTACTAAAAGAAAATGTTATTACAGAAAAAAGAAAAAAGAATCTTAGACTTTTTAGAATAAATAAGACTAGCAGCTACTATACGCTATTTATAATCTTATTCACAAAAGAGATGGAAGAGAGGATCAGGTCAAATTCAAGCACCTACAACAACAAAGCAAGATCAATTTTAAATTTTTCAAATTCTTCTATCAAACTATTGAAAAAAGCAAAAAAGGATAAAAATGGATCTAATTAAATTTTTTAAATTAATTATTAAACAGCTTGATAAAGCCAATGTTAAATATGCTTTGGCAGGAGGATTAGTAGCTTCAATTTACAGAACAGACGAAAGACTAACCAAAGATTTAGACTTTCTTATTTATTCTGAAAAAAATTCAAGTGATATTGCAATTCAAATTATCAAAGAATTTAGATTAAAGCATTTCGTAATCAGGAAAGCTCAACTAGAAGGTGGCCCCATGTTTGCCATTAAAAAGCAAAGTACCCCTCCTTATATTATCTCGGGTAAGCCTAAAAAGGATCAAAATCAAATAGGCCTTGACTTTATTTTGCCTCAAATGCCGTGGTTTGAGAGTGCTCTTTTACGAGCTCAAAGCAATATGATTGATTTTGGATTTGCGCTTGTCCCGTGTTTAACTGTTGAGGATATAATAATTTCAAAATTCTATTCATTGCAAAATGATTCAAAGCGATTTAAAGATTTAGACGATTTAAAATCCATATTTGAGGCCAATCATAACTTAGACTTGGCCTATATTTCAGGACAAATGCAAAAGCATAGTTTTCTCGTACCTGAAATGATCAAAGATCTTGCTCCTCAGTCCCTAGTTAAAGTTTCGAAGCAAATTTTGAAAAATATGAAACATTTTAAATAAAAAGAGATGAGCATTTAATAGAATCTCTTTGAGAAAAGACTTCCTTTCTCACCTCAAAAATTCTTTCCCAGTGCTTTGCTGTAATATAAGCACTTAGAATGGGATCATAAATAATAGTATATCGGAATTGTTCAAAAGCTTCTTCAAAATTATCAGACTCTAAAAGAAGCTGCCTTTCATAATTTAAAATGGTTTTAAAATACAGTACCCTAAGCTCAAAGCGTTGCTCATCAGTAAACATTACATTTGAGGCTGCAATACATCTCCACATTGTTCTAAAGTGGTTATAAGCCATTTTCGCTCGTTTTTCTTCGGACAAAACCAGGGCTTGCCTGTGAATTTTCAAAAAGAAATTCTGTTTATAAAATTCATATTGATCAGGATGAGCTATCCAATAGTTTCTAAGACGTTGCCTTTCTTTAATCTCAAGCCTTGTAACATCATCTGCAAATTCTTTATAAATACTTACAGGAAATAAACCGATAATATTAGCTAGAACAGTATAATCAAAAATCCTTGATTCATTTAAAAACTGTTCTAAGATTTCAAATGGATTAATTCCAAGTCTCATCAAAAGTTCTGCTTCTTCTTTGCTTAGGCCATCAAGTTCTTTTAAAAAGTCTTCTTCTAAAGTTCTTGTGTCAATAAATGGCCTTGCCCAATCTTCAGTTAACAATCTCGCTATTTTCAACCTAACAAAGGATATTTTTGTGTGTTTCAAGGTTATCAGAAGCAGCATTTGTGCAATCAAACCTTTATCTGGAAAACTTGCAATTGCTTCTATAGCATAGTTTTTTCTATTAAAATATCTGCTTTGAAGACCAAAATCCACTTTATAGCCCAGCAATATCGTTTCAAGTAAAGCTCCTTTTTCCATTAAGTGGATTTCTAGGATTTCAAGTGCCTCTGAAGATCCTTCTTTTTTATCATATCCTGGATTTTCATAGACATCACTAACATTGAACCTTTCTTGTAGGGCAAAAATATCTAAAGCACTTAATGCAGCTCCTTTTGCTGCTTGGCAATCATTAAAACTTGCAATATAAACAAGCCGTCTGGCTATATTATCATCGCAGATATCCAAAGCTACAGTAACATTTATTATTTCTTTTAATTTTTCAGGATCTTTTTGATCTTCAAGGTGAAAATTAATTTCCTTTTTAATACTTTCTAATAATTCTTGATTCTCCCCACTTTTTATACCAGATACAAGATATTGATTTGAAGCAATGTTACTAACTAGGGCATGGTAATATTCATATGAGGTCTCATGATCAGCAGAAGAAAGAAAAACTCTTAACAAAATCATAAGAGCCTCATTTTTCAAAGAATAAAGTTCCATATTATAAGGCATATCAGTTGCCTGGTTGTATTCCTTAAAATACCCTGACTGCCTAATAATATACCCTAAAGTCTCAGCCTCTCCAGCATCTTTCAGTTCAGGTTTTTTTCTGCACTGGTCTATTACTTTTATAAGAATGGCTGATTTTGGTTTTTGGGCTATTTCAGATTGTATTTTATTAATAAAAAAGATCTGTAAAAAAACAGCAAATAAGATATAAATTACAGTAGAACGATTTAACATATGGTCCCCAATTATACAAAAAAACACATTAATTTTGTTTTCACCTTGATTATTATGCAAATTTTAAGCCACAAAGAAGTGCTGCATTATAACTAATTATTTTAAATGCTTAGAAAAAAAGAAGCCTGGGTTTGAGACAAGTTCTTCCCAATCTTTACCCTTAAAATAGCTTTTCTGGCCTATCAAAATACTCTTGAAGCCTATTAAAAAATATACCGGCATGGTAGCCGTCAACAAGGCCGTGATGAGCTTGAAGTGCAAAGGGCATTAAAAGTTTTTCATCTTGCTTGAAATACTTGCCAATACTAATAACAGGAATGCTTGCCTTATTGCTTAAAATAATTGGATGCTGAATAGAAGTAAAAGAAATCCAGGGCACACAATTAACCCAAATGACATCATTTTCTTCTTTATCCTCAGAAAGCCTTTTAGGATTATTCTTCTTTGCCTCACCCCTTTGTTCCAAGTTCTCTAAAAAGATATTCAAATCTTTTTCAAAAGGCACAACACAAAAATCATAAAGATTATTTTCAGCTGCAATTACAAAGGAAATATCAATTTTATCGTATTCAACAACATCTTCGTCTTTTATCCTTGTTCTTAATTCTGGAATCAAATTTACAGTTGATACAATGGAAAAATATATAGCATTAATAAGTTTTATTTTATTTTTTCTGGCAAATTTCTTTACTTGGCCAACTTCGAGATTTGTAGTTAAATTAAAAAACGGAAAATCAAAATTTTTATACATTTTATAAGAGTTTTTTCTAATCCACTTTTCCTGATCAATTATTTTCATTAAACCTCACTCAAAAAAATTACATCTTAATCGTCAATTTAATCATAGTCATTATTTTTTAGTCAATGCTATTTTAAAAAAAATCAGATCTATTGATTTGGAAATTCATAATTTCCAAGATCAATAACATATTTATGACTGCCTTTTGAATATCCATATCCATCACCATGGAAAAATACATCAACATTAAACTCATTTTCTGAAATTGGTGTAATTAAAAGTTCTCTATACTGGCTGTAATAAAAGTCGCTACCTGAAGGTCCAGCATAGCGAGGAAATGGCTTTGCACTTACTGCGTGCAAATGAAAGCTTGCTAATGCTTTTGGAAGGTCCTCTAAGAAATTATAGTCATAGATTGCATTATTATTACCATATGGAAGAGAATAGTTCACAATACTAAACTCATCTTTTTTAAAAAAAATCAAACCTCCATACTCTCTTGAATTGTCTCGGATATCTTGACTAATGATACTCCTTATTTTTTCAAGCACTTCAGGTTTTTCCATGTTTTTAAGAATTAAATAGATTGTTAAATAATCATATTCTGTAAGCCTGCCTTCATATGCCCCAAAAGATTCACTATATGTTTCACCAAATAAGCAAGTTCTTTTAGTATGTTTGTTTTCATTAATTGTTGATCTCACATAGTTTCTTATTTCTTCAATCTCTGGTTTTTGTGTTTTTTTATAATATTTATTTAAGAATTTATTATAGACCCTTTGGCTTTCTGGAATATTCGGCTGTGTATTATTAAAGGTTTGAATATGTGTTTTATTAAATCCCTTTTCATATTTAGAAAGAATTAGGCTTGCAAGATCAGAAACTTCAGGATTTTCAAGGTTCAAATAAAGCTCTAAATCCCTTGGAAGATCAGTTGAATAATGTTTATATTGTTCAATAAAAGCATCAGGAATTCTATGATATTGAGCAAGCTCCATTGTAGTCGTCAAAGTAAGATATGGCTCATATTGAATAAGATTTGCATATCTATCCTCAAGCCCCAGTGAGTCTGGTGCAACATTTACTTTTGACAAAAGAATTAAGGCCTCAACTGCTTCTTTAGAATAGGTTCTCATAATTGCATCACAAATATATCTTTTCTCTTTAATGTCTTGCTCACCTAAAAACTTAATTTTTTCCATTAACTGAGAAATTATCGCAGCAGCACTTCCTGGTGAAATTTCAAAATAATCTAGAAGATAAATTAAATCCAATTTTTGAATTTCTAATATTTCTTGTTTTGTAAGTTTAATTAGGTCATATTCTCGATCTTGGCAATAGAGATTCTGGGAAATATGGATTGTGATTAGGATTATGATCAGAATTAAGATTTTAAGATTTCCAAGCATGTTAATTGCGCCTTTGATGTTTCCCATAAGTAATTAGATCTGCAACAGATATGCCACAAAAGGCAGGATGCCTTTTCTCTATTTTTTCAACTGCTTAAGATCGACAGCTCAATGTTTTTATGTTTAATCTGATCAATAATTGAAACTTTATAAATCTGCCATTGAAGATGCACATAAAGTGGCCTGTAAAGAACGAGTTTTTAATTCAATTACTTCCTCCTTAACCCGATGGATCATTCTCCAATGCTCTGCCCTTACAAACCTTGCAAGAATTGGATCTCCTCCAATTTTTAACCTGAATTCTTCAAAAGCTTCCAAGGGATTATCAGAGTCTAAAAGAAACTCTTTTTCGTAATTTAAAATAGTTTTAAAAAATAACGCTCTGAATTCAGTTCTCTGATCTTCTGTAAATCTTACATTAGAAGCAGAAACTGCTCGCCACAGATATCTAAAGTGTGCATAAGCCATACTTGCTCTTGGTTCTGTTGCTAAATTAAGGGCTTGTCTATATACATTTTTATAAAAATTAGCTTCATATTCCTTTTTTCTGCCTGGATATTTTTCCCAATAAGCGTCCAATCTATCCCTGGCCTGACCTTCCAGACGAGCAAATTCCTTTTGTACATGTTCTGGAAAATTAAACCTCGGAAGCAAAATAATTTGTGCTAGAGTCGTATAATCAAAAATCCTTGGATCAGACTTAAATTCTTCTAAAATATTGTAAGGATCAACTCCAATCCCAATAAGTGTTCTTACTTCAGAAGGACTTAATCTTTTTAGTTCGGAATTAAAGTCTTCCTCCAGTGTTTTTGGATCAATATATGGTCTGGTCCAATCCTCACATAAAAGTCTGGCTGCATCAACTCTATAAAATGGAGAGGTGGCATGTTTTAAGCTTGAAGTAAGCATCATTTGCAGTATCAACCCCTTCCTTGGCAGGTTTCTTATTTCCTGTACTGCCAAATCTTTTCCTTCTGTATATCTGCTTTGAACACCAATATATAATTGATATCCTAAAAAAATTGTTTTGAACAAAGAGCTCTGACCATTGGAATGCAATTTTAATCTTTGAACCACTTTCAGGGGATCTTCTCTGATTTCAAAACCTGGATTTTCTAAGACTTCATCAAGGTCAAAATTCCCTTTCTGCAAAAGCAAATCAAGGCAGCTCAAAGCAGAACCTCTTATAAAATCGGTTTGACCCGTAAGGGCAATCTTTAAAACCTCTTTAGCCCAAGTATTTCCTTTTAAGTCAAATAATACAACTAAATCAATCCACCTAACCAGCTTATCAGAATCTTTTTCATCTCTTAAAGCTTTTACTAATTTCTCCTTAAAACGGGAAAAGTTTTCTTGATTTTGCCTGAATTTAAAACCTTTAATTAACTGAGGATTTTTATTGCTTCCAAGGCGAATTGCTCTGAAATATTCATAAGCAACATCTGCATCTGCTCCGTTTAACATTCCTTCAAAAAGCAACATTACAACCTCATTTTTCAAAGCTAGTAACTCAATAGCATAGGGAACCCTGGCAGCTTGAGTGTATTCAATAAACATTCCTGATTTGGAGGCTATGTATCCCAGAACATTCGCTTCAGGCGCATCTTTAAATTCTGGATTTTTTCTGATTTCAGCTATGACCTTAATCAATAGATCTGACTTTGTAATTTCACTTTGACAGTGAGCTTGATGAAAAAAACTACCTATAATAATTATTAAAATAGGAAAAATAGTTTTTCGTAGGTGCGTTTTCATCTATAATATCCCACTTTAAGCATTGTAATAATATTGGTTTATTCTTAACTAGCTAATTGTATGCAAAAACCAGGCCAAACATGGCGCGTAGCGCAAAACAAATAAAACATACAATATCAACTATTTATCAGGAAAAAAATGACTTCTTATTATTCCCAATCAAGGAAATGAGACAAGCATTTCTCAAAAAGAGGTCAAAGCAAAAAAAAAGATGTTTTGTAAATAAATCTGCCAGTAAATTTGTGCATTGAAGAAGGGGCCTTAATTCTGACATTTCTTTTTTTGTTCTATAAATTGCTTCCCAATGCCTGGATGTAACGTAACTAAGCAAAATAGGATCTCCAACAATTTGATTCTTGAATTTTTCAAAGCCTCTTTGACTAATTATATATCCTAAAATTTCTGCTTCATGTAAATTTTCCAATTCTGGATTTTGCCCTAGATTTTGCATAACTCTAAGCAAAAGATCAGATTTTGGCCCTTCATATTGAATTGAAATAAGTAGAGCTGAAAATATAAAAATTTAAATAAGTAATATTTTTGGCAGGTAGTATTGTTTTTGCTGAAAAAACTGTATCTAAACTAGTATAATTATGATATAATAAATTTGTATTAAAAAGGAGTTGGGGATATCCGGTGAAAAAAAATAATCAAATAATAACAAGCATTTGCGGTTCTTGTTTGGGTTTTTTTATAATCACTTCTAAATTAGAGATATTGTTTTTATTCAAATCTTTTACCACTTTTTTTTAAAATTATCACCCTTATTCCGATTTTTCTTATTTTTCTGGGTTGCTTAGACCCCAATAACAAGGATTCTGATGGAGGAAGTCAACAAAATGCTCCAAATAGCACTGATGACATTTCTGAAACTGCTCCTGATTTAAATGAAGATAACATTGCAAGTGATGAAGATATTGAATCAGCAATTCAAGACGCCCTAGAAGAAATCACCTCGCCTGTTAATATTCCAATTCCAAATGATATTGAAGAAAATAATTATCTTATGACCTTAGAAGGAACAATCCCGGCAACAGACATAATTCAAAGGTCTGACATATCTCAAATGAATATTATAACCAGATCTGATTTAATTACAAGAAATGACCTTACTTCAGCTGATGTTGCTAGTTCTATCATGAAAAGCAGTATTGTAAATAGTTCGTTGTCAATATATGGTCTTATTCTTGTCTTAATTAGAATAGATGATTCTGGTGCCTTGCATGTTGAGGCTGAATTCACTGAAGAAGATTATAGTTTCACTTTTGGTTTTGAGACATTCCCTGATGGCATCTTTCAATTATCCCTATATGTTAAATACGAAAATAATGAAGGTGACCCAGTACTTTATCATGTTGCTGACTTTTTTGATGAAGCTTCCAATTCTCTTTTTGCTTTTAATGATGCTTCAATAGACTTTGGAACACCAACACTTGATGATACAAAATTGATTACACCATCTGACACTTCTTCTTTAGCCCAAGACGATTCACTGGAAGCTCCAGCCTTAACAGCAGCGTCTCAAAACATTGAAAGAGTTACTTTTGTAATTGGCAGGGATGATAATGAAATTACCTTAACAGGTTATAGCCCCTCAGGCAATCCAATTTCTGTCTATATAACAAATGCACCAGGTTTTTTAGAAATCAGCGCTACAGATGATTCAATTGACTCAAGTGAAGTCACTATTGATTTTGACTCTAGCGCAGCTGTTGAAGGAATTTATCCAGTCTCGCTTATTGTCAAAGATAACTCAACGGGAATCTATACAAGCCATACGCCGATTATTTATGTGATTGAAGAAAACCAAATTTCGACCACTCCAGATAACTTTGTATTTGAATCAACACTAGAAAGCGATCTGAGTACCAAAGCCAATAGTTATCCCAAAATAACAGTATATGGCTCAAATTATAATAAAGCTTTTTTTGCTTATAATTCAGCGGAAGGAACTCCATATATTAGAGAAACTCGCTATGGGGCTTTTTCAAGTAGTGCTGTACAGGTTTCAGACGATACCTACCGTGATTCTGAATATGATGTTGGCTGGAGTTTAGAAGAAGTTACCAGTACTGACTCTGATGGCACAAATTTTGTTACAGCAAGTTGCAGTAATAGTGTGATAATCATAATAAGGCTTATTGATTCATCCTTTGAAGTTGCAACTAGGAAAGTATTTAATAGAGATGACTTTGAAGGCATAACCGCTTTTACAGGACCAGAGATCTCAATCAATAAAAATGGAATAGGAATTGTAGCCTGGATAGCAAATGATGGCGAGCAGATTTATTATGCTTATATAAATACAAATACCATGGAAGTTTCAGATGCATATATCCTTGATTCAGATTCTTTAAACCACACTGTTCAGGATAAGCTCAGACTTATTTTTACCAACAACAATCTATTGATTATTAGAAACGGTGAAATAACAGGGGGCAAAGCTTTTATTTTAGCAAACTATGAAAATGGAGCCTTGACTAACTGGAGAACTCAAACAACTGACACTGTTAATGGTGAAGGCGGTTATTACTATGAACTTTTTGGAGACCTATTCACCGTTTACGGAGATTTAGCTAAAGATATCGCAGGCTATGTATATCCATCTTCAGGAGGCTACAGGATATTGTTATTTACCTCTGACGGAGATAAAATATCAGCTGGAGGAAATTTAATCGAAAAAGCAGATGAATCAGAGATAAGCGTAGGGTGGCTTGTTGGACGAAATGGTCCAATCTCTGTGAAAGCAGATATGTATGGCAGAATTGTTGTTGCCTGGGGAACTTCTTCATATGGAGATTATATAAATTACGGCTTACTTACTTTGCCAGATGGTAGAATTTTTAGTGATGACAAATTTATAGTTGGTCAGGGAACCCTGAACAATGATAATCTGGATGCCTGCATGCTAAATGATGGACGCTTTGCCATTACATATAGCACAGATGATGTGACCAAAATAAATATATATAACAATTCACAATAACATTAAATAAATTGCTAAAATCCAATTATTATTTTTATTTAAAAATAAGGTTAATTAACTTTTCTTTGACATAAATGTGTTTAGCTAAAGTTTTTCCCTCTGAATGCTTTATTACTTTGTCTTGTTCTAAAGCAGTTTCTTTTATCGCATCTTCAGATGCACTTCTATCAATTTGAAGTTCACCTCTTAATTTGCCATTAACCATTACAGCCAATTTCATTGTATCAAGGTGCAAATATTTTTCGTCCCATTTTGGCCAAGCTTCTTTAAAAACTGACTGGCTATTCCCAAGCTTTTCCCAAAGTTCTTCAGATAGGTGAGGAGCAAAGGGAGCCAAAATCACAACAAAGGTTTTTAAAATATTCTGAAGCAGAAATTTATTTTGCTTATCAACTGGAATGATTCTTAAATATTCTGTTAATCCATTATAAAGCTCCATAAAGCGAGCAACAGAAGTATTAAACATAAATCTATCAGTATCAATAGTAGACATCTTAATAGTGTTATGAAAAATTAAAAGCAGTTTTTTGTCTTCTTCACTAAATTCTTGTTCAACTAAATCTTTAGCAAGCATTGTGTTTTCATTTTCTTCAAAAAGCCTGACTAACCTTTCTGAAAATCTTACCATTGCCTTGAACCCAGTGTCATCCCATGGGCCACCATCAATATAATTAAAACCAAAACTCAAGTATAACCTCAATACATCAGAACCATAATCTTCAACATATTGATCAGGGGAAACAGAGTTACCTTTTGATTTTGACATCTTTTGACCATCAGGACCCAAAACCAAACCTTGATGAGTCAGGCTCGGGAAAGGTTCTTCAAAATCAATGAAACCAGCATCTTTTAAAGCCATTGTAATAAAACGAGCGTATAATAGATGCATGCAAGCATGCTCTGCGCCACCACAGTATTTGTCAACTGGAAGCATTTTTTTTGTTATTTCTTTATCAAAAGCGACATCATTAAAAGATGTGCTTGGATACCTTAAAAAATACCATGAAGAACAAACAAAGGTATCAAGAGTGTCAGGTTCACGAGTTGCTGCTTTTCCGCATTTTGGACAAGTTGTATGCATAAAAGTTTTGCTTGTAGCAAGAGGTGATTCGCCAGTTGGTTTGAATTCAGCGTCTTCAGGCAAACATACTGGAAGATCTTTTTCAGGGATTGGAACTTCTCCGCAATCTTCACAGTAAACAATTGGTATAGGCGATCCCCAGTAACGCTGTCTTGAAACTAACCAATCATGAAGTCGGAAATTTATTTTGCCCCGACCGATATCTGAGCCTTCCATGTCCTTTATAATAGCAGGAATCATGTCAGTTGACAGCATATCATTATATTTATCTGAATTAATAACTTTTCCAGCCTCTACAAAAGCCTCAGTTAACTCATCTTCAGCTTTTTTACCTTCTTCTAAAATAACTTTCTTAATTTCTAAATTATATTTTTTGGCAAAGGCAAAATCTCTTTCATCATGAGCAGGAACTGCCATTACAACACCCGTACCATAAGAGTAAAGAACATAATCACCAACCCAAATTGGAACCTTTTCATTATTCAATGGATTAATTGCATAGGCACCTGTGAAAACTCCAGTCTTTTCATCAGTTGTAGAAAGTCTATCTATTTCTGATTTTGCTTTTGATTTTTCAATATAAGCCTTAACAGCTTCTTTGTTTTCTTCTTTTGTAATTTTATCAAGCATAGGGTGTTCTGGAGCAAACGTATTATAAGTTACACCATAAACAGTGTCTGGTCTGGTTGTAAAAACTGTAAATTTTTCACCGGAAGACTCAATTGTAAAATCAATTTCAGATCCTTCGCTTCTTCCAATCCAGTTTGATTGCATGCTCTTTGTTTTATGTGGCCAATCAAGACCGTCAATTCCATCAAGAAGCCTTTGAGCATAATCAGTAATTTTAAAAAACCACTGTCTCAAATTTTTCTTTGTAACTAAAGTGTCACAACGTTCACAAGCACCATCATGAACTTGTTCATTTGCTAAAACTGTTTGGCAATTTGGACACCAATTAACAGGTGCTTCTTTTCTATAAGCAAGTCCTTTTGCATAAAGCTTCAAAAACACCCATTGCGTCCATTTATAATAATCAGGTTTAGAAGTATCTAGGATATGCTTCCATGTATATGCAGTTCCCATCTTTTTGAACTGCTCAATCATATATTTTACATTTGTTGTGGTTGAATCATTTGGATGAACACCCATTTTCACAGCATAATTTTCAGCAGGAAGCCCAAAAGCATCAAAACCCATTGGGAAAAACAATTTTTTGCCAGTCATTAATTGATATCTTGCCCAAGTATCCATTAATCCATATTGATACCAATGACCCATATGAAGTTTAGCAGCCGAAGGGTAAGGAAACATAACCAAAACATAAAATTTATCATCCGCAGAATTCACATCAAAATCAAAAACCCCATCTTTTTCCCATTTATCCTGCCATTTTGCTTCAATTTTTTTAAAGTCATGAGCCATGAAATATCTCCTATAAAACAGATGTGTTAATAAAAAGAACAATGAGAGGTGTTTGGTATTTGGTATTCGGTATTCGGTATTCGGTATTCGGTATTCAGTGTTCAGGTAAATCCATTGTTCTCTTGTTCTCTTGTTCTCTTGTTCCCTTGTTCCCTTGTTCCCTTTCTTAACTCCAAAATCATCGTTTGTAAATAAAAAGAAAACAACTTTTTTCTTATTTCCAGAAACGATTTTAATAATTAAACGAGCTTTCGACAAATGAAATATAAAGAGGCCTCTTAAGCTCTTTAAATAATAGCCTCTTAACAAAAACCTTTAAACCGTATTCAATGTGGCCTTAAATTTGCAAAGAAAAACTTTTTACAAAAAACAAACCATGGAGGATATTAAAAAATGAAAAAAGTAAAAATAGTTTTAGCTAGCATCTTAATTTTATTTCTAGTTACATGGTCAATTTGCAAGGCAGAACAAATCGAAAGCTTAAACTTGCAGAATGCTAAGCTACCAGTTGAGATCAGTCAATGTGTCGAAAACCTAGCCATGGATTATTTAAATGATCTGGCAAGCTGGACAAGATCTTCACTAACTTTCTTGGAAGTTGATGAAGGTTTTAAAACACCAATGAAAGCATCTAAATTAAAAAAAAGAAAAAGCAATTTCGATGCTATTTTAAATTTTGAATCTGATGGAAGGTTTGTTTTATTTGATGATTACGCAGGAAGAATCAGGGAAGTCTCAATAATTGCCAGTTTAAATAACGTGGGAGTGATAAAAAAGGAAAATGAAATTAAAGGATTAATTTTTGATAAAAAACTAGGATTAAGCCTGGATATTTTCAGGCAATATAAACCTGAAGAAAAATCAAGATGTATCGTCGGAGAAAACACATCAATTGCTATTACAGGAAAAGAACTTATCGAAGGCTGTGGTTTGAGTTATGTTGAGTTGATAGAATAGATAAGAATAATGACGTAGCATGTGCACGCTAATCTTATTATAATAATATAACTTGAATATGATTGAAAAAAACAAAAACATACATAAAAACTGAGAAATATGAAATAGCGTGAATAAATTTATGCTTTGAGTTTATATAGAGCAAAAAACAACCTAACATTGGAATTAAGTTTTTAATATAAATGAATAAAAATAGATCTAAATCTAGCAAAGTTTTCATTAAAGGATTAAGCTCAATTCCAAAACCAGATTTGAGAATAAAAATAGTGAGAATAATATCAAGAAAGTTAAGGAAAAGAATGATTCTTAATGTTTTTTTAATACTTGTTCTCAATTTAATAACCTCAAAATTAAATTCAATATACATATTTACAAGTTTCGTGCCACAGGGACCCCAAGGCTAAGCGATTGTTATGTTTAGATTAATCTAACTATGAATAACTTATGGAACAGGAAAAATGGCGAGACTTTGCTCGTTTTTTTCGTGAATTTGCTCATATGAGAAGTTTTGATTTAGAGACTAAAAAAGCCGGCTAACCCTAGCCGGCTTATATATTTCTTTTTCAAGGAGGAGGAATATGAAAAAGCTATTAAGATGCTATTGCAGGAGGCGTGCCAAAACAACGCATCCCAAATAAACACTTAATTTTAAGACATTACAAAACAACGCACAAAAACAGTCTTTGTAGTCGAGACAATATTATCTCTATTAAACAAGGATTATTACTAATCTGTGACATGACTGTCCCAGAAAAAAAATGATTAAGATTGGGATGTTTAAAAAAGCTAATATATTGACTAAAATAGTATTAAATGGGACATGAGCGAAACAGTTTGAACTCAGTGTTTAATATTTAGTTTTTTCCTCACTGAATACCAAATACTGAATACCGAATACAATAATAATCGCATAGAAAAGGAGCACCAGTTGGAATTTATAGCTGATTTTCATATACATTCGCATTATTCAATTGCAACTAGCAAAAACCTAGTGCCAGAGGAACTAAATAGGTGGGGAAAAATTAAAGGAATAGATGTAATTGGTACTGGAGACTGCATTCATCCAGGCTGGCAAGCGGAATTAAAAGAAAAGCTTAAACCAAGTGAAAATGGATTGTTTCAACTAAAGAAAAATCATCAAAGCTACTTTATGCTAACAGGTGAAATTTCCAGTATCTATAAAAAAAATGGAAAATGCAGAAAAAATCATAATATATGCGTTTTTCCAGATTTCAAATCTGCCAAAAAAGTATCAAAGAAACTAGATAAAATTGGAAATATTAATTCAGATGGTCGGCCGATTTTAGGTCTTGATTCAAAAAATCTTTTGGAAATTGTCCTTGAATCATCTGAAAAAGCGTTTTTGATTCCAGCCCACATTTGGACTCCATGGTTTTCATTATTTGGATCAAAATCAGGCTTTGATACTATTGAAGAATGCTTTGAAGATTTAACTGCTGAAATATTTGCTCTTGAAACAGGGCTTTCAAGCGATCCTGAAATGAACCGATATTTATCAAGCCTTGATCGCTATACGCTTGTTTCAAATTCAGATGCTCATTCTTGTGAAAAACTTGGAAGAGAAGCAAATCTTTTTGATACTGATCTTAGCTATGATGGAATCTATAATTCTTTAAAAACTAAGACCGGTTTTAAGGGAACAATTGAATTTTTCCCAGAAGAAGGAAAATATCACCTTGATGGCCACAGAAAATGTGGAATAGCATGGACTCCAGAAGAAACCAAAAAACACAAAGGGATTTGTCCAGTATGTAATAAAGAAGTTACAAAGGGTGTTTTATACAGAGTCATGGAATTAGCTGACAGAAAGAAATCCGAAAAGCTTGAAGAATTTAAATCAATAACATCCCTTGCATCACTACTTGCACAAACCCTAAACAAAAAAAATCCTTCTTGCAAAACCGTGCAAAATAAATATTTTGAATTAATAGAAAAACTAGGTTCAGAGTTTCATATTCTATTAAATGAAGATATTGAAAACATAAAAGAAGCTGGTGAAGAAAAGCTAGCTTTAGGAATTTATAATTTAAGAAACAAGAAAGTAATAATTAAGCCGGGCTTTGATGGTGAATTTGGTAAAGTAAGTGTATTCGAAAACAATTAGATAATTTTAACTTACCACTTATAACAAGGAGACCAAAATGTACTACCCAACTCATAGATCCAGAAGACTAAGACAAAATGAAACAATTAGACGTTTTGTAAGAGAAACAAAACTTACAGTTGACGACCTGGTAATGCCTATTTTTATGGTTCACGGCAAAGATAAAATAGAGCCAATTTCATCAATGCCAGGAATTAATCGCTTCAGCATTGATAAAGTTGACGATGAGATTAAAAAAATAAGCTCACTAGAAATCCCAGCTGTAATTCTATTTGGAATCCCAGAAACTAAAGATGAGTGTGGCTCAGGAGCATATGCTGAAAATGGTATAATCCAAGAAAGCATCAAGAAAATTAAGGATCTTGCCCCAGATCTTTTAGTAATCGCTGATTTATGCTTATGCGAATACACAAGCCATGGTCACTGTGGTCTAATTAAAGATGGTAAAATTCTTAATGATGAAAGCTTAGAAATCCTAGCTAGAACTGCGATAAGCCAGGCGAAAGCGGGAGCTGATATCATAGCACCTTCAGACATGATGGATGGAAGAATAGCTGCCTGCAGAGAAGCCCTTGATGGAGAAGGTTTTTCAGACAAGCTGATTTTATCCTATGCAGCAAAATATGCTTCCTCTTTCTATGGACCATTTAGAGAGGCAGCTGAAGGAGCTCCACAATTTGGTGATAGAAAAAGCTATCAAATGGATTTTTGCAATAGCCATGAAGCAATTAAAGAAATCCATCAGGACATTGAAGAAGGTGCTGACATGCTAATGATCAAACCTGCCCTTCCTTACCTAGATATTATAGCAAAAGCAAAAGCTGAGACAGTCTTGCCACTAGGCGCCTATAATGTAAGCGGTGAATATTCAATGATAATGGCGGCAGCTGAAAAAGGCTGGCTAGACCTTGAAAAAGCAAGCTTTGAAGCGGTTACATCCATAAAAAGAGCTGGAGCTGATTTTATTATCACTTACTTTTCAAAATATTTAGCTGAAAAGATATAAACCTTAATTAAATATTTTCCTGCAAGTACAAGTCCCCAACAACAATACCTTCTACAATAAAGAAATGATCTTTACTTTCAACTGTAAAATTATAAACGACTCCATTATAAGCAAAAGAATTAATCTGCTTGATTCTCACAACACGGCCATCATATCCAAATAATTCATCTGATAAATTTAAATCTTCAACTAAAACAATATCTCCATTAAATAAAAGTAAAGGATGCTTTTTTGTTAGCATAATTTTTTTTCCATTATCAAGTTCGATATTTACAATGCTTTTAACTGTAAAAGCCTGACTTTGATATTTTTCAAGTATAGCACTTTCCTTAAGTGAAAATTCATCAGTGCCAAACACAGGAACAAAAATCGAAAAAGAAGCCATTTCATCAAATAAATCCCCTGCCTTTAAAAATCTTATTTGATCATTTTCATTATTCCTTACCATAATTTTGCTGTCTGGGTGAAAACAGCTTGTGTTAATCACAAGCGAATATGCATTTACAAAGATTAAAACTGTAGCCAATACAATAGCAAAAAAAACATTTTTAAAATTCATCTTTTTCTCCTTTTTAAATTATTTAATACTATGGAAAACGTAAGACTTTTGATATAGCAAGCTCCATGCCAAAGTGCCAAAACATCTAATTCGTTTAATTTCAGCTAGTAATAAAATCGAATTTTTTGTTAAAAATAATTTTATCAAAATAGCAACATTCTACATTTCAAAATTGCAAATTTAGTTTTTTTCCAAAATGATAAACAGTTTTTCGATAATGATAACTTCTAACAACACCATATCGTAACCATTTGTTTTTATTGGTTTTGAGTTTGGCACAAAAAATGCATATATTTTTAAATGAGGCTGTTGAGAAATTGATAAGTCATTGATCTTTGGCAAGAAAATAAGATTGAAAAAGCCCTAGTTTTTAATATAGTTGATATTACTAATTATTAACTACAGACCAGGGCTTAAGTATGAATATATCTAAAAGTCATAAGAAACTGGATATATCGGAAGATGAGAGATGTTCCCAATTGGTTAAGGAAAATACGTTCCGGCATAGAGCGCAAGTTTGGAGAAGGGAAGTTGAAGCACGGAATGAGAAGAACGAGATACAGAGGACATTAAAATAAACCAACTCGTATGAGAGGTTTATAAAAATAATATTTTGAGATTGTTGATAAATTAGTGGATAGCAAGGCGGTCGATGAAAATTTACTTGAGGCGTACTACTGTACGTCGAAAGTTAATTTTTAGCGGCCAACGCAGCTAGCCGCTAATTTTGCAACAATCTCGCAAAAGATTCTGGGGCAACAGCTTGTTTTGCTCCAAGCATCTCGATAGATGAACTAAAGACAAGGATCGAGGCTGATATAAAGTTAAACTAAAAAGGAGTTAATTTTTGCATAAAAATGATTTTAAAAAAATCACCAAAAAACTTTTTCATGATATTAATAAACCAATTATTAATGCCTATATGGTCATTAGTACTTGTTATAAATTAATGAACAAGTTAAGTTCCAATGGACTAAATGATCTTTTGTCAGAACAATTTACCGAACTTAGAAGAATTACTCAAAAACAATCCTTAAAACTTGAAAATATCTATGATGTTTTAAATCAGCAAGAAACAAAATATTTAGAAAGCACATATAAAAGATATACGTCTCAATTTTCTTTTTTAAATGATTTAATAACAAATAATAATTTTGATAATCTCCTTTCTGAAGAGCTTATTAATAAGCTCTCTTCAATAGACAAAGAAAACACCAAATTCGCTTTAAATATTATTAAATCTATCAACGATGATGTTTAATTTCTTTTTGGGAGTAAATAAAAATGGACAAAAAGAAAACAATTTTAGTAATTGATGATGACAATGCTCTTAGAAGATCTATATGCCTAATCTTAGGTGAGCTTTATCAAACAATAGAAGCTATTGATTATGAATCATCTCTTTCTAAAATTAATAGCTATGAAATTGATTTAGTTATTTTAGACTTAAATTTTGATGAAGAAAAAAATGGAATAGATGTCCTGAAATATATTAAATCAAAAGACAAAACTACTCCTATTATAATATTATCATCAATTACAGAAACCGAAAAAGTTGTTGAATGCATTTCCCTGGGTGCTTTTGATTACATAACAAAATCAGTTGAAACCCTTGAGCATGATCTTTTACTTAGAATTGAAAAAGCACTAAAAACAGCCAAAACCCTTCGCAGTTTTGAAAGCATGAGAATTGAGTTTAAGGATAAATATGAAATAATTTCTCAAAACAAGATAATCTTAGAGATAATGAAAGAAATACAATACATTGATGATATGAATCTTTTAATTGAAGGTGAAACAGGCGTTGGAAAAACCCCCATTGCACGCTATACAAACTCCTGCCTTTCAAATGGTGTAAAACGACCTTTTGTGAGAGTGAATTGCGCAGGCTTATCAAGAGAAAGACTTCAAGACATATTATTTGGGCACAAGAAAGGTGCGTACACAGGAGCTGAATCTGACCTGCAAGGCCTTGTAGAACTAGCAAAAGATGGCGACTTATTTCTAGACGAAATTGGTGATTTGAATTTCGAATGCCAGGCCGAACTTTTAATGTTTCTAGATTGTGGTGAATACCGTCGCTTAGGAGATCCAATTGTTAGACATTCTAATTGCAGAATTATTTCAGCCACAAACTATTCATTAAAAAGAAGGGTTATTGAAGGCAAATTTAGACAAGATCTTTATTCAAGGCTTTCGCCATGCAAGGTACGGATTCCCGCCTTAAGAGAAAGAAAAGAAGATATCATTCCAATTATGGAATACTATATCATGCAGTTCTGTGGTTTTTTAAAACCCGTGACTACTTCTGTTAAAGATCTTTTTCTAAAAAATGATTGGCTTGAAGGAAATGTTAGAGAACTAAAAGACGCGGTTCAATATATGTGTCAAAAATCAAAACAAGCTGAACAAATAAATATAGAACATCTAAGCCCAATTTATTTTTTAGAAAACAAAAATATCGCCAAGCTAAACTCTCAAGATTTTAACATGCATTCTGTTAAGGAAGACGTTATGATAAAAGGCTTAGACACATATCTTGATGCAATTGAAAGACAGGTGCTTGAAGAAATATCGCAAGGTGAAAGAAGTATAAGATCCTTAGCAATGAAATTAAATGCAGTTGAAGTTACTTTGTATCGGAAGTTTAAAAAACATGGCCTGACAATTTAAAATACAGGGCTCAGGACTCAGAAATCAGGATTATTTTATTACTGGAAGTTGTTTGTGATATTCTGGTTTTATATAATATTCAATCCAAGGTTTAATAGAAAATTTAGACCCTGTTTTTACTTCAACGTATTCTTTCCAGGGAAAGAGATTTTCGTCTGTTAAAAATTCTTTGTTTAGAACTGGACCAAGCTTTTTCTGACCATAATAATCATTTTCTTTAATATCTATTCCTAGCTTATTAGCGATGGCAGTACCTAAAGAAACATTTATTATGTAACCTAAAGCATATTCAGAATATTCAAGTGCGACCTTATTATAAGTAACTGTATGATATTTTGCTAAGGCATCAGGATTTGTCCAGCCTTTGGGTTTATCTAGAAGTTGATATTTCTTTTTAAGCTGCCACCAAAGATTATTTATGTTTTGATTTGGATTTTCATAAAGCAGTCTTTCAAAGTAATACATTACACTGCACCATCTTAAAAAAACAAGCTGATCAATATAATCACTTAGCTTACTTGTTTCTTGTATTTTAGCAATTTCTTCATCTGTTGCCCCAATGCGCTTTAACCAAGACTTGGTAACTGTTTGTTTTTCAAAAAGCATCGCAAAAGCTTCAGCAATTTGCCCCTTTCCTTCCTTCATGTTTAATGGAACTTCATCTGAGGCAAGAGATGCATCATAATCAAAGTCATGAACAAGCTCATGGACCAGAGTCAAAGCATCCTCTGCACTTGGATATTTAGGAGCCTTTGGTAAATTCATATATAAAACTGATGATGGCTTTCTTGGATCTAGATACCAAGCAGCTGCATGTGGAGATTTTCCTTCTGCTGGATACAAAGAACTTCTTTCTAAAGAGGGTTCAGCATCAAGGCCGATTGAAGCATAAAAATCAACAACAAGCTTTATGACATCTTCACTTGTTTTATCTTTATAATACTCATCTAAATCAACACCTTGAAAAACACTAGAAGGAACCGCTTGAAAATAAGGGTTTTTATAATGCCAGGGCCTAAGTTCTGATTTCGTTATTCCATAGTGTTTTGCTAAGTTTACATCAATGAATTCTTCTTTAACATATTTAAATTGTTCTTTAGTTGCCTCATAAATATCCTCATAAAATCGATCAAGTTCTTTTATACTTATTCCCAATATATCAGCAGATAAATAAGCATAGTTTTTATAGCCAAGTGATTTAGCAATTTCATTTCTAATTTTAATTAATTCAATATAATCTTTTTCAATATCTTTTCCTCTAATCTTTGACGCCTTCCATGCATTTTCAAGTTCAGCAGAATCCATGCTTTCTGATAAAATTTTTGACAGGTCAGAGTTTGTAACTTTTTTTCCATCTAAAACAGGTGAGTAATCATTAAAGGTTTTAATACATTTTTTTTCTAAGGCAGTAAATTTTTTCAAGAGATCTTTCGGAACTTGATTTACTAGATGATCAAAATACAAAACCTCGACATTTCTCTTGATAGCGCGATCTTTGATAAGACTAATGTTATTATAATAATTTTTTAAGGCTAAAAAATTTTCTATATTATTATTTAAAAGTCTTAATCCAAGCTCTGCTTCTTCATATTTTTTTGAATATTCTTCTTTGCCTTCTGTTGCAGATTTAAACCAATAATTGAGTTGATCCATATGAAGTGGCACATATTCTTTTAGATAATTATCGATAAAAGCCTTTGCTTGTCTTTCTATTTCTGGTTTTTCTTGAACCTTTTTGGCAGCACATGATGTAAAAATTATCATTGATGTAATAACTAAAAAATATACTCCTAATTTCTCCATGATACTCTTTCCTTATAATAAAATTACAAATATTATTTTTAATATCTATCAATTCATTTAAAAGTCAAGAATCCTAAAAAATTAGATCCAATATTATTAGTTTTCAAGTTCACCATTGGTGTAGTGGCGAGAACAAAGGGCGATATAAGATTCATTCCCGCCGATTTGAATTTGCTCACCTTCTGAAGTAACTTTACCATCAACAATTCTTGCATTCATTGTGGCTTTTTTTCCGCACCAACAAATTGTTTTGAGCTCTTCAATGGCATCAGCCCAGGCAAAAAGCCAGCGACTACCTTCAAATAAATTGGCTTGAAAATCAGTTCTTAAACCATAGCAAATAACAGGGGTTTCATATTTATTTACGATAAGTCTTAGCTGCCTTACTTGCTCTTTTCTTAGAAATTGACTTTCATCAACTAAAACACAACCAACTTTTTTATCTTTAGCAAAGTAATTATCTGTAAAATCAGAAAAAAAATCAGTTTCAGCATTAAAAGTTGAAGATTTCATTGAAATGCCTGTTCTAGATGTGATTTGTGCTTCTCCATATCGAGTATCAAGACTAGAATTGTACAGCACAACAGGCATTCCTCGTTCTTCATAATTATAAGCTACTTTAATTAAATCAAGAGACTTTCCAGCACCCATGGCTGAATAGCGGAAGTAAAGTTTAGACATTTTGATTCTCCATGTTGCGTACAGTGTACAGCTAGCTGCGTACAGCGTACAGCGAAAAAAATGGTTATGATGTCATCCTGAATTTATATCAGGATCCATTTAATTCAAATTAGAAATTCAACTTTATCAATTTTCCATAAGCATCAACACAGAATCTAGAAGCAACTACATAGCTTGTTAATTCAATTTTTCTAGCGAGCGGTAAAATAAAATCACCCTGATCTAGATTTTTTTCCATTTCTGTAACCATAGCTTTTGAAGCAACCATGTTATCAAATGTTCCATATCCTTGCATCCATGCTGACAATGAGCCTAGTCCAAGAATGTTCCATTCGCATGAATTAACCTTAACATTTTTAGCAACCTTAAAATCTTTTCCAGCTTTTAAAGGTTCAAAGGTAATTGGAGAATATCCAACCTGTGGCATTGAAACAAATTTGTGCGTACAAGCTGTGATAGCCAGCATTGCAATTACTATAGCAAAAATCGATAAAATCTTAAAAATTTTCATGAGGACTCCATAATAAGTGTTAAGTGATATGAGGTAAGTGGTAAGTTGAAGATAAAAAAAAATCAAGAAGAAATATTTATGAAAGCCATTTCTTTATTTCTGGGATAGTTTTTGAAGTCCAATTAGTAGAAGTTCGAAGCTTCAAAAAGTTCTCAAAAAGCTGATTGGTTAAATTCACTATTCTTTCATAAAGATAGATTTTATCTAAAGTAGCTGCTTCAAACTCACCTTTTTCATAAACTTGTCCTGTTTTTGGAGCCTTTAAAGATGAAATATTAAGGCTCTCGCCCTTTAAATTAAATTGCCATTTCAAATCATCTTCCTTATAAATAAGGTTTAGTTCTGTAACATATGAACCTTTTTGAAGTGAAAAAAGCCCCTCTTCAAGATTTGGATCATCACCTTTTATGCTTATAACCTCATTTTTATTTTCTGAAATTTTCTTTAATGTAGCCTTATCACCAATTTCTAGAATAAAGGGTTTATCAAGCAGGCTATCCATAGAAATCTGATTATTATCAACAGCATACCAAAGCCATGTTAAAAACTCATATCCTACAAATTTATAATTTTCATATGCAATAGCTATATCAAGCATCTTTTACTCCATAAAATTTGTTATTGTTAGTTTGCTGAATTTATCTTTTTGAGCAGCAGTTAATTTCGAATTTTCCAAGGCTACATTATAAGGAATCATGCGTGTTAATTTTATTCCAAATGATCTATAAAATAGTTTCACAAACTCATCATTTGCTTCTTTTAAATTAGAAAGAAACCAAAGTTTTTCATTCTCCATATCCCAAACAGCATCAAAAACACTTGGAATTGAAGGAACTCTCAAAATCATAGTATCTTTAACATGAGTTTGAATTTCTTTTCTTTCTTTTCTTGATACAAACTGCTGGCCTGATTCTTTTAAACGTTTTGATTCCTCAATGGCTGAATATTTTTTAATAACCTTTGAAGAAACTACTTTTTTATCAATTCGTAGTGAGAAAACGTAATAAGGACCAACTTGAAAACTTGCTTCATCAAATTTTGGCAAATAAGGGCTGGTAAAAGAAGTCCATCCAAGATTTATCTCAAGATTTTCACCTTCTTCTTTTATAGAATGCTTGTTCAGAGCATTGTATATGGCATCAGTTGGATTATTTGTAAGCTGACCATCAACCTTATATTGGGTTATGGATACACTTGAAGATAAAATGTTCATTCACACTCCTAAAATAAGTCGTAAGTCGTAAGTGGTAAGTGGTAAGTAGTAAGATAAAATACAAAAGTAAAATAAAAAGTGCTTTTTATTGGATTTTTTCTAAAACTTTATATTTTTATGGAAGGTAAACTTCGATGCTAGATACTAGATACTAGATACTCTACACTTGATGCACTATGAAGCAAGCAAATCCCTTGGATATCCTTGCGCTCTTGTTCCCTTGTTCTCATGTTCCCTTATTCAATTTCAAGCATAATGGGGCAATGATCGGAACCCATATATTTGTTAAGGCAATCAGCATCTTTTAATTTTGATTTTAGAGTTGAACTTGCCAGAAAATAGTCAATCCTCCAGCCAACATTATTGGCACGAGCTCCAGCCCTGTAGCTCCACCAACTATATTTAACTTTGTCAGGATGAATATGCCTGAAAGTATCTATAAACCCAGAATTCACATAATTATCCATTCCATCAATTTCTGTTTGAGTATAGCCTGCATTTTTATTATAATTTGCTTTTGAATGTGTTAAATCAATGTCCTGATGAGCTACATTAAAATCACCGCCAACAATCACTGGCTTTTTCGTTTCTAGTTTTTTTAAATATTTTAAAAAAGCCTTATCCCATGTTTTTCTGTAATCAAGACGTAAAAGTTCATTTCCTGAATTCGGAACATATACGTTCACTAAAAAAAAGTTCTTATATTCAGCCAATAACACACGACCCTCTTGATCGTGTTTAGAAATTCCAATATCAGAACTAACATTAATGGGCTTTTCCTTGCTTAAAATAGCAGTTCCAGAATAACCTTTTCTTTGGGCTGAATTACTATAGATATGATAACTATCAATATTCGCGAGAGCTGCTAAAACTTGATCATCTTGAGCTTTAGTTTCTTGAATAATTATAATGTCAGCTTTAAATTGATTGACTTGATCTTCAAAATCTTTTTTTACTATGGCCCGAACACCATTAACATTCCAGGAAATGAGTTTCATATTATGTTTAATCTTTTACGCAACCACTTCCATCCCAATGTCTGCCTTTAGAACATTCTGCGCCCATTTGACGAACTGTTGATGCATCACGAACACATTGTGTTCCATTCCAATGATATCCATTTTGGCATTTGCCTGCTGGGAATTTCAATAAAGAACATGCCGTAAACAATGTTATTAGAAATGAAAAAAGTAGTATGCTTGTAATTTTCTTCATAATTAAGCCTTTTTTTATAAAATAAGGTAATAAAATCGGAGAATACCTATCCTATTAAAAATGAAAAATCAATTATTATTTATTTTCCTTGCTAAGTTCGTTTATTTAACGTATGTGGCGATTTGACTTGCCTTGAATCATACATCATTTTCAGGATCATTATTCGAGCTCAAGCAAAATTATTATTATTTTAAGGAAAAAATTATGACTTTTGAAGATTTAGGCTTATCAAAAAAGCTATTACAAGGCATAACTGAAATGGGTTTTGAAACCCCTATGCCAATACAGGAAAAGGTAATCCCTTTTATTTTAAATAATAAGCAAGACCTAGTTGGCCTTGCTCAAACAGGCACAGGAAAGACAGCTGCTTATGGCCTGCCTTTAATCCAAGAAATAAAAACTAAAAGTGAAACAACACAGGTTTTGATTTTATGCCCAACACGTGAACTATGCATGCAGATAGCAAAAGACCTTGAAGATTTTTCTCAATACATTGATAATTTAAGAATTCTTCCAATTTTTGGTGGAGCTAGTATTGATAAGCAAATCATGAAACTCAGAAAAGGCGTTCACATTATAGTGGCAACCCCAGGTAGATTAATTGATTTGATAAACAGAAAGAAAGTAAATATCTCAAAGATAAAAGCTGTAGTTCTTGATGAAGCTGATGAAATGCTTAACATGGGTTTTAGAGAACCTATAAATGAAATTTTAGAAAAAACTCCTGATAAAAAACTAACTTATTTATTTTCAGCAACAATGCCAGCAGATGTTGCTAAAATTGCCTCCAAATATATGGAAAATCCAGAAGAGATTAAAGTTGGCAAAAAAAATGTCGGCGCCCAAAATGTTCACCATGTATGCTACACAGTCCAAGCAAAAGACAGATATTTAGCTTTGAAAAGAATCGCTGACTTTAACCCAGATATTTATGGAATCATTTTTTGCAGAACCAGAAGAGAAACTCAGGAAATTGCTGATCAACTTATGCAAGATGGATATAATGCAGATTCATTACATGGTGATCTCTCTCAAGGGCAGCGTGATCATGTTATGAATAAATTTAGAACTAAAACAATTCAAATGCTTGTAGCTACAGATGTAGCCGCCAGAGGACTAGATGTTGATAATTTAACTCATATAATAAATTATAATCTACCAGAAGATAATGATGTCTACACACACAGAAGCGGAAGAACAGGCAGAGCCGGAAAAGATGGAATTTCAATTGTAATAGCTCATTTAAAAGAAAAATATAAATTAAACCAAATTGAAAAAAAGCTCGATAAACAGTTTGAGTTTAAAAGTGTTCCAGGTGGAAAAGAAATATGCTCTAAACAGTTATTTCACTTCATTGATAAAATGCAAAAAGTAAAAATTGATGATGAGCAAATTGATAAAATATTACCTGAAATATATAAAAAACTAGAATGGCTCAATCGGGAAGATCTAATCAAACGCTTTGTAGCACTGGAATTCAACAGATTTCTTGATTATTATAAAAATGCACCTGATTTAAATCCTCCAAAGGACAGGGAAAGAGGTGATAGAAATTCAAACCAAAGCCTTTATACAAGATTTTTTATTAATGTAGGAAAAAAAGACAGAATCAGCCCAAGAGATATTATTGGACTAATTAATGATGCAACAGGTATTAGAGATATTAGAATTGGAGATATTAAACTACTTGAAACCTTTTCATTTTTTGAAGCAGATAAAAAATATACTGACATTGTATTAGTAGCTTTTAAAGATATGGTTTTAAATAAACGTAAAATTTCAGTAGAAATAGCAGACAATAAAAACTCACATCAAAAAAATCCAAAACGAAGACGAAATTAAAATATTTTAAAATTACAAGCTCAAATCAACACCAGAAAAAGCAATTGCGTTTATTCCAATGAAATAAAATCAATTTTTATCTTGGTTTTGATATAAGTTGATCCATTATCCTTAACTTTTCAATCACTAACTGCCCTAAAAGCATTTCATGAGAAATTAAATTAAACCTGTTGCTATCAAGCTTATTAACAGCATCAATATAGTCATTTAAGGTTACTTTTCCATAAGTATAGTTTTCTTTTTCAGCCTTTAAGATTTTTTGGGCCAGTTTGATTTTTTCTTGTGTTAGGGAAATCAAGGCTTTTTGCCTGTTAATGTTAATATATAATTCATTTATCTTTTTATTTAATTCATAATAAATATTGTTTGCTGTTAACTTAATTTTTTTAGCTGCAATTTTGGAATTTTCCAGTGTAGCCTTTTTCACTTGATTAGGCAGAGGCAGATTTAAGCTAAGACCGAAATAGAGCATTTGATTATTATCATCAAAGGTAAGCTTATCTCCAGAGAGCTCATAGGCAAACAAAAAATCAAGAGATGGAAGCAATTCATTGGCGTATTTTGAAACTTCCAAAGAGCTCTTATCTTCTAAAAGTTTTAATATTTTAAAGGTTCTGCTTTTTTGCTTAAAACCTCTAATATCTTCATTAAAATCAGTGCTTTCGAATTTGTAAATATCTGGTTTTTGAGGTATTAAAATATCCTGATCAGCTGATCTCAGTGCAGTTTTCACAATATAAAAGGCATTTTCATATTGTTTTTCATACTTTATCAAGGATTCCTTTTTACTTAAAAGCTGAACCTTTATTTTATTAACATCAATTTCATAGGCGATTTTGCTTTTTTGCCTGGCTTTAATATTTTCAAGCAGTTTTTCATTTGATGCATAAGATGATTTGGCAATTTCCAAATATTCATAGGCTTCATACCAATTATAATAGGCAATGATAGTTGTACACAAATAATCTTCATAAGCCTCTGAAATTTGAAATCTAGCCACATCTGTTTCAAGGCCAATAATTTTATCATACAAGCGAGTTGCTTTTCCAAAAGCATTTTGTACAATTGGTTGAGCAATGGAAAATTCTACCTTTGAACTATTATCAGTAGATGAAAAGCTTGGAGAATAAGTATGGCTAAGTGAAAAAGTGGTTGCTGTATTGGGAAATAATTTACTTAAAGAAACTTCTGTTTCAGGTGTATTTCTGTCCTGACTGAAAATGAAATCATAGGTCGTTTTTACCTCCAAAACAAGATCTTTCGCTGGAAGCAGTAGATCTTTTTTATATTTAAGGCTTAGTTCATCAATTAATATCTGTTCAAAATATGTATCATTTTGGGAAGCCTTTTTAATAAAAGCAGAAATATCCAATAATATTTCATTTTCATTTTTTAAACTGTCATTTGCTTCTTGAGCATTTAAAAAACCAGAAAAACAAAATAAAAAACCAAAAATAAACAAGCTACTTTTTTTATATTTAATTAACATTTAAACCTTTAACCTTTTGTTATATAAAACAATCAAGTTTTGGCAAATATCTGTTTTATTTGCATTTCCAAAGTATAAATACATGGAACCAAAACCAAAGTAATTACTGTACCAAAAGCAAGTCCCCAGGCAAGAGCCAGCATCATCTCAGAAAGCATAGCATCATATCCAGCTAAACCATAGGCAGTAGGCAAAACACCCACAACAGTTGTTATAGTTGTCAAGACAACAGCCCTTAGCCTTGTTTTTGAAATATCTGCAATTTGCTTAATCATCTCTATTTTTGACCCAGTTGGAATAAATTCTTTATCGAGCTTTACAAGCATGATGATTGAATCATTTATTACAACCCCAGCCAGACCCAAAGCTCCAATGGCTGCAAAAAAACCAAAAAGAAATTTCGCATGCAGGTAAAAAGCAAAAATTATTCCAATTACTCCAAATGGAATCGTTAACATTATTATAAGTGGCTTTGTGAAGGATGAAAATAAAATAGCTAAAATCATATAAATTAAAATGCAGCTAAAAATAATCGCGTTAGTTAGATCAGATCGTGATTCAAGTGTATCCTGGATTTCGCCCGAAAATGAAAAAGTTGTTGTAGGATATTTGCTAAGGATTTTAGGGAAAACTTTTGCTTCCAGAATTTTAGAAACATCAATTGGAGTTAAGCCTGTTTCTTTGTTAACATCTGCGTAAATTATTGTTGTGCGTTTTAAATCCTGGCGAAAGATAGAATTTGATGATTCTACCTTTTTAACCTCCACTAAATCACCAATTGGAACTAAGTAGTTGCTTCTGTTCTCAACAGGAATTTTCAATATTTTATTTAAATTATCTTTTGCAGCATCCTCAAGAGTAAATCTTACATAAACATCTTCATCATCCCGTGAAAACTCATAAAGAACAGTTCCGTCAAGAGCAGCCCTTAAGGTTGCAGCAAGATCTTGTGCACTAATTGAAAGCCGCTTAAGTTTTTCCTGTTTTAATAATATTCTATATTCTGGTATTTTAAAGCCTTCATCTATTTCAGCGTTAATAATCGCTGGATCATTTTCCAAATATTCAAATACCTGCCTAACAATACTATCTCTTTGGGCGTCATTGTTTTGTTTGACTAATAGCTCAATTTGGCTACCTGAAGACTGCCCCCATCTGCTTTTATTAAAGCTTATCTTTTCAAAACCTTCTATTTTTTCACTCAGTTTTTTAAATTCTTCCACAAGCTCATCAGATGATTTTTCACGATCTTCCTTTGGAACAATTTCAACATTCATTCTGAAGCTGTTTTCTTCTACAGCAGCACCTCTTCTGCTTTGAGCAATACTTGTGCGAAAGCCGATTACTTCTTTGCCCACATATGGCACAATTAAATTTTCAAGTTGTTTTGACAACTTTGCTGTTTCTAGTCTTTGTGTCCCTTTTGGAGCAAAACCAGTTATGGAAATTTCCCTTGTTTCCTCATTGGGAAACATAACAAATTTCATTTTCTCTTTAACTAGAAATACTGCAGAAACAAGCAAAACCCCAAATATTATAAAAACAATAAATTTGAATGCGATTATTTTTTCTAAAACCTTGCCATATATTTTTTCAAATTTATAAAACCAATGGACCTTGCTCGCCTTAGCTCTTTCTTTATTTTTAGTTAAAAATGGAATATTAAAAATCATATGCCCGGGTAATATTAAAATTGATTCAAATAAACTGGCCCCTAACATAAGAAAAATTATTGGAGGCAGATAATGAACAAAGGCCCCAAATCTTCCAGAAAAAAACAAAAGAGGAATAAAGGCGATGCACGTTGTTACAATACTTGCAATTACTGGCAATAAAATATTGTTAGTACCTAAAATCGCTGCTTTTTTCTTTTCCATGCCTTGTTGAATATATCTGGAAATGTTTTCTGCCACAACAATGGCATCATCCACAACAATACCCATAACAATAATCACTGCAGCCAAAGTAATTCCATTTATTGTATAGCCTAAATAGGAACTAATAATCATAGTGCTTCCCATGGAAAATGGAATCCCCATAGCCACCCAAAAACCTGACCGCTTATTTAAAAAGAAAAATAGAAATATCAAAATCAAAATAAAACCAATAGCTCCATTATAGGCTATTATATTCAAACGATTTCGCAAATCCGTGGATTCATCATCCAGCAAAACCACTTTTATTGAGCTGCCTTCCAGATTATGTTTTTTGAAATTATCAATTACTGCATTAACCGCCTTTAAAGAGTCGAGAATTCCAAAGGCACTACTTTTTACAACACTAAGCATGACGGCTTCATGTCCATTTACTTTTATAATGCTGTTGGTTTTCTCAAAAGCTTCATTAACAGAGGCAATATCTTTTAGTTTTATAACTCCACCCTCAAAGCCTCCTTGAACTATAAGATTTTCAAGTTTTTCTTTAGTGTTTAGTTCTGAAATTAAGGTTACTTTTGGTTCTTTGTCTGTTTCTATTGATCCCGCTGGTTTTCTGACATGGTTAGTTTTTATTTCCTGCATAACCGTATTAAATGGGATTTCGTAATTAATAAGTTTTTTGGGGGATGCTTTTATTTGAATTTCAGGCTGTAGATAGTGGCTACGATTTACCGAATTAACCTCAACCCTGTTAATAAGTTGGTTTTCAAGGGCAAGGCTATATTTTTGTAAATTTTTTCTGCTCTCATAATCAAGTAGATGTGTCGTGCTATCTATAAGTGCAATATCAAGTATGGCTTTTTTAGAGGTCTTAAAAACCCGAATCCTTGGATCATCAATAACCTCAGATGGAAGATTAACATTTAAAACTTCATTTCGTATTTCAGTTACAACTTCATCAATATTCGAAATATCATTTTCAAGCTCAACTGTAATGTTACAATTTCCCGAACTTGAGTTACTGGTGATGCGATATACACCATCAATACCTCTAACAGCCTCTTCTATGGGTTTAGTAATAAAATATTCAACATCTTCAGCTGGAGCTCCTGAATAATTAACAGATATTCCCAGCCTATTAAAGGTTACATCAGGTAGTTCTTCTTTTTTTGTATATTGCCAGGCAAAGACTCCACCAAGAATAACTGCGATCAAAATAAAGTTTGTTAAAAAATGTCTGCATGCAAAATAATTAATCAGTTTTTCCAAATAACACCCAATAACTATTATCTAATAATAGAATATATAATTTATAATTTGCATTACTATCTGCTTTTTCAATCTTTTTGTCTATAATTTATTGACGATATTTAAACCAAAACCCTCAAGCATTATATTGAGATATTAACAAAATGTAATAGAATATTTAACCTAAACAAAAAATAAATCGCCTTGTTTAGGTAAAAACCAAAAATTGTGAACTTAGTTTCTCTTGAATTGTATTATCAATTCATCCAACCTTACCTGAACCAAATCCCAACCCTGCAGTTACACCCAAAAACGAGGAATCCTGTTTCCCCGCAAAATGAAATCGATAACCTACACAGGTTTCACCATAGTCTGAATAAAAAAAGCAACAAGACAGTCGTGTCGATTTTTTCTTAATTTCATAGATTTGCAATTCTCTTTAAATGCCTATCAATGATAGAAATAATATTGCTTACAATTTCACTTTTTGGATTTCCTTTGAAAATTTCCTGTTTCAATATTGGAATGGCAATTTGTATTTTTTCAGAAACATTTTTTAATCTTTCTAAAATAAATGTTTTCTTAACTTCTATTTCATCAGCAAATCTTTCCCAATGCCTTTTTTGAATAAAATCAAAGCGATTTTCTCCTCCTATTTTCATTGCTAGTTTTTTCATTAATTCAGGATAAACCAGAGTTGAATTCAAATCATAAAAAGGAGCAAGGCATGGTTTATGCAATTCATAAAGAATTGAAATGTTTTTTGCATGAGCATCAGCATTACCTATTATATAATTAAAGATTACCCAATTAATCAGATTATTCTTGTCTAAAAGAGGCTGAAAACTATATTTTTTAATAAGATTGAAGCAGTCAATAAGCTTTGGCCCTCCTTCATTTTCATATTTGTAGCTAGAAAGGTATCCTAGTGCCTGACAAAAATCCTCCTGATGAATCCTATACAATTTATCTAAATCGTTTTGTTTTCTATCATATCTTTTTATTAATAATCCTGCTTTATCTTCTGTTCTAATAATTTGCACATCTGAGACTGGAAGCTTTAAAAATTTTGCTAAGCTCATACAAAAATATTCATTTATAACAAGGTTTGGGAAATATTTATTATCAGGTTTTAAAATATGAGAACTAGGCGAATTGTTTTTTGTTAAATATACACTTTCACCATCAAAGTAAACCGGAATTTTATCCTGGGCACCAGCCAGAGAAAGCCTAAGATCAGTGTTATGAGCTAAAAGCGGAATTTTTTTATCTGTTTTCAACATTTCTTTTAACCTGGATTCATCTAACTTTTTATATGAAAACTTACCATTATATTTATAATTTTTATTTACTATAGAAATAGCCCCAGCACATTCACCTCCAATTGCATCTAACAACAGCATATCATTTCTTTCAGAAATTTGAAGCATTCGTGCAAGATATGTCCTTATATCACCTTCTGGCAAAAGATTTGAAAAAAAGGATCTTGAAAAATCATCCAAATAAACTTCTTCCCTCAAAGGTAGCTGAATAGAAAGAGGAAAAGCTTTATCTAGTTTAAGATAATCTTTATCATACTTAAAACAAAACCTGCTTTTTTCATCCAGCCAAACTTCACCTAGAAGAATATTTTCAAAATAAACATAAAGCTTGTTCATTTTTCATGCCTTTCCACAATATCTAAAACAAATCCAAAATCCTGAAGCACCTTTAAAACCAAGCCAATTTGCAAAGTCTTTTTTCCTCTTTCTAGCTCAGAAAAAAATCTTGTTCCAATATTGCACATTGAAGCCGCATCTTTTTGCGTTATTCCAAGCTCTTTCCTTTTGTTTTTAATTAGTTGGCCTATCTGCAGCACATTCACAATATTCCCGCTAGGTAATATTTCATCTCTAATCATATTTTTCTCTCACTTTATTACCGATAAGTAATATTGGCTGATTATTTATGTTTTGTCAAGTTTTTATTCCCTTTCGGGACAATATTAATTTGGGATACCCAAAGGAACCTAGCTAAAATTTTATCAAAACAAAAAATGAAATCTCCGGTGTGAATTTGGTGCGCGCTCAAAGAGAAACAGATGGCAATCATTTAGTATCTTCTTTCTTGAAAGGCGTTGAGCAAAAGTTTTGAGGGTTCGACTGCAGAATAAATACTGCCACATTCCTTGCAATAGCAACAAGCCTTTCTTTTGGGGGGAATATTCTTTGTACAAATTAAATAACTTACTAGCGCTTAAATATATAAAGTGATTATCCTTTCTCTGTCATCAGAATCTCATTAATGACTTATTCTGTTTAAATCATTGCAAAAAGACTTTATTAAGATATATAATTAAAAACATTATTAAAAAAGATTCTAATCAAATTATGTTAATAAAAATAATATTATTTATAGTTGGCTTAACAATCATTACAAAGGGTGCTGATTTATTAGTAGATGGGGCACAAGCATTAGCAAAAAAATTCAAAATATCTGATTTGATAATTGGTTTGACAGTAATAGCTTTCGGCACAAGTTTGCCTGAATTTTTTGTAAGTTTTAATGCAACTATTAAAGAATCTTCAGAAATCGCAATCGGAAATGTTGTGGGAAGCAATATAGCTAATATTTTTCTTGTTTTAGGAGTTTGTGCAATAATAACTCCCTTAATTGTCAGAGAAAAAACTGTTTCAAGAGAAATCCCATTTTGTTTATTATCTGCAATAATACTGGCATTACTTGGTAATGATTATTTTTTGGATAATGCTTCACATTCATATCTTGGAAAAATAGATGGTTTAATTTTATTGGTATTTTTTGGAATATTTTTTTATAACATTGTTTCAGATTCGATAAAGTCAAGAAACATTAAAATTACTCTCCCATTAAAACCAATGAGCTTTAATAAAATTATTCTTTTTTTAGTAATTGGATTTTTTTGCTTATTTGCTGGATCAAAATTAATTGTAGATAATGCAATTTATATTGCCAGAAGCTTGAAAATATCTCAGTCATTAATTGCATTGACTATTATTGCTGTTGGTACAAGCCTACCCGAACTTGTTACTTCAATTGTAGCCACCATGAAGAAAAATACAGATATTGCGGTTGGAAATATTATCGGCTCAAACATTTTCAATACATTTTTTATCTTAGGCTTCTGCGCCAACATTAACCCGTTGACAATAGATCATACAAAAGACAATTTAGATATTATTGTGTCTATTTTTGCAAGTCTTTTGCTATTTATTTTTATGTTTACCGGGAAAAAAAAGTATTTACTTGAAAGATGGGAGGGAATGCTTTTTATTATTTTTTACATTTGTTATATAATTACTATAATTTATAGAAATTAATTTAGATGAAAAAAATAATATTTTTATTTTTTCTATCATTATAATATTATGCATTTTATGCATTCAAGGTTTTGTTTTATAAACCTTAGAGCTAATTAAATTGAAAATAGGTTTGCAAAATCCAGGAGTAAAATATGAATAAAATACTTAAAAAAATCATATCACATGTTATTATCAAATATGGAAATAGTAAAAAACCATCTAAAAAGAAAATTGAACATGCTTATTTTGATACAAAAGTAGCTGTGAAAAATTGTATATTCATCACCTTAGGTATTTTTATGGCGGCTTTTGGTTTAAAAGGTTTTTTACTTCCCAATATGTTTGTAGATGGTGGAATAATGGGAGTTTCTTTGCTTGTTTCATTTATGACAGAAGTACGACTTTCAATTTTAGTTGTGATATTCAATATCCCTTTTTTGATTTTTGGTTATAAAGTTGTAAATAAAATGTATGCAATAAGAAGCGTTGTAGCAATTTCAGCTCTTGCTTTGTGTATATATTTTATAAAATTTCCTATTATTACAAATGATAAATTGTTAATTGCTGTATTTGGTGGATTTTTTTTAGGAGCTGGGATTGGACTTACAATCAGAGGAAACGCTGTAATTGACGGCACAGAACTGCTCGCGATATATTTAAGTAGAAAGTTTGGTTTCACAATTGGTGATATTATTTGGATAATTAATGTAATAATATTTTCCTTTGCTGCTTTTTTATTGTCCACTGAAACTGCATTATATTCAATTTTAACGTATATGGCTGCTTCAAAAACGGTCGATTTTATCATCGACGGGATTGAAGAATATATGGCAGTGACTGTTGTTTCAAAGTATTCAGAAAACATAAGATTAAAAATCACAAGAGACTTGGGCAGAAGTGTAACAATGTTTAGTGGAAAAGGAGGATATGGAGAAAACAGGGAAGACTTAAAAAACTGTGACATTTTATATTCTGTTGTTACAAGACTTGAAATTAATAAATTAACTTCAGAAATTTTAAAAATTGATCCAAATGCTTTTGTTACAATAAAGAGGGTAAAAGAGATAAAAGGCGGCATGATAAAGAAAAGAACAATAAAGGACTTTTGAGTATAGGTGCCAGTTGACAATAAAACATTACAAGATCGACTGATTCTTTCGTCTGCTTAAAACAAAGAGGTTGGATTTATTACCTCTAAGCAAAAAAAAGATCTTAAGGATCGTTATTGCTTCATTACAAGTGTTCTTTATTTTCTTCCTTATTACCTTTAAAATTAAATTATTAGCAATATAGTTTGTTTTTACGAACAGAGCCAAGGCCCAAACACATCACTACAAAATTTTAAGTAAAAATATTTAATTTCATAAGCTCAAGTAACGGTACCACCTGTTCGGCAAGCACTACTGGAAAAATAATCTCCATTATAACAACCCATAGAAAAGTTATCAGTATCTGTTGATCCATTAGCCACACACCCAGAAGAAGTAGTAGAGCCTCCATAACAGGTTGCACTTGCATGTGCTCCTGCATAACAAGTGTCTTGTTTCCCATCAGCTGGGGCACCACCAGTACCACAAGCATTCCATGAAGGTCCCTCTCGAACACCACTAGCCGATGAGCCGTTAGAACACTCTCATTTAACAGGCTGTGTTTGAAAATGATTTAAACCTGGTTTTTTGTATTTCAATTTATCCTCCATAATCTATAACTTTTAAAGAAAAATAATAACAGATAAAAAAAACTCTGTCTAGTTAATATCTTTAGCTTTCAATGTAAGTCAGTTTAACATTTTCACTACCATAATTTGACAATATGTAAACATTTTGTATAGTTACAATTGTATTTTAAAAATATTTGTGTTGGAGATTTGTTGATGTTAAAATACCATAAACCGAGACTCACTTTATTAAATAAAAATTCAAGAGGTAATCTAAATTGTACAACAGGAACTAATGCATCAGTAGATGAAACTTGTGAACAAGGAACACATCTTGAAAGTCATGCATAGCTCCTTGGATTCAACATTCTATATAAGCTAAATTATAGTCTAAATTCAGTTTTTGCAGTTTTTCTTAACTGTCAAACTCTTAATATCATTTTTTTGATTGAAAATATTGCTTAACCTAAAGTTATAGTCAATAAGTTTCTAGACCTTGCCTTACCCCACTTTTTTTAGATCCTGAATTTAGCTAACATTTGCACTGTCATAAGCAAGGTTTAGTAATGGCAGGTGTTCAGTTTATAATATCCCTATTTGCAGCTTATATGATAAGCAGTCTCAGTCAAAATAATCTTTTCAGATGGTGGATTTAATTATGCAAGCCAAATGGGAAGATTATATTTTTCAGAAAGTTTAGAATAATTATTAAGCATCAAATCATCACCAAAACGATCAAATGCAATCTTTGGTAAAACAAGAAGATCAATTTTAACATTTTGCTCTGCGTATGTTTCCAATATTTTTTCAAGTGCCAGATCAAAGTCCTTAACCATTAAAAGTCCAGCTGCATTTATGTTTCCACCATAAGTAAGATGCTTTTAAAGCCATCTTTTTATTTTATTATTTCTTTAAAAAGCATAGCAAATGCCTAGCAAAATGTTATGGAGGTAAGTTTTTTCGAGGGACACATCACTAATGGGCGAAAAATCTTGCTGATGCTCACGATCATATACAAAAACAAAACGATACATTATATCAAGGGACCAATCTTGATAAATTTCCCATTTCACGCCTGTCATCAATTGCCCTCCAAAAGTCAAATCATGGTCATCTGATTCCACAGCTGAACTACCTGAAACAGGAGTAAATATTATATCATGATTAGCATAGACTGCTCCAACACCAATCCCAGCGAATGGAGTGAATACAGTAGTATTATTATAGTCTGCTAAGCCATTGACCATAAAAGTATAAAACCTTTCTTGCCCTGATGCGTTCGTTTCTTGATCAAAATGCCCTTGGATATTACCAACATCAGTATTTAAAAAACCAATTTCTGCTTCCACTCGCAGCCAAGTCATAATCTCATTGCCATATAAAACACTACCACCATAGGTTGAATTAAAATCTATACTGGCAGTACGTTCACCAACTGTTCGGTTAACATCATGTGCTAAACCAAACGCTCCACGCACTCCAATATACCCAGCATCTTGTGCATATATCAAAGTTGACAGCATCATTATAGAGAAACAGAGCCCTGCTAAAACAGTGATTTTTTTTCTTTCATAAGGTCAAAATCCTTCCTTTTAAAAAAAAATTGCAATTAAACTTTTTTTATTACTAATTTTAAGATTAGTAGACCGGCTTTTTTAATATTTATATAATTTTTAAAAAAAGGTAAACTGTCAATAATATTCTATCTTCTACTTCTCTAACTGATAAACTATAGATAACCCCTAATGAGTGACCCAGGGACATGGTTTACTATTTTTTTGTAATAAAATAACTTCCAAGATTGCAAAAGAAGTGAATTAGTTTTCATCCCAAAATTCGATTTTTGTCGTGACATCAATCAATTGAATGATAATATCAATGCCTCGTTGATTTCTAGTGCAGCATTGTCAATTGGAGATTCTAGATTACCTTTATTATTCATGTAATAAACCGTAATAGTGCTATTTTTTGTTAATATTACAGATGACCCGGATATTTCAATATTTCTAATAAATGCTTGTAAATAATATGATTCATCAACAAATTCTCCGCTAACTTTTGCAGAAAAAGTTATATATTTAGTTCCATTGTGATCTATAAGGTCACACAAATCAACATTAGCAATTTTCAGATCCTCAACATCCCCTAACCTTTCCAATACTAACATTTTAATTTGTTGACTTGATTTATCTGTAGCTTGCGAGATTTTATTGCCAGGTAAAATAACGGCTGTTGCAAATAGATTTGAGCCTATTACTAAGATTAGAAATAGTAAAACACCAATTGGTAGTAATTTTTTTTCATGACATGCCCCTTTATTTTTGGTTTATTTTTGAATAAAGCAATATCTGTGCCATGTTTCTCAGCTAGAAACTACTAATATTTTCTTACAGTTAATCCTGGGGAAGAATTTAAAAAAGAGACATCCCTTCCCCAATTTAACGCGAAGCGCCCTATCACCTCTACATTAAAACCAAAACGCCCCGACATAACTCTTTAATAATATTACAAATTAATTTTCTTTTTTTGGCACTAAATTTGCATTTATTTTTTGTATTATGAAACTAACCTTATTAATAAGAACACTATATATTAACCTTTTAGTCTGTTTTTTATTAACATCCCTTTTCTACTCAACCCAAATTTTTGCCAACATGTTTAGTCCAAATACTATCAAAATTGAAAGCTCAGAATCTTGTACAGCCCAATACTTTGGTCCAAAAGAAAATTATTATTATGGTGATTGCAAATTTAAAAATGATGAATTTGATAAACATTTCAAAATTGAAATTGAGTTAAAAGCAGATAATAGGCTAGAGGTGATTTTTAAACCAAAAGAAAATTCAAGGGAAACTAGAACCGAAACCATAAAGGCATATCCAATTCCAAATGAAAACAGTTTTATAGAATATTGGTATGAAAATACTGAAAATCACATTGCTTGTCTAATTAAGATCGCAAATAAAACAAATGAAGATGGCACTTTCATTGCTGTTAAGGTTACCAAACATATGAAAGAAGTTTCTTATGAAAAATTGCGCTATACACAAGGAGATGAAATTGATATTTCACAATATCCCGCTAATACTCTTTTTCTTGTCACCAAACTAGAAGGTTTTGGAGTATTAAAAACTATAAATATTCAAGTTCTTGATGAAACCATTGAGCATTTAGTTATAATTGACATGTTTGAATCGAATTTATTTCTCATGAATTTCAAACCGGTTATTAAAGCTTATGACAAATTATTTGATGTTGAAGAAGATATTTTAAGAGCATATTTTTTTGAATTCGGTGCAGGCATTTTTATGGGAAAAAATAAGAGCTTAAAGGTTTTTAGTTATTATTATGGATCTGACACATATATGTATCTGGTTAATTATGGCAAAGATGCCTATCAAGCTCGAACTCGCTATTCAAATGTATTGGTTTCTAGATTAAGTGAAAATGCAACAAAGTTAAGAATATCAACCTCTGGAAAGCAAAATCATTGTTTATTTGAAACAATTGATATCTGGTTTGGAAATGGAGCAGATTATCAAGTCGGAGATCTCATCAGAGTGACCGACTATAACGGTGAAGTCTTAGAAGGAACAATTATTATAGATGATGAAACAATTAAAGATGCTGAAAAAATTCTTTATAAAACAAAAGGAAATTCTTCACTTTATGAAATCCCAGCAAAAGCAAGTGGGTTTGCTGATAACTATTACGGCCCTCCAATAGATCAAGAATATTATAACCTTTGTGAACATGGACTTAAGCAAAAGGTGTTTTTAGTAAAAACAGAGAATGGAGAATATTTTAGAATTGATATACATGATTCAGATGTTTTTATTGAAAAAATTACACACGATGATTCATTGGTTTCAGTTAATAAAAATGAAATGCTGGATGAATTATATCCAAATGGAATTGGCAATCTAGGTGATATGCCAAAACAAGGCCAAACTGGTGATTGCTATTTAGTCGCGGGCTTGATTGCATTGAGACACAATGAAGGACTTGCGAAATCAACAGTAAAAGAAACCTTCCAAAAAATTGGAGATAAAACTTGGTATGTTTCATTTTTAGGTCGTCCTGAAATTGGAATGATTATAGATGAATCAGAGCTTGGAGTTCAATTCGCGCAAGACCCTCAATCAGCCCAAATTAGCCCCTTTTCCCCACTTACTGGTCCCTTGGGTGATATATTAATAGAATTTGCTTATGGAAGGTTAAGAAGAGCTGCCTATGGGAAAAAAACAAGATATGATTTGTGGGAGCAAAAAGAATTAGTTGCTGTTGGAGGTGGATCAGCAAACAGATTCCTTAAAGATATAATTGATCCAAATAAGTTTGTTACAAGTCATAAATTTTCACTATTAAACAATCGTAGCAGAGAGCGAGTTACAGATTTATTAATAAATAAGGCTAATAATCCTGAGAACTTTTTGCTTACAGTAAGCACAAATGATAATGTTGAAGCCTATAATTATTCAAAGACATTCACCAGATATGGAAATCATTCACTTACATTAACAGAAGTATTAACTGATTCCCAGAACAGACCTTATATCATTAAAAATCCTCATAACCCAAACATAAAATACAGATTTAGTTTTTCTGAATTACCAAGTGCTTTCACAGATATTTTATTTGTAGAAGTAAATTTAAACGACGACTATTTTGATTTTTAAGTTTGCTACAAAAAGAGTTTTTATAAATCCCCCAACCTAGCATAGCCAGAACCATAAAGGGAATCAACACATCATCTTAATTCAAAATTAATTGCGAGTATCAAGTGGTTTCAGCTTTTGTGCAGAAATTTATGATTTAATAACTAATTAACTTTTAATTCAAGCAATCCATCTGAAATGCTTTGAAGAAATTTTTCATCCACTCTATTGTAATCCAAAATATCTACCTTAAATTTAAGATTACTTTCTTCAAATGCTTCTTTTAATTTTTCAATTAATGCCGGATCAATGACAGCTGCGGATTTTAATAAAAGATCAAGATCAGAGGCTTTATTATTTGAATTATTGGATCTGGATCCAAAAACAAATACTTGCATTTTTAGTTCTGCAAATAATTTGCTCAAAATGTGTCTGATAATAGCAAGCTCACTTTGGCTCAAATTCATAGCTGTCCTTTTTCCTTTAACTTTGAAAGTAGTTTTTCAGCATATTCAGGAAAATCTTTTATTATAGAAAAAACGAAGTCAGAATCTTTTTTGCTATAAAGATGTGTTGTTGAATTTCTAGCGTCAAGATAGCGGAACCATGTGTCCAGGTCATCTAAAAAGCCTTCCTGTAAAGCATCTCTAAAAAGAGGTTTGGGACTTGCACTTACATCCACTTTACCTAGAGAAATCAAAACTCTCCTAATCATCTTCCAACATTGTTCAAATGTATATTCAAATCTTTGAATAACCCCATCTCTTTCCAGGTCATTTTTAGGTTCATTTAAAAGCCCTTCTTTTAGGCTTAATAAGGCATTTTCAAAGAAAGTAAAATCAATTTTTTTAATATCCATTTTTCACCAAAAAAATATTATTAAATTATAATACCAGTTGGATCATCTTTTTGATCTGCTATGTCCTTATAGTTTGCTGGATTTTAGTTGTCAAGCAAGTGGGAAATACTCTTATTCTTTTCTACAAGTCTCCTTAAATCCTTGTCTATTCTCAAGGCCTGATAATCATGCTTAAGACCCCATTCATGCTTCCTACGTCATGAAATGTCCACTTTACCCAGGTTTGTGTCTGTTTTAAAAGCGAAATGGCCGGTTCGGACCCCTGATCAGCCTTAAATGTTACTTTTTTGACCAATTTTAGTTTATTAATAAGCTGTAATATCCTTTAACTGTTTGAAAATATAAAACATTAAAAAAAAGACAGTTTTGGTATAATTTTTGTAACATATTTCTTGGGGGCTGTTAAGTAATTCATAAGCCATGAGGATATAAAAATAAACCAACTTGTATGAGAGGCTTATAAAAATAATCTCAGCCTATAATTTGATGTTTTTGTTCAAAGCATCGGAAGGAACAGCCATGAATCTCTTGGGATTAAAAAAGAAGCTATTTAAAACAATTTTGATAATTATTATTTTTCTTTTTAATTTTCATTCAATTTTCAGCTTATCTCAAAAAGATAGCAAAAGGGCTAGTTTTCTTCAAATAGTTCTTGAAACTGAAGATTTTTCAAAGCTAAATAAAATGACTGCTAACAATGCAATTCATGCATTTGTTGGTAGAATAAATCTTGAGAATGAAAGTTTTTTAGATTCAATAATTCAATCAGGAGCTCTTTCTTTTATACCTCTTTCTTTTTTTCAGCATATTAATTTAACAAAAAGATATTATAAAAACCCATCCCAAGAAGAAATTAACACTCTAATACAGGTTCTGTTTGCTCTTTCTGATTCTTTGCTTCCAGATCCTACTAAATATCAGATTCAAAAATTAACAAATTCACAAAAGAAAATTCAGATTGAATCATGTATCATAAATTCAAAAATTGTAAGAGATGCTAATATGCATAAATTCTTTGGAAAACTTGAGACTATCTAATCATTGGGTCTACCTAACCTGGCATAGCCAGAACCAAAAAGGAATCAAAGCATCATTTTAGCTCATAATTTTTTGATAGTATCAAGTGGCTTCAGCTATCAGGCTTCTGACTACAAGGCTGTTAGTAGATAGTTTCAGAGATCCTTGGATAAAACAGAAATTAATTTCTGTAATGCTCTAATCAATTCATCATATTGAGATTTTAAATAATTATTGGTTGTTTTTGTTAAATATCCAAGTCGAAAGGATAAGCTTAGAAGATAGCGTACTTCAGAAGCAGAGGATATAGCAACCTTTCTAGGGAAAAAACTTCATTCAAATTATCAAGGTGAAATGGGCAATTCTTTTAGTACAAGAATCGAAGGCACAAAAATCAAGCATTGCATGGGCTCTTCATCAATCAAGATGTATGATAAATTGGGATTTATTTTAAGAATCGAAACAACTGCAAATGACATTACATTTTTTAAACACTATCGAACGATAGAACACAAGGACGGTACAAGTAGCAAAAAAATAGCCAAAAAGTATCAAGAATCCTTAAAAGACTTCATGTTCACGGATTAATTAAAAAAGTTCGTAATAGCTATAAATATTATCTGACAAAATTGGGAAAGAATGTAATAATCGCTGGATTTTCACTTGTTGAATTTCTTGTTAAACCGGAGTTGTCTCGTAATCTTTCCTGAAGCCGGAAGCCTGGAGCCTGTAGCCACTTTCAATGGTTCCAGAAACTCCTCACAACTTTTTCTCTCACTTTTGTGCAGAAAATTATGGATTAGTTCCTAATAAATAGATACGCAGCAGAAGATTTTTGGGTAAAATGGAATGAATATTTCAAAAGTGTTGTTTTAGAAGTCTTTTTTTCTAATCCAGAAGAAGCATACAACAACCTGGGACTGACAGATAAAGAAAAAGACAGAATCATTTATCTAAAAGAAGTAGAGAATGATAAAATTAATAATAACGATTTATTTTTCCTAATTAGTATATTAAAAATATATTATTCTATCTAATATTAACTTCATTATCAAAATTTTCCCGATAAATTACTTCATCATTTCCTTTTGCATGTAGGAACTTTCTGGGATAGTATTCAAGTATAAAGGTTCAATTGGTGCAAAAGATATAAAAAATAAAACATAAACCACACTAGATCATTCTATTTTCCAGATACTGGAATATGCATATAAGAATTTTTACAACAAGAGAAAAGCATTGACGATGTTGGCGAAAAGTCAGATGATAGTTTTCTCGATGAAGTAATTAAGTATTTCTTTGGTGAATCAGAAACTGAAAATTAGAATAAAGTGGATATGGAGTTTTTTAATGCTTTTTTTTGGTTTAGAAAAATAAATAGTGCGGAGGTGGTAGGCAGACCTTTCCCCCTACACAAAAGAAGTAAATTCCTCATAAGATTTGAAAAAACTAAATTTCTATGAAAGTAATTTCAAAGAATATTAATAATAGTTTTAGATTCTATTTTAATAATCAATATCCATCTATTAGCAGTCTCTCCTACAAAATCACAATGATCGATTGATCCAATGAATTTTATCTTATAAATGGTTTTTTCATCTTTTTAAAGATTTCTGAAGTATCATCTTTTGAACATTCAGTATCACTATATTGAATATCAGGATCTAATAAATACTGTTCATACATTTCATTAACACAAGTGCTTGACCCAAGTGCAACATGCTGTTCTCCATTAAATGTTAGTAGAAATGATCCATCAATTTCACCTGTTAGTGTTTGAGCCCACTCATAAGGAGTTGCTGGATCTCCTGTTGTTCCAACAATCATAATCTGTGGGGCTTTCTGAACATCAATTATTTTTGGCTCCATGCTTGGTTCAACAGGCCAATATGTGCAAAAAAGCATTCCATAAATCATTAGTGGACCGAAAAAAGGATATAGCTCAGCTGACTTCTCAGCTTCTAATCTAACTTCGTCAGCACTTAAAGAAGAACTATCAAGACAGTTAATTGCATTGAAAACATCCATAAAATTACCATATGTTCCATCTTCTTGTCGTTCAAAGTAATAATCAGTCCATTCAAGTAGCAATGATCCATCACCTAGTAATGCTTGATCTAAAGCTTCTTCCAGATATGGCCAATATGCTTCTGAATAAAGAGTCATTAATATTGCAATTTCAGCATCAGACCTACTTAAGGTTCTATCTTGGTCTGTTGGCAATGGGTTCAATTCAATATCATCAAGAAGATTATTTAATGCAGGTTGAGGATCCCCTTCATTAAAAACATTAGTTGCTGTTTCTGCATATGAAGTTAGAAATTCTTGCAAAGATTTTTCAAAGCTTTTTGCCTGGCCTAATGAAATTTCAAGAGGTGTAAGAGATGGTGATAAAGCACCATCAAGAACCATAGCTCTTATATTTTCAGGATATGTTTCAGCATATAATGCACCTATTTTTGTGCCATAGGATAGTCCTATATAATTTAATTTTCCTTCACCAAGCTCTTCTCTAAGCGTTTCTAAGTCACGCACAACCTCAACCGTGCCTACATGTTCAAGCAAATTACCATTTTCTTCTTCGCATTTGGAAGTATATTCTTGAATCAATTCAGTTACTTCATTAAATTCAGAATCGTTTTCTGGAATTGGCCATGCAAAATATGGAACCGGATCATCAACACAAGTAATATTTACAGATTGACCAACACCCCTTGGATCAAAGCCTATAAGATCGAAATGCTCTCTTAAGATAATTCCAAAGTCAGTAAATGCAAAAAATTCAACATACTCAGTTGCAGATCCTCCAGGTCCTCCTGGATTCATAAAAATACTTCCTTGTTTTTCTCCAGTTGCAGAAAATCGTATTAAAGCAAGTTCAATCTCTGTTCCATCATTATTTTCATAATCAAGTGGCACCATAAATTTGGCACATTCTCCACCATCTTCACCACATGAGCTCCATTCAAATGATGTTGTAGCAAGCTCAGATTCTAAACAGCCAATGCATAATAAACAAACCCCTAATATAAATAATGTGAAAATTGTTTTTTTATCCATTTAAAAGTATCCTTCATTTTTTTGGGAGTCAAAAGTTGCAAGGCAAGAACAGATTTATTTTTGTACACCTCATTTTTTATTTTTCAATTCTTATATTATAGAATCTTATATATATTTATTCAATATATTTATTTCTTTAAGATAACGATCTGAATATGACAAATAAAAAGTTAAGGGTTTCTCAAAATGTTTTCCAACAAGACCACCTAATATCATTTCAGTAATAATTCTTTTTTCTTTTAAGACCTGTTGTGATTTTAAGAAAAAAGTTTTTTCATCTTTAGACATTGTTAGAAATCTTCTTATCAATTCTGTTTTAGATCTTGCTTGATACATCCAAAAAACCATCAAATCTAAAGAATTAATAATCATATAATTTAATAGCTTTTTTTTATTTTCTTTAAGCTTGGTAATAAACTCATCAAAGTCTTTAAATAATGCTAATACGTCTTGTTCGGGATACTCTGTTGCAAGCTTACCATAAACATCATAAACTTGAGCAAGTTTTTCTTCATAATCTATCGACCTATGAGCTAGATTATGATGTCGATCAAAATAACCTTCAATTATAGCACCAACAAGGTCCGATGCAAATTTAGAGATAATTGCTGCCCAAAGCTGCATGCCTGCCAAAGCGATTTCGCTTGAAACTCCGGAGGCTATAACGATCTTTATAATTAGAAAGTTGAATGCAACAGCAACTGGAATAGATAAAATAGTTCTAAAAAAATTGCCTATAATAGCCCCAAAAGGTAAACCTCTAAAAGTATTATGACTTGAAATATATATTCCTGTTCAGACGGTGGCAATACAAATTAATTTTTGATCTTTTCTATTTTTCAACACACCCATATTTCATAATTATTATCATGACCTTTTCTGGCCTCTGTTATTAGCTTGCTTATAAAGAAAATACGTTCTATAAGATGTTTTCACGCAAAGGAACAGCAATAACAAAATGCGAATCCCCACCTTAAAAAATGCCATAACAAAAAAGGTTGAAAAATGGAAATAAAATTAACTTTTCTAGGAGCTGCTCAAAATGTAACAGGTTCTTGTTACTTACTTGAAGCAGATGATTATAAAATATTAATAGACTGTGGTCTTTATCAGGAAAGAGAATTTAAGGATAGAAACTTTGAACCATTTTTTATTCTGCCAAAAGAAATTGATGCAATTATCTTAACACATGCTCATTTAGATCACTGCGGAAGAATTCCTTTGCTTGTTCAAAAAGGATTTAAAGGTAAAATTTATTCAACTTCAGCAACTTTAGATATTGCAAAAATAGTCCTAGTTGATTCTGCTAAAATTCAAAAAGAAGATGCTAGATATAAAAGAAAAAGGCATGAAAAAGAAGGCAGGAAGTCTCCCTTTCCAATAGTACCATTATATACAAAAGAAGATGTAGAAAAGACTTTGCCACTATTTAATTCAGTAAAATATGGGCTTGATAATAAAATATCAGAGAACCTTACAATTAAATATCATGAGGCAGGTCATATCCTTGGATCTGCTTCTGTTGAAATTGCTATTAATCAAAATGGGGATATTAAAAAAATATTATTCTCAGGAGATATGGGAAGATGGGATAAACCAATTTTAGAAGACCCAGAATTTGCCTGCAATGCAGATTATATTGTATGTGAGTCAACTTATGGCAACAGAATTCACGACAAGGTTGATGATATAAAAGAAAAACTTCTAGAAGTAATTACAAAAACATATGAAAAAAACGGCAATATCATCATACCAAGTTTTGCCATAGAAAGATCTCAAGAACTTTTATATTTTTTAGGTGAACTAAAAAACGAGAAAAAAATCCCCAATTTAAGTATTTTCTTAGATAGTCCAATGGCTGTTTCTGTTACAGAAGTTTTCAAGAAACATCCTGAAATGTTTGATGAGCAAATGCTTGAAAAAATTAAACAAGGCAAATCACCCTTGGATGCTCATGGTCTTTTTATGGCAAAAACTACCAAACAATCAAAAGCATTAAACACATTAAAAGGAACTTCAATAATAATAGCTGGTTCTGGCATGTGCACAGGTGGTAGAATAAAGCATCATTTGCTAAATAATATTAGCAATCCAAATAATTCTATTCTTTTTGTAGGATATCAAGCATCAGGTACTCTTGGAAGAATAATTTTAGATAAACCTGACGAAGTAAGAATATTGGGACAAATAAAAAAGATAAGATCAAGTATTTATAAAATAAGTGGATTTTCAGCTCATGCTGATCAAAATGAATTGCTAAAATGGTTATCTAATATTAGTGAAAAACCAAAAAAACTGTTCATTACTCACGGCGAACCAGAATCATCAAAAGCCTTTGAAAAAGCAGTTCGCAAAAACCTTTCGTGGGATACTTATATTCCGAATTATAAAGACACTTTTGATCTTACATATTAAAAAATTATTGGGACTAAAATGAGAAAAATAAATTGAAAATTGCAATGCTATCGCCGATAGCCTGGAGAACGCCACCTGTGCATTATGGTCCCTGGGAAAGATATGTTTCCTTACTTACAAATGCTCTATTAAAAAATAATATAGATGTTACATTGTTTGCTACAAAAGAATCTCAAACTGCAGGGAAACTGCATGCTATAGCCCAAAAAGGCTATGAAGAAGATTCCACAATCGATCCAAAAGTGTGGGAATGTTTGCATATTTCTGAAGTTTTTGAAAAGGCAAAGGAATTTGACCTTATACATAATAGTTTTGATTTTCTGCCTCTTAGCTACAGTAGCTTGGTTGCAACCCCTGTTGTTACAACAATTCACGGTTTTTCTTCAGAAAAGATTTTGCCTGTTTATAAAAAATATAATAAAAACACTTATTACATCGCAATCAGCAATTCAGATCGCAGTCCTCAATTAGATTATATTGATACTATTTATCATGGAATTGATATTGAGAATTTTACCTTTAATGAAAATCATCAAAAAGATTATTTGTTATTTTTTGGCAGAATTCATCCAGATAAAGGCACAAAAGAAGCTATCGAAATTGCAAATAAAGTGAATATGAAACTAATAATTGCAGGAATAATTCAAGATGAAAATTATTTTAAAAATTATATAAAACCACATTTTACTAATTCTAGTGTTGAATATATTGGAAGCGTTGGAAATGAAAAACGAAATGCAATTTTAAAAAATGCTTATGCCCTTTTACATCCTATAAATTTCAATGAACCCTTTGGCTTTTCAATTGTTGAAGCAATGGCATGTGGAACTCCAACAATAGCATTTAACAAAGGATCTATGCCAGAACTAATTACAGATGGCCATGATGGCTTTTTAGTAAACACTGTTTCAGAGGCTTGTGAAGCTGTAAATAAAATTGAAACTATAGACCGAATAAATTGCAGAAAAACTGTAGAGAATAGATTCACTACAGATATTATGGTAAATAAATATATAAATGTTTATGAAAAAATTATTAAAAATCACAAAAAACAATGAGAGAGGATTTTTATGTCTATAGTTAAAAGATACTCAAAAAATCCAATATTAACTAAAAATGATATCCCTTATGAAGTAGCAACTGTTCACAATGCTGGAGTTACAAAATATAGGGATAAATATATAATGTTATTTAGATCCCATAAACTAAATGGCAGATCTATTATTGGAATTGCAAAAAGTGATAATGGTTTTGATTTTAAGGCTGAAAAAGAACCCTTCTTGATACCGGCTACGGACGGAATTTTTGCTGAATATGAAGAATATGGTGTTGAAGATCTTCGAATTTGCGATATGAAAGAAGAGGGATTTTTATTAACCTACAGCGCTTATTCCAAACATGGGGTCAGAATAATGCTTGCTAAAACCTATGATTTTGAGACAGTTGATAAAATAGCTCCAATAAGCCAGGCTGATATGCGAAATACTGTTATATTTCCTGAAAAATTTAATGGCTTGTATGCAAGACTCGACAGGCCACACTCTGAAATTTCCCCCTGGTCTATTTGGATTTCCTATTCAAAAGATTTAATATACTGGGGAAACTCAAAAGTTATTATGAAACCCGTCAAGTACCACTGGGATGAAATGAAAATTGGCCCAGGTGCTACTCCTATAAAAACTGATAAAGGATGGTTGCATATTTATCATGGTGTTTTTAATACAATGGATGGAGCGGTATACAGGTTAGGAGTAGCTCTGCATGATATAAAAGATCCTTCAAAGATCATAGGAGTATCAGACAAATGGATTCTTTCACCAGAAGATCCCTGGGAATTAACAGGCTATGTGCACAATGTTGTTTTCACTTGCGGGGCAGTTTGTGAAGACGATGGTACAGTTAAGATTTATTGGGGAGCTGCTGATTCTGTAATGTGTGTAGGAGTTGTAAAATTGGATGATTTAATAAAACTTTGTTTGAATGCACCCAGAAACCCAGTTTAACATTAAAAAAAGGAGCCCAATATGGATTCTACATTGAATTTAAATTATCCACAAAACATTGCTATGATTGGCAACTATCTTCCCAGAAGATGTGGTATTGCAACTTTTACAACTGACTTAACTAATGCCATAGCAAAGGAAATTGAAAATGAAGATAGCCTTATGGTAATTGCTATGAATGATAATAATGAAGGATACAATTATCCTGAGAAAGTAAAATTTGAATTAAGGCAAAATAATCCTTCTGATTATCTAAGAGCTGCTGAATTTCTTAATGTTAAGAATATTGATGTTACAATTTTACAACACGAATATGGAATCTTTGGGGGACAAAGTGGAGCAACCTTATTTCGACTTTTAGAAAATTTAAAAACTCCTATCATTACAAATTTGCACACAGTTCTTTTTAAACCAACTGCTGAACAAAAAACTATTATAATGAGATTGTCTGAAATATCAGACCGTTTACTGGTTATGTGCCATAAAGCTGAAGAAATTTTGCATGATGTTTATAAAATACCAAAAGAGAAAATTACATACATACCTCATGGAATACACGATGTGCCTTTTGTTGATTCCTGTTTTTACAAAGATAAATTTGGACTTGAAGATAAAAAAGTTATTTTAACCTTTGGATTACTAGGTCCAAGTAAAGGTCTTGAATCGATGATTGATGCAATGCCATTAATTGTTAAAAATCATCCTGATGCTGCATATGTTATACTTGGTGAAACCCATCCGCACGTTATTAAACACAGCGGAGAACAGTACAGGCATAGCTTGCAGCAAAAAATACATAGATTAGGAATGAATCATCATGTGTTATTTTTCAATCAATTTGTAGATATAAAATCGTTAACTCAATTTTTATCAGTAGCAGATGTTTTTGTAACTCCATACCCAGAAAAAGATCAAATTACTTCAGGTACTCTAAGTTACGCTTTTGGTGCAGGAAAGGCTATCGTTTCAACGCCATATATTTTTGCAGAAGAACTTTTAGCTGATGAAAGAGGGGTTTTAGTGCCTTTTAATGATTCAAAAGTAATGGGAGAAGCTATTTCCGACTTGCTGTCTAATGAATCAAAAAGAAATCAATTGAGGATAATGGCATATCAAAGTGGTCGCTCAATGGTTTGGAAAGAAGTTGCCCGTAACTACCTGAAAGTGGCACAAGAGGTCTTGAATAAAAATATCGCCAGTCCAAAAACATTTTTTCAGGATATAAAATTAAGAAAACTAGATAGCCTTCCACAAATTAGTCTCGACCATTTAAAAATTATGACAGATGACACAGGAATAATCCAACATGCCTATTTTTCAATTCCAAAAAGAGCATTCGGTTATTGCACTGACGATAATGCAAGAGCATTGGTTGCAACATGCATGTATTACTCATTAACAAAGGACGAACAAATTATTCCTTTAATAAAAACTTATATCTCCTTTGTTTTAGATGCATACAATAATGATAAAAAACGGTTCCGAAATTTCATGTCATATAATAGAAGTTGGGTAGAAAAAGAGGATGATGATGCACATGGCAGAGCCCTATGGGGTTTGGGAACTGCGATCGCTACTTTGAATGATCAAGTAATAATTAACGGGATTAGTAAAATTTTCATGCAAAGCGCAGAAAAAATAGAAGAATTTGAATCTCCACGAGCCTGGGCTTTTGCTTTAGTTGGCATAAATAACTATCTTAAAATATTTGAAGGAGATTCAACAGTAAGGAAAATAAGAACAAATTTAGCCAGCAAATTGTTCGAAAAATTCAAAAATAATATATCTAAGGACTGGATATGGTATGATGATATTGTGACATATGCAAATGCAAAATTACCTCAGGCATTACTTTTATCCGGAAATGCCACAGGGGACAAGGAAATGGTGGAACTATCCTTAGAAATTCTTCAATGGTTATTAAAAATTCAGACTAGTGATAGTGGACATTTATCAATAATTGGAAATGATGGATGGTATAAAAAGGGAAGTTTCCCTTCTCATTTTGATCAACAGCCTGTTGATGTGAGTGCTCTTGTTGAGGCCTGTGTTGATGCTTACAGAATTACACATGATAAATTCTGGCAATCAGAATCTCAAAAATGCTTTGACTGGTTTTTAGGCAGAAATGACATAAACACACCTGTTTGTGATTTTAAATCAGGCGGCTGTTATGATGGCCTCCAGGTTAATGGTTTAAATCAGAACATGGGGGCTGAATCCACTCTTGCCTGGCTCATATCACTTCTGACTATGCACAGCATATTCAGTCAAGAAGTTCTTCCAGTAAAAGATTAAAAAAAGGAGTAAATTTATATGGACATGATTAAAGTTAAAAGAAAAGGTGATATTTTTAAAGGTGATTCGTCAAGGGTTATTGCAAAATTCTTTTCTTGCGGAGGAAGAAAAAGGAAAAAAAGAATTATTGGTCAAATTCTGAAACTTAGTGACGGAGACAGTAAAAAATTATTAAAATCCGTTCTTGAAGATTTTTCAGATAGGCACCATAATATTGAAGATATTTTATTGGATCATTATTTACGAGTTGAAAAACATCTTTCTGAAGACATTAAATTATCAAAATATCGCAAACTTTTAATTGGGTCTTATTTCACACACGAATATTCCATAGAATCTGCTGCTCTTTTTAATCCATCAATCGTTCCACATCCAAATCAAAAAAATCTTAATGAAAATTCATTGAGAATTATTTTGAGTTTTCGTGGTGTAGGTGAAGGTCACGTTTCTTCTGTTGTTTTTAGAAGTGGTGTTTTAGATAAAAATAATAATATTATTATAGATACGGTAAGTCCCTATGTAGAAACTCCAACAGTTAGTTTAAATCCTTCTTTTAGTAAACATACCTTTTTATTAAAATTAGAAGAATTGGGAGCAAAAAATTACATCTCAGATGAAATATTCAAAAAATTACCAACACAATTTAGTTTTGGTCAGTTGAATGATGCTATAATAAAATTAAAAATAGAATTTAGAGGATCTGTTATTTTTTTAAAAACGAAGGATGTAATTGATTTTATATCTCAATCAAACTATGAGGAAACTTTTAGAAAGGAATCTGACATATCAGAAAGAGTTATTTTTCCAGTTATAGAAGATGAAAGCAATGGCATAGAAGACGCGCGCTTCGTTTTATTTACAGACGATAATGGTAAAAAGAAATATTATGCAACATATACTGCTTATGACGGGCGAACAATTTTCCCAATGCTACTTGAAACAAACGATTTTCTAACTTTCAAAATATGTACCTTAAATGGAGAAGCATCGAAAGACAAGGGAATGGCCTTGTTTCCCAGAAAAATAAATAAACAATACACAATGATTTCAAGAATAGATAAAGAGAACATTTATATCATGCAATCGAATAATATTCACTTCTGGAATGAAGCCAAACTATTACAAACCCCAAAATATGACTGGCAGTTTATTCAGATCGGAAATTGCGGATCTCCGATTGAAACAAAAGAAGGCTGGCTGCTTTTGACTCACGGGGTTGGCCCCTTAAGAAAATATTGTATAGGTGCCATGTTATTAGATCTTGAAAATCCAGCAAAAGTCATTGGACAGCTTGAAAAACCTCTTATATCGCCCAATGAATATGAAAGAGAAGGATATGTGCCAAATGTTGTTTATACTTGTGGTGCTTTATTACATAATGAAACATTGGTCATACCTTATGCTGTGTCTGATACAGCTTCAGGGATCGTTACAATTCAACTGGAAGATTTACTAAATAAACTTAAATAATGATAAAAATAAAATTTGTTGAAAATTAAATAAAAATCTATAATAATTTAATAAATTATTTGTAGATTAATATTTCTAAATAATAACATGCTTAATAAAAACAAGGAGAACAATATGGCAAAGGGAAAAGACAAAGGTAGCGATAAAGACAAAGAAAAAAATAAGCCTAAATCAAAGAATAGTATCAAAGAAAAAAGAAAATTAAAACAAGAAAAGCTTAAAAATAAAAACTCTTAATGCACATATATCAGAGGCCTTACTGCACTTTATCATAATTTTTTCTATTATTTTAAAAACATTAATATTTTAATATGCTCTTATTATGCTGATTTTACTTGTAATTAAGAAAGATCTCGGCTATAAGCACTTATCTTGAATCTTTTACAAGCTTCGGGATATATCCAAAACCTCACTAGTCCTTCCTATAAAATGCGAACTGGGCTCGTTTGAGTTGAGTTTGTTGCCTTTAAATTCTGCCAAGGCTTAAACCAAACAATATTTTTCACAGCAATTTTTGTGTGAAATGTTTTGTAAACTTTTGGAATTTTTGTGCAGTTTATAAAACTTTAATTATATATCAGGTGGATTATATCCATTTGGGATAAAGATTTAATAAAATCCCCCAAAAACCTGATCAGGAGAAATGTATTTATGTCATTTAACAAATTAGGTCTATCGAGTGAGCTTATGCAGTCAGTAAAGGAACAAGGCTACACAACTCCCACTCCGATACAAATGAAAACTATCCCAGCTATTTTAAACAAACAAGATGTCATGGGAAGATCACAAACAGGAACCGGTAAAACAGCTGGTTTTGCATTACCCTTACTACAGCGCTTAATATCAGAAAAAAAAGAAACAGGTAGCAAACGAAACATCAGAGCTCTTATCGTAACGCCTACCCGAGAACTTGCAGCACAAGTCTGTAAAAGCATCAAAACTTATGGAAGGCATTTACCTTTACGCTGCAGTGTAGTCTTTGGAGGTATTAGTATCAATCCTCAGATTCATGAACTTCGCAGGGGAGTCGATATCCTGGTCGCAACACCTGGTCGTTTGCTTGATCACGTGGGTCAGGGAACTGTCGATCTTTCAAAAATCGATATATTAATTCTTGATGAAGCAGATCGCATGCTTGATATGGGTTTTATCCCTGATATCAAAAGAATTATTGCCTTAATGCCTTTAAAGCGACAAAATCTTTTATTTTCAGCAACTTTTTCAAAAGAAATCAAAAAGCTCGCAATGGGCTTTTTGAAAAACCCAGTTATAATAGAAGTTGATCCTGAAAACGCTGCCGCAGAACTAGTAACTCAAGTTGTACATCATGTTGATAAAAGACGTAAAAAAGATTTATTATCACACCTCATTGATTCAAAAAAATGGGAAAGAGTTCTTGTTTTTACTAGAACCAAACATGGAGCTAATCGTTTAGCAAAACAGCTCGACCAGGATGGAATAAGTTCTATTGCGATTCATGGTAACAAATCACAAGGTGCCAGAACAAGAGCTTTAGATTTGTTTAAAAAAGAAGCTGTCAAAGTATTAGTAGCTACAGACATTGCTGCTCGCGGACTTGATATTCAACAACTGCCACATGTGGTAAATTATGATCTGCCCAATATTCCTGAAGATTATGTTCATCGAATTGGACGCACAGGAAGAGCTGGTCATGAAGGTGAAGCTTTGTCCTTAGTAAGTGTTGATGAAATGTCCTTTTTAAGAAACATTGAAAAAATGCTTAAAATAAGCATCCCAAAAATAAAACTTAAAGGCTATGAACCAGATCCTTCTATAAAAGCAGAACTGCTTTCAAGAAGAGGAAGTGGAACAAGCAATAGACCATTCAATGCTTCAAGAATAAATCCCAGACCAGGAAGCACAGAAAGAAAAGAAAGCAGAGACTCAAGATTTCCTGAAACCGGACAATCAAAAGCTTACTGGGGAAATAGAAACAAGACACAAAACTCAAGACGTAGATTTGGCAAAGGCACTGCAAATTCCCGCTCTCAGGTTGCTTGAAAATAGAAACAACCTTTAAGGCTCTTTTTTCACAATAAATCGATTAAGTGCATTTGCAAAATCAGCTTTGTTTTTAGCGCTATATGGCGCTGGTCCAGAACTTTGTATACCATCAGTTCTTAGTTCTTCCAAAAGATTTCGAATTGCTAGTCGAGAACCGATATTTTTATCATCAAAAAATTCTCCATGAGAGCTTAAGGCAAATGCTGATTTTTTAACTACACGAGAGGCCAAAGGAATATCAGAAGTAATAACCAAATCTCCGGCTTGCACTAATTCAACAATTTTATCATCTGCAACATCTGTCCCCCTTGCAACAACAATAACTTTAATATTAGTGTCAGGTGGTGTTCTTACATAGCAATTAGCAACAAGAATGATCTCTATATTCAAACGTTTTGATGCCTTAAAAAGAACATCTTTTGCTTCCTTTGGACATGCATCAGCATCAATATAAATTTTCATAATTAAACCTATCCTATAAAGTCACAAACGCAAACTTTTGGTTCATTTTTTACTTTATTGAGCATGCATGATTATCTATGTTTTGAAAAGCTTACCCTAACTCAAAAGTTGTAATTCCAAATATTTCATTATCTGGCAATTTGGGAAATGTTCCATGATACATTTTCGCGCAACCAAAAACCTCTTTCATGTTATATTTTTTAGCCATGGCTATTGCTGCATTGTTATTTTCTGGAATATCAAGTTGAACTACTGCACCCATTGCATTGCTACTTAGGGCAACAAATAAATCTTCAGCAATCTTTGCATCATCTGCAAAAAGAGGACCTATTTTATAACCTGAATAGCATTTTCTCATAACAGAATATCCACATAATTTATTATCCTTAATAGCCCCCAAGCAAATTGAGTTTTTTTGATTTATCCACATGTTAAGAAACTTTTCTCTTGAAGCTGGAAAACAATTAGAATCATAGAGAAATATATCATCAAATGAAATATTTTTTAATTCGGTAATATAGTTTGCTTTTTCTTTTTTTTGCCCAACATATTCAAAACGTATTTCCCTAGTATAGAATTCAAAGCCACCTTTTATATAAAAAGGTTGCATATTAAAAACACCATCCATACCTATTAGCGGATTTTTTAAACGAGCAAGCAGCAGCTCTTTTCTTGCACACCATAATTCAGTGCCAAGACCCTTATTTCTATATTCAGGTTGCATTATAAAAAAGCCCATAAATCCGTAGTCACCATTATAGGATATTATTGAGCCGCTTCCAACCATTTTTCCATCTAATTCGGCTACAACAAAACCCCCTGGATCCGTGTTCCAAAATATTTCGGCATCTGCTAAGCCTGGATTCCAACCTTCTTTGCTTGCCCATTGCACCACTTGATCCAATTCATTTCTCGTCATCTGACGAATTTTTAATTTCATAGTTATCTCTACTCAAATTTCTTATATAATAATTATTGAGATATTTCGATAGCTAAGACTATAATAAATTTAGCTAAAAAAACAAATAAAAACAGGAAAGTTAATTGCGGCTGCGAAACTTGGATAGTAAACGTAAAATTCCAATATATAGCCAAACCCGTGTGACTAGCAGAGCAAAAGCTCCATACCATTCCATGAATTTAGGGGCTTTTTCGTATTCGCCTTGTTCAATGAAATCAAAATCCATTACCAAATTAAGAGCTGCAATTACAATAACAAAAAAACTAAAGCCTATTCCAATCATACCGCTTTCATGGATATATGGAATATTTACACCAAAAAAACCAAGAATCATTGTCAGTAAATAAATTAGAAAGATACCTGAAGTGGCTGCTGCAAATACTAGCACCAATAAAATTCACTATATTATAAATCAAGCAACATTAGATTTTTGGATTTTTATTGCTTTTACTTTCTTTATAAAGGTAAAAGCAAGCCAAGCTTCATTATTATAGGACTTTCAAATGAATCAATCAATGTGGGGTAATGATAAAACAAAGCATTTCTACAAACTTGCTCCTCATACAGTGCTAGATGACATTGAAAAACTTGGTTATTTAACAAGCGGGAGATGCCTTGCCTTAAATAGTCTTGAGAATAGAGTATATGAAATTGAAATTATTGTTGATGAAGAAAAAGTTAAAAGCCCCTCTGATAGATTTTTAGTAGCAAAATTTTATCGGCCAGGCAGATGGTCAGAAGAACAAATCCTTGAAGAGCACCAATTCCTTTTTGATCTTGAGCAAGCTGAAATACCTGTAATTTCGCCTCTTAAAATTAATGGACAGTCCTTGTTCAAATCCGAGGATACTGAGATATTGTATTCAATATTTCCTAAAAGGGGTGGACGCCTGCAAGATGAATTAAAAGAAGAAGAGCTAAAACAAATTGGAAGAACAATAGCAAGACTTCACATCGTTGGAAAATCAAAAGAAGCAAAACATAGATTAAAACTTGACCATAATACATATGGCCAAATAAATTTTCAGTACCTAAAAGACAATTTAATTTTCCCAAAAACCTTAAGACCACATTTTGAAGCGATTATAGAGCAAATCATAGAATTAATTGCTCCAATGTTTGAAAACGCATATTTTCAAAGAATCCATGGTGATTGCCATTTAGGAAATATTTTATGGAACCATGAAAACCCACTCTTGGTTGACTTTGATGATATGGTCACAGGGCCACCAGTTCAAGACATTTGGCATATTGCAAGCGGCAGGGATAATGAAGCCATCCAGCGAAGAAATATAGTTCTTACAGCTTATGAAACAATGAATGATTTTGATAGATCTACTGTAAGGCTAATTGAACCATTAAGAACATTACGCTATATTCATTTCATGGCCTGGATTTCAAAGAGATGGGAAGATGAATCCTTTAAAAGAGCCTTTCCAATGTATGGAAGTGAAGGATATTGGTCAGAACAAATGCTTGATCTAAGGGAACAATTTGCCCTTATACAAGAAGAAGCATATTCAAATCAAACATATTAATAAATTATTAAGGTAAAAACAATTTTGAAGGAAAACACAAGCTGCCCATTGTGTGCACAAGCTAATCCAAGTGAATTTCACAAAGATGCAATGAGAAAATATTTCCTTTGTCAAAAATGCAAGCTTGTTTTTGTTCCAATAAACCAACAAATATTATTAAGCGAAGAAAAAAAACACTATGATAGACACCAAAACAATCCAATGGATGAAAGATATAGAAACTTTTTAAATAAATTAGTAAAAGAAATTAAGCCAAAACTTGCTAATAATTCTTTTGGTCTAGACTATGGATGTGGATCCGGACCTACAATATCAGTCATGTTAGGTGAACAAGGACACAATGTTTCCAATTTTGACCCCTTATATAATAACAACTCAAAACTATTAGAGTTAAGCTACGACTTTATTACAGCCACAGAAGTTGCTGAACATTTCAAATCTCCTCAAAAAGAGTTTGAAAAGTTATTTGAAATGCTAAAACCAGGAGGATATCTAGGATTAATGACAAACAGATGGACCACTCTTGAATCTTTTAAAACCTGGTATTACATTAGAGATCTAACTCATATATCCTTTTTTTGTGAAGAAACCTTTGAGTATATTGCAAAAAAATTTAATGCTTCATTAGAAATAACAGGATCAGACGTAGCAATTTTTCAAATTAATCCTCTTAAATAAGCCCAAGCGATTCCCAGGTACTCATAAATTGCTATCTTAGTTTTATACATATTTCTTGCCTTTGGTATCATATTATAGAAAAAGCCTTGCGATCCTAGATTATTAAAATAATCGCATGGAGCAGGAATATGATTAACTCCTACCTTTTTAAACAATGCAGAGGACCTTGGCAAATGGTTGGCAGAAGTAACTAAAATAATTTTTTCTTGGCCTACAATATTTTTTATTAATTTAGCCTCATCCTTTGTATCATTAGATTTTTTTTCAATTACAATCCTTTCTCTAGCAATACCCATATCTAAAGATGTATTAGCCATTATCATTGCACTTGGATATTTAGACCCACCAGCCCCGCCTGACAAAAGTATTTTAGCATCTGGAATTTTTTTTACTATCCTAATACCTTCAATTAATCGAGCTAGAGTAGAAATAAACAGCTGATTATTTGCAGATAATCCCCTGTTAAAATCTCCACCGCCTGATAAAACAACAACCCATTTTATGTTTTTATATTTTTCCAGTTCTTGCTTATGAACCAATACAGGTGGATATTTAGATTCAAGCGAAAAAATCAAGTGATTTGCAAAATAGTGGTTTGAGAATAGAAAAAAGAAAAAAGAAAAAATGAGTAAAAATATTTTTCCAAGCTTATATTTTTTCCTAAGTAATAAAAAAAGCGATATAATTAGAAGCATAGAAAGAAAGGGCATAGGGAAAAAAAGCTTTGAAAATATTTTTTTAAATACATACATATTAAACCCAGCTTGCTTAGGTTAAAAAGTGTTAAAATAATAAAAATTATTCAACATATTATTAAGCATGAGTCAAAATATAAATTGATGCAAATAACATTGAAAAAATTATAATCTTCCCAAAAATCTTGTCCTTAATATCTTTTAATAGAAGCAATGATATAATCCAGATAAGCAATTTCAGCGCTAATTGAAAAACCGTCCAGCCCATTTTGCTTTGCATTTTCAAGCTCTTTACTTTCAGTTAAAAAAGATTTTCTAAGTTTCTTAAACTCTTGCAGTTTTTGGCTAAAATGCTTGAATTGCTCTGATTCCTTTTCTAATTTGTAGAAGATGTTATATAAAATGTGCAGACATAAATATCTTAAATAATAGATATTTTCAGCTGATTTTAATCTATTATCCACTGGAGTTAAAAATGATATTTCAGCAATTAAAAAATCAATTGCCTGCAGCGATGGAAAACGAGATAGCAAATTTAGAGAATCGTATAAAAAATATAACCAAAGTAACAAAAACAATTAAACCCTCAGTTTTTAACTTAAGTATATTCATAGACGAATCCTTAAAAACAAAATAAATAAAATGTCATAATTTTTATATAAATTGTTTCACTAATGCATTTGGCGTGGCTTTAAGCAGAACTTGACACTATACGTTAACAGCAAACAAGTCAACTAAATATGTGAAAGAGCAACAAAAAAGACAAGCAAAGAAAGGCCGTTAATTATTAGGGTAGGAAGCAGATAATAAAATTCCCCTTTTAAGTTTCCCCTTTTTTCAATTATAAAAAGGGCAAGATAATAAAAAGAGATAATATTAAAAATTATTGGAATTAATAAGGAAAAAAATGAAAGAATATATGCTCTTTTAAGACTGGATTTTGAATTCTCTATCTGACTTTTGTCTTCCTTCGATTCTAAGGAGCTCTTACTTTCTTCTATATTTTCGATATCTTGTAAAAGCTCATTGGCCTGTTCAAAATCTTTTGAAGAAACCAAAACATGAACACCATTTAAACCAGGCATCATAAATGATAAATTTCTGGCTGTATTTTCTTCTAAGATTGTAGTCTGAATTCCAAAAGATGCTAAATAGGACTTAGCAAACTCTGCCTGATTAAGAGTACTGTAAACTGCTAATATTTCAAAATCATTTTTATCCATCATTTACCTAAAATATTTGTTAATAATACTGTCATTTCTTTCTTTTTTATTAATTGCTTCGCTAATTTCACTATTTCCACCTAAATCCCCAAGCATAATGGCTCCAATGGGAATTGAATTTTCAAGTACAAGCTTTTTATATAAACCTTCTTTTTTCACACAAATAGATTCATATTTTTCATCTGCATCAATATTTCCAAAAGACACAAGATCAATTCCAGCAACCTTAAGCTTTGTTGAAGGAATAACTTCTTCATAAATAACATTTTCAGAAGACATTTGTAAGCCTGCTATTTCTCCTTGAGCTTTGGCAATTGGAAAAATCCCACATGGCTTACCATTAAACTCTGTACAATCTCCGGCTGCATATATATCTTTTATGGAAGTTTCCATTTTTTCATTAACAATGATTGCTTTATCTGTATTAATTCCACAATTATTAGCTAAATCGACTCTTGCGCGAACCCCTGCTGAAACTAGAATAAAATCTACATCAAGACAATTGCCATCTGACAATTCACAAGCAAGCCTATTGCCAGATAACGCCTCAATATTTTTAGCACTTTTGCCCAAGATAAATTCAATATTTCTTTTTTCAAGCAGGTTTTCAAGAACTTGAGCCCCGTATTCGTCTAACTGTTTTGGCATCAAACGATTCATTATTTCTACAACAAAAACCTTTAAACCAAGTGCTGAAAGACTATTTGCTGCCTCTAAACCTAACAAGCCACCTCCCAACACAAGGCAAGCTCTTGATTTTTTGGCAATTTCTTTAATCTGAACAGAATCGCTATAATCTCTCCATGTAAAAATATTGGCATTATTAATTCCACAAACAGGAGGAATAAATGAATTTGCACCTGTTGCAATCAATAACTTATCATATTCTAAAACATTTCCATCACTTAAGCTTATTTGTCTTTTTGATGCTATAATTGAATTAACCTTTTTATTTAAAAAAAGAGCAATTCTATTTTCTTCATACCATTTTATTTTTTTGGTAATCAAAGACTCAATTTTTGCTTTTGAAGCTAAAAAATCAATTAACCTTGGACGATAATAATACAAAATGGATTCATCACTAATAACACTTATTGCAATATCAGGATCATTCTTTCTTATTGCCTGACATGCAGAGAAACCAGCAATTCCAAGGCCCATAATAACAACATGCATTTTTCATCCTTTACAAACAATAAACATAAATGGATAAAAGTCACCTACCATTGAAACCAAAAAAGCTCAACACTTTAATGCTAAATTTGTATATTTTGCATAAATGTAGTAAAATATAATAACTAAGCAATTTTTTATTGAGCTGTGTGACCTATATTACAGACTAATCACTAAATTTTTGCTAAATTATATTTAAGAGTATTATTTTTTGATTTATTATTTTTCGATAATAATAAAGCTTAAGGAGGGGTACCATGGATGCAATAATTAATAAAAAAACAATATTTATCATTCCTTTATTAATGGTTCTTATTTTCGCTTCAAGCTGCCTTGATTTGTCTGAAAAACAAACTCAAACCACTAACCTTGATCTTGAAAAATTCTTTCCAACCGGAGCTGCTGTTTTTAGTCCTTTTCAATTGGCAAATGTTAACAACGCAATTCCAAGCTTTAAATATGCAGTAGAAGCAGAATATGAAATCGCTCGGCAATATGATACTTTTAATGAAAATATTGAAAGCGTATTTGATGGAAGTGATGCAGAGCCTGCATTATTGATAACACCGCTTAATTTTCTTCACGGTCCTGCTGACGCCACTTGTTTTGGCCCAAAACTGTATTATGAAGGTCACCCAGATGGAGCAGATGGCAGTCCAGAAGCAAACTTTGCCACAGGAGCTATAGATGACTATCCATCACTACCAACAGGAGACTTAGGCTTGTGGCTAGAAATTGATGAAACAAGCGGCCATGCTTGTGCAGCTGCTGAAATTAACTCACAAGTTGATATTGTTGGTCAACATTTCCAGGAAGCTCTTTATGGAATATTAATGACAGCTTATGCTGCTGTTCAAGCTGAACTAATCACAGATGCTTTAGAAAGTTTTGAAGAAACAGATGTAAAAGAATATATTCCTGAATCTGAACTTTTTGCAGTTGAAGAAGCTTTAGTAAGCTATGATGGCACAGAATTTGTTTATGATATGACTCTTACTTTTGAAGATGCTGATGGTCTGGAGTATTCAACAAATATCATTAATTATTTTACACCTGGAGCTTCATCTAATGAATATGAAGGCATTCTTTACTATTACAATCAAGCATACTTTGCAGGCGGCCATTGCCCAAGCTCAGATGTTGTTATGGCTGGATCAATGTATTATAAAAAATCTTCAGCCAGTGAACTTTATGTAAATGCAAGAGAAGGAACTTATTGCGGTCATGATGCTGTTCCTGCTGTAGCAATAGATACTGATGTTCACCCTACAATCACAATGCTTGATCCAAATGATGGTTATGATGCATCATCAAACCCTGATGGTTGGGGAAACAATTTCAGAATTTTTGCAGCTTCTTATGATCCAGATAGCACTGAAGGACAATATATCTATGCATGGCAAGCAGGGTTTCATGATTTTAATTCAAGAATACTGATTTCAAATGTTATAGAATATGCAGCAACAACAGCAGGGTTAGCCTACTATGGATTTGGCGATAATGTAACAAGCTCTGATGGATCGATAAGTGGTTTTAAATGTAATTACACTGGACCTAGCGCTGATGGAGAATTGCTTGAATATGTTCAAAAACAATCATTTGAGTATGATGCAGTTGAAGAACTTTTCTTGCCAACGGAGTCTTATATTACATATGCACCAACAAACAATTGTTTAAATGATGATGATACTTTTTGGTATGATAGAGATTTAGATGAAACTCAAAATGAAACAAGCGACGAACTTTTAGTTGGAGAAGCAGGTTCAGGTAGCACTCTAGAATTTGACTTAGCAGACATCACAGAAGTTTCAAGCCTATCTTTAATTGCATTCTAAACTCTATATCTATTTACTAATTAAAAAAATCCTTGCTATTCTCAAATCCATTAAATAGAATTCCTCTGTCTTTTAAAAGAAATCCCCCTCAAAACAGAAATTTGTAAGTAGAAAGTAGTAAGTAGTTTTATCTTCTTACCACTTACCACTTATCACTTACCACTTACCACTTATCTAAATGGAGGGAAAAATGAAAAAGTTACTGGCAATTTTAATTCTCAACTTAACTGTCCTTGTTAATCTGTATGCTATCACAGACACATCAAGTGATAAATTGAATTACAAACAGGTCATTACAAGAAACCTAGACAGTGTTAAATCATTGTCAGAGATAATGCCATTTGATGGAGGACCTAATGATAGATATTTTACGGGTTTTCCGACAAATTGGGATTTTAAAGTTGATCTGGAGGCAGAAGAAATTTTTGCAGGAAGTGGTGTGCTTGAAAATATCATTAGCAGTGATGATACCTTAGAAAGTCTTGATTTAAAAATATCGGATCTGGTTTATGATAAATTTGATTTTTTAGAACTTTTTAACATTGAACTACAACTTGATAAAAAAAGCTCCATTATAAAAGATCCTAAAACTGGGCTTAGTTTTTTAAGATACACACAAATATATAAAGGTATTGAGGTCCTTGAATCAGAAGCTAACTTTAGATTTAAATTTTCAAACCTTGTTGATTTTGACACTCTTGTTTTTAAAAACATTAACCTTGATACTAAAACAAAAATTTCTAAAGAAGCGGCCCTTAGAATTTCTAGTGCTTCAATGAATTGCGAAAAAGAAGTCTGTGAAGTAAGTTCCTCAAACAAGCTTTTTATTTACCCAATAAAAACTGGCCAAGCTTATGAGTATAAATTGGTATGGGAAAATAAAATAGGAAAGGCAAATCCTTATAGTCTTTGGACTTCATACGTAGATGCTCATACTGGAGATGTTATTGAAAACTATAATACTGTTTTTTATGTCACAGGAAGCATAATGGGCACAGCTCACCCCAGAAAATACTCAGAAGATAAAATTGAAATTCCAATGAAAGGTCTGCATATTAACTTTGCAGGAAAAACAAGTATCGTTGATGAAGATGGCTATTTTGAACTTCCACAAAAAACCGGGAAAATGACCTTTGCATTAAAGGGTGAAGGCGCAGATGTTAAATTGTGTAAAACAGCTATTCTTGATATCCTTGGAGCTTTAACAGATGTTGTTGATCAATCAAGATGTAAAACCGAGCAAAAAAGCTTTTATAAAGATATTACAAACCCAAATGAAGATATTTCAATATATCTTGACGAGCGTACCTTAAATGACTCTGAACTTGATGCATACTTTCATGTAAATGAAGTAATAGACTTCGCGTCACAGTTCATAGATCTTGATTGGTTTAATAGATCTTTGCCAGTAAAAGTAAACATTGAAGAACTGCAAATAAAATTTGCTTTTTTACCTCTGGTAAAACAAAAAGCAGCTTGCAATGCTTTTTGGGATGGCTCAAGTTTAAGCTTTTTCGAAGAAGGCATTTTAGAAAAAGAAGATTTAAAAGTAAAATGCGCAAATACAGGCACAATTGCTGATATTATTTATCATGAATGGGGACATGGCTTTGATCAAAATTCACATGGAGGTAAAATCCATGATCCAATAAAAAGTGAAGCCATTGCTGACATAATTGCCTTTCATATTACAGATGATTTTGAGATGGCCCCAGGTTTCTTTTTAGAGGGCTCTCCAACAGGTCTTGACTATATTAGAGAAGTAGAAACAAACAGACATTATCCAGAAGACTTGCAGCAAGAACCACACTATGACAGCTTGATTTTCAGCTCAATGTGGTGGGACCTAAGACAAAGCTTAATAAACAAATATGGTTATAAAGATGGAAACTTCCATTCAGCTAAACTTTTATTTCAACATGTTCCATATTCAACCAAATATACCAATTCTCTATCTGCTGTCTTAGTAGCTGATGATGATGATGGAAATCTGGCAAATGGAACACCCAATGAAGGCCTAATTAGAGCCGCTTTTTATGATCATGGCTTAGATAGTTAATTAGAAGCACTTCACATTTGACATTTTTGTGCGTACGCCTTACAGCGTACAGCGATAAAATAAATTATTTCGAATTTAGTTGTTAGTAATGAAAATTAAAATCCTTAATATAAATGTAGATGTAATTGACCTTGATAACTTGTTTGAAAAACTTCTTATAGCAAAAAAAACAAACCAGAAAATAACAATTAATTATTTAAACATCCATGTTGCAAATGAAGCATATAAAAATAAAAAATTACTTGAAGCTTTAAATGATTCTGATATAGTTTATTGCGATGGCGATGGAATTCGTCTTGGATCATACCTGACAAAACAAATAGTTCCTCCCAAAAATACAGGCGCTGATTTTATTGATGAACTTACTGCTTTCTGTGAAAAAAATAATATCTCAATTTTCTATTTGGGAGGTACAAAGGAAGTTTCAGAAAAAGCTGAAGCTCTATTTAGAAATAAGTATCCTTTTTTATCAATTAAAGGGTTTAAAGATGGATATTTTGATTTTAATGATAAAAGTGTAGTTGAAGAAATCAATGAAGCAAGCCCTGATTTATTGATAGTTGGCATGGGAACTCCAGCTCAAGAATTATGGATCAGGGAAAATAAAGGCATGCTTAATGCAAAGACCATATGGGCAATAGGTGGAACACTTGATTATTTAACGGGAAAACAGAAAAGAGGTTCAAAGCTAATGAGAGATTTACACCTTGAATGGCTTGGAAGATTTCTATCAGATCCTCTGAGATTATGGAAACGCTATTTAATCGGAAATTGCTTATTTCTTTATAGGGTTTTATTTGGACGTTCCTGAAAAAAATAAAAGTTTTGTTGATTTATTGAGAATAAATTATTATAAACACGTGTTAATTTTATAGAATTTCGAAACAGAACTTAGACTAGCTGCATTAAATAGATAAATCTGGAGGGGCAGAAATTTACTTATGATAATAAAATTATTTAAACAATATTCAATAGTATTATTAATTTTTTTAATAATAGCTATTGGGGGATGTAGAAAAGATGTTAAAAGCCCAGTAGCTTTTGAAGGATATTCAAAAGATGGAGCAAGCTCTACAGTTTTACCTCCTTTTTCCAAAAACCAAAAAATAGATATCAGCACCCAGAACACGCAATCAAATCAAATTAATAGACAAACAGATAGTCTGCTCATAGCTAAGAAACTAAGCCATCTTGATGGTCTTCCAAGGGCTGCAAACTTAATGGCAAAACCAAATGATTATTTTTTAAAAAATGATAAAATTTGGGTTGTTGTTCAAGGCCTTGGAAGAGATATTGCCTTAAATCCCTATGGTGGCAATATTATAGATGCTTCATTTATTGGTGAAAATGATTATTTTAATGAAATGGGTCTTTTAATTAATGGTGCATTTACATTTGAGCCTAAGGAGGCAAAAGTAATCACTGATGGTTCAGATGGCAAAGAAGCAAGGATTAGGTTCAATGGTGAAGTAACTAGCTTTGATTATATTGATGTTGGAATGGTTTTAAAAATATCTCAATCAAACATGAATGTTCCAATTGAACTTGATGATAAAAACATTCCTAATCTTAGCGTAGAAATTGATTATGTACTTAAACCTGAATGGAAGCACGTTGAAATTGAAACAAGGCTTACTAATAATGCTGACACAGAAATCCCTTTATTGCTTGGACATGTTTTTGATGTAGGAAGAGATATTTATTCTTTTGCACCTATGGGATGCGGGTTTGCCAATGGCGCCAATAATATGCCTTTTTCAGCAATGAATGATACTCTAATTTTTGCGGGTAAAGAGCCTGTATCTTATGGTGTAAGGTATCATGGAAGTAAAGATAATTTTTTAATTAACGCAGCTTCAGTTCTTTTTTCAATCTACAAGCTTGAAAATCCAATTTCCTTACTTTCCTTTAAAACGAATCCACCACTAAAGATTGCGCCCAAAGATACCCTAACCATGACTTCGGATTTCATTCTTGGAACAGGAGATGTTTCATCTGTGCTTGAAAAATCCCTTGCCCTATCAGAAGAAAAAACATTCTCATTAAATGGCAAGATTACTTTAAAAGAAAGCACTCAGCCCATTTCAAATGCAATAATAGCAGTAGACAAGCTAAGCGAAAAAAACAATAAATATTTACCTTATTCAAATACAACTTCAAATAATGAATCTTTTCACTTTTCCTTACCAACAGGCAATTACAGGGTTTATGCATATAAAAAAGGTTATCCTTACATAACAACAAACAATGAACCTGATTATCATGCAGTAGAAGTCACAGATAATAATCCAGCTGACCTGGCTCTGCAATTAGGTGAAACAGGAAAAGTAGTATTTTCAATACAATCATCTGATGGAAATTTTTTACCTGGCAAAGTTGTGGTCGTTGGTAATGACCCATCATTGCCTACTCAGACTATTGAAAACATAGACTTTGAACCTGTTCCCTATGGAATTTCAACAGTTGAATTTACTGGAAACGGCAAAAAAGAATTTAACCTTGAACCTGGAAAGTATAAACTATTTGCATATAGAGGTCTTGAATATGCTCCATATTCAAAGGAAATTGAAGTAAAAGCTTCAGAAACAAGTACTTTTTCAGCTGTAATTGAAAAAGTAATAGATACAGAAGGCTATATTTCAGGCGACTTTCACATTCATACAGGAATTTCATCTGATGGAAAAATTAGCATTGAAAATAAAGCAATTGCAATTTCAGCAGAAGGTTTAGAAATAGCAGCAATTACTGATCATGATTATTTAAATAACATTGAGCAAGAAATTACAAATCTTGGTTACTCTGAATATTTCAAACCCTTGATTGGAGAAGAAATGACAACATCCAACAGGGGTCATATGAATATTTACCCTTACTTAAAAACAGCTGAAGAAAAAACAAATAATGGTGCTGTTGACTGGTCAGGACCAGGTAGAGTAAGTAAAACTTACGATGAAGTATTTGAAAACTATCCAGCTGAAAATGAAAGAGTAATACAACTTAATCACCCAAGGGGCAATTCCAGGGAAAAAGCGATCTGGAATGAATACTTCTCAGTAATGGACCTTGACTTTCAGGATAGCAAACCAACAGTTGGTGAAAAAGCGTGGTCAAATGATGCCATGAGATTACCTGAAAACGCCCCAAGAAAAATATTTACTCATTTCACAGCTTCTGAAGTTTATTCGTGGTTTGATCTTGTTTTTAAAGATTCTCTAAACTTCTTTAATCATGGTAAAATACACACAATGCTTGGCGGATCAGATTCTCATAAAAGCAAATATGCTGAAATAGTAGGTTTTCCAAGAAATTATATTTATTTTGGAACAGATAATATAAGCGACATTAGCCCAGAAGACGTTGCCAGGAGAATTAACAAAGGAAATGTTTCAATAAGTGGTGGTATTTTTACGAAACTCAGACTTGGAGAAAATGGTAATATTAGCAATGATGTTTGTGAAGGAGAATTAATCACTTTAAATTCAGGGCAAGTTGAACTTGATATTACAATTGAAACAATCTTTGCTTATAAAGAGGTCAAACTTTCAATCATTGATAGCGGAGAATACGCCAAAGATTCTAAAGGCACGAAATATGACAATGACCATACTGTAGAACTTGCAGAAGTTTCAAGCTCAGGAGGCTTTAAGAAATATACCTTTAATGATAAAATTACAGTTGATGTAAATAAAGATTCATATTTTATAATCTTGGTCCAGGGTGGTTCCTTGTTTCCTTATATTCCATATCATAAAGGAACAGTTGAAGACACTCAAATCACAGATCTTTTTAATGGCGAACCTACACAAGAAGCACCAAAAGCTCGAGCCATTACAAATCCTATATTTGTAGATTATGATGGTGACGGTGAATTCAAACCAAGCTTTAAAAAAGCCAGCTCTGAAATACCAGATGAAATAAAAAGTGGACACTTTGTTGCTAATAAGAGATAATGCTCGTTTAAAGTAAAATTTAATTTTATCTTAAAAAAAATAATTTTAATAAAACAAAGGTGTTTTTTTCATGTCAAATAAAATTAATATTATTGTAGAAGGCAAAGACTTTACTATAGATAAAGACACAACTTTGCTTGAACTCATACAAGAACACTATACTGATATTCAATTCAAGGTGCTTGCTGGAAATATTAACCATACAGTCAATAACCTAAGAACTTGCCTAAATGATAATGACAATGTTGAATTCATAACTTATAGTTCATCTATTGGAAGAGAAATATACAGAAGAAGTCTATCCTTTCTGCTTTTCAGAGCAATTTTTGAAACACAAAGAAATACAAGACTTGTTTTATCACGGTCTGTCGGAAATTCATGGTATTATGATTTCTATTCAGACACACCCGTAACAGAAGGCTTTCTCTCAAAAATTGAAGAAAAAATGCAAGAGTATGTAAAAAACAATGAAGAAATCACTTCTGAAATTTTACCAAGAGAACGAGCAAGGGAATTTTTCGAAGAAAGAGCATATGCTGATAAAGTAAGACTATTAAAGCATGTTGACCACGAAAATATTGAAATTTATAAAACAGGCAAGGTTTATGACTACAACCATCTTCCGTGTGTTCCATCAGCTGCCCATCTCGCGGCATTTGAACTAAGGCCTTATGAATCCGGATTTTTATTAGTCTTTCCCAACCCTAAAAGCAGCAATAAGATGTCACACATCCCATATCAACCAAAACTTTTCAAAATTCACCAGGAAGCTAAAGAGTGGGGAAGAATCTTAAGAATCAACAACATTGGCAGACTAAATGAATACATAAGCAGAGATAGAGGCCCTGAGCTAATAAGAATAGCAGAAGCTTTTCATGAAAAAAAAATTGCCCAAATCGCTGACCAAATCAAACAAAATTCCTCAGAACTTAAAATCGTATTTATTGCTGGCCCTTCTTCCTCTGGAAAAACTACTTTTTCAAAAAGACTTCGAACACATTTACTTGTAAATGGAATAGAACCCCATGTTATTTCGCTGGATGATTTTTATTTGGACAGGGAATGCACTCCCAAGAAAAAAGACGGCACTTTTGACTTTGAGCACATTAAGGCAATAGACATAAAACTTTTTAATAAAATACTATTTGATTTATTAAAAGGTGAGAAAGTTTGCTTGCCGAAATTTGATTTTGCACAAGGCATGAGAATAAAAGATGCTAGAAAAATCGAAATGTTTGAAGATCAAATACTGATTATTGAGGGTATTCATGGTCTTAATGAAGCCCTAACTTTTTCAGTTCCTAAAAGAAATATATTTAAAATTTACATCAGTGCTCTCACACAAATTTCAATAGATGATCATAATAGAATTTCAACAAGAAAAAATCGACTAATCAGAAGAATGGTTAGAGATAATACTTTTAGAGGATACAGCGCATTAAATACCTTAAAAATTTGGCCTTCTGTTACAGCAGGAGAAGAAAAGTGGATTTTCCCATTTCAGGAAAAAGCAGATATAATTTTCAACTCAGCATTATTTTATGAACTTTCTGTATTAAAACCACATATCATCCCACTTCTTGAAGAAATACCCAAAGATGACCCCTGTCATTTACAAGCTTCAAATTTATTAAACTTTTTAAAACTAATAAAAAGCATTGATAATGAAGCAGACATTCCATCAACTTCTATTTTACGTGAGTTTATTGGTGGATCGGCGTTTAAATAGGGAACAAGAGCGCAGGGGAACAAGGGCGCAAGGCACCAGGATTTTTTAATTATACTTTTTCAAGTAGTCATCAATTAACGATTTATTAACTTTTGTAATTGAAGTTAGAAACTTGTTTTTCATGGATATTGCATATGGATTGTAGTTCATCATGTCACTAAAAAGCTGTTTTGAATCATTGCAGGTTTGTTGCATTAGTTGCATGAGCCTATTAAACCCCAAGGTGCTGAGATGCGAGTCTTGTATATTCAGTTCTTTTAATATTCTTCCAATGTAATGAGTAAGAGCTTGTGAATTCGCAGCTATTCTATCATGTTCATCAGGTGACATTTCAACAACATTAAAACCTATTTGTTTCAAATTCCTCTTCCACAAATGATAATCTTTTGATTTCTTTCCCACTGGATAAATAATCCAATTTGGTTTTAAATGCTTTTTAGTTAAGGGATTAAAGCTATCAGGTCCAAAAAGAGGATGAGAAGAAATAAAAGTATATTTACTAGAATCATATTTTTTCATTTCTTGAGCAGGATGCAAGTTAACAGAACATGTTTCAACTATAGTAGCTCCATCTTGAGCGATTTTCATTATACTCGAAATAGTTCTTGAAAACTGATTAATTGGAACACAAATAAAAATAACTTCATTTTGACATGCCTGCTTTTTAGAAACAAAATCTACTTTAAGTTTTTTCGCGATTTTACTCAGATTTTTTTTAGAATCAAAAACCTCAACCTTGAATTGAGTTTTTAATATTTGTGCTAGAATTTGACCAAAACGACCAAACCCATAAATAGTTATTTTCATTAGTTACTTTATATTTAAAGCAGTATTTAGTATTTAGTATTCAGATAAGAAGAAAAACTAATTACTGAATACCGAATACCGAATACTGAATACTGAATACCGAATACTGAATACCGAATACCATTTTATTCCTCTGCCTTAAACCAATCCTTAGAAATTTTAAACCCTTGAGCTTTTGCTTCTTCATAAAAAGATGGCATTTTGCCTGTTGCAATGTGCTTGCAATTTAGTTTTCCATCTTCATTTGCAGAAATAATTTTATTTAGAAAAATATCATTAATAACATAATGCCCATTAAGATCTAATTCTACTATTTCAGAAATGTGTGTTACCTTCCTTGAACCATCTCTAAGTCTGGACGCCTGAACAACAAGATCAATAGCAGAGGCTATTTGATTTTTGATGGCCAGGTGAGGCAAGTCAACTCCTGCCATTAAAGCAAGGGTTTCAAGCCTGCTCATAGTCTGCCTTGGATCATTAGCATGAACAGTGGTCATTGAGCCAGAGTGACCAGTATTCATGGCTTGCAAGAGATCAAGTGCTTCTCCACCCCTAATTTCACCGATTATAACCCTATCAGGACGCATTCTTAGTGAAGATTTAACAAGCTCTCTAATTGGAACCGCGCCTTCGCCATTTTTATCAGGGGCCTTTGTCTCCATGGGAACAATATGATCCTGCTGTAATTGAAGTTCTGATGAATCTTCAATAATTATAATTCTTTCATTATTAGGAATTAAGGAAGATACGACATTCAGCAAAGTCGTCTTACCAGAAGAAGTTCCACCTGATACAACAATATTTTTTTTAAGTTGAATACAGAGGTTTAAAAATTTGGCGCAATCAACATTCATTGAACCAAAACCAACAAGTTGTTTTATTGTCAGGCTTTCCTTGAAAAACTTTCGAATAGCAATATAAGCACCAAAGCGAGCACATGGAGGAACTACAATATGAATTCTAGAACCATCTGGTAGCCTTGCATCCAATGTTGGCCTGTCTTCACTAATAACTCGACCCATATATTGAGCAATGTTTCTAACTGCTGCCATCAAGGCTTCTTCACTTGGAAAAGTAGTTTCTGCTTTATGTAGTTTACCGCCTTTTTCAAAATATATTCTATCAGGGCCATTAACCATAACTTCTGAAACATCATCATCATCAAGATACATATTTATTGGACCTAAATAGGCTTTGGTGGATTCACCAAGTACATCATTACTCATTTTATTTTTCTTCCTTTACTTTTTCATTGCCTGACCAATCCCTTTTTAGTTTATCAAAATAATCCCATCCTGAATACAACGAAAGTCCCATTCCAACTAACAATAAAATAAAGCCAACTTCATTCCACGTAACACCAAAAAAATTATTTTGAGGCCCCATAATCAACATTACTGCAGCTATACTTAAAACTAAGGTCTTTTTCTTACCCCAATTTGAGGCGGAAATTATTATGCCCTCAGAAGAAGCAATACCCCGAAGACCTGTTATCGCTATTTCCCTTCCAATAATTATAACAACAATCCAGGCAGGAATCATTTTTAAAGGAATAAGCATAACTAAACCAGCTAGCATCAAAAGTTTATCAGCTAAAGGATCTAGAAGTTTACCAGCCTTAGAGGTTTTTTCAAGTTTCCTGGCTAAGTAACCATCTAAAAGATCAGACAAAGAAGAGATAGTAAAAATAATGGCAGCTATCAAACGCGTCCACCGGCAGTCCCAAAGAAGAAATACCATTATTAAAGGAATAGAAGCTATCCTGGTTACTGAAATAATGTTGGGTAACTCCCAAAATTTTTGGCCATTTTGCTCAAACATTATTCTGCCTTTCATTTTATTTTTATTAGTTCATTTATATTACTAGATTATTGTAATTTGTAAAACATTTTTTTTAAATTTTAAAGACTATTTGTCCTTTTCAAATTCAAAAATCGCTAAATATGATTTTTCAGTAAAGAAAGGCTCCTTATCCTTTATGTTCAAATTAAAGGATTCAGGGAAAGGTTTAAATTTCAGGCTTTCAAGGACTTGGTTCAGGTAAAATGCCATTAAGTCTGAACTTATAAGACTTGAATAGTCCATATCATCACTTTTATCCATAGATATTCCCAATGTTTCGGAAAAAGAATTCGAAATATCTATTTTTTTAATTTTTATTTTATCTTTTTTTGATTTCGCTATCAATGCTCTTTCATCATTGTCCCAAATCAAATCAATTGCTGCTTCAACGCTAAAATTACCCAAAACAATCTTATTACCCTGGTCATTTTTTATTACCTCAATACTGTCCTGACTAAAATAAAGAGAATCATCAGTAATTGTAAAAAAGGTAGGGCTTTGAGGAAGGTTAATACTAATATCGTCAGAAATTTCCAAAACTAAGCCTTCTTGCTTTTTTTCAAAAACTGTTGAAACCAGAGCATTGGGAACTTCGCATGGAATATTCATTACAACATTTTTACCTCCTGAAAGAGCAGCATAAAACTCTTTAACAAATTCATCATCAGTAATAATTCGACTCTCTTTTTGGACCATGCTTTTAACTTTATCAGGTTTAGAAAAATATACTATAATACCAAAACTATTTTCACCTTCACTTTTTTCATAAGATTTAAAAGTAAGCCTTTCAAACTTGTTTAAATAATCTTTATCTAAATAAATAACTTTATTAATTATGATTTTTTCAAACAAAGGAAAAAGCTTAGTAGATGCATTGCTTTTTACATAGTTTGCAAATTCATCTTCTATAAACTGGCTAATTAAACCTTCTATTTCAGACTCAAGTGGCCCAGGAAGTCCCTCAAGGAAATCAATGTTAGTTTTATTAACTGAAACTGTAACATCCCCCATTTGTAATAAATTATTTTCGTCTACATAGCTGACTGCTTCAAGGTCTAATTTATTGATACTTGCTTTAAACTTAATATTAGGAAAATTAACACATAATAAACCATCTCCAGAAATAAAAAGATTACCAGAAATTTCTATATCTTCGATTGTCTCTTCAAATTGCCAGGCAAGTTTTGTGTCAGCCTGTGCTTCTTGTTTAAAAAGGTCTATATTTGAAAAATTACTCGAAATAGTTAGCTCATTTAAAAACCCCATGGAATAGTCACACCCCAAAACTGTATCTTTAAGAGGCTCAACTTTTTCAATTGTAAAATTTTCTTCTAAAACCTCGGAAAAATTCTTGTTTATTTGCTCTGCAGGGAAAAAAACAAAAAAAAGATTTTTATCAATATCCTGAGTATTATTAAGACCAGAGAAACTATAATCAGCCATAATCACAACTTTATTTTCATTTTGCTTTTCTTTTGGAACCTTTTTGCATGCTAAAATTGCAAATATACAAAGACAAAAAAGTGATAAAAGAACTATTTTCTTTAAAAAATTCATTTATAATAATTATAGCTAGTTAAATAAAATACACATACGCGATTTGACGCAAACTGTCAATGGTTAGTTTTTTGATTATATTTTGCCAATAAAATGAGTCCCGGTTTTTCCATCAAGGGCTTCACCAAGACATTCAGGGGCAGTAATAAGCCCCCTTTTTCCTCCAGCTAATAAAAATTCATAGATTGCCTCAACCTTGGGTCCCATGCTGCCAGCTGGAAAATGACCTGCCTCAATAAGCCTTCTGGTTTCTTCTAAAGTAATTGCACTTAAAGCAGTTTCATTTTCTTTTTTAAAGTTTAAGTAAACATTTGGTACTTCGGTTAGAATTATCAAAAGATCAGCTTTAACCTTCTGAGCAATAATGCTGGAGGTTGAATCTTTATCTACCACAGCTTCAACACCTGCAAATTTTCCTTCCTGATTTTTAATAATAGGAATTCCGCCACCGCCACCTGCTATAACAACATGGCCTTCCATAGCTGATTCTTTAATTGATTTATGCTGAATAACTTTTATTGGTTTTGGTGAAGCAACAACTCTTCTCCAACCTCTTTTTCCAGCATCTTCTGCAACATCCCAACCAAGTTCAGCTTTTCTTTTCTCAGCATCTTCTTTAGTAATAAATGGACCTACTGGTTTTGTTGGATTTTGAAAGGATGGATCGTCTTTATTAACAAGCACTTGTGTAATAAAAGTAACAACATATCTTTTTAGTTTTCTTTCAATAAGATTATTTAACATTGCTTGCTGTAAAGTATACCCAAGGCTTCCTTCTGTATCTGCAACTAAAACATCAAGGGGCATAGGTTCTACCTGATCCCTTGAAATTTCATTTTTCAATAAAAGGTTTCCAACTTGTGGACCATTTCCATGAGTAATAACAATATTGTACCCTCTCTCAATCAGAACCATCAGCTGTTTGCAAATAAGATCAGCGTTTTTTTCATATACTTCACATGTTGCTTTTTCACCTTTTCCCATAAAGGCATGGCCGCCCAAAGCTACCACAACCAAAGGAGTATGTTTATTATTTTCACTCATAAATTCAAACCTCATTTATAATAAAGAAAAAACGATCTATACATTCTAAACTCATAGCTTTCAAGCTAAATTTACATTTACTTTATGAAAAGAGAGCTTTTTTTTAAACTATTTATAACTGCACATAAGAAAACGGAAGCCTTATTAGCATTTCTGCAAAATAAATAGAAAGCCTTATAAAAAAAACATTTAATTTTATAAGCTCAAATGAAATATCTTCGGAAAAATAATAAACAAGTTGGGCAAAGAAATTCAGGGGAACTACAATAAAAGAAATAATAGGTCCGATAAATAAGTTTGATAGAAGAAAGATAAGAGAAACTGATTTGAAATAAAATAAAACAAAAGGCATTATTCCCAACCATGCTGCTAAGGAAACTAGGATTATTTCAAAAATCTTTTTAATAAAATATTTTTGTTTTTTTGCCAATTTTTTAATCAGTGGTATTCCCAAATAGATAATAGAAATGACTGCTGCAAATGTAAGCTGAAAAGAAACACTAAATAGCGATTCAGGGTTAACAAACAGAATAACAAGTGCCGATTGAGCTAAGACAAGTTTGATATTAGTCTTTCTTTTAAAAGATAAGGAAACAAAATAAAACAATGAAAATATTACAGCTCTGGATGCGGCTTGAGCAAAACTAATTGTAGCCAGATAGAAGATTAGGATTAAGCTTATTAAATAAGGATAGAAAAACAGATACGAATTAAATATTTTTTTATTTCTGTGTAAAATAAGTAATGGCAGCTTAAAAATTCTTAATAAAATAAAGGCTAGAATTCCGATGTGAAACCCAGAAATAACAAAAAGGTGATAGATTCCAGCTCTTTTTAGAATATCAAAAACCTTATCCTTGATAAATCGTGAATTTCCAGATAAAAAGGCACTTGTAACACCTGAGTCATCAAGCTTTAATGCTGTCTTTGAAAGACTTTTACTAGATAAAGCCATTGGAAACGGACCCTGATTAATATTTGTTATTAATCCATCGTAATATAAAAAGGCAACATATTCTGCTTTAAACCTTCCTTTGTATTTATTAGGAAATAGTTTAATAAAAAGCTCTAGCTCATCATAAATCATAATATCTTTTTCAATATTTTTTAAGATTAAAAAAATTTTTCCAAAATCTCCTTTTTCCTTATTAATTTGCAATATCTTCAAAAGCCCATAAGACCGATCATCACGTGAGTCTTTTATATTAAGGACCCTTGCTTTGATTAAATTTTTTTTATTCAACAAATTTTCGTCAAGAGCTAACCTTTTTGAAAGTCTAATAATTTTTCCAAATTCTGGAAAATAAAAACCAAAAACCAAACAAAGCACATAAATAAACAAAGCAAGATATATTAAATTGGTCTGCTTCATAGACTCCCATGAACAAAAAAGAAAATGTTGCAAAATTTTTATTTTTACATGAATCTGTATTCTAACAGCATGCAATTTAGATGCCACTTTGTAAGGTGAAAACGAGAAATGCTTTTAGAAAAAGAAAAACCACTATTAAATAAAATTATTGTTACAACCAGACAGCACAGTCCCAATGATCCTTTAATTCTAAAACTTACAGAGCTGGGAGCAAAAGCATTTGCTTTTCCAACAATTAAAACAGAAATTCATGCGGATGAGAATCTGTTTATAAAAACAATTTCAACCTTTGATGATTATCATTCCACAATATTTACATCTGCAAATGCTGTGAAATATTTTTTTGAATTATTAAATCAAAAAAAGCTTAATCCCAATTTACAAAGTAAATTATTTTGTGTGATAGGAGATTCAACAGAAAAGACATTAAAAGCACATATAAAAAATCCAACTCTTATAAAACCCAAAGAAGCATGTGCTGAAAGCATCCTGGAGTTATATAAATCCCTAATCCTTAATAAAAATGAAAAGATACTTTACATTCGACCAAAAACAACAAGAGAACTTCTTTGTAAGGGCTTTGCGAAAATATATTTATCTCTTGATGAACTAGTGGTCTATAAAACGATATTTAACTGTGATGAATCTCTTAAACAAAAGCTCGAAAACATGCTTAAAAATAATCAGGTAAACCTTGTCACCTTTACATCTCCATCAACTTTCAATAATTTCATGAAAATATTTCCTGAATGTTTATTAAAAAAAGCAAAAGGGCTTAAAATTGCATCAATCGGTGCAGTCACTAAAAACGCTATTGAGCAAAAAGGTTTAATCGTGGATATTGTGCCTGATATTTTTAATATCGATTCCCTACTAGAAGCTATCCTTTTATATTATTCAAAATAAATTCTTTACAAAAAGGCATAATTTTATCCATTTTAAACATAAAACATTAACTTTTCAAAACCTTTCTATTTAAAATCATAGATCTTTTTATGTTTTTTAATCCTGGTACACTCTTTGCAAAAGATATTCTATGGGCCTGTCATGTATAGGGAAATGATGACAAGGGGGCCTTGAAGGAAGATATGTACTTGTATTTTTAAATTTCAAGGAGGTGGCCCTATGAGTTTATGGAAAAAAATTGCCTTGCTGCTCATCACTTTAATTTTTTCATCTTTTATAATTACCAGCTGTGGTTTTGATTCAACAAACGCTTCAGATCTTGAGATAGCTGATGATTCCATTGAAATTGAAAGCATAGTAGATGAAGGGATCATAATGGAAACAGGTGAAGCCTCAGAAGGTTACGCTTTGGAGGCTGATAGCACAAAGGAATCTGGCTCTCAGGCGACTGAAAGCGAGTCTGAAAAAGATTATGAAAGAAATAATCCGAGTTTGTCTTTTCTGGACAATTTGGAATTTTCAAAAAACAACTTCCTGGATATTGGTAACAAGCCAGGCAATAACAAAGACAGTGATGATAATGAAAGTAGTTTCGAAAATGGAATTCTCGCTGGAAATAAACTGAATGATATTTCCCAAATTATAACAATAGATCTCATTTTTACAGGGGACAAATTCAAATGTTCTGCTCGTTCAAGTAAAACATCAGGCGATTTTAAAGGTTCTGCATCCTTAGTTTATTTTTACATGGGTGATGATACTCTAACCACAATTGCCCAAGAAACTACAAAATTATCAAACGCATTTACAGGTTATGATCATAAGGTTCTGATGTACGATGATGCCTCAACTGTTGCTTCAAAATTTCTCAGCGCAAGCGCCATAAATCAGGCCGACGTAATTTACCATCCAACAAAGGACAATTTTTTTAACGCCATACTTGACACTGTTGAAAAGGGATATTTCCTTGATATTTATATAATCTCTCATGGTAACATTAAATCAAATGGGGTGCCCTATTTTGTTTCAGCAGATAACAACATAAAAGGAACAGATATTGCTTCAAAACTGGGCGATTATGGCTGCAATGAAATCCCCATCAGAATGGTTTATACTGTTGCCTGTTATCAGTCAGCAATGAATTCCTATTGGACAAGTGTTGGTGCTAAAGCAGTTGTTGGATCACAATATATAAATTTTTATCCAAACCAATTTAATAAATTTGCTGAATCCTGGACACTCGGAAATAATTTTGAAACTGCTCTTGATAAAGCAAATACTGAAGGCTCAAGAACCGTTGCCCAAGCTTATATATATTACCTTGGCTTAAAATATGCAAATCAGGGAGATTGCGGTGCCTGGCCAAATGTTTTAGGTGAAAATGCCTGTGCAGAATGGTTCTTTACTGAAGGTGGGCCCTATACTTTGGAAGATGATTATAATGACAATAAATCCGGAAAACAAAACATGACTATTTCGTCAAAAAAGATTATTACAGGCGATGAAACGATTAGCATTTCAAGTGAAGTAAGCTGGAATTTGCCAAACTAATAAATTTCATATTTTAAACCTTTTCTCCAAAACCAAATGGCAAAAAAGAAAATCCAAAGCCAAAAATTGGTTGAAAATTCTCCTTATCAACTCCAAAGAAAAATGATGGTCTAAGCTTATGAAATTTTAAAACTGAGGGATATAAATTTAATCTAAATAAAAGATTATCAGTTCCATTAATTATTAAAGATGAAATTAGTGAATCATTTCTATCATAAAATATCCCAGCTGAATATATCATTTCAAGCTCCAAAGGAACAACCATTGATTGCCCAAAACCTGCTGATACATGCTTTTCTTTATCTATTTCATAACTCAATCCAAATAGCGTTGTCATACCAACATATGCAAATGGCGTAAGCTTTGACCCATAAACCTCAGGACGAATAGCATAATTCAAACCGATATTTCTAAATTTATTATATACAGGATCATAAATCGGTTGGTGATGCCACATGGCTGGTTTAATATATTTTTTAACAAATTTACAAACAGGCTCAAAACTAAATAAAAGCATTCCAAGTGGATCAAAAATTAGTAAATCCGCGATCGGATCAGAAGTTTCTGTGCTTCCTTTTTCTATACCTTCATTAATAAAACCCGAAGCATAAACTATCAAAACAGAAGCTAAATAACTATATGGCCTTTTAAAGCCGCGAGAATAAAGCCATTCCTCATTCATTTTGTATGAAATTCCATTTCCAAATAAATGCAGAAATAAATTAGGCACAACATTCACTGAAAGAAATTCATTTTGCAAAAACTGAGAAAAACCACCATCTGCTTCCAAAGAATTAAAAGGATGAAACACTTCATAAAAAACAGTTTCCATATGTTCATCAAAATCCTGAGTTGAAAAAGCCTCTGGAACCTGAGTTGTATCAAAGCCACCATTAATTATAAAGGTAAGTGGATTAAAATTAGCAGTAGATCCATAATCCAATTGATCATAAAAATAAAGCTTCTTCTCCAATTCCTCAGCAATTACAAATCTTGATAAAAATCCAAAAATAAATAATAAAAATATAATTGAATTTTTTTTTCCCATAAAAGATAATCTCACTTTAAATTACCAAATACAAAATGGAATACTAAATACTAAATACCGAATACTGAATACCGAATACCAAATACCAAGGAGACCCTATACTATGCCCTACAAAAACATGCAAATCTATTTTACCTCAGGTACAGGAAACACTTACCAGGTAGCCAAATGGATACTTGAGCTTGCTGAATCAAAAAATATTTCAACAGAATTGCATTCAATTGAAAACTCAAAACTAGACAAGGACCATTTTAAGGGAAAAGAAAAGCTCTTTGGCTTTGGGGCTCCAGCGCATGGCTTCTCTGCCCCCTGGCATATGCTTAAATTCATGTTTCGTCTTCCCAGGTCAGATGGAGCAAGTGCCTTTTCCTTTTCAACACGTGGATCTTTTCGTCTTGGAAACACTTGTGTTCCTGGGCTTAGCGGTTCTGCAATATTTTTATTTGCACTTATTTTATTTATTAAAGGATATAAGGTTAAAGGAGGATTTACGGTAGATATGCCCATTAACTGGCAAAATGTATTTCCTTCTCTAAAAAAACAGAACATAGACTTTGTCTTAAAAAAGGCAAAAATAAAAATTTTAAAAATATCAAAAAAATTACTTTCAGGAAAATCATACTGGCTTAGTTTAAACAATATTTATGAATTTCTGGGAGGAATTCTTCTATCCTGGTTTACTGTTCTTTACATTTATATTGGCAGAGCATTTATGGCAAAAATATTTTTTGAAAATGCGTCTTGTACAAAATGTGGCTTATGTGTAAAAAATTGTCCAGTCTCTGGCTTAAAATTCATAGGAAGTGATAAAAAATATTTATATTGGACCAGAAAATGTGAATCCTGCATGAGATGCATGGCCTATTGCCCAAATAAAGCAATTGAAGCAAGCCATTCCTGGGGAGCTTTAATCTTCGGAATTCTATGGCTTCCAACATTACCTTTTATAATGAACGATATAATAGACCTGCAATACTCCTTAATTGGAACAAAGTCAGCAGCTCTTGTATGGATAATATCAACCCTACTTACTCCTTTATTCATATATTTATTCTACTACCTGCTCCACTACCTCTCAAGATTTCCAACCATCAATAAGCTCTTAAAATATACAACCCTAACCCCTCTTTACAGAAGATACCACGCACCCAATATAAAAACAAAAGACTTAACAACCATTTAAATCTTACCCCTTACCACTTACCCCTTACCACTTACCACTTAAACCGTGACACAAGAACCCCACAAAACAATACATCACGAATAAACTACATGTTTTGAAAAAAAGATTATTCACACCAACCATGTAACACATTGTTTATATACAACTATTAACCAAGGCAATCCTGGCCTCTATCTTGCTCTATCAACGCATCGAGTTATTATCGAAACCATTTGAGGTAAAAAATGAAAAAAATTATTTTCTTGTTATTAATGTTGTCTGTCCTTTCTTTTGGCAAAGACAAATCCGTTCACACCATGCTAGAAATGCCAGAACTTAGCGAAGCATGCAAAATGCAAGGAGCGGATGCAAAGGTATTTTTCTTTACTCCAAAAGGAAAGTATATAAGACACAAGTCCTGGTCCCAAATTCTTAATTCTTTTGAAGGTAAAGACCCGCTTATGGCAAATGTGTGGAATGCCTGTAAAATGGAAGTATTGGAATATGCAGCGGTTCATTCTTTAAATTGGCATTATGATAGAGATGATGAATGCAGTGCGGGGCTATGGAGCGTAGAAAAAAGACCTATAAACACAGAAACTCTTGAATGCAAATATGGACTGGTAGAAGGCACAAAAAAAACAGACTTTGATTATGTAAAAAGCGCCTTAAAAGATAGGCTTCCACTGGCATCAAATGAGATGTACGCTCAAGTTTTAAGTAAATTCTGTTCAAGTGAATACTATGAACACTGCACGTTTGTTGAAGGTGGAATCGAATACCTGGAAAAAGTTCTATATGATCGGGTTGAAGCACTAAAATATTCCTTGAAAAATGATCTTCCTGAAGATTGTGACCTTTCAAAACCTTTAACTGGTGAATGCAAACTTATTGCAAGCAATCTAGTTGAACCAGAAGAAAATCTTTCCTTAATTGATACTGCCAATGAATTAATAGATAGCGCAGCTGAAGTACTTAACGATGAAGCCCCAATTGAAAAACCAACAATCGAAGATCCTGCGCCTGAATTTCAAGAAGATACTGATACAAATCAAGAACCATTAATAATTCAAGAGCAAGAACCTCAAGTCGCAGCTGAACCCGAAGTTTTCTTACAAACAGACAATGAACTTGAAAAATCAATAGTAGATAATTTTAAAGCCCAAATAAAAGAAACAATCGGAGCTTCTTCTTTCAAGCAATCAGAAGTTTTAGCTTTAAATATTGCAGCAATAAGATGCTTTGGAAGTGCCAAAACAACTGCAGCAGGTGATCCTTTAAAACAACAGATGCTTATAGACTATTGCATAGATGCTCTTTCTAATCTTGTAAATAAATATGCAGATATAGTTGAACAAAACTCTTATTTGGAATCTGAAAAATATAATAGTCTTCTGACTAATTATTTCATCCTGTACCGAGAATCCGAGTTAAATAATAAATTTTATGACGAAGAGTATGTTTATATGATTGCAAAGGGCGTTAAATTTGCAAGCCACTATGCGGACCTTTATAAAAAGTTTGTTCAAACTGACCCCATGGTTATTCTAAGATTCTTTTATCTTGTTCAAGATGGTAATCCACAGAGAATTGAACAGGCCGCTGATAAATTCTATTTTCAAGTTTTTTCAAGTCAAAAAAATCACATTGAAAAGGCTTTTGCTTTTTCAGAGTTATACAAAAGGTTTTATATAGAACTAGAAGGTAATACCTTAATACAAATTAAAATGTCAGAACTCAAAACTATTTTAGACATATTGGATAGAGTTGAATTTCGTACACATTGGAATAAAGGCTTCAGAACAGTTTTGGCTTTTTCCAAAACTGATGACCCAGGCCTTCCATCCAAGATTACGATTAATAAAGATGGGGAAGGAATAATTTTATTAAGACAACAAGCCAGGCAAGATTTAGAGTATTATTTCCCTAGAGCATTAAAAAAATTCCTTAAAAAGACAGGATATTAAACTTTTCAATAGTTTCAACATTGCAACAAGCCTTCAAAAGCCTTTACAAATAATACAATTTATTATATAATCATATATAGTTACGTAATTTCAACCACTTGGGTAGCAGGGAAGCAATGAAGCTTAAAACACGAAAACATATTATTCTTTTAATCTCAATAAGTTATTTCTTTATTTTCTCCTGTAGTTCAAACAATGATAACCAGGAAAGTCAGCAGGCAAGTGGAGCAAGTGATGAAATCACTGTAAATTTGTCAGGAACAATTGATACTTCTGGCATTATTACAAGAAGCGATCTAATAACCAGAACAGATATTATCACCAGATCCGATATCATCACCAGGTCAGACATAATATCCCCAATTGGATCACCTGGCACTGGCATTATTCAAGCCAATATCCCCACAAATTTGCTTTTTTTAAAACAAAACAATGCTTTAAAACTAGATTCAAGTAATGCAAGTGATGCAGCGATTTTGCTTTTTATTGAAACACAAACAGCTGATGGCAATGAAACTGGTGCTTTATTACTTGCTTCTAATGGCGACTATAGTGGAACTTTCAGTCTTGCTGAAGGTGATGTTGTATCATTATCTGCTGGAATAGCATATGAAGAATATATAAGTAGCTCTGCTTATAATTTTGACAAGCAGATAAGCGATGGCCTGGTAATAACAATTCTTGATAAAGATCAAAATGAAAGCTTTGAAATATCAGAAACAACAGCGTCAAGCATCAGTATTGACCTGGGAACAGCAAGCCTTTCTGGGAATTCTCTGGTTCTTGATAAATCCGTTACTGATGAAGTTCAAGGTCTATCAGTTTCAAATGAAAGCCCTGCTCAAACAAGCACTTTCAGCATAAAGTACATTGAAGATGATATTGAAAGCACTATTATCTGCACAGCTAATAACATATCTAATAACTATTTTAATGGAAGTGATTCTTACGCAGTTTGTGCAAATACTACTTTATCTGGTGTCAACAATAATTTTTCAATATTATTTGAAACTACTCCTGATGAACTTGATGGTGTAATCTTTTTTGACATGGAAGTTCAAAGCACTTATTTTGCAATTATTGGTTTTGATAGAAACACTTTTAGCACAAGCCTAGGAAGCAGTCAAACGCAAGAAAATCAAGTCCTTTCAGATTTTTCTTTTTCTGAAAACACAACATATCAAGTTATAGTATCTCATGATTATGATACATCTGAAAATAATATTCTTCGATCAATAGCAGTCTATGATGGTTCAATAAACATAAGTTCAAATACTGTTGCCGAAATCCCTCGTATTACTTTTTCTGAAAATATTTACATAGGAGCATCAAATGAAACAGGAAGCCCGGCCAGCTTTTTTAAAGGCATAATTTCCAATGTAATAATTATTAATGAATCCATAGATACTGATGAAAATACATTTTTTTCCTACTTTCCTTCATTAAATCAATAAACACTGTTTTTGAAAAAAAGACCGCTCAGAAAGCCAACATAACAACTCGTTATCATTATATTTATAAATATTGCACGCTTAATTGTTTGAAAAATTCATTTCTTTTTATATAATAAACAAGTTTTTTATCAAATAAATTAAATTGGTAGCTAAAACATGAAAAATAGTCTTAGTCAGTATATTGACTTACTTTTGAAAAAAAGAAAAATTTCGGAAAATTCTGTTAATATTTATAATAAAAAGCTATTGGATTTCGTAGCATTTCTTGGTGAAAATAAAAAACCACAGGAACTAACAAAAGAAATTATTTTGGACTTTATGAATAATGTTAAAAAAAAGGGATATTCAGTTCAGACCTATAACCTTTATGTATCCTCCCTAAAACTCTTCCTCAGGCACTTAAATGAAACCCTTGAAATTGAAGACTTTTCAAAAACAATAAAAAACGAGAAAAAGCAGGATGTCAGTCAAGTATCAAAAAAGGACCTTGAACTTTTTATTGAAAAAACAGAAAGCATTGAAGATAATAGAAAAACTTTTTTTCTTCTTTATATCTTACTTGGAATGAGTACAGACAATATTGCCTTATTAAAAAAACAGGACCTAAAGCTTGAAGATAGCAGAATTGGCATTCGGTATCCTGACAATAAAAAGGCTGGTTATAAATTTTATCCAATATCAGTGGAAAATTTTGGTTTTAGGTTAAAAACTGAACTAGAAGAATTAGCTGAATCATCAAAAAAATATCTTTTTGAAACCTCAAAATTAAAACCTCTTACAAAATCAAATTTCAATTATATTTTTAATAAATACAAGCACCTTTTACCAAAAGAATGTGACACTTTATTAAAACTGAAAAACGACAATATCCTAATAAAATGTGAAATAGACATTGAAGATGGGCTGGAAACTATTATTGAAAAAAGGTATACCCTTAAAAGACCATTGGGAAAGGGAACTTATAATCAAGTATATCTAGCATATGATGAAGAAAAAAAACAAGATGTTGCCCTTAAGCTTCTTGACAGTAAAAAAGCAACTCCAAAAACAATCAGTGCCTTTAAAGAAGAATTTAAAATTCTAAAAAAATTAAACCATCCGCAAATTCCCAAGGTATATGAATTCGCATATGTAAAAGAAACAAATGCCTTCTACTTTTCAATGGAATATATTGATCTTGATGAATCCTCAAAATATGTAAACAAGCTCTCAACTAGTCAGGCATGTATAATCCTGCATAGGGTTCTTGATCTATTAGACTATATTTCAGCAAAGAATATTATTCATTATGATATTAACCCTTCAAATATTATGCTAAAAGAAAGAGACCATGGCCACACTGATGTTAAACTTATAGATTTTGGTTTAGCAAGCTTAGATGAAAAAGATGTCCATGGCACAAATTATTTTATTGCTCCAGAAATAATTCAAACTAAAAAAAGCTGCCCTTCATCTGATTTATATTCTCTTGGGCTTACTATTTATTATTTACTAACATCTAAGTTCCCGTTTTCCACAGCCTCTTTTGAAGACTATCTAAAAGACATTAAAACTAATACTTTTATAACAATCTCAAGTGCATTGGGAAATTTTGATGCTGATTTAGAAAAAATTATTCTCAAAATGATCGCCTATAAAAATAACGATAGATATGAATCTCCAAAAGAGGCTCTTAAAGATATTGATGCATATATAAAAAAATGTTTAGTAGAATCACCAAATGCTCAAGCTGGTCAAAAACTTGTTATACCTGATTTTTTTGGACGAGAAAAACAATTAGAAATTCTTGAAAACAACTTTAATATCACTTTTCAAGATGATCAGACCAAACACGAAGTTAACATTAACCTAATATCAGGTGAGCCTTATATCGGAAAAAAGCGATTAATCGATGAAATTGCAAATAAAGCAAATCTTTCTGAAATAGAAATAATAAGAATAGAACTTACTAAATCAAACCCACTTAATTCTGTTATTGAATATTTATATGAACATAAAAAGATAAAAAAAGATGAGTTTAAAACGATATTGTCAGGTGAGGCAGAATACAAATCATCAATTATCAAAAAAGTTTCTGAAATCTTTTTAAGGCATGTCTCCACAAAGAAAACTCTTCTTATTCTTGAGAAATTAGAGTTTGCAGATAAAGATATATTAATCTTTATAAGATTCTTTTTAAATGATCTAAAGGCACATAACTCCAAATTACTATTTGTACTTTCAATTAATTCTGATTCTTCAAAGCAAGAAAAAATATTGCCAATATTAGAAAAGAAAAGCTCTTCTTTTGCAAACATAAGCATAATAGAATTGCGTCGTTTTTCCAAAGAAGAAACCGAGAACTATCTCAAAACAACTTTTAATTCAGAAATTGAACCTGAACTTCTTGATTATATTTATAATAGCAGCGGAGGAAACCCAGGATATATCGCGAGCTTATTAATAAACCTTAATGAAAATGCTCACCTTTCAATAAAAAATAAAATAACAGGCTTAAATACAAGTATAAGCTTTTCACAAACAGAGGACCTTGTTAAAATTGGCTTTGAAAGATTAAAGCAACTATCTAAAATTCAAATAATTATTATTTATATTATTGCTAACTATGAGTTTAAAATTACAGCAGATACTTTATTTATTTTATTATCAAGGCTTGAAAATATTTCAAGAGCAGACTTTTTACAGATAATTGAATCCTTAATAAAAAGAAGCTATATCAAGCTTAAACAAAATCAAGATACAAGTTCAAATGAAGCTCATTCAAGAACAATCAGCATTATAGCTTTAGCAGACATTACTTTAGAACAAGCAATTGAGCTAGCAATAAATAAAAAGGATGCTCAACTTGCAAACCTTATCATAGCAGAAGACCTAGAAGAAACATCAATCCTTGACAACAAGTATAAAGAAGTTATCTCAAATCATTATTTAAAAGCATCGAACTATCAAAAGGCTGTTGCTTATTTAGAAGATATTGCGAAAGAATATTTAGAAAAGGGCTTATTAGATAAAGCTATTGAAAAATATGAAAGCATTCTACTCTCAATCAAGTCCTTTGATATAAAAATTAAGGAAGAATACAAACTAAAAGCATTTATTAATTTGAGTCGTGCAAACTTCCTCTTAGGAAGCTATAAAAAAGCTGAAGATTATAATATAAAAGCCTTACACACAACACAGGATAGAAACACCCAGTTAAGTCTCCTGGAAAATCTTGGGAAAATAAAAACCAAGCAAGGCTTTTACACTAAAGGCATTGAGCTTTATGATGAAGCCTTAAAAATCGCTAAAGAAGATAAATTAAAAGATCAAGAATGCAATCTTTGCTTGTTAAAGATTTCAGCCCTATGGGGTTTAGCCTCTTTTCAAGAAGCTGAAAAATTATTAAAAGAACTATTAAAAATAAAAGATATTAATGCAAAATTCAAAGCAACTCTAAATAATTATGCCGGCCTTGTAAATTACTTTAAATCAAACCTAATCAAAGCAAATGAAGATTTTGCTATAGCCTTAAGTTTTGCAGAAAACCAACAAAATATTTATGCTCAAATTGATATAAATAACAATATCGGGCTTGTAGAGTTTAGGCTAAATAATATTCCAAAAGCTATAGATTCGCACAAAAAAGCCCTGTCCTTGTGCGAAAAAGTTTCCCATGTTTTCAGCAAGGCACAGCAAAACCTAAACCTGGGGAACTGTTATTACAATGAAGGCAACTTTGGAAAAGCCCTATCATCATACCAAGAAGCACATGAGGTTTTTAAGGATCTTGACAATCCTCGTGAAACTGAAACAGCCCTTTTTAACCTGGCGCTCATTTACTCTGAAATTGGAGATAATGTAAAAGCCGAATCTTATGCTAAACAATGTCAGGAATTAGCAAAGAACAGGGAAAACAGCTTAGTGTTTTTAGCGTGTCATGGAATCTACGGAAACATCAACCTTAATAAGGGGATTTTTCATGAAGCTATTAAAGAATTTGATATCAGCTTAAATTCCTTTAAAGAGCTTTCACTTTTTAACTCAATGGCCGAGTTGTTTGTAAGCAAAGCTATTTGTCTTTTTAAACTCAACCTACACAAGGAAATGGCTGAAAACATTGATGAAGCTTTAAAGCTCGAATCTAATGATACTAAAATCCTTCTTGAGTCAAATACCTTAAAAGCGAAGCAAGCTATGCTAAACTCTGACTTAAAATCAGCAAAAAAATATTTTGATATAATTGACAAGTTAAACACTGAAACAATCGGCTTTCAGGGGAAAATCTCTTTTCATGAAAGCTACGCAAGCTTTCATTTTAAAAACGGTGATTTAAAAAAAGCCTTAAGCCATATCAAGCAACTAGGGATTCTAATTGCAGATCTAAAGGAAACTCTACCTCTTAGTCAACAACAATCATTTGTTTCACATTATAAAATAAAAGAAGCCCTGGAAACCATTAATAGAATTAAATTTAAAGAAACAGGTGCAACTGACATAAGTAAAATTGAAAAATTAATTGAAATTACATCTTTTTTAAGCTCAGAATCAAACCTTGATAAGCTTCTTAATGTTATTATAGATAACGCTATTTTATTTTCAAATGCAAAAAGAGGATTTATCTTACTTAATAAATATTATTTAGAAAAAGAATTGAAACTAAAGAGCGATGACCTGTTAAAAAACTTTACTGTAATGATAGCTAGAAATATTGAGGGAAGAAACGTTGATAAACTTGCCTTAGAAGTTAGTGAAACAATATTAAAAGAAACACTAGATGCAGATAAAGTAATTTATATTAAAAACGCCTTTAAAGATTTTGATCAAGCCAAAAGCATACAGATGGCTCAGCTAAAAAGCATAATCTCTTTTCCAATTATTGAAAATAAAATAATTATCGGAGCTGTCTATCTTGATGATCCTGGTAAAATATCAGCCTTTGACGACATAGATCAAAACCTTATCAAGGCTTTTGCCAAACAAGTTTCAATCGCCATATCAAATTCAAAACACTTAAGTCAACTAAAGCAGAAAAACAAGGAAATTGAAACCCTCAACACTGAGCTAGATAAAAGACTAAAAATAACAGAAGAGCTCTATGAAAAATCAGAAGAACTTATAGAAGCAAAAATTAAAACTGAAGATAAAAGTTTTGATTACAAAAACATTATCACCCAAAGCCCAAAGATGATGAAAATCTTTGATGTAATAGACAAGATCAAAGATTCTGATGTTCCGGTTCTCATAATAGGTGAATCTGGAACAGGAAAAGAACTTATCGCACGTGCTATACACTATAATGGAGCAAGAAGCATAAACCCATTTATGGCTGAAAACTGTGGGGCCATTTCTGCTACTTTAATTGAAAGTGAACTCTTTGGCTATGTAAAAGGAGCCTTCACTGATGCCAACAAAGATAAAAGAGGAATCTTTGAGCTTGCTAACAAGGGAACAGTTTTTCTTGATGAAATAGGTGAAATGCCGCTTGATATGCAAAAGAAACTTTTAAGGGTCTTGCAACAAAAAGCGATTAGAAAAGTTGGAGGCAATAAATCAATCTCTATAGATTTTAGAATTATTTCTGCTACAAATAAAAATATAAAAGAAATGGTTGAAAAAAGTATTTTTAGAAACGATCTTTATTTTAGAATAAACACTGTTGAAATACACCTTCCTCCTCTCAGGGAAAGAAAAGAAGATATTCCAATCCTTATTAATTTCTTTTTAAAAAAAATAAACCCTGAAAGTGAAATAAAAATTGATAAAGCTGTTATTGAAAGTTTCATGGAATATAATTGGCCAGGAAATATTAGAGAACTTGAAAATGAGATCTACAAACTTAGTGTACTAGCTGAAAACAATAAAATTGATGCTCAAACTTTTAATCAGGGAAAAACTTTTATTTCCAATCAAATTGGAATTCCGAAAAAAACATTAGTAGATATAGAAAAAGAATATATTGATAAAATATTAAATGAAGTAGCCTGGAATAAATCACAGGCTTCAAAAATATTAGACATTGATATAAAAACTTTAAATGCTAAAATTAGCAAATATGAATTGGAGGTAAATTAGACAAATTAGGTACAATATTGTAAATAAAAGCACCAATAAGGGGATTTTTAAATAAAAGATTTGCCCAAATCACAAGACAACATATTGATTTGTCACATTATTTAAGGTCTTTATTTTTGGAACAATATTTGCAATATTTATAACATGTGTAAAGTTAATTAAAAAGAGAAAGAGGACAAAATGAAAAAAACACTAATTAGCGCAATGATTATTTTTAGCTTAATCTTCTTTTCAGCATGTTTGTTAGAAGATGGAACAGATGATACAAGCAACGACGATGGATCATCAGATTCAGCAGATACAACTGCTTTAACCCTTGATACGCTCGCAGGCATCTTGCTTAACACTACCTTTGATACTTCAACTGAATCCTTATTTAAATATGTGACACAGACCACGACCTGTTCAGATACATCAGAAGATCATGCAGGCAATATTTATGGGCTGGATTGTGATGGCAATGGTCTGGAAGTTGCATATCAAACCCCTACTGCATATACAGTAGCCTTAAAAAGTGTTTATCTAATAACGGATTCAGATGACCTTATTCCGATTCTTGAATATGACCTATTATCATCAATCGATGCTGATGGAGTATTTGAATTTACTTCAGAGGAATCATCCCAAACAATTGAAATTCCTTCTGACCTTGCAGCCAGCTACGTTACTGCCCCTGCAATAAATGGAATAAAACTAGAAATCTATTATTATGAATTTGAAATATTAATGTATAATGAATATGAAACAATCAGGATCTATGTCAGTGATGATGATTTTGAAACCGAAGGTTACTTAGGACACCATCAGGGAGATGTAACATATTTTGATGCTGATGGAATTGAACATTGGGCCAATGGTGGACTAAATTGGTTTTCAAATCCAGATGATACTCTTGAAAGAGGAGAGTTTGCAAACGGAGCAGGGGAAACCGACGAAGAAACAGGACATGAAAGAGGCATGTTTGGTAATCTAGCTCAATGGAATGCTGATGATTTTATGCAAGGTGAAAATCAAGACACTTTTTTTGTTGAGATGACTTTTGAAAATCCAAATGGCACAAACATTCAAATTAATTTTGATATTACACACACCATGTTCTATGAAGATTACATAAATGATAAATCCTTTGACCCATGCATAGAAAATGACCTTGGTGAATCAAGCGAAGAAGGTTGCGGAGCAAACTGGTCCATCAATCCACCGGAAATAGAGTCCGTTGTAATAGATGAAATTTAAAATATCATCAAAAAGCAAATTATTGAGACATTTTCTTGTCTAAAAAAAGATAAGCGTGCTTTTTTTCCCAATTTTAAATAAAAGATTCCTTTGCTAATCCCCTTAAACCACCAAAATGACAGTGTTTTCTGCCAAGCACTTTTCTGGCATTTAATTTGCTAAATAAAAGGTGCCCAAAACAACAAAAAAAGGAGTGCTTTAATAAAATTATGCAAACTATAAAGGTAATTTTCTTGAGTAAAAATAAGGAATAAAAAAAATGAAGTTAAAAGTAAAAATTCTAATAATAAGTGTCTTATTGACCTTTGTAACCCAGGCATTAATAGCGGATAATGAGCTCTATTTAAATAAAGATCACTTAATCCAGGATACCAATAGCTTTTTGGATCATCTTGATTGTTTATATGTTCTTTCTATCAGTGAAGATACCTATGATTTTTTATATAAAAATGCTCCTGACTTAAACACCTTGATAAACATCATTGAAAAACCATTTGCTCAAACTGTGGAAATTTGCACATTTTTATCAGAAAATCTAAATACTGTTGCACCAGGATTTTCATTTTACATACCAATGGATCAAGTTGAAATAGTTATTAAAGAAACTAATCATGAGCCTTTAGAAGCAAGCTTTAATAAAAAAGATGGAAGATATATATTAACCCTAAATATAATAGCTAAAAACCCCAACCCTAATCTTTCATTAAAAAATTCAGATATAAAGGATGCAATAAGCGAATATTTTTCAAAAAGAAAGCTAATAAAATTCTATCAAAAGTCATTGGAAAAAGAGCTTTTAGATGTGCAATGTAAAATTGAAATTGGAAATGACATTATTAAAGCTTTTGTAAAGGCCGACCTAAGAAGTGAAATTCCATCGACTATTGATGAAATTGTTTCAAATGCTGAAGACGCTTGTGATCAGGTAATAAAAAGATGCTCTGAGATCAAACCCACTCATAATAGTTTTGATCCACTTAAGTGCACTAAAAATAATACAATAATAGAGCTATATGATATGAATGAATACAAGCATACAATTGAAAAAGCCTATTTTAGACATAGTCATGAAGGCTTGCACTGTAGATTTAAACTGGAACTGGGATTTTATAATTTGAAAGAAGGTCATATTACCTTTAGTGAAACAGAATGGAAAATTTTGAAGGCTGTTAGAAAGTATTATTACCCAAGATAAAAATCTCCTATTTTTGAAAAAAACACTGCTCACTCCAGCAGAATAACACCCCAATATAATATTACTTTTTCATTAAGTCCATTAGGCATGTTCTTTGCAAACAATAAAAGAATAGAGTTATTAGTACAAATACTGTGGAGTGCTTTTGAAAAAGAACTTAAAAAACTTATCTTTTATTCAAATTATATTACTATTCTTGTCCTTTATGTACTTACTTAAGCCATGCTATTGTTCAAATTTCACTGACATAAGTGATGAAATTATATCAAAGGCATCCAGGCTTGGAATAGAAGGTGATGATTTATTATCAAGACTGGAAAAAGTTGTTATATTGGAAGCAAAAATATCCCAGCTAAAAATGCGCCTTAAAAAGATAAAAAAATGGAATGAAGTAAAATCTGAATTTAATAAATACTCTTATCTTACTTATAAAGAAGAGCTCATACGTATAATTACTGAAATCGATGAAGCCACATATAAAGACTTTTATGAGCGCCTTGATAATGCAATATCATGGTTAGCAATCTTAGAAATGAATTTAAGATTAATGTGCCCGCCTTGGATTAAATCTTATAATTTTGAATCAATGGCTGAGGAGTTTATTAAAACTTTAGAGCTAACACAAATCGCCAGTGATTTCTTTGAAGAAAAAAAGCAAAAATACCTTGAAGAAGCCATAGATTCAAAAGAGCAAGCAACATTAAACAATGATAGTTTTCATACGAAATATTATAGTGGAATAATTGAATATATAAAGGGGGATTTTTATTTATCATACACGTTTCTAAAAGAAGCTAAAAAAATAATAGATGATAATAATGTCAATGAAGATGAAATTCCTTTAGGTACAATAGAAATACTCCAAAATCAATTGATTACTCTAGAATCCTATTTTCTCCAAGAGGTAAGATCTAGCTTAAATCGTTTTTTGCTTTATGCAATGAATATGGATTCCATAGAATCTAATCATATTGAAAATGGTCGGAATTTATCTCCTGGAAAAAGAACCTTTATTTCAAAAGAAATTTTCCACCACCTAAATAGTGAAAATTCAGACCTTTTTGTTGAATATCCTAAAATCTCTTTTAATGATGAGCCAATAGTAGTTGAAAAAGTCAGACATATATTAGATGAGGTCAAAAAGTATGATAGTTATTATGATTCATGGAAAACACAAATCAATAAAGCAAATGTCAATATTATAGAAATCGCCCAAAAAGCCTGCAAAGGAAACAAAAAAGTAGTCACAAAAGCAATCTTAGAATTGGTTAGAGTTAATTTGGGACTAATCATTGAAAGTGAGTCTACTTGGTCTAAAATCTCAACTACAACAAAAAAACTTTCTATTGGCTCATTAAAGGCATCAGTAGAAACATTAAAAGATATTCTTCAAAAACAAATAAGTAAAGAAGAACAAAAATTACCAATTGATAAAAAAAGAGAGCTTTGGTTTTCATCAAAAGTGGATGCCAACAAGTTCTTTGAACCATATGAAGCTTCTGAAAAGGCTTCAGTCCTACGAGCATACAAAAGTGCATATGCAGCAGACATTTATTCAGACAACATCTTTTCTCTTGTTGTTAATGATTTAAGTGCTCAAGGATTTGAAGAAACAGATTATGTTACAAAACAGCATATAATCACTGCTATTGCATTAGCTCAAAAGGTTAAAAAAACAAAGCTATTTCAGGACACTTATCATTTCTCAGTAAACACCGGAAAATCAGCATTAAAGCTTGCAAAGGCAATAGCAATAGAGGGAATCACTTTTTATATTGGAGGAATCTTTGCAAAGGGATCAATATCCTTGGGGTTAAAATTATTAAGCAAGTATAGGCTAATAAAAGCAAGTTCCATCGTCAGAAAACAATCACTTGTTAAAGCTATCGCCTTTTCAGCAATTAACTTGCCAGTATATGCATTTTTCTTTACAGGCGCCAAAATTCCCTTTGATTTTATGATAGAGCAAAAGCCCTTTATTAACATTTCACATGAATTTCCCAAATACTACAAAAAATATTTTGAGATGTTTTTAATTGGAGGTGTTATTGGTTTTGGTTTTACTCACAGTCTAGGAAAAGCCATGCACTCATCTTCATTATTTGCAAACAACTCAACATTAATCCATGCAACAAAACTTTCAAGGCAATCAGGCAAACTGTACATTGAAAAAGCTCTTGTTTCAGAACTTGAAAGATATGGTAAGAGAGTAAAAGAAATTTTATTTATTGGAGCACAGGCTACAGGGTTTGAACTCTTTCATGTTTTAAAAGAAAAAATTAAAACTGGTTATTGGAACTTTGATGATTTTGGAAAACATTTATTAAGTAATTTTGTAAACTTTTATGCTTTGCACATGTCAACAGCAACAATTGCTAGGCTTGTAGAAGGCCCAAAAGAAAGCTTAAAACTATCAAGAGAAATTGAAATCCCAGAAATTGAAGTGCGAGCTGAACAAAATCCAGTTGATGTGCTTTTTGAAGCAGAATCTCAAAGGGCTTTAGGCCAAAATGGTGTTGATGCTGCGCCTTTTCTTATTGAAGGAACAAGGCCCGGGTACAAAAACAGAACAACAGATGATGCCTTAATTCCTCCTGACTATGCTCAGGCAAAGCCAAAAGACAATGACACCAGCACCCTGGCCTATGCAGAAAAAGCAAGAGCAAAACTTGGTCTTCAAAGAAAAATAGCAGATCTTAATGACAAAGAAACTCTTATTTTAGAACCACAAAAAGATGGTTCATTTATAGAAGTAGCAAAACAAGATCCCAATAATAGTATCTTAATTACTAGGCAAAATAAATTTAAATTTACTTTAATAAATAATTCCAATTTATACCTTTTCATAAAATACAAAGATAATTGGATACCAATTGAAAAAGGTATTAAAATAGATATTTTAAGTAATGACTTGATTGCTCTTGCAAAAAGGGGATCTGTTGAGCCAGTACTTGCAGAAGCTTTAATAATTTCAAATGCCTTAGCAAGAAACTATAAACCATCACTAAAAATTAGCTCAAGACATGGATATAATGAAGGAGCAAGAGTACAAGAAAGAGGGTTTGGTCAGATTTTCACAGTTGATGGAAATGAAGGAACCTTTCAAGCAAACACACAACCTGGAACCTTCAATTCACGATCTTTTTCATCAATAGGAAAACCTAAAGGCCGAAAAACTGAAAACGAAGATGGCATAGGAGCTGTAGTTAGACTTGAAAACGGAGTTGAATCCCTGGACATTGTTTCAATTGATGCAATGGGAAAATATCAAGAAGCACGGCTTGCTATGCAAATAGCTCTTAGTGAATCAACTTCTCAACTGGCCTCAAACAAAACAAGCTTTGAAATCTGGAAATCAGTTCTTGAGCAATATGATCTAAGATTTGATCCCACCCTTCCAGACAGGCATTTAACTGGCGTTTGTCTAGTGCATGGCAGATTTCAGGCAAGTCCAGATGGCAGTAAAACTCTTGATTTATCTTGGTTTGGAGATACCGGTGCAGTCATCTTTCGACCTGACCCTGCTAATCCGAAAAAAGCAAAAATTCTTTTTGAAACCATAGACAGTTCAATTGAAAATGCCTTAGCTACGGGAGAAATAAAGCTTTCTGATTTACCTGTGAAAAATCGTGAAAATTTAATAAGAAACGCTGTATTGAATCCTCTTTCTCTAGCCCATGGAATAAGAGGAATAACTTTTCATAGAATATATGATCTTCAAAAAGGAGATATTGCTATTTTCGGATCAGATGGTTTAAGAAAATTTTTATCAAGTGCCGAAGTCTGGACACTGATTAGAGACTGCAAAAGCCCAGAAGAAATGATCTATATTTTACGATCAGCGGTTTCAAGAACCATGCAATTTGAAGTCTTTTTAAATGGACATGGAGACAATGTTAACATCGGAGCAGTTATAGTAAATTAAATAGGAATACTTTTCAAGGAGGAAAAAATGAAAAGAAAACTAGCAAAAACCTTTTTGCTTAAAATCACGGTGCTTTTAATCTTTATTACAAATTCTCCTCTCTTTGCTGATGATGATGGGATCGCAGCTAGCTTTCCGGAGTCCTGTTCTATTTTATCCCGCTAATTAGTTTTCACTTTTTTAATTTTCCCTTGATCCTTCCAGAACTACGCCTGCGAACTGGATCTTCTTTAACATTAACTCTGCCTGCCTTCACCTGGCTATAATCAGGCTGTTTTGTACTTCCAAATAATCCTTCCAAAGCATAAGCACCTCTGGGACTATCAAATATTCCTCTCTCAGAAATCCCTATTATTCTGGCAAGATCTGACTTTGCAGGTCTTGCTTCAGAACGTTTGGGAAAACCAATTCTTTGCTCAAACATTAGCATTTCTTTATTTGCTTTTACTTTTGATAAACTATAGCGGCGTTCATATTCCTGCAATTGAAAGTCAGTATATAGCTCCAGGTCAAAAGCATGAAACAATTGAAGGTCTCTTAGTTCACGCACAAACTCCACCAAGTATTGTGCTTTGCCTAACTGTCTTCTTAAGGTATCTTGATCTGTTAATGAAAACTCGATTTCGTTTATAGTTGACTCTACAAAGCTGGCTACAAATATAAGATCATGTATTCTGGTTTCCTGGTAAACACTTATTTTACTGATGTCGCCTTTAAATTCCAAGCCATAATTTTCAACGTGCTTAACAACTTCAATTTTTATTTGTATTTCCAAATCTTTTAATTCTGAATTTAATTTGTCTTTTATTTGCATAAGGGCAGCTTCTTCATAAGGCAGATTCATATCATCCGGATGCGTAAGCTTATCTAATTCACCATCAGCACTTTGCTTTATTTTTTCAAGCAGTTCAGAGCCTTTTAATACTGAAAGGTATAAATCAATAAGCTCCCTTTTTTTATTAGCCTGACCCATATGAGAAAGCACTGACATTAATTCTTTTATGAATTGCTTGGTTTCAGAGTTATTCTCAATTTCATAAGCCTCTTCCAATTCCTCTAAAACCTCATTCTCACAACATTCAAAGATAAAAAGCATTATAAAACTAAGCTTTCTCACCTTATAACTTTCACTTTGAATGCCATTATCTAAAAGATCATCAATCAGTTCTCTTTTCAGACTATCATCTGATCCCACCATCTCAATATACTCTCCAGTTAATAGTGCCCTGTATCTTTGAAAAGCCAGTTCATGAGAATTGGGATGGGGATTTAAGATTAAAACTTCTAATGCCTGTGGGCTTCTATATTTTGGATTAGTTAGTTCTTTGGCAATAAGAACTCTTAAAGCTTCTCCTCCTTTTGAATATAAGGTCAAAAGCCTTTTAGTCTTTGCCTCATATCTACGCTCACTTTTAAGCATAGCCTCCAAGTAAGGAACCAATATAGCATCTGAGGAAAAACTACGATTAATCACCCTGCTTTCTAAAAATAACAAGCCATAATCCCCTCCATATAAGGACATATAAACAAAGGCTGCCTCAAAGGCTCCTTTTGAACCAGCCGAAAGGAACATTTCCGCATTTTCAATAATAGCACCTTCAGGCACATACCATGCCCTGGATGCTTGCAAATATTCATATGTTTTTTTAAAATCCCTGGCTCTGTCTAAATCTTCACAATAAGCAGGATTGCTTCTAATCTCTTTTCTAAAAGGCACTTTTCCTGGAGGGGTTAATCTTTTTATATCTCCTAATTGCAATATATCTCTAACTCTTTCTAAGCCTTGATCAAGAAACCTTTCCAATTCCTCTGGAGTTTCAAACTCAATATCATCCATTATAATTCTGTTAAAACGCTCTTCTAGTTCAAATTTAAGCTCAAACAACCTTCCAATTACTAATATATTCCTTGTGCTCACTTCAGGGCTGTTTAAATATTCTCCTCTGCTCTGCCTTATTTCTTCCCTGATAATTACATCATAATAGTTATAATTTAAGGTTTGTAATAAATCACTAATTTCCTTTAAAACAGCTTCCTTTTTTATTTGCAGCTGGTCAGGCATTGTGCTGGCATTTGCAAAAGTGAAGCTCAAAAATATACAAATAATTATTAATTTTCTCATAATCTCAATTTTCCTTATTTAGATGCTCATAATATAAAATATACCTTTAGCCATGGCTTATATCTTTCATTTTTAATGCCATTATTTGTAGTCTAAATAAATCTAAAAATTCATAAGGTTGGCTCAAAGAAAAAAGTTTCTTTTTTTCAAAAGATGTAATTATTCATAAATCGGAAAAAAATGGGGAAGAAATTGTCGCAAATATTTAGAGTTTGATTATTTTGTATCTGCTGCAGTTTTTCCTGCCAAATATCCTGTTGACCAGGCGATTTGCAGATTGTAGCCGCCGGTTGGGCCATCCAGGTCAAGTATTTCACCTGCTAAAAATAAATTATCAATCCGTTTGGACCGCATTGTTTTTGGATCAACTTCTTTCAAATTAAGCCCCCCGGATGTAATGATTGCCTTATCAAAGCCATCCAGGGCTTTTACGTTCAACCTTAAATCCTTCAAAAGGTTTAATAGTTTCTTTCTTTCTTTTTTTGAAATCTCTGAAACCTTTTTATTTTCATCTATGCAAGTGAGCTGAATCATAATAGGAATTAACCTCTGGGGAAGCAGTTTGTTTAAACAGTTTTTAAACTGCTTGGCCTTGAATTCTTGAAAATCTCTTTGCATTCTTTTGTCTAATTTCTCTAATTCTAATGCAGGTTTAAAGTCAATAGATAGCTCGCAATCACCTGCTTCTAAAACTTCGCCAACTGTTTTACTTAAGTCTAAAACGATTGGACCACTTAAGCCACTGTCTGTAAAAAGTGCTTCTCCAAACCTTGAGTCTTTCTTTTTTTTATTTTGATAAACTGATATTTCCACATTTTTAAGACTCAAGCCCTCAAGCTCCCCAATCCATTTTTCCTTACAAAGAACAGGAACTAAAGCAGGTCTTGGTTTTACAATTGAGTGTTCTAACTTTTCTAGTAATCTATATCCATCACCAGAAGAACCAGTAGCAGGATAAGACATGCCTCCAGTGGCCAAAATAAAATTCTTAGCTCTAAGCACTTCTTTATTTGTTCCTAATTCTAAAATCTTATTTTCTTTTAGCTTAAAACTTTTTACTAAGCTCTTAGTTCTAATTTCTACCTTCTTTTTTCTTAAAACTTCCAATAATGTTTTCAACACATCTTGCGACCTATCACTTTCCGGAAAAACCCTATTCCCTCTTTCAATTTTAGTCTTAAGCCCCTTTCTTTCAAAGAACTCAATGGTATCTTGAACTGAAAAGGCATTTAACGCTGGAAACAGAAACTTGCCAGACTTCCCATAAACCTGCACAAGCTCTTTATTATCAAAAGAGGCATTTGTAATATTGCATCGTCCTTTGCCTGTTATTAAAAGCTTCCTGCCTGGTCTGTCATTTTTTTCTAAAATACAAACCTTTGCACCTTTTGAAGAAGCAGCAATAGCAGCCATAATTCCAGCAGGGCCTGCTCCAATTACAATTATGTCATATGTTTTTTCTTTCATGGATTTATTATTTAATTTTAAAGAAGTGAAATCAAATTAATAATTTAGATATTCCAATCATCTCCGAAAATTCCACCGAAAGGTCCAATTGTTGTGATTGTATCAGCAAAATCAATATAACCATCCTGATTTAAATCCTCTAAAAGACCATCTCCATCCAGGTCATCTTGAATATCATTAAGATCTAAATCTAAAGTTCCTTCAAAAGAAAGATCTCCAATGAGATCGAATTCTAAATAATTAAGATCCTCATTTTCTAACAAATCATAAATCCCGTTGGCATCGGAATCCTCCAGTGACAAGGTATCAGGAGCCCCTGAAGAATCAACTTCAAATTCAATCAATGGATAACTTGCACTTGTATCACTTGTTTCAAAAATATTGTCATCAATCCAAGAATCATCCCCATAGGGGCTTGCATTATATCCATTATCTAAATAAAAATTACTCGGGCTATTGTTTAAGTATAAATTACTAAATGAATATACATTATCAGACATATCTGCATTTGAGTTTGGATAAGTTGAATCAAAGGCTGGTTTTAAATTATCATAAAAAATATTGTTAGCTAAAATCAGTAAAGAATCAAAAACGCTAAATTTATTAATTAATCCTCCCTCATAAAGAGTATCATTATTGTAAAATAAATTATTCAAAAATATTATTTCTGTTTCTGTTGAGCTTGTGTTATATAATCTATCAAACCTAATCAATTTGTTATTTCCACCGCTATTACCAGCAATTATATTATTGGACATAGTAAAATTTTCTACATTTTTGAATTTAAGAACTTCAAACTGACCATGGTTGCCAATAATGAGATTGTTAGTGAACGTAAGATTTGCATCTGGTCTATCTATTTGAATAGCCCCTGCACTTCTTTCAGATGAATTTCTAGCTATTATATTATTTCTTATGTTTATAATACTATTTCCATTGTGGCCTATGGACATGCCTCCACCCAAACTGCTAACACTATTATCCCTAATTATATTATTTTCTATATTAAGTTCAAAATTATTACCGCCAATACCAATTCCCCCTTCCAGCATAGCTACATTATTTTGAAGAATATTATTTTTAATAGTAATATTTCCCCAGCTATTATTAGAAAAAAGATATAAAGATATAGCTCCTCTTCTGCTATCACTATTTTCAATAATGTTATTTTCTATCACAATGTTTGTGTTATCTGCTTTACCGTAAAAATGAATTCCTCCGGCCACATCATTTAAAGAGCTGCCATTTCTCATGGTAAAACCCGCAACTTTAAGGCTTTCTCCTCTACCTTGATAATTAACATATAAAGCGGTATCTATTCCAAGAGTGTCAATAATTGTATAATCTCTACCTTTTTGAGACATTAGCGAAAAGCCATTTGAAGCAACAAGTCTTTCATTATAAGTATAGGGAGCAACAACAATACAGTCATCTTCATTAGAATTATCCATTGCTCCTTGTATGGTAGCAAAAATTTCCAGATTATCAATAGCATCGCTCATTGGATCAACAAGCAAATCATATGTAACACTTGAGTCAGAATCATCGCAATCTGACATGTTATCGACATATCCTGTTGGAATACTTGAATTGTCAGAGCAATTAATTACTATTTCATTGTGATAATCTCCATATCCGTCATTATCATTATCAATATAAGCAAAAACATTGTTATCAATTTCGCCATCGCAATTATTATCTTTAGTGTCGCAAAGCTCTGGATGGGTAGGATTAATTTCGTTGTCCGAATCTTCGCAATCACCTCCCAAGAGAACAACATTATCAGGCAAAGGACAAATTCCTTGATATTCTTCATCACCATAACCGTCACCGTCATTGTCATAATAGGCAATGGTATCTTCATCTATTTCACCATCACAATCATTATCTTGACCATCACAAACTTCCACACCATAACTATTTATTAAATGATTGCTATCATTACAATCATCGCCATTTGAAATATATCCATTTAAAACCTTACAGGAAATAACCAGATTTTCAGCTCCTCCTTCTCCATCTCCATCATCATCCCAGTAATTATAGATTTCCGGAAATCCTTCATTTACAACACCATCACAATTATTATCAAAGGAATCACAAATCTCTGGAGCACCTGGATAAACACTATCATTCCAGTCTGTACAATCCCAATCATTTTCAACATACCCTTCTGGAACAGTACAAGCATCAATTGAAAAATGATCAGGACGACCAAAACCATCTCCATCTGCATCGCGATAATAGGTATTAATAGGCAACCCTTCGTCAACCTGCCCATCACAATTATTGTCAAAAGAGTCACAAATCTCTATAGCATCGGGATTAATCTCAACTTCAAAATCATCGCAATCACCTGCAACTAACACATAATTCAAGGGAGCTTCACACATATTAACAAAAACAGTTGAATTACCGAAACCATCTCCATCTGTATCGAGGTAGTAAGTGTTAACAATAAAACCTTCATCTACATTTGAATCACAATTATTATCAATTGTGTCACAAGCTTCCAAAGCACTTGGGTTAATTGAAGCATCTGTATCATTACAGTCTAAATTATTATCAACAAAACCAGCTGGAATATTACAGGCAGATCCACTTAAAGAAGAGCTACCAAAACCATCACCGTCTTCGTCAATATAAAAAGTAATATAAGCGCCCTCATCAATTTCATCATTACAATTATTATCAATATTATCACAAAGCTCCAGGTTACCTGGATATCGGTTTGGATCATTATCATCGCAGTCACCCTCTTCAGGGCTAACACCATCTAAATCATCATCAATTTTAATAATTAATTCATCTTCTGTTGTGGTGCTTGCTTCTTCCACACCAGCAACATCTTCTGGAGGATTGTTATTTTGAATAGAATTAGTAGGATTTGGAGTTGGAAAGGAATCTGCAGTTTCATGGGATTCAATTTCCCCATCTAATATTGGGGCTTCTTGATTACTTTCCTGCTCAATTGAAATCTCGTCAATTGCTTCATCACTTGCCTTGCTTTCGCTTCCACAAGAAAGCAGAAGATATTGTGAAAGAATAAATATAAAAAATATAACAATTCTTTTTTTCAAGTTTTTCATTTCTCCTCCAGAAAAATATTTTGTGTTATTCATAAGCATATTAATGCAAGCAGCATACCAGAACTCACTTGGCAAGATAAGACTATAATATCAATACAATACAATGAGAAGGAGTGTTTCTCTTTTATTCAAAAAAGGGATTTCAATTAGAATTGTAAAAAAAATTAAACTGCAAAAAATAATAATCTTATTCATAGGGTGCTCCATCTAATTATTGTATCTCTATACAATATATCAAATATCGCGCCAGGACTTTGTAAAATTATTTTACTTTTATTTCATACAGATATAGCAAGACAAGTGAATTTCTTTTTTTCAAAACATAGAAAATAATATAGAAATTGGATTTTTTGAGACATAAAAATCTCAATAATTAAGGAAATTAGAAAAAAACAAAAAAAAAGCCTAAGTCGAAATTTTCGACCCAGGCAGTTTGCTTTGGGGGACATATTATGAAACTATTAAGATACTATTTCAACTTGTGTGCCATTTTAGCAGCATATGTGTTTTTCTTTATTTTCAACACCTTATATGGTCCGCTTGAAAATTCTTTTTTTCAAAAAGGGGACTTTAGTGAATTTTGTAAAGTTAATGGATCATATCTTTTAGACAACACTTGCCTCAAGGTAGAAAATCATATTTTAAGTCTAATCTTTGAGTAAGGATATAATATTTTTAGGATTAATAACTTATACAGAAGCATTCAAATTCTATGGCTTGTTTATTATTTTACAACATCGGGAGATGCTTGGGACGGTGAACCCCCAACCATAGATTCAAGAACATCATAAAATTGTCTAGTCAATTATGAATCAAAATCTACGGTGTTTATCTGACCACTTGGCTCAGTGATTGCGCCATCACCTTGGGGTTTGCCGTCAACAAAAGTACCCTGCCAGCGAGATCCCTCTTTCAGATAAAGTGTGCCTTGACCAGTCACCAAGGAGAGGTCATCCTGAACTTGTTTCGGGATCTCTTGAGTTCAATTTTCATTATCAATGAAGAAAACACCAGACGAGCCTGCATTGAATTTTCCATATCCTACTTTCTATTTCCCTGTGCATCTAATTTCATCTAATTACTACTTACAAATCGCTAATCTCTAATTTTGCTGTTAGGGGAAATTTAAGATGAGATTAGTGAGTAGAAATTGGAGATTAGAGGATAAATTTTGTCTGACAACAAAATTTATGATCCCAGGGGGAATCGAACCCCCGTTACCGGCGTGAGAGGCCGACGTCCTAACCGCTAGACGATGGGACCTTGTTTTGAAAAACCATAAATCAAAAAATGAATCAAGAAGCAAGAAAATAAAATGGCTATAAGTGGAAATCTGGTTCAGGGGAATATGTCGAAATTTAGCTTGTAGCTGGTAGGTTGATGCAATTTATTCATGTTAAATCCTGGCTTGACGATTCTTGTTAATTAGGATTTAAATAATAAATGTTGAGAACTTTGATGAAAAATATAATATTGAGGTTTTTTGGATGTTAAGAGGTGAAAAAGAAATAAAAGAAGCTAAATTATTAGCTGTAGAAAATAAAAACAGACATAGAAAATATAATATTCATATGGAGTGTCCTGAGTTTACATGTCATTGTCCAATGACTGGGTTTCCTGATTTTGGTACGATCATTATTGATTTTGTGCCTGATGAAAAAATACTTGAATTAAAATCACTTAAGCTTTACATAAATAAATATAGAGATGAATATATTTTTCATGAAGATGTTGTTAATAAGATTCTTGATGATTTGGTCAAAGAGCTTGATCCTTTTGAGATGACTATCAAGGGTGATTTTAATGTTAGGGGTAATATTAAAACACTTATTACTGCTAAGCATGTTAAGGGATAATTTTGAAGATTAAATTTAAAAGCATTCGAACAAAAACCTTGATCATTTCTATTGTTATTTCAACCTTGGTTATTGGCATGATAAGTTTTTTGTATCATAAGCAAGTTTCAAATATTGTTTATGAAAATGAACTGCATGATAATATGATTACAACAATTTCCATTGTGAATAACTTAGAGATTAAGTTGGAAATGGTTATGGATTCAGTTAACTCGCTAGCCAAGGATCCAAGGATAGCTTCAATGGATCCTGAGGTTCAGGATGCTGTTTTAAGGGATTTTTTAAGCTTTCATCCCCTGTTTACGAATGTTTTTATTTTTAGTCCGGATCTTTATATTACTCAAATCACTTCATTAAGTACAAGTCTTTGGAAAAATGAGTTGCTTGGAAAGCAATTTAACAAGCCCACAGATTTTATATATCCTTATGCTACTTTTGCCATGCGAAATAAACAATCTACATTTTCTGGTTCACATTGGGATATTGAGGGTTGGGGTTTAATGTTTGCAGCTGTTGCTCCAATTATTGATACAAGCAATGATAAAGAAGAGATTAAAGGCGTTGTTTCTGCTGGAATTTTTGTGAGCAAGGACTTTTTGGGAAAACTAATTCACGGATATTCCTGTAAGATGAGTAGTTTTATAGCCCTTGTTGATGATGAGGAAAATGTAATAGCAAAATCTGGTAAGATTTTTCCAAGTGAGCAATTAAAATATCGCATCTCAGAAGAAGCCCTTCCAGCAAATGTTGAGATTGGAGATAAATTTAGAAAATACAATATTTCTAACTGGAGAGATAACTTTTTAGATACTGATTTTATTATTACTCAAGCCTATTTTAAAACTCTAAATCTGCAGCTTTATTTGGCTAAAGATATGGGGGAAATAAAAGGTGTGGTTAAAGAAGTTAATAAAAGCATGTCCATAATTTTTGTTGTAACCTTGCTTTTTGTTATTCTTATAGTCATAATTTTAGTTAAATCATTTTTAAAACCAATAATTGTGCTAATTGAATCAATAAATAAGGTTGCTGGTGGAGATCTTTCTTCCCAGATTCTTAATGAAAGAGAAGATGAAATTGGTGAGGCAAATAACGCTTTTAATAGAATGGTTATTGAGCTTCAAAAAGCCAAAGTTATTGAGGATGAGTGGGACGATAGCTCAAAAGCTAATTGATTAATTTACTAAGCTGCGTAAAGTCGACCTTTTTTCCCTTAAAAAGCATTTCAATATTTTGAATTACGGTTGAATAAGCGACTTTCAGTTCTTTATCTGAAATATTTTTTGTAATCTTTTTTGTTATAGAAAAATTTACAGTTAGTTTTGAAAGAATTTTTGAAGCTTTATCTTTGCATTTAAAAGCTATACCTAAAACAATGATAAGGTTTTCGAGCAGCCATAGAGATCTTTTTATATCATCGTATGATCCAAGATCTATCGTTCTAAGGGCAAGCAATTTTAATATGTAGCGCGCGGTTTCAATAAGTTTTTCTTTCCTTTCTTTTGAAAGACTCAAGCAGGATTCAAAAAGTTCTTTGTCTATTTTGTTAAAAATAATGTATTCAAATAAATAAGCATAATTGATTTGGCTTCCTATTTCAGAATCCATTATCATTTCATCTAGGAATTGAATGGTTGTTTGCGAAGGGTCTTTTAGCGCGTGATTGCATAATACAGTTTTATTCGCTATATTTCTGATTAATAAAATTCTTTTTAAAACTTTAAACCTTGGAAAGTTGTTCATTTTTTCACATAAAAGAATTATGTCATTGTTATTTTTGAATCCAGTGAAAATAAGAATCTTAATTAAAGATTTAAAATAATCTTTAATGCTATCATCTAAATATCCATTAATTTCCTTTGAGTAAATAAAATCTTCTTCTTCTGCTTGCAGTTTGTTTTTAAGCAGGTTTAGGAATTTTGGATTTTTTAGCTGAACAAGGGCAAAATATGCTTCTCTTTTTACTGCAAAATTATCATCATCAATGAGTTCATAAATTTTGCTGGCGAAACATGAGTAACCAAGGTCTGCCATGATTTTACAACTAAGTCTTTTTGTATCTGCATCACTTGATTCCAAAGAACTTTTTAAAACCAAAAGACATTTTGAAGTTGTTTGTTTATCATAGCCATATTTGATTAATAAGTAGGATGAATAAAGCTTCAATTTTTCATCATAATGATCAAGAGAAATTAAGAGGGCTTTTTCAAGGCTTGTAAATTTTTCTTTATCATTATCTGCAAAGATTTTTCTTATATGATTAAAATCTAGATCAGTAAGATTATTAATGTCATTACATATTTTAGAATAAAGTTCCATTAGGTTTCCTTAGGTTTCTTTGTCATGAAGGTGACAAGCAACCGAGTGACCATTAGAAATTTTAATAAGCTCAGGAGTTTTTGTTTTGCAAAGATCAAATTTCTTAGGACACCTGTTATGAAATGAACAACCACTTGGAATATTCAATGGGCTTGGAATTTCACCATTTAGTAAAATAAGTTCACGCTTTTTTTCAAGTGCAGGATCTGGAATGGGGATAGCAGAAATTAAAGCTTCAGTATATGGGTGAAGTGGATTGTCGTAAATATTTTTATAATCAGCTAGCTCCACAATTTTACCTAGATACATGACAGCGATTCTATCTGATATATGCTTTACAGCACTAAGGTCATGAGAAATAAACAAGTAAGTAAGGTCTAGTTCTTTTTGTAAGTCCATTAAGAGATTAATAATTTGGGCCTGAATAGATACATCAAGGGCAGAAATGGGTTCATCAGCGACAATGAATTTGGGATTAAGGGCAATGGCTCTCGCGATGCCAATTCTTTGCTGTTGGCCACCGGAAAACTCATGGGGATATCTTCTTATAAAGGAAGATCTTAGCCCCACTTTTTCCATTAATTCTATCACCTTTTCTTTTAATTCCTTTCCCTTGAAAAGCTTAAAGGTGGAGAGGGGTTCACCAATGATAGATCCAATTGTCATTCTAGGGTTTAAAGAAGAAGCAGGATCTTGGAAAATCATTTGAAAATTTTTGCGTTTTTCTCTGAGTTGTCTGTCTGTTAAAATAGAAATGTTTTCACCATCAAAATATACTGATCCTTTTGCATTAGCTTCAAGTTGCAAAATTGTCTTTCCCAGGGTTGATTTCCCACAACCGGATTCACCAACAAGGCCAAGAGTTTCTCCTTCAAATATATCAAGATCAATATCATTAACAGCCTTGAGCTGAAAGCTCGTTTTGTTTAAAAGATTTCCCTTTGTAATTGTATATTGAACATTTATATTTTTAAGGGATATTAGAGCTTTTGACAATTATGAATCTCCTTAATAAAGGTTATTACTTAAAGCATCATAGAAATTTGCTGGAAAAATTACAAATAAAATATTGATTATTTTTGTTAACTTTCTATAAGTTGCAATTGTTTATAAATTCTGCTTTCAAAAAAGGTATATTTATGAATTGGCTAAAATCAAAATTTTCAATTTTCATGTTTCTTTGTATATCTGTTTCTTTGATTTATGTGTCTGAAATTGTGCAACTAACATTAAAAGTTGGTCAAAATTATTACATCCTTAGTGTCGTTTTATGCATTACAATTTTGGGAATTTACCTGCCTATATTTATTAAAAAACCAGAAAGATTAAAATATTTCATATCATTTGTAGCTTTACTTGCAATGGCTACTTATCCCTTTGTTGTAAATCTTGAGCGATTTTTTTATTCTTTTGATCCATATTTTCTTAAAGAAACCCTGGCTTTGATCCTTTTTTTATTTCCCCTGGCCTTGTCAATAGGGATTTTATTTAAGAAGGACTATTTGAAGGCAAGTTTATTTTTTGGAGTAGGGCTTTTGCTTTCAACTTTACTTGTTTATCTTCTTGGAATATTTATATGTTTGCTTGTTGGATCTATTGTTAGCTTTGTCCTGTCATTTTTTTTAAAAATCGAAAGTAATCTACATGAACTTGATAAAAAAATTTCTAAAAGTTCTTTTAGGCATTTAATTTACTTCTTTGTTTTGGGTTTTATGCTGGCCTTTTATTTTTATGCTATCTTAAAGCTTTCTTTCTTTAGTACAAATCAAGGGCTTTTTTCAATTAGCTTATTCATTTCTCTTGGTTTATTTTTGCTTTTCTATTTCACTGGGAAGATTTCCAAGAAAATTGAATTATCTAACGATAAGATTCCTTTTCTTCATTTGGCTGGCTTTTTCTATGTTTCTTTTCTTTATCTGGTCTTTTTTCTGTTTTTTCTGTATGATTTTGCTCTAATTAATATTGCATATCTTCTGGCAATTCTGTTTATAATATTTTTATTAGGTCCACCCCTTTTCTTATTATTTGCTCCATTATTCATTTTAAATAAAGAAAGAAAAAGACCAAGTAAAAGACAGATATCAGCTTTTGCGATTGGATTTTTGCTAGCAATTGTGCTTTCTTCCCAGGTATCAACCTCAGGGCTTAATGTTTACAAGTATTTTCTTTTGTACGCTATTTCTAATGCAATAATCTTTGCAATCTATTGTTTGATTAAAAAATTATATCAAAAGCCAGTCTTTATCTTTTCTTTTATTGGAATATTCTTTGTGCTTATTCTTAATTATAGTTTTTATTTTTATGACAAGAAAAGTGAATGTTCAAAACACAGTGAAAGTGAAGCCTTGGAAAGCAGCCTAAGTTATTCAAAAACAATGGAGCTTGCAAATCTCTTTGTTAATTATTCGACAGATATAGATCATAGACAACGCTTTCTTAATGTGCTCCAGGTGGGAGCTTCATATGATAACTTTTTTAAAAACTTTATGAAATATGGCTTTTTAAGGTTTGATATACTTGGCTCTGAGTACAATGTTAAAGATGAAGTTAATTCTTTTTTGGAAACGAAAAAAGTAGATGGTCAAAGAATTAATTCTTATGACTATTCTTTTAGGACCTTTTTGAATTTAAGAAAACAAGATCACGATTATGAATACGATTTGATCTTATATTTAAACGAAGAAAATAAGATTCTTGATCCTATTAATAATTTTACCATGGAATTCTTATCAAAGACCTGGAAAAGCCTATCAAACAGAGGGGTTCTTTGTATTAGACTTATGCATAATGAAAATTATAAAAAACTTGCTACTATTTACAGAACTCTAAAAAAACTATATGCAAATGTTTATGTGTTTTCTTTAATGCCTGACAAATATATAAGCTTTGTGGCTGTGAAATCTTATACGAAAATTGATTTAAATAAGCTTTCAAATGATTTGAAAAACAATAGAAGCCTTACAAAAATAATTAATTTGCCAAGTTTACTTGCTTTAAATATTTCAATGAAAGATTTTCCCCCAGAAAAAGGACTGTTGAACCGAAACTCTGATAATTATGCCTATTCTATATTATTACAGAAAGAATCCTTTAATTATTTAGAACAAAGTTTTTCAACTGATTATTTTGAATCAAGTGAATCAAAGCTTGAAGAGCTTAAAATAGAAGCCTTGGAAGAATCTTTCTTGATTTATCATGATAATGAGCGATTCAAAGTTTCATATGAAAAATATAAAAATAATTTTAGCCAATCCCAGAGGCTCTGTTTGCAGGGATTGGATTATCTGTACATAAATGACCAAAACCTTGCATATAAATCTTTTATTGATGGTATTACTTTAGATCCAAATAATCTTGTTTGCTATAATGGCTTATATAATTTTGGAGTAGAAAATGATAAAACAAAAGATATTGCAAGATTTTATAAAAAAATATCAGGGCGAGTGCATCAGGTCAAAGTTATAAGTGAAATCGTTAAAGTAATGTATTATGCAAATGATATTAGTCTTTTAAGCACATCAGATCCAGTTTATATTGATACTAGTGACCCCTATGAATATAAAAGAATCCTTATATACCGGCTGGGATTTTTTATGAAAAATACTCATTTAATAGAATCTACTGAACAACTTGAAAGGCTATATGGCTATCTTGTTGATGATCTGGAATCTTTATATAAAAATGATGAAGAAAAATCCAGATTCTATTTTATTATGGGTTCCATTGCTAATTATTTGGGTCAGGAAGAACAAGCAAAAGACTTTTTCAAAAAATCATTAAAAAGCTGTGGGGGGTCTAGTTGTTCAGCGGGGTGCCATTAGGTCAAGTGCGCAAGGGAACAAGGAGAGTGGGAGAGTGGATTTTACTATCAATATGCCCAGGGATTATGTTTGATTTGATTTAAGTATTTTAATTATTATTGTACTTACATCTAAAATTGATTCAGCATCATTAAAGACATCTGCTTTTTTTCCAACTGCTAATAATGGGACTTTGTTTTCAGTGTGAGCCCCGTGAGAGAAGTCTTCTAGGTTTCCATGGTCTGAGCTAATAACAAGTGTTGTGTTGTTATCCATATTATTAATGATAGATCCTAGAAAATAATCAATGATTGTTATAAATCTGGATGCTTTTTTGACATCTCTTTTATGTCCGATTAAATCAGACATAAATGATTCAAACAAGACTAAATCGAATTCTTTGGAAAGCTTGCAAATTCTTTCACCTGCGTTTGTTGGGCTAACAAAAGCTGCTTTTTTATCATTTGTTTTATTTAAAAAATAATTTGTAATATCCCAATAAACAGCTGAGCCCATTCGCAAGTCATGGATTGTTCTAAATGGTAAATTAGCTGCCATTACCGAAACAGTAGTTGCAGAATGTGAAACCACCCCTTCTTTAATTAATTTATTATACCGTTTTAGGTCATAAGCATTTGCAAAAGTTGCTTTTAAACCAAGATCAATTACTTGCTTAAGGATATTTTTTTCTTTTAATATCTTTTTTAAGGTTTCATTTGGATAAGCAGTAAGATGATGACCAAGGATTTTCGCGACGTTAACTCCCGTGAACAAAGCAGTTTGACCAGTAGCACTTTGAGGGATTCCTTCAACATCTAAAGAAGCGTCAATTCCTTTAAATACTAAATTCTTTTTATTAACTTTTGTGGAAGCTATAAATGGTCCATCTAGCAGTTTGTCGAGGTTTGGAGTTGGATACTTGAAGAAAGGATTTAAGTCATTAGCGTCGCCTAGTCCAATTCCATCCAGAAATATAAAAATAATCTTATTCTTCATAAATAATTTTATCTTAAAATTTTGAATTTTGAATTTTGAATTTTGAATTAATTCTATTCTTCATATTCTTCAAATAATTTTCCCCACTTTGTATTCTTTCTAACTTCTGCTTGTATCTGCTTACCCTTTAGTGGCCACCAGATGTTGTCATGGTAGAAGAAGGATCCAAAGACAAAGAAATAAACAAGAGGTGTGTGAAATAAAAGTTTTTGAAAAACCTTTAAAGGACTAAACCAAAAAACATCTCCAATTGTTGATGCAAAATTATCGCCAACTGAAAAACCAAAATTAACGTTTGAAATATCTTCACCAATTATTTCTATGTCTTCAGGCTTGCCTGTGCCAAGGCCATCTTCATGGGCCATTTTAATGTAAGGAATAGTCATTGGGTCAAAGCCCATCATTTTAGCTGCTACAGCGTCAATAGCAACAGAGTCTGCGCTTGCTAGCATATAATCTTTTTCAACTGGAATCATTGTTCTTGGGCCAGGGCCAGACCCGCAGATGGTTCCATCTTTAACTGTAAATATTCCTGAATGTATTTCTTTTTGAATGGCGAGTAAATCAACTAAAGTTTCATGAATCACAGAATGAGTATAATGTCTTTTAGTATTTAATAAACCGCCAAAAGCATTTTTCATGGCCCCTGTAGTTGTTGTATAAATATGTGTTTTAACAGTTGGAAGATGTAAAATATTTTTATCAAAGAAATACTCAGGAATTTTAATTCCGCATTGGAATATTTTATCAAGAGCTCTCATTTTTGCTTTTGGTTTATATTCAACCCATTTGATGTGATCTTCATTAAAATTATAAAGTTCTTCTATGTTGTGCTTTTCATAAATCTTTTTTAAGCGACACAATTTGCCACCTTTAAAAGGGTCTGTAACAACAGTATTGTTATGGACTGCAACCACATCTTTAAAACCATTTTCTTTTAACGAATTAATTGTGCCTTCTAGCTGCCAGGGTGTTGTATTGGCTGATAAATAAGGCATATGCCAGGAAATGTTATCTTTTAAAATAGTGGTTTTTGTTTTATCAAATTCCTCATTAATGCCAGCTTCACGCATTATTTTATCAATGTCTTGATTAATGTTTTCAGGACTTGTTTTAATTAAAGCAACTTTTGATTTCGCCATCATTTCTCCTTGTTCTCTTGTTCCCTTGTTCTCGTGTTCCCTTGTTCCCTTGCGCTCTTGTTCCCTTTATACGCAATAAGCCTCATAAGCCTTCTTAATTCCCTCTTTAAGGTTATGTCTAGCCTTCCAGCCAAGACTATTTATTTTACTGGTATCAAGAAGCTTTTTTGGTGTTCCATCTGGTTTTGTTTTGTCCCACTTTATTTGGCCATTATATTCAACAATATTTTTTACAGTGCTAGCTAGCTCTGCAATTGTAATGTCCTTGCCATAGCCAACATTAATTATTTCGTTTATGTCAGATGAATTGTAATTGTTTAATAAAAATAATACTGCTTCTGCTAAATCTTCGGAAAATAAAAATTCCCTATAAGGACAACCTGTTCCCCAAAGCATTATATGATCCTTGAAGATTCCAAAAGAAGCTAGCAGTTCAATGAAATAATTGTCATCACCATTTTCTTTAATATCTTTCATTGGGTGCTTAATGAAATCATTTCTTATAGCATCAAAGTCATTATTTAAAAGAAAATTGCCAAGGTGAAGTTTTCTTATAATTGCAGGTAGCACATGGGAGGTGTTAAGGTTATAATTATCAAAAGGACCAAATAAATTTGTTGGCATTAACGATATGTAGTTAGTGCCATATTGTTCATTATAATACCGGCACATTTTAATAGCAGCAATTTTAGCAATTGCATAGGGTTCATTTGTTGGTTCAAGTAAATCTGTAAGCAAGTATTCTTCTTTTAAAGGTTGAGGAGCAAGCTTTGGATAAATACAAGATGAGCCAAGATTTAAAAGTTTTTTAACTCCAAATTTATAAGAACTATTGATGACATTAGCAGCAATCATTAAATTGTCATATATGAATTCGGCCTTATATGTATTGTTAGCAAGGATTCCGCCAACTTTAGCTGCAGCTAAAATAACATACTCAGGTTTTTCTACAGCAAAAAAAGCTTCACACTCATCTTGTCGCCTAAGATCAAGATCTGAAATGTTTTTATAAACAATCTTTTCAAAGCCAGATTCTTTCAGCTTCTTAAAAATTGCAGATCCAACTAACCCATCATGTCCAGCCAGGTATATTTTAGAGTTTTTGTGCATTTATACTCCAAGTATTAAATGGGATCCTGAAACAAGTTCAGGATGACGATATCGCAATTTACTTACCACTTACAGCTTACCACTTACCACTTACTCAACAGTTCTCCTGGATATTCTCATACAAGGCAAAGTCATGATTTGTATAATGAAAGCCTTTGTCTTTTGAAACATTAATTCCTTCGCCAATTGGTTGCATACGTAGTGTTTTAATATCGTAATCAACCATTATCTTTACTAGCTCATGAAATTTAACTTTTGGTTCCCAGCCAAGCTTTTCTTTTGATTTTGAAATGTCGGCCATTAAATAGTCAACTTCAGTTGGTCTGAAATATCTAGGATCAATTTCTAAAATTACACTTCCAACTTGTAGGCTGTGCTTTGGATTTATTTTATTAAGAATGCTTTCATTAATTCCCGAAATAATACCTTGTTCAGCTTCATTTTTGCCTTCAAACCTTATGTCAACTCCACAGTATTTAAAAGCTGTGGTTACAAAATCGCGAACAGAATGAGATTCACCTGTACCAACTACATAATCATCTGGTGTGTCTTGCTGAAGCATTAGCCACATCTGCTCAATATAATCAGGAGCAAAACCCCAATCTCTCTTTGAATCCATGTTTCCAAGAAATATTTTTTGTTGATCTCCTGCAATTATATGTGCAACAGCGCGAGTAATTTTTCTGGTTACAAAAGTTTCACCACGACGTGGAGATTCATGGTTAAATAAAATGCCATTACAAGCAAAAATATCATAAGCTTCTCTATAATTAACTACCATCCAATAAGAATAGATTTTTGCAGCAGCATATGGTGATCTTGGATAGAAAACAGTGTTTTCGTTTTGTGGAGGAGGACTAGCTCCAAACATTTCTGAAGACGAAGCTTGATACAACTTGGATTTGGCTCCACTTCTTCTTATTGCTTCTAAAATTCTAGTTGTAGCAAGGCCTGTAATATTTCCTGTAAATTCTGGCATATCAAATGAAACCCGAACATGAGATTGTGCTCCAAGATGATAAATTTCATTAGGTTGAATTTTGGAAATTAACTCTGTAATTAGGCCAGGATCCGAAAGATCTCCATAATGCAAGAAAAGGTTTCTGTTTTGTTTGTGAGGATCAACGTAAATATGATCTATTCTATTTGTATTAAAGGTCGAAGCTCTTCTAATGATCCCATGAACCTCATAGCCCTTTGAAATTAAAAATTCAGCTAAATAAGAGCCATCTTGCCCAGTAATTCCAGTAATCAAAGCTTTTTGCATTTTAAAATTCCTTAATTAATTATCAAAAGCGAATCAATTAAGTATCTTTTAATAAAATATATTTCAAGTATATTTTACATGTTCCCTTGTTCCCATGTTATCTTGTTCTCTTATTTGTTGACAGCTATATTGGAGCATTTTATACCACCCCCATGTACGACCTAATCAAAGACAAAAAGCTAATATTTGTAACAGGCAAAGGTGGTGTAGGTAAAACTACAATTACTTGTGCTTTAGCTATGGGTTTAGCAAATCAGGGCAAAAAAGTGCTTGCAGCTGAAGTAAGCTCTGACCATAAGCTTAAAAGAATTTATGAAAATGCTTTAAAAGAAGAAAGTCTGCCCTTTGATGTAATGAATATTGATTATAAAGAGGCACTTGCTGATTATATTTTAACTCAAGTTAAGATTGGTCTGCTTCGAAATATGATTGTTTCAAATAAAATATTAAAATATTTTTTTGATATGGCTCCTGGGGTTTATGAAGTGATGGTTTTGTATCGCTTAATGAATTTATGTAAAGAATCCAAATATGATCATATAATTTTTGATTCACCAGCCTTTGGGCATGGGCTTGCTTTATTGCGAGCACCAAATATTTTAAGAAAATTTATTAAGCTTGGACCCTTAAAGACACTTCTTGATAACGTCACTTCTTCAATTTATTCGGAATCATCAGGCCTTGTTTTTGTTACTTTGTCTAAAAAAACTCCAATTGAAGAGACAATTGATTTTTACCATCAATTTCAAAATGAAAAGATTATTCCACTAACATCAGTTGTGGCGAATTTAATCTATCCTGAAATAAATGGCAGAAATAATGGAGATAGCCAAAATCTGAGTTTCTCTAAAAATGAGCTGGATATCTTGAAATTTTTCAAGAAAATAAGCAAAGATAGGCTTAAAAATCAAAAGGAACAAATTGAATTTTTAGAATCTCAAATTGAAGCAAAGGTCTTTAAAGCATCTTTTACATCAGAATCTGTTTTTAAATATTTTGGAATGAAAAGAATTGCTGCTGAGGTGCTTGGCCTGTGATTAATTATAATAAAAAAATTTATGTTTGCTTAGGAACTGGAGGTGTTGGGAAAACAACACTTTCTTGTGCTCTGGGATATTCAATTGCTAGTTTGGGAAAAAAGGTTTTAGTTATCACAGTAGATCCTGCTAAAAGACTAGCTAGTTCTTTGGGGCTTGAGTCCTTATCTGATTCACCCAAAATTATCAGGCGTTTTACTGAAACTAACGGTGAGTTATCTGCCCTAATGCCAGATACTAAAACAATATTTGATAAACTTGTTAATAAATATGCCCCAAATAAAAACATTGCCACGCGTATAATGTCCAATCAGTTTTATGAACATATTTCTACTACCTTAGCAGGAAGTCATGAATATATGTGTGTTGAAAAGCTTTATGAAGTTATTTCTCAAAATAAATATGACACGATAATTCTTGATACTCCTCCTTCTAATAATGTTATGGCTTTTTTAGAAGCCCCAAAGAGGATGGTTGATTTTTGTAATGATACAATTTTCAAATGGTTTGTGCGTCCATATAAAATCATAGGAAGATCAAGTTTCAAGCTTATTAAAAAATCATCAGATGTTGCGATTTCTCTATTGCAAAAGCTTACAGGGGTTGAATTTTTAATGGATCTATCTGAATTCTTTTTTAATTTTAATGAAATGTATAAAGGAATAAGACAAAGAGCTTCTGATGTAAATGAGCTGATTTTTAGTGATGATGTTACTTATTTTATAGTTTCAGGTTCAGATGCTGAGCAACTTAATGAAACCAAACGATTTATTAATGATCTTGGAAAAAATAAAATTAAAATTAGCGGTATCTTTTTTAATAAAATTCATAATGAATTTATTTCAAAACCACAATTAGAATTAAATGGACGTGCAAAAAAAGCTTCAAGCTATATGAAAAAGCTTATTGAAAATTATCATTTTTATGAGTATATCCATTCAAACAGTAAAAATAATATTGAAAAATTTCTGTCTCAATTTGATGCTGAAATGCCAAATATGCAAATCCCATATTTGGACATAGATATTCATAATGAAGCAGGAATTGAGAAACTTGCGGAAGTGATAAAAATATGACAAAAATACTAAGAGAAATAATTGGCAAAGACTCAAAAGATATAGTTTGCAGAGGTCCAAGTATGAAGCCAACAATATCAATGTGTGATAAACTTGCAATTGATGAATATAAAGATAAAGCAGAAATTGAAATTGGTGATATAATTTATTATCCAAGGCCTGATGGCGAAATCAACATTGTTCATCGGATTATTGAAATCAAAGAAGATGGTGTTATTACTCGGGGTGATAATAATAATAAAATCGATCCATATCTCATCAAATTTAAAGATATCCAGGGCAAAGTTATTGGCTTAAAACGAAAAAATAAAATAATCAAACTTACCAATGGTAAAAGAGGATTTTACATACACAGATTTCATATTATTAAAAAATCAGGATTAAACTTTATTTTTCATTATCCGAGAAAACTTACACATTATTTAGCTGAAAATGGCTTGTTTCATTTTTTAAGTACAAAGTTCAAAACAAAAGTATTGCAGGTAAATGGAAATAAAGATAAGAAACTAATCCTTGTTTATAAAGGAAAAGAAATTGGATTTTATTCAGCTGCCATGAAAAAGTGGGTTTTGCTTTTTCCTTACAAGATATTTATAGCTACTAATAAGCTTCCAATTCCAAAAACTTAAATTAAGGATCAATGATGGATTTACCTACAATTTATTTTCACATTTCAGATGGTTGCAACCAAAATTGCAAACATTGCTGGTATATGAGAGAGGGCGAATCAGGTCTTAATAAAGCCAAATTTCTTGCCTTTGAAAGCTTTGTAAATATTTTTGAGCAGGCTTCCACGCTTGGTCTTAAGAATGTAAAATTAACAGGTGGCGAGCCTTTAATTCACCCTGAGATTGATAAATATTTAGATTATTTAAAAGATAAAAATAAGTTTTTAATTATTGAGACCAATGGAATAGCATGTGCAGACAATGAGCTTGTCAATAAAATAGCATTATGCAAACCAGGTTTAATTGCAGTGAGTCTTGATGGAACAAGTGCAGAAGTTCACGAAAATATTCGAGGTATGAAGGGCACTTTTGATAAAACTATTAAGGGAATAAAAAACCTTGTTAATGCTTCTTTAAAACCTCAGCTTATTATGTCAATATCTGAAGATAATAAGCATCAAATTGAAGAAATGGTGCGTTTTGCAGAAGACCTTTCAGTAGCTTCTTTAAAGTTCAATGTAGTTGTGCCAATTGAAAGAGGAAAAAAGCTTGCTGATAATGACAAGCTGATAAATATTCAAGAGCTTATTGAAATAAGTGATTTTATTGAAAATGATTTAGCAAGACGTGCAAATATTCATGTTATATTCACTCAGCCCTTTGCTTTTAGGCCATTTTCAAGGATTATAGAGCAGGGACAAGATGATGGCTGTGGTATCTTTGAAACGCTAGGTGTTTTGGCAGATGGGAAATATGCTCTCTGCGGTATTGGTAAACTTATGCCAGAACTTGTTTTTGGTGATGCTAATAAAGATAGTCTGGCAGATGTTTGGAACAATAATGAAATTCTAAATGATATAAGACAAAATTTGCCGGCAAAGCTAGAGGGTGTTTGTGCTAATTGCATGATGAAAAAAGCATGTCTTGGATCATGTGTTGCACTTAATTATTATAGAACCAGAAACCTTTATGCACCATATTGGTATTGTGAAGAAGCTTTTGAAGCTTCATTGTTTCCAGAGTCTAGATTGGTGAATAAATGAGCAAGTCTTTTTGTTATTATGGTTATTGTCAATGCTTTTCATTTACTTTGGGCTAATTCCTGGGAACAAATGTCTCAAAAATTCAAATAATTGTTAAAATAAGTGTATTTTAACATAAAATCACTTTCTTTTTAGATATAATAGACTGAAATTATGGTTTAATTTAAGATTTGTCTTCTGGCCCTTGTTTTGCTTTATAGTTTATTAATATAATTGATAAAGTTGGGGTTTTTTAAGATGAATATAAAAATAAAGACAATACGCATGAATCAACTAGATTCTAAAATAATCCTAATATTGGCTTTTTTATATGCTTTTTTTTATTATTCACTTCTTCATGCTCAAGATGATTTTGTTTTATATATTGATGTTGAGGCTTCACCGTCAAGTATAGAAAATATTGAAATTACTGGCTATGACGGAATTACTGCACCAAATGATTTCCAAGAAACTTATGAACTTGAAAATGGAAATATTGATTTAAATATAAAAAATACACCAGCTGAGGGTTCCTCTGGAAAAACAACAATCACAATTACTATTAAAAATGCTCAAGCTTCAATTGAAAATCCTGTTCAATTTGTTAAGGCAGAACAAGTAGAAGTAGGTGGTAGAGTTTCAGTTAGGGTTGACTTAAGTGAAATAAGCAAGCTTTTTCCAATGATTTCAAATGTGATGGGTAGAGAAATGCAAATTGATGTCGAAGGTGTTGATTCAGAAACACGTGTTTTGTTGACTAGTTCACTTGATCCACTTGCAAGAAGAACAGGAAGAATCGCCTATGGTGAAGTACTTTTTCGTGTTAACCATGTTGAGCATGGTGATTTGAGTAAAGGAGAATTTCCTAGAATTAGCGGTCTTGTTATAGAAGGTGGTGTTAGAGATGATATTTCAATAGATCAAATAAAAGTTGAAGGTCGTGTTTTCGCAGTTAATAAGACTTTAATGATAACTGGTGGTAGCTATGGTGTGATTGATTCATATGGCACTACAATGTTTATCTTTCAAGATGGTTCTAAGGCAGATATCGTTTCTGTAAGGCCCAGAGCACCCGAAGGTTTTGAGGCAAAATACCCAGTTGAAGATGCTGCTTTAACACGAGTTATAATTTCTGACTCAACAATAACAAGACGTTGCCATTTGGAAATTGGTGAAATGCTTTATGATGACTTTGTTTGGATCATTGATAATTCAACCATTCTTGGAGAGGGTTTTAGCTTATATGAGCCAAGATATAAAGGAAAACGTGGACATATAAAAATCCAATTTGCAAATGAAGTTGTTTTGGCTGATTTTAATGCTACTATAATTACCACAGGAGAAGTTCAGGCTGCCTTATTTATTGTTGAACCTGTACCAGAAAGTAATTTAAGAATGTGGCAGGCCTTAGAATCAAGCTCAGCCTTTGGACCTCGAGAAACAAGTCTAGTTAGCCTTGATTTATCAACAAGAGTTCAAACATCTATTGGACCAAATAATACCTTTTCATCATCCATTTTAGATGGTAGCATACAAAATTTTTCAGCGATTAATTTTCCTGGTGTTTCAACTGAAGTTCCTGGCACAAGAAGAGCTTCTGATCTTGATTTGATGAGCTTGTTTCATGGTGTGGATATTGCACTCGTTGACGTTGGACGTAATACGCTGGAGGCAATGAAAATTGATCCTGAAAGTGGCCTTGAAATTCTAAGGCCTATGGAAGAAGCAAGGGTAGAAGATGTATCAAGGGAAAGAGTGAAAAAACTCTTAACAATAAAAGCTGAAAGAGCTCCAACATTAAAAAAATAAATTTTTACTTTTTTGCATGATTTTGTTATAATAAAAATTAGCGATTGGGGGACATATTACTTTTTCTTAATTTATTGGGGAGAGTAATCATGGGGAAGCATATACAATCGCTAGTTATTGTCTTAATTTTAATAGCTTTTTGCCTTTCATGCTCATCAACATCCGAGCCAGATATTGATTCATCAAAATCAGCATCTCTAGATGACTATGTAGCAGTTTCATTTACAGGTGAACTAGATATCACAAGCTTGGCAAACAACGATACTTTTAATAATTTAAATATCTTAACCAGAAATGATATTATTACAAGAAACGATATTATTACCAGAAATGATATCATTTCACCAATCGGTTCCCCAGGAACTGGGATAATTTCGCCAATTGGATCTCCTGGGTCTTTTTATAAGGCATCAAGTGTTGAAGCATGGGCGATTTCTTTGGCAATTGTTGATGAAAATCAGGAAGTTAAACTTCATGATCTGCTTGATTCTAGTTTTGAGTTTTCAATTTCAGCATCAATACCAAAGTCACAAGCATATAGTATTTATTTTGTTCTTCATATTGAAGAATGTGTCTCAAGTTTTTTTAATGATTTATCCATGTCATGCAGCGAGGAGCATGAAATTGCCATATTATATCAAGATGTTAATTCAGGTGCTTTAAGTTTTGCTGTTGAGAAAACTGTTGACCAGGACCTAGAGCTTGATATGGGTATAATCATTTTAAGTCAGTACGGAGGTAAAGATGTTTTTGCTTCACAAACAGGGAGTGCATCACTTTTTGACAGTGAATTCATTGAGTTATATGATTCTGGTGGGGAGCTTATTAATACAGAGGAAATTGCTGATGAGACAAATAACGAGACCGATGAAGGTGGGCCAATTACACAGCAGCTTGAAGCTTACAAGGTTTTTCATCTCACTTTTGATAATATTGCAGATGATTCTATTTATGATATGGCTTTAAATTCTTTAGATTGCAGCCTTCATGGAAATCCTACAACTTTGCTTAATGGAGTTTCTGGCTCTGGAATTTCGCTCGATGGCATTGATGATTACATTAAATGTGCATCTGATGATATTGGTCTTGGGCTTTCCTTAACGATTAGTGCATGGGTAAAAGTCGATCAATGGATAAATGAGCGAAGTCAATTTATTATTAGTAAATTTACTAATGCATCTTCCACTTACTACGATTCTTTTTCATTTCTATTAGGCCCTGAAAACAATTTTCAAGTTCAAATTGATAGCTATGATGTATTAAATGAAGATTATAATAAAGATGATGCAGATAGTTTTATATATGATCATTTTCATGACAATGGAGCTGAAGTAAGCATTTCAACTTGGTATCACCTGGTTGCAGTATATGATGAAGTAACTTCTGCCTCATATCTTTATTTTAATGGTGAGTTGCAAAGTGTAAATTCGTCTTCAGGCAATGAAAATTATGAGATGCTGTGGTCTGAGGATGTACCTCTTTATATAGGGGTTGGAAATATAGAAGTTGATGATCTTTATGATTATTTTGGTGGATCACTTGATGAAATTATTATTTACAATAAAGCCCTAACTGCAGATCAAATCGATCAACTTTATAAATCATATGATTTTGAAAACTAAAAGGTATTTATATTTTAATCGGACATATGTGGATTAAGATGCTCATTGAGAAAATCAAGTACTTCTTCAAATGGCATTTCTTCTGAGTCATAGCCATAGGGAAAGAAAGAGGCGGGCATAATGGCAGTATCAAATTGATTAATAGCATCAGAAAAAGGCCAAACCATTGGTGCAAAGCTATCAATCATTGGAACGTGGGCCCATTCCTCTTGGTCTTGGGCCCAAAGCCATTCTAAATCAACCATGCCACTGTTCATGTAATCATGTAAGAGATCTGTTGCCAGGGCTGCAAACTGATGATTTAATCGGATGGCAATGTTTGAAGCAGATGAGCCACCTGAATGACCCATTAAGGCAATTTTCGTATTATCAACATCTGGAAACCATTTTAAAAATTTTTGAGCAAGCAGAATTTCATAGGCCCTCATGCCAACTAGGCTATGACCGTTTCTTAGCAAAATTTCATTTGAATATGTTTCTACTTCAGCCATGTCATAGGCTCTTGGGTTAAGAATGAAAATAAGATATCCTTCATTTGCAAGTTCACGAACAAAGCGTTTTCTAATATCTGTAGCAATAAAATCATTAGCTACATTATCAGCTAAGTGACTTTCAGCTGTTTCCCCATGACCTGGAAAAGCAATAATTGCTGGAAGTTTTCTGTTGCTTGAAAAATAATCCATTTTGGGCATATAGTTTGGCGGAAAGATTATTATTGCATCAAAAACACCTGCATAAGGATCATTAAAATAAAGCCAATGCTTAATCAGACTTTCATCAAGGCCTTTTATTTCAGTGTCCCCTTACACATTATTCTGAACAATAGATATTACATTTTATTGAAAAGCAAAATTGAGAAAAAACTGTAAAACGCAAAAAGTGACAAATTTTGTCAGGCCGCGTGACAAAAATTGTCACCTTTTTTAAGGGGTTGTAATTATTGGAATAAAATTGACGGGCAGGGTGACAATTTTTGTCAAACGGCTGAAAAACATATATCATCTACAATTCCGACGACGACTGAATGGAATGGTGCGTTTTTACTGCCTAGTATTTGACAGGCGGTGTTGCCTTCTCTGGCTACAAGGACGATATCGCCTTTGCCAGCTTGAAAAGAATCGATTGTAAGAAAGGATTTTCCTTTTGCTTCACCGTTTTTGTCTATTGGTTGAGCAATTAGAATTTTGTGACCCTTAAAATCTTCATGTTTTATTGTTGAAACAACTGAGCCTAAAATTTTACATAAAATCATAAGTCTATCCTGTCTGCTATTCCAACAATGGTAGCATCAACAGGAACATAGCTGATCGGCAAGGCAACGGCTGCTTCTCTGCCTGCGACCCAAAATACAAGGTCACCTTCACCTGCATTTATATCATTTTCAACTGCATCACAAGCAACAAAAGGAGACCCAACAACATTCATTTCATGATCAAGCGGCTCGATTAGCATAAATTTTACACCTTCAAGACCAGGTGTTTTTGTTGAGGCAACTACATTGCCGACTACTCTTGCTAGTTCCATTTTATTAAATTTCCAATTTAAAGTCATAAGTCGTAAGTAGTAAGTCGTAAGCTCTTTCTTACTACTTACCACTTATCACTTACCACTTATTCAAAACACCAATCCCCTCAAATCCTCATGAGGCGATGTAATTATCTCGTTTCCTGATAACAATCCCTGCTTTTTTGCATAAACAATTCCTGCTTCCATTGCTGCTTCAATTTCATTCAAATCCCCAGTAATTGTATAAAAGGCTTTTCCTCCAATACCCATAGCAAGACGCATAGAAATAAGTTTTACATTAGCTGCTTTTACTGAAAGGTCAGCACACTGAATGCAACTTGCTATGGAAAAGGTTTCAATTATTCCAAGGCTTTCTAGAAACTCTGCTTCACTTGTACCAATTATTGCTTTAATTACATCTGTATGGATATTAGGGATTAATATGCTATCAACATAAGAATATTTTGTGGCTTCTATCCCACGATTTAAGCTTTCTTCACAAGAAGCTTCGTCTCCTGAAAAAAGTGTTATATATTTACCTGGACAGACTGGAAATGATTGAATAATTTTCACTTCAGCTCTTTTACAAATAACATCAGCAATAGCTATACCTTCTGCTATGCTATTATATTCTATCAATCCAATTGCAGGATCTTGCATTTACAGCTTCCTTTATGATCTCCGTTAATTATTAACTATTAATTGTTAATTATTAATTATTTGTTGCTTTCGGCTAAAATAACCAATAATCAACATGAAATCTCAATATATCTTTCAGTAACACTTGTTACTTTCCCATCAATTGATGCGTGAATATTAACTCCAAGTTTTGCTTCATCAAAAGTTGCAATAACATCACCTTTTTTAACATATTCTTCTTTTTTCACAATTGGCGTTGATGGTGCACCAATATGCTGATTTAAATATATTTTAACCTTGTTAGGTTTTATTTCTATGTCATCAAATTCTAAAGGTCTATTATATTTTTCAATATTTGTTCTAAATATCAATCTTTTTGTTGAAAGTTTTTTAAACTCTCTATTAGCATCAACAACAAAATTTCCTTTTTTAGGTTCTGAAAAAGAGTCCTTGTCTAGCTTTAACTTAAGGTTTTCATATTTCGCGCGAGGAGATAAGCCCATTTCACATGAGAAAAAGGTGCACAGGTTGCATAAACAACAAAAGTTGGCGCTTCTATGGTATTCAGGAATTACTTCCCCATTGTAATCATCAGATGTCATCATTTTGTTTGGTACTAAAGAATGACCCAATAAAACGCGAGGGCAAAATTCAGTGCATCTTGTGCATTGATTACAAGTTGTTTTTGCTCTTTTTTCTTGAAGGTCTAATTTTTTATTTCGTTCTGAAATTAGCACATGAGTTTTTGATAAAAGAATAATTCCAGTTGTGGTTTTTGATATTGGATCATCTATGTTTTCAACAATTTTTCCCATCATAGGTCCACCATCAATGACTGAGAAATTATCTATTAATGGACCTCCTGCTAATTCAATAAGTTTTGAATAAGAACAACCAATTGGAGCTTTAAAAACCTTTGGATTTTTAACTTCACCTGTTACTGTGACAAAAGTATGAGTTAAAGGTTTATCAAGGCTTGCTTTATAAATATTTCTAAGGGTTGTTACGTTGTTAACAAGCACTCCAACACTTAAAGGAATATTTGCCTCTGGTATTATTTTTTTTGTAACTTCATAAACCAAGACAAACTCATCACCAGCTGGATAGAAATGATCTAGTTCAATGATTTCTATTTTTTTATTTTCTTTTATATGTTCATTAAGAACAGCAAGGATTTTGGGGTTATTTTTTTTTATGGCAATATAGGCTTTTTTAGCCCTTGTAGTAAATATAGCTATTTCCAGACCTTTTATTACTTCTGATGCAAAATTAGTCATTACAGTTTTATCTGAATACAAAAGGGGTTCACATTCAACGCCATTTGCAATGATAGTTTCAACCGTTGAATCTAGTTTAACATAAGCCGGAAAACCTGCACCTCCAGAACCAACTACACCTGCGAACCTAAGCTTATTAATTATCTCAGTTTTTGTAAGTTCCATAAATTTTATACGATTCTGAAGTAGTCAGCAAGAGTACATCTTCTGACTCTTGTGAAATCTTTAACTGTTGTGAGGCCTTCTCCTGTTGGGGAGGCAATTGTAAATGAGGTAAAACCCTCTCCATTAAAACCAAGGCCAGCATATGATGGAGCATTTTTAACAAAGATTGAGCAATTCATTATCTTTGCCATTTTATCCATATGTTCAATGTTTTTAGAATGAATAACTGCAGTATGCCTGAAATTGTGTTCGGCAAGCTGTGATAGTTTGATTCCCTCATCAACATCATTTACCCTTATCATTGGCAATACAGGCATGAGCATTTCTTCTTGTACGAAGGGGTGATTAAAATCTGTTTCAATAAGTATTGTTCTATAATCTTCACGAGTCGAGATTCCGGCTGCATTTAAAATCACACTTGCATTTTTACCAACAAAATTTTTATTAGGATGACCTTTATCAAGGACAATTTTTTCAAGTGCTCTTAACTTGCTTGTTGGCAGCTCATATGCTCCATTTGCAAGCATTCCTTTTTTTAGTTTTTCAGCTACAGACTTTAAAACAAAGACTTCTTTTTCAGCTATACAAACAATATTATTATCAAGTGAATGCCCTTGTACAATTTTCTTTCCAGCCAGATCAAAGTCAGCTGTTTCATCGACTAGGACTGGTGGATTTCCAGGGCCTCCAGCTATTGTTTTTTTACCAGAACCCATTGCTGCTTGAACTACTCCAGGTCCGCCCGTTACTACAAGCAAGCAAATATCAGGATGTTTCATCAGCTTGTTTGCTGAATCAATTGTAGGAATTTCTTTAGCTGCAAGCAAGGAATCAGGACCACCATTTTCATGAATAACTCTATTGATCATATCTATTGTTAAATTAGAGGTTTTTTTAGCAGTTGGATGTGCATTAAACACAACTGCATTACCCCCTGCGATCATTCCGATACCATTGCAGATAATGGTTTCTGATGCATTTGTGCATGGAGTGATAGCTCCAATTACGCCATAAGGGGCTCTTTCTTCAATTGTTAAACCATAGTCACCTGAAAATGCATTTGGCTTAAGATATTCAATACCAGGAGTTTTATCAATAACAAGTCTGTTCTTGTTAACTTTGTCTTCAAATCTTCCAAGACCAGTTTCTTCAACAGCATAATTTGAAAAGAAATCAATAGCTGTTCTTAGTTTAGCTCTTATCTTTTCAATAATATCGTGTCTTTTCTGAAGTGGAAGATTTATCCAGCAAGCTTGAGCTTCTTTTGCCTTTTTAATCGCTGTTTCAACATCTTCATAAATGCCAAACAAATTTCCAGTTCTAAGCGAAATCTTTTTTTGAGGAAGAAAAGATGTTCCAACTTCAGAGATTTTTTTATTATCATTTATTTCTGAAACAACCTTGGAAACAATGTCTCTAATTTGATTTCTGTCGATTTGCATTTTAAGATCCTTTATGCAATTAGGTTCAAGGGATCCTGAATCAAGTTCAGAATGACATATCTTTTATAAACTTGAATTGTATTTTACGCCGTACGCTGTACTCTGTACGCTGTACGAAATTCAAGCATCTTTCTTATAAACCTGTTCACCCGATAAAGTGACTTCATCTATAATTGCCATGATAACAGCATCAACTGGTTTGCCTTCTGTAACAGCTGTTTGTCTTGCAGAGGATCCAGCTGCATACATAACGAGTTCGCCAACTCCCGCGCCAACTGAGTCAACGGCTACAACCATGTTACCACTTGGCTTGAATTCGAAATTCATTATTTCTAAGGCTAAAAATTTTAATCCAGTAAGCTTGTCATCTTTTTGGGTGGCAACCACAGTTCCTGCTACTTTGCCAACATTCATTTAATTATTACTCCTTAACGTCTTGTCTTCCGAGAGGAAGTGCTTTGTCAGTGTTAACATGAGGTCTAGGGATAACATGGATAGATACTAGTTCGCCAACTCTTTCAGCGCCTTTTGCTCCAGCTTCGAGTGCTGCTTTAACTGCTGCAACATCGCCTCTAACGATTGCTGTAACATAACCGCCACCGATTTTTTCATAACCAATAAGTTCAACTTTTGCAGCCTTAACCATTGCGTCTGATGCTTCTACTAAAGCTGTAAAACCTTTTGTTTCTATCATTCCTAATGCTTCTGCCATTTTTAAATCTCCTAATATAAGTGGTAAGCGGTAAGTGGTAAGCGGTAAGATTTTCTTACAGCTTACAGCTTATAGCTTACAGCTTAAAATTATTATTTATTAATTTTAATTTATACGCCATCTAAGGATTCAAGCATTCGCATTGCTGCCTGGGATGCTGAATCAATTTCAGATTCTTCGCCAGCTAAATATAGCCTGCCAAAGGCTCCGAATGGTCTGACTTCTACAAGGGTGACATTTGCTTCTTTTTCTGCTTCATTTGCAGCGAATGCAACATAACCAGCTGGTTCTGTTTCCAAAATGAATAAGGATTGACCAGGAAGTATCATTGAGCCATATCTATTTCTGTTAATAAGTTGAGATTGATATGGTTCAATTGATCTAATAATTTGAGAAGATACCACCTTTGGCTTCATTCTGTTTGATTCTTGAATTTCTAAATGATCAAGAATTGCTTTGCCAGCTTGCATAACTTCGCCTCTGTCCCAATCATGAAGCTCAAGCAGGCCAAAAGCTCTTTCAACAATTTGCAAAGCTGGAACAACTTTTGTTGCTTTAAGCGCAACATCAGTCATTTGGTTTATTGCAATTCCTGGAGAGATTTCTATGAAAAGTGATGCCATTCCTTGGATAGGCAAAAACCCTTTAGCTGTTGAGCCCATATAAGCTGCCAGCTGTGGTTGAAGACTATCAAGCAGAGCATAAGTTCTGAGAGTAACCATATTTACATACTCCTTTTATCTTAAAAAGTGTTTTCATATTAAATTTAGGCAGCTCAAAGTCAAGAAATAATTCAGTTTATTGGAGGTTTATATTGAGAATTGAAAATTGATTGTTGATTATTGGAAATTTTAATGGAGAATGAATGAATGGATGCTGAAACGGAATAATAAATAATCAACAATCAATTTTCAATTCTCAATGTTAAGGAGTGACATATGCCTACACCCAAAACACCGTTGTTAACAGTTGATATAATTATAGAGATTGAGGGGAAAATTCTTCTTATTGAAAGAAAGAATAAACCCTTTGGTTGGGCCTTGCCTGGAGGCTTTGTTGATGTTGGAGAATCTTGTGAAGCTGCTGCTATTCGAGAGGCAAAAGAAGAAACAAGCCTGGATGTTTTTGATTTAAAGCAATTTGGTGTTTATTCAGAACCCAAAAGAGATCCTAGATTTCATACGGTTTCTGTTGTTTTTACAGCTAAAGCAAAAGGCGAAGCAAAAGCTTGTGATGATGCTAAAAATATAAAAATTTACGATAAAGATAAGTTGCCAGAATTAGCCTTTGATCACGGGAAAATCTTGGAGGATTATTTTCAGGATTCCTGAATTACGCTTAATTTGAAAAACGGCTATAAAAAAAACCGCAGAAAACTGTTTTCGGAGGGAAAAAGTTGTTAAATTTTAGCAAGGGCATTATATATAAACTCAATAAAGGTCTCTTTGCTTGATAATCCATTTTGATGAGTAATTGCCTTGCCATCATTGCTATAAAACACTGTTAAAGGAATTCCTCCACCATAGCTTTCAATAATACTTGAAAATTCTGAGGCAATATTTTCATTGCTTAAATCTACCTGAATGAAATTTACTTTTTCATTAAATTCTTCAATTAATGAAACTTGAGAAAATATAAATGAAAATGTTTTACAAAAAGAACACCACTCTGCTTTAAAGTTAACAATGCTTGGTTTTGTAGAATTTTCAATAATATCCTTAAATATCTCTAACAAGGAAACATCTTTGTTTTTTATGTTTTCATTTTGACTTGCAGGATTATCAGCAAAAACGAAAAAATCTTCTGTTTCCGATAGCTGCAAAATAGAATCTGAGTTTAATATTTTTTCCTTAGTCGTTGCTACTTCTTGCAAGTTTTTTTCTACTAAACTTTTAATTTCATTTGTTACTAATTCCAGATCTTCGTTTATTAAAGCATGGTGAGAATCAAGCAATTGTAATGAATAATAAAGTTCTAAATAATATTTATTGTCTCTATATGTTTCTTTTGAAAGGATTTCAGAAAATTGTATTTTTGCAACATCAACTTTTGTAATAAGCATTTTTTTGGCATATGTTTTTGATAGTTTATCTAATATATTTTCTAATTGAGTGCTTTTGGTATTTTCACTGTTATAGAAGGCAATTAAAATTGGAAAAGATCCAGAGCTTTCTTTTAAAATTTCAATTTCTAATGGAAATTCAACATCAATTACGCCGTTTTTATGTTCTTGTAATTTAGTTAAGGCTAAATAGAACTCATAATCTTCAGTTAGAATCTGCTCAAGGTCTTTGTATGTTAAAAAATCAAAATTATAATAATCTGTACTTACTTCTGAAATTAAAGTGCTTTTATGAAAAACATATATTGAAGGTACTGTTGAGACGATTGAAACTAATTTTATTCTCTTTTTAATTGGAGTTAGGTCAAATTTCACAATTTTAAAGGTTTCCTGTGTTTTTGGGCTTAAATATGAAATAAGTTGCATTAGATGTTTACTTGTTTTGATATATGGTTTTTCTTCATCATAAAAAATTGCCAAAACTGGTTTTTTAGATTTTTTTATTAAGCGTTTAAGCTTAAAGAAACTATCAACTTCTTCAATCGAATTTGTTTCAAGCTCATTATTTTCAACTTCTTCTATCAGTAATAAATCACCGCAAATGTTTTTTGCAATATAGTTGACATTCTCCCTAAATTGAAAATTTGATTCAAAATCAGTAATTGAGTTATTAACTTCTTTAAATATTATAGCTGAATTATAGAAAACAATGTATCCAAACTCTCCTTCTTCAAACTTGCAATTATTTAAATAAAAGCAAATACTTGTTTGTTTATCTGAAAAATATTGATTTGAAATATCAACTATTGCAAAGTTAAGCTCGGTTTCGATATATGAAGGAGCAACATCATAAAGACCTTTTTGCAAGAAAGCATTGCTTGTTTTGCTATTATGAAAAAAGGCAATTAATAAGGTGCTTTTTTTTATTAATGATTCAAAGGACAAAGAAGAATTCTCTGATGTTATTTCATCCACATTTGTGCTTTCCAGGCTTTCTGTACAATACACTGAAAATGAAAGAAAAATAATAATTACAATAAGAAAGCTAAATCTTTTTTGAGTAGTCATTAAAATCCTCATAAAAGTTGCATTATTTGAGTGCAAGTATATTAAGCAATTCAGGTGCCACAGGGCTCGATTAAAAAAAGCTAACAAATCAAAGAGCTTATCCTTTGACGGTAGTATCTTTTATGTTAAATTATGTAATAATGCTTCCCTGTTTTGATTTTACGAGGCGCGAATGTCTCAGGAATTAAAATGTAATAGTTTTCTAATCAGTTGATGTTTTTCGAAGAATGATTTTTCCCTCTCTTGTGATATCATAGCCTGAAGGAAGCATTTCTTCAATGGTTTTTCGAAAACCAGTAACAGGCAAACCAGCCTTAATTAATACTGCTAAAATCTCTGTTTTAAGCCTAACAGGAGTCTCTTTATTAACAAACAATGTTAGGAGTTTTTCTCTGCCAGATTCGGCTTTCAATTTTCCCATTATTTCTATTGCAGATAATTTGGTTTGATCATCAAAGTCTCCATCTAGAAAAGGCAAGACCTTATCAGCGATTCTTATGTCATTGAATTCTGTTAATGTGTTTAGCACATCAATGTTTTTTTCCATTTCATCTCTTTGAAAGCTCATTTCTTCTGTTGTCAAGACTTCAAGCAATAAGCTAACAACCTCTTCTTCAGGAATTAATTCTTTTAGGATTTTAACAGGCCATCCAACTGTTGATGATTCTTTTAAGTATTTTTTCAGTGGGGCAATAGATTTTTCCTTAAATGAAAGAACTATTGACATGACAAGCTCTTTTTCCTGTCTATCTTCAATTAGTTTTTCATAAATAAAATCATAGCGATGAAGCAGTCCAAAGATTGCTTCTTTAGAACCAATTTTTTTAAGTTCTTCAATTGCAATTTCTCTGTCTTCATTTTTTAATTTTTTATTTGCAACGATATTACAATATCGGTGCAGTTGTTTTTGGGCTTTTTGTTCTTTTCGTTTTCCAAAAAATTCGATAAGTCCCATGTCTTTTTGCTCCAATAAAAGTTTTAAACCATTAAGTAATTGATTCTATTTATTTAGAGTTAAAAGACAAATAAAATTTCTTTAATACCCAATTAAATAAATTAGTGCGCCTCAGCCCAATTGTCAGCTATGCCAATATTGACCGTTATGGGGACCGCTAGCAAACATGCATTTTCCATTATATCTTTTATTTTCTGAGCCTGCTCTTGGGCAAGCTCATTTTTTATTTCAAAAACTAGCTCATCGTGAACTTGTATGATCATTTTACAATCTAGATCTTTATTTATTATATCCTTATATATATTAATCATTGCAACTTTAATTATATCTGCTGCTGTTCCTTGTATTGGGGTATTTATTGCAATTCTTTCAGCTGACATTCTTATTTGCATGTTTTTAGCATTTAGGTCAGGGAGGTATCTTCTTCTTCCAAAAAGAGTGGAAACATATCCATTTTTTCTAGCGCTTTCCAATGTGCGATCTATATAGTTTTTTATTTTCGAATAATTTCTAAAATAATTATCAATATATTCTTTTGCTAAAGCATGGGGGATTTTTAATTCATTGCTTAAACGGAATGCTGACATTCCATAAATAATCCCAAAATTAATTGTTTTTGCATAGCTTCTTTGCTGGTCTGTAACATCATCAAAAGCTATGCCAAAGATTTCAGACGCAGTTTTTTTATGTATATCCAAATTGTTTTTATAGGCATCAATGAGAGATGGATCATTTGAAAAATGAGCTAAAATTCTTAATTCGATTTGAGAATAATCGCATGAAACAAGTTTATATCCCTTTGGTGCAATAAATGCTTCTCTTATTTTTTTCCCGTCTTCACTTCTTATTGGAATGTTTTGTAAGTTGGGATCAGAGGATGATAATCTTCCAGTTGCAGTAACTGTTTGGTTAAAGGAGGTATGAATTCTTCCTGTTTCGTGATTAATAAGCCTGGGTAGTGCTTCAATATAAGTAGAAATTAATTTTGTTAGGCTTCTGTAGTCTAAAATTTTTCGAGGCAGTTCATAATCACTTGAAAGCTGTTCAAGCACTGACAGGTCTGTTGATTTTCCTGTTTTTGTTTTCTTTAAGACAGGGTAATTTAATTTATCGTATAAAATAACAGACAGCTGTTTTGGAGAATTTATATTAAACTCTTCTGAAGCGAGTTCAAAGATTTGTTTCTTTATTATAGATGCTTTTTCAGAAAAAATCTTATGAAGACTTTCAAGATGATTTGTGTTTATAAGCACGCCATTTGTTTCCAGGTATGCAAGGACACTTAAAAGAGGCAATTCAATTTCAGAAAAAACAGTATCCTGTTTATCTTCTTTGAGAAGTTTCAAAAGCTCATTATATAATAGAGCTGGAATATGCGAGTCTTCACAGGCATAGTGGCTTGCTTTTTCAAGATCAACCTCAGCAAAACCTATTTGCTTTACACCTTTTCCAACAACGTCTTCAAATTTTGTTGTTTTATGACCAAGGTAGTTAAGTGATATAGCATCAAGATTGTGTTGGCTCACGCCTGGATTTAAAAGATATGATGCAATCATGGTGTCAAAGGATATAGGATTAATTAAAATACCATATCTTTGCAGTATTATGAAATCATATTTTAAATTTTGGCCGATTTTCTTGATAGCTTTATTTTCTAGACTTGGTTTAATTTTTTCTAAAACCAGGCTTTCATCAAGTTGCTTTTCCAGGGTGAGGTGGTTTATGGGAAGGTAATAACTTTCATTTCCTTCATCTAATGATATAGATACGCCAACTAGCTTTGCTTCCATTGGAAAAACAGAGGTGCTTTCTAAGTCAACTGAAATAATTTTTGCGGCGTCCATTTTTTTACATAAATTATTTAGCTTTTCTGCTTCAGTTATACAATAGTATTTGCTTTGATCAAGCTTGGTTTTTTGTTTCATGCCTTCAATTTCAGTCAGGAATCTTTTGAACTCCAGTTTATTAAAAAGCTTAGATAAGGCCTCAGAATTAATTTCTTTTTTTTCAAGATCATTTTCCGAAACATCTAGTGTCATCTCAGTATTTAAGGTAACTAGCTGTTTAGATAAGATGGCTTTTTCTTTTTCGTTTTTAATATTTTCTGAGATTTTACCTTTTATATTATCAGCGTTTTCAAAAAGCTTTTCAAGATTACCAAATTGATTTATGAATTTAACTGCTGATTTAGCTCCGATACCGCTAATGCCTGGCACATTGTCAGAAGAATCTCCAACCATGGCAAGGTAATCTATTATAAGTTCTGGACCAACACCGAATTTTTCTAAAACTTCTTTTGGGCCATATAATTTGTCTTTCATTGTATCAAGCATATTGGTTTTTTCATTAACAAGCTGCATTAGGTCTTTATCACCAGAAACAATGGTTACTTTCATTTCGTGTTCATAGTTTTTGGTCAGAGTTCCTATTATATCATCTGCTTCAAAACCCTCTTTTTCGATTGCACAAATGTTTAAACCTTGAACTAATTTTTTGATATATGGAATTTGAACTCTTAGCTCATCTGGCATGGCGCTTCTGTTTGCCTTATATGCAGAATAAATATCATGTCTGAAACTTTTTGATGGATGATCAAAAGCAATACAAATGTGGGAAGGATCATGCTCCTTGATAATTCTCATTAACATAACTGTAAAGCCATAGATAGCATTTGTCGGGATGCCTTCTTTTGTAGTCAAGGGTTTGATAGCATGAAAGGCTCTGTAAAAATAACTTGAGCCATCAATTATAAAAAGGGTTTTCAATTTTTTATCCTTTGTTTATTCAGAATATTAATGTTTGATTTTATTTATTCAAATAACTAAAACAAAAGGTATGTCAAGATTTGATGAATTACATAAACTGGCTAAAAACTTACCAAAAGATCCAGGGGTTTACATTTTTTATGATAAATTAATTGATCAAAATTCCAGTGAAAAAAATAAAAGCATTGTTTATGTTGGAAAGGCTAAGAATCTTAAGAAAAGAGTGCTTTCATATTTCCAAAACAAAAAAGACTCTGCTATAAAAACTCAAGTTCTTATGAACAAAGCAAAAGATCTAGAGTTTATTGTTACCAAGAATGAAAAAGAAGCACTTTTGCTTGAGAATAATTTCATTAAGAAATTTCAGCCCAAGTATAACATTTGGTTAAAAGATGATAAAACCTATTCAAGCATTAGAATTGATATGAAAAATATTTTTCCAAAGCTTGGGATAGTTAGGAAAAGAGCAAGTGATAATGCCAAATATTTGGGACCTTATATTTCTGCTAAAGAAGCCAGGATCGCTCTAAAAAAAGTCCAAGTACTTTTTCGTCTTAGAAATTGTAGTGATAAAAGTTTTAAATCTAGAAATAGACCTTGTTTAAACTATGACATTTCAATTTGTTCAGGACCATGCTGCCAAAAAATATCAGCTCAAGATTATGGGGATAATGTTCAAGAGGCTATCTGGTTTTTAAAAGGTTATTCTTCTTCATTGCTTGCAAGATTAGAAAATGAAATGGAAAGTAAAGCCGCATTATTTGAGTTTGAGGAAGCCGCACAAATCAGGGATAGGATAAACACTATTAAAAGAAGCTTTGATTCTCAAGATATAGTTTTGAATAGGAGATATAATGCAGACGTTTGTGGTTTATATATTAAAGAAAATATATATACAATTAATTTAACCTTAATTCGCGAAGGAAATATTACACAAGTAAAAAAATTTAGTTTTAAAGATGTTTTTAGTGATTATGATGAAACTTTACTGGCTTTTTTAACTCAATTTTATGCTTTGTATGATGATCTGCCCAGCGAAATACTGCTTCAAAAAAAAATTAAAAATATTTCATTTTTAAATGATGCTACTAAGGAGGAAATAAATAAAAAGGTCAAAATATTTGCCCCACAAAAGGGTGAGAAAAAGAGACTTATTGCTCAGGCTTCATTAAATGCGAAAAAACATTTTGAAACAAATAAATTAGAACAAGAAAAACTTGTATCTGAAATTGATATCTTAAAAAGACTGCTTAAGCTTGGCAATATTTGCGAAAGAATTGAGTGTTTTGATATTTCAAATATTGGGGGCGAGCAAGCTGTTGGATCAAAAGTATCATTTAATAATGGGGCTTTTGATAAAAATGAATATAGAAGATATAAAATTAAAACAGTTTCAGGAAGTGATGATTATGCAATGATGTATGAAGTTCTTTATAGGAGATTTTCAAAACTAGAACTCAAAATCAAACCAAACCTTGTTATAATTGATGGCGGTAGAAGTCATTTAAATGTAGCGACTAACATTTTTGACCAGTGCAATATTAAAGATGTTAGTCTTGTTGCAATTGCAAAGGAGCGTGTGAAAAAGGGTGATGTTTTGTATAAAGAAAGACTATTTGTTCCAGGTCGCAAAAACCCAATTATTCCCGATAAATTTAACAAAGGCATGCATTTGCTAATGAAGATTCGTGATGAGGCTCATCGATTTGCGATTAGTTATCATCGAAAAATTAGAAGCAAAAAACTACTCAATAGATCTTTGAAAGATTGACCTTGTAATTTCACCAATAAAAGAAAACTCAAAGTTAATAGCACCATATTCATTGAATATTCCAGGTGGCGGATTCCTAAAAGGGCTTGCTTTTCTAACAGCTTTTAGCGCCTCTTGGTCCCAGGCAACATAGCCTGAACTTTTAATTATATAGACCGATAAAAGTTCTCCTCTTTTGTTTAAATAAATTGAAACCTTTGTTACAACAAGGGATGGTGGGTTGGATTGATTGATTCTTTGTATTTGAGAAAACGCATCTTGTGGTTGCCAGTTTGTTGCAATTTGTCTTTTTACCCTTGTGAAGAAGCTTGAATATAAAAATGTTTTTGTATTTAATCTTGTTTCATCTCCTAGTTGAGCATCAACTTGATTTGGGTCATAGGGGATGTTTATTTTAGATAGTATTTCTTGACTGGGATATAGGGTTTTGTTTTTTTCTATATTTAAGGTGAATTCTTCTTCATCTTGTTCTTTTGCAATGCTTTCTGGTTTGGATATTTTTGAATTTTGAGTTAATGTAGATGGTTTGCTTGTTGAATTTGCTGCCTTTGTTTCTATGCTCACCTGTCTGTTTGTATCACTAAAATATTCGGCTTTTTTGGGCTCATCTTTGCTAATATCATTATTAATAAGGTCTACAATTTTTCCAGGGAGCATTTTTTCGATATTAATAGATTCTAACATTATGGGATCAAACGTGTTTTTGTTAAGATCTTGTTTTTGGATACTTGGCAAAACACCGATAAAAAACATATGTAGAAGTACTGACAACATTAGGCTTAAATATATGTTTTTATTGTCTATCATTGTTTTTCTAAATATTTAAATCTAAAAAGATACTTTTTAATTCTTCAAGGTCATTTGCTTTGTTTACTTTTTTTAACATTGAATGTCCAAATGTAAATGAATTAAAGAAAAAGGGGTTAATTCTTTTAATCTTTTTTAATTGTATGTCTGTATTAAAATGCTCTTGTATTAAGTCTATTAACTTTAAATAGATATCTTTTTTTAATTTGTTTGTAAGAAGTGTAATTTCTTGGCCTGAGGCTGCCTGACTTATTTGTTTGAATATGATAGGATTTGTTATTGCATATCTTCCTATCATTATTCCCTCACACTTTGAAGTTTTAGCTTTTTCTAAGGCCTCTGCTGGATTCCTTATGTCTCCATTTCCAATTAATGGAATCGCAATTATTTCTTTTAATTTATTTATATATTCCCAGGCAGCAGGCCTTTTATATCTGTCAGCCTTGGTTCTGGCATGTAGAATAATTGCATCAATCCCTTCATTTTCGAGAAGCCTGCAAAATTGTTCAAGATCATTAAAATTCTTTTCAAAACCGATTCTGATTTTAATTGACAGATTTTTTTTTGTATATTTTCTAATCCTGGAAACTAGAGTTGCAGTTTGAACAGCATCCTTCATTAAGGCCACTCCAAAGCCTTTTTTAATTAGTTCAGCTTCACAACAACCCATATTTATATTATATCCATCAAAGTCAAAAAATTCCAGTTTCTCCATAGATTTTTTAAATAATAAAGGCTCATTCCCTAAAAGCTGACATATGATTGGTTTCGCTTTAATAGAAAATTTTAAAAAGGACGATTTCCTTAAAGACTCATTTGGAACGATCCTTGTGTTTAGCATTTCTGTAAAGAAGATATCACATGGGCCAAATATTCTTATTAGCTCAATAAAGGCAATATGTGTGATATCTGCCATTGGAGCTAAAATGAAAGAAGGACCCGAAGATTTAAAAAGGCTCATTCTTGATTGTTAATCATTTCTGAAAGGATTTTTGAAATTCTTTTTTGTACGATATTTTCAACAATAGACGGTGCTTCGGTTTCAAGAAATTTGCCAACTAGTTTTTCACAAGTGCTAGAAAAAATTTCCTCTGCTTTTTCAGTAGAAATTGGTAAATTATCAAATGTTGGTTCGGTTTCTTGTGTTGAGGTAGCTTTTGCTTCAATATTATTAGAAACAATGTCGATTTTCTTTTTATTAATTATACTTTTAATATAATTATCTATTTCATGGTCTGTAACTTTATCTGCCATCTCTTTTCTTTTTGATTCAATTGCTTTTGGGGAAAGTTTTTCTTCTCCTTTTTCATCTGATGATTTGCTAATTTTCTCCATAGTTTTTCTCATCTCAACGGGATCTAAGGGTTTAAGAGCAGAGTCCACATCAAAAAATGAGTAATCTTGCAACTCTTCATCGATTCCAATTGCTGGTGATTTTTCTTCTATAATATCTATGCTAATATCATCTCCTTGGATTTCAAGTTCTTGCTCAAGGAACTCTTTGGGCCCTTCTTCTATTTTTTCGCCAAGCTCTTTATCTTCAAAATCATCTAATTGATCAAAATCAATCTCTCTTGATGGTTTAGTTTCCATCGTTTTAATGCTTTGAGCATCGTTTGGAGATTCTACTATTTTTTGATTTAATTTTTCGTGGTCAATTCTTTCTTCTATTTGTTTATTGGGTATTGAGTTTTCAATATCTCCACCAAAAAGGTCATCTAGATCATCAAGGTCCAGAGCATCAGAATGTTCGTTTTCTTTTACTTGGATATTGTTTGTACTAAAATTTTCTTCTAGCTCATCTTCTAGTGGTGCCATAGGAATTTCACTGTTTTCTAAGCTTTCTTTTTCTAGATCCTCATCTAATGACCAATCATCATCCTCATCAACGGATTGATCTTGTTCTGGAATTTCAAAGGTATCTTCATCTCCAAGTGATTCTATGTCGTTCTCAACCTTTGCCTCAAATTCTTCGTCTAAAAAATCATCTTCTTCAAAGCTTGGTTCTTTTTCTGAAACGCCGGTTGTTTCGGGTTCATCCTCTGCGTCATCATCGCCACTAAAATTATCAAAAAGCTCACTTTCATTTTCTGCAAAGATGTCATCCTTTTCTTTAGCAGGTTCTAATAAATCATCTTCTTCTAAAGTAAAGGTATTAGTGTCATCGGTTTTGGCTTCTTCTTCTAGTCGTATTTCATCTATGTTCTCTTCTTCAGGGGTTAAGAATTCCTCTTGCCCTGATGAGCTTAAAAGATCATTGATTTGAGTTTCTAGTTCATCTGCCTTAAATGGTTTAACAATATATGAAGTTTTTACCACATCAGGTAAAATATAATTTTCTTCTTTTTCATTTTTATTTAATAATACAAGTATTGGGATATTTTTTAAAGAGACCTCGGAAACAAGAACATTCATGTTGTCATATTCATCGAAATTAGAATCTATGAGCAGTAAATTGAAATCTTGATTATTTAATTGTTCTTTAAGTTCTTCAAAATTAAATGAAAAATCTAAACTAAAATTATCTGCAAATAATGAGGTTTCAATGGATGTTTTAATAATATTACTTGTTGTTGCGCTTAAAATTTTAAATGGCATTTTTTTCCTCAAATAAATTATATAAAAATAATTGCTATAAGTTAGTTAAGTCAGCTTTTTCAACCATTTCAGGAATAATTAGGTCTGACTTTGAACTTAAACCCACCAGTAAGGTTAAATCACAAAGGGTGTTTATAAGTCTTGGAATTCCCTCTGTTTTTTCGTAAATCATATCACTGGCTTCTTCTGTAAAAATCTGTTTTTCAGCTCCAGCGACTTTTAATCTAAAATTAATGTATGATATAGTTTCTTCTCTGTTAAGAGGCGCTAGTCTGTATTTAAGGGCTATTCTTTGATGCAGTTGTGGAATGGAATCAATTTTATTTCTTAACTCTGGTTGCCCCATTAAGACCAGGTTTAGCAAAAATCGATCATTTAGCTGAAAATTCAACAAAAGCCTTATTTCTTCAAAAGTTTCTTTTGGAATTATTTGTGCCTCGTCAATAATAATGACAGTTAAAAACCCCCTTTTCATGTTTTCATATAGTAATTCATTTAGAGTTCTTAATAGCATTTGCTTTGTTTTTTGAGGAGTTTCAATGCCAGATTGATAGAGAATTTCCCTAAGAAAATCACGAGGTGGTAAGGATGGATTTTCAATTAAAGCAAGCTTGATTCTATCTTTTGGTAATTGGTTAACAAGATATCTGGAAATTGTTGTTTTACCACAACCTATATCACCTACAAGTAAACATGCTCCTTTATTATTCCAAATTCCATATAAAAGTCTGGATATAATTTCTTCATGCAAATTTGAATGATAGAAAAATTTTGGATTTGGTGTGTTTTCAAATGGGGATTCATTAAGACCCCAGTATTTTGTGTACATAGTTAAATTATCTCTAAGTTCCTAATAAATTATACAAAAAATCATTTATATTATAGATTTTATTCTGTCCTATTGTCAAATTAAAATAAATGGAAAATCTTGAAATTAATAATAAATATTGGGGACTCGAGAATTTTTAAGTTTGAGCAAGTCGAGTCTTGGGAAACAGACCTTTTTCTCTTGCTTCACTGCAAAACCAAAAGGGTGCCATTAGGTTTTTTTCTTTATAATAATTTTGAGCAATGCAGGAACCAAGACACATATTTTTCATAAGACAATCAGCACAAACACCCTCAAGATTTTTGGGCAAATTATCTCTAATCTCGTTTAGCATCTTGCTTTCTTTCCAAACCTTTTCTAATTCATCTTTGTTTGCATCACCAAAAACTAGCTCAGGAATGCTTTCACCAATGCCACAAAGAGCATATAAGCCATTTGATAGAACGCCTAGTATTCCAAATATACCACAAATTCCAGTTCCAGTTGATCTGTCACCAAACATTGCGCTTAGGGATTTGAAAGCCATTGGATGGCTATAGTGAAGTCTCATTTGATATTTTTTAGCTAAATCTTGTTCAACCCATTTTCCGATTTCAATAAGTTTTTCAATTCCCAAGGTTTGTCCTTGTTCATGCATAGCCTTGCCACGTTCAGTTGGTTGAACAATATTGAATTTAACGGATGAAGCCTTAAGGTCAGCTGCAAAACTTACAAGGTCTTCAATCTCATGTTTATTGTGTTCCATAATTGACATGATTATTTGAGGATTAAGATTTTCCTTAACAAGGATTTTTATTCCTTCAACGGATTTATCAAAGCAGCCCTTAACTCCTCTTACCCACTCATTTGTTTCTGCCTTTGCTCCATCTAAGGATACAGAGACAAAGGGTCTTTTTAGCTGTCTGATTTTTTTTGCTAAAGGTTCAGTAACAGACACACCATTTGTTTCCATAGTGAATCCAAGGTCTTGTTCCTTGATGTGATTAATGATTTTATCTATTTCAGGATGGATTAGGGGTTCTCCGCCAGTTAGTTTTACACTTCGCAGGCCAAGTGGTTTTGCTTGTTTAATTATATGCTTAAAGGTATCCAAATTTAAACTAGTGTATTTTTTTTCGCCTTCTTCATATTTTGGGGCTATCCAGCAATGGCGACATCTTAAATTACAACCTTCTGTAAGGTAAAAATATAAGGTGTTTAAATTATAGGTTCTTTCGTTTTTTGAAGGTTCCATTATTATTTCCTTTTTTCTAAACAAATAATTTTTTTTAAAGGAGGAAAAGAAATTAAAAATACTAAGAATTAATTTCGTAAGCTACATATCCTTTTTCTTCCAACTCTTTAATAAAAGTTTTCACATGATCTTCAGCTTCATCAGGAACTTGTTCAAGTTCAGTATTGATTGTTGTTACTATATCACCAACAGAATGCTTGCCATCAAGAAGGTTCCAAATAAAAACAGATGTTGGATTTAAGCCATAGGCATCACCAGTATCTGGGTTAAACAAGATCGCCCAGTCATCAAATTCTTCTCTTAGCATTATATCTGGGTTTTTAACAGGATTATCTTTGCTCATTTTATTTCCCAAAATTAATTAATTTAGTTTTCATTAGTAAGTTTTATAATGAAGGTCAATAAAGAAATCAGTTTTTCTTGGTTTCCATATATTTTCTACGAAAGGCTAAAAATTCCATAAAACATATATATATAAAGGCATAGTAAAGGCCTTTTTTAAAATATCTTTTTAAAGTATAATAGTAATTCCATTTGGATCGTTTCTGCCTGCCTTGATCCATTGGATTATCGATTATAATAAAAGGGGATGCAATTTGTATTAGCTCAACCTTGGCGACTTCTAGCTCTTTTTGAAGGTAAATTAGAATTTCTTTTTGTATGTGGTATTCGAGTTCCAGTCGCCTATATTCAATGTCTAAGACAGGAACTTTTGAAACAGGGACAGTAATATCATCATTTTTTGAAAGAAGAAAATTTTTGGCTATTTCTTTATATTCCGCTTTTAAAGTGTTTATATCACTATTAAGTTCATTTACTACATCTTTGTTATCAATTTCAAGCTCAATGCTTTTTATTGTTTCAAGTTCAATTTGTTTTAATGAAATTTGAGAAATAAGAGAAGACGCCTTGCCTAAAAGGCCAGAAAGACTTTTGTTTATTTTTAAACTTCCACGACCTTCTGCAAATATCATTAATTTATTGTTTAATTGCTCAATGTTGCTTGTAATTCTTATCATTCTTGTTTCAAGAGATGTAACTTTATCTTTAAGGTTTTTAGATTTTATTTCAATTAAATAGCCTTTAAGTTCTTCGAGATAAGTTTTCAATATTTTAACACACAAATCTTGATATTTAAACTGAACGGAAAAGCTAATAATTTCACTTTGAGATTGTTGCCAGAACTGAAAACTATCTTTATTTCCCCAGGTCGAGATATGTCCGGATAACATTAAGGCTCCTTCAGTTATTGTTGGGGCTTCATTGTCAAAAAAGAATCCCTTTTTCCACTTTTTTTCGTCTTCATCCCACTGTTTTTCAAAAAGAATTGGCAAAAGATCCAATTTATTTACAACTCTTTCAGCAAGGGTTCTTGAGCTGATAATTGCATTAAAATAACGGTTTCTAGAAGTGGTTGAATTCAAAAAATGATCCAAAGGACCTGATGTTGAAGTGTTTGCAATATTTGTTTTTTCAACAGTTGGAATAATTGTAGCATTAGACGTATAATTTGGCCGATATTTTAAAATTTCATAAAGTCCATACAAAAGACATAATAATATGATTAAAGCTATGCCTTTTCTATATGCAAATATGATTTTAAGGATATCTAGTATAATTTTTTTATGTTTTTTATTTAATTTCATATCTTAATTTATTTTACAGCATTTAATCGCTTATGCGATACTAGACTTGAAAAATAAAAACAATAAAAAAGTTATATTTCATAATAAGAATCAAGGCCTGTTTTTTGAGCAGATTCAGTATCTTTTAAGCCGTTTCCTGTAATTGTTATTACAACAGAGGCATCTTTTTCAATTTTTGAAGCTATTGCGAGTTTTTTAAAAGCAGCAAAACTGGCGGCAGCCGATGGTTCAGCAAAAACTCCAGTTTTGGTCGCACAAAGTTTCATTGCTTCAAGGATTTCTTTGTCTGTAACTGTTTCAAAAAATCCGCCAGAGTTATTAACTGCATTAATAGCTTTAATATAATTTCTGGGAATAGCTACAGCTATGCTATCAGCTAAAGTGTTTGGTTTACAATCTTGTAGCTTACCATTATTTTCCCAAGCTTTTTTTATTGCATCACAGCCACTTGCTTGAACTGAAATGATTTTTGGAATTTTGTTTGTAATGTTAAGTGCCTTTAGATCAAAAAATCCTTTGTAAATTGAGGAAGTAATGCAGCCATCACCTGCTGAAACAATAACATAGTCTGGAATTTCAAAATTCAATTGCTCAGCCATTTCCAGGGCAACAGTCTTTTTACCTTCAACTAGCAATGGATTAATAGCACAGTTTCTATTATAAAACCCTTTTTCGTTAACCATTTGCATTGAGAGATCAAAAGCTTTTTTATAACCGCCCTTAACACCATAAACCGTTGAGCCATAAATTAGAAGCTGAGAAAGCTTTGGTTTTGGAGCATTATCTGGAACATATATTACACTTTTTAAACCGGCTATAGATGCAAACAGGGAAAGAGAGGTGCCCGCGTTTCCAGTTGATGAGCATGTTATGGTATCTTTTTTGTTAAGCAAGGCGTCCATAACAGCTATAGCTGAAGCTCTATCTTTTAAAGAAGCCGAAGGATTTCTCCCATCGTCTTTTATATAAACGTTTTTTAATCCGTACTCAAGTTCAAGGCTTTTTGATTTGTATAAGGGGGTAAATCCAACCTGGATATTAAAAGGTTTTGTATTATCATCTATAGGGAGTAGAGCTTTATATCTCCAAAGCGAGAAATCATTATTTAAGGCTAGTTTTTCTTTGCTAAATTCAGCTTTAATTTTTTCATAGTCATATAAAACATCTAAAATACCCTCATCTTTGCAGGATGGGCAGGTATATTCAACTTCATTTTGCTTGAATTCTTTTAGGCACTTAACACATTTATAAGCAAATATTTTTTCTTTCTTTTTTAGCATCTGTTTTCCCGAATAAGTTTAATTAGTAATCACATTCTTTCTGGAGCCTTTATTCCGAGTAAGCTTAATCCATTGTTTATGGCTAGTTTTATGGCAAAGACAAGGTGCATTCTTTGCTTTGTAAGCTCTTGATCATCTTCATTAATTATTCTTGATGCATTATAATACCTGTTAAATGTTTTTGATAAGCTAATCAAATATTGTGCTATTAATGAGGGTTCAAACTCGTTTGCAGATTTTTCTAAAATAGATTTAAACTCACTCAATCGTTTTACAAGGTAAAATTCATCTTTAGTTTCAAGGAGGTTGAAAACTTTGATTTCATCACTAAAGCTTAAGGGGTAACTTTTTCTTAAAAGTGATGCCAGGCGAACATGGGTGTATTGAATATACGGACCTGTTTCGCCATCAAAATTTAGGATTTCATTCCAATCAAACTGAATGTCCCGGGTTCTTTTTGAGGAAAGATCAAAGAATTTAATTGCTCCTATGCCTATTGCCTGGGCTGTTTTATCTATATTTTCTAAATCAGGATTTTTTTCTTTTATTATTTCTTTTGCCAGGTCAGTTGCTTTGTTTATAACATCTTTTAAGAAGATTACCTTACCTTCTCTTGTGGACATTGCTCCATCTTTAAAATGTATTAATCCAAAATCAACATGAGAACACTTAGATGCCCAGTTGTGACCAAGTATCTCACAGACTTTAAATAGTTGTTTGAAATGAAGTTTTTGTTCAGAGCCAACAATATAGATTGCCTGGTCAAAATTATATTCTTTTTGTCTATATTCAATGGCTGTTAAATCCCTGGTTGCGTAAAGGGTTCCGCCATCTGATTTTTTCAAGATAAAAGGTGGCATGCCATATTCTTCAAGATCAATTATTAAAGCACCCTCTGATTGTCTGGTGAGTTTTTGAGCATTTAATTTTGCTATTGTAGCTTCCATTTTATCATTATAAAAACTTTCACCAGTATAATGCTCAAATTCTACTTCCAGGATTTCGTATATCTCTTTGCACTCAATAAGGCCAATTTCTAAGAATTTTTTCCAGAGTTGAATTAATTCTGGGTCTTTTGCTTCTAGTTTATTAAAAATTTTTGCCGCTTGTAAATCTAGGGTTTCATCCAGTTTAGCTTCTTGATGATATTTTACATAAAGGTTAAGCAGGTTTTTCACTGTATTGCCTTCAAAAATTGAATCATCACTCCATTTTCTATAGGCAACAATTATTTTTGCAAACTGCATTCCCCAGTCACCAAGATGGTTGATTCCAATAACCTTATAATTACATGCTTTAAGTATGTTTTTTATACAACTACCGATATTTGTTGACCTGAGATGTCCTATTGAAAAGGGTTTTGCTATATTGGGAGATGAATAATCCATTACAACAACTTGATCTTTGCCAATGTCACATGAAAAATAAGAATCCTTTTTGTTTAGAACTTGGTTTAAGACATTAGAAACAAACAAGGGCTTGTTAAGGAAGAAATTAACATATGGACCAACTGATTCAATTTTGTCGATTAGTCTTTCTGTTTCTGGAATCTGTAAAAGCCTTTCTGAAGCATTTTTGCATAGATCTTGTGATATTTGATTTGGTGCTTTTTTAAATTCTTTAGCAAGAAAAAAACATGGGAAAGCAAGATCACATAAATTTTCATCCTTTGGACGCTCTAACATTTCAAAAATCTTTGTCTTATCACAATTTAATTCAGGTTCTAATAAGTCTATTATAAACTGACTATACTTATCCAATATTATCTCCTTTGGGGATTTTGAATCTCTTTAATCTTTCCTAGTAAGCTGATGCAACAAAAAATGCAAATAAAAAGCTATGGCATTATATTTGCATGGCTACATAAATATGAGGAAATATTTTTTAATACTATTACTTTTATTTTCAGCCTGCAGTCCAGGAATTTATGAAGAAGATATAAGCCTTGTTGATTTGGAAGAAAAGCTTTATATGCACGTTTTTAATGTCGGGCAAGGCAGTTCAACCCTTTTTTATCAATCAAATGGAGCATCTGTTTTGATTGATGGAGGCAGTTATGGGCAAGCAACTAGCAGTATTTTCGCTTTTATTGAGGAAAGGCTGGCAAATAGAGTTGATTACTTTTTACTAACACACTTTCATGAAGATCATTTAGGAGGCTTGAATGCATTGATTGCTGGCCAAGATTTGATTGTTAATACAAAAGATGATGTTTTTCCCAGGGGGGCATTTTTGATAAGAGAACTCGAAAGGAATGAGGGGATTGAAGACTATATAAATTATGCTTCTGATAATTTTGATTTCCAAGAAATATATAGCGGTGATATTTTCACGATATCTGATAGTCTGAAAATGATTTGTTATCTTTCAAATGGGGGTTTTATTGGAGGTGGCAATATCGTGATTGACAATAATGATGAAAATTCAAAATCTGTTGCCGTTTTGTTAACTTTTGCTGGCAGTAAAATATTAATAGCAGGAGATTTGACAGGGGGAGGGGAATCTACTATTGATATGGAAACAGCACTTGGTAATCTTGTTTCAGAAATAGATGTTTTAATTGTAAATCATCATGGCTCAAATAGTAGCAGTAATGAAAAATTTTTAGAAAGCACAAAACCGAAGATTGCAATTTTTTCATATGGCCAAGAAAATCAATATGGTCATCCCTCTTTCGATGTAATCGAAAGATTTGAAAAATATAATTCAGATTTATATTTTACACCGAATGGAGATATAGATTTAGTTTTTTCAAATCATGGAGTTTCTATTTATCAATGATAAGGTAAATCTGTAGAACATAATTCTATATATTTTTCATCTATGGTGTATTTTATGGGTTTTAGCATTGGTTCTAGTCTAGCTGGAATGCCATTTAATAGCCACAGTTGTTTTAGTTGGTTAAAGTCTGCTAGACCAAAGAGTTCATCTTTTCCATTATTAAAAATATATTGATTCAAATTGTAATACTCCCTGACTAGTCTTTCCACATCTTTTTTTGTTGCCATATTTCCATCAAAATACTCAAAAGTTTCTCGTGAAATTGCCCAATATAAATAACTTAATCTGGCAGTAGAGAAAGCTCTGATAGCTTCTTTATACTTTAATTCTGCATAAAATAAATTTTCTTGATCATTGGCCTTATATATGTCCGTGACTGCATCAAGATAAATAAGCTCTTCATCACCTTCTTCCATGCCAACTCCAAAATCAACAAGGCCATCATCAGCTATTATTCGTTTTGACATTTTGGCTTTACCTGGTGCGAATATTGACCAAATGCCTAAAGCAATATCAGACTCGACATCCCCAACAAAATCTACAACATCTATAGCTCCTGGAATATATTTGGGTAGGAAGATGTGACCCATTTCAACTCCAAGTAAGCTACCAAATAAAACTGCAGCTCCCAATAAGATATAGCTGTTTGCAACCATAACAGCACTTGTTCCAGCTGCTACTGCGCCTCCTGCTGCAGTTGATTTTAGTGCAATGAGTGAGTTTATGGCCAGGCCCCCCATTGCAAATACAATGGAGGTTGAAATAGCATTTACTAATTCTTCTTTTAGTTCCATTCTATCATTTTCATGAAGTCCTCCAGCACTCATTGAATAAATGGTCACAGAGGCGGCTACTTCAAGTCCAAGTATAGCTAAAATTACAGGTGTTGAATTTAAAAATCTTACAAATTTTGAATTTAGTGCCCATCTGGCAACTTTTATTGTTGGTTTTAATGTTGCAGCTGTTGTTAGTCTTAGGGCTTCTCTTGCGAAAACAGCCATTTTAACAGTCCTTGGCCCAACTATTCCGGTTGCCGCTAATTTAGCGGCCGACACAGCCAAACGACCAATTGATTTAATTAGTAGATCAACTTTAATGTTTTTTAAGTAGACAAATCTTTCAAATTCTTGATTTGTTATTATTTTACCAATTAACCTTCCCACATCACCAAGAAGCTTTCTTTCCTCTATTGTTTTCATTGATGATGACGTGTCCTCTATTCTTGACAGAGCCATAAATAAAGGCTCAGCCCTTATGCTGATTTGCTCAGCGATGTCTTTGCCTCTGTTTGCTTTTTCCAGACCTTTAATTTCTTTTCTAAAATCATTTACACTAGCAATTAGGGCGTCTATATCATCAGACATTTTTTTCAATTCATATAAGAGTTCATCTGACCTTGAAATATATTGGGCAGTATCAAGTTCAAGTAGTTCTAAAAGCTCAGGATCCAGGGAGCCTTCACGTCTGGCTATAGCTCTAAAGCCTTCTACTATTTCATCTACTTCAGATTCAGGTAAATGAGTTGAAACAATTGTTTCGTGTTTTGTTTTAAGAGAATCTCTGATTACCTCTAATTCCTTTTTTATTTCATCAAGTCGTTCTGGAGAAAGGTTTTCACCTCTTCTGATTCCATGAGCTAAATTAAAAGAAACTCTACCAGATTGATCAAGTCTTGAAATTGAAAAATATCTTCTTAGTCTATCTAACTCTGATGGAGATATGGTTTTTTTGCGTAAAATTGTTTTAACAAGACTAAGTTCTGATGGTCTTAAGTTTGAGGTTTCCATTTCAATTCTACCAAGAAAATCTCTGAATAGTTTAAACCTTAGGTCAACAATTCGTTCTCTTGCTCCACTTGTTACAAGTCCTCTTGTTCTTGATTGAGTGCTTGCATCAGCAGCAGAATCGAGTGTTTCGGATAGATGTTTCAGGTCTTCTGCTTCCTCTAGATATCCAAGCTTTTCCAATTCCTTTGAGATAAATGACAAATTATCAGCCATGGTTTCAGGGCTCGCTATTGCATGAAAAAGCTTTTCTTCACTACTAGAAAGTCTCATTGTTTCTTTAAAGCTGACTATTGCTTCATCTGAATACAATAATCGTTGTAGACCACGGAACTGTCTGCCCAGACTGGGCAATAGTTCTTTTATTTGGGTTACCATATCTTCAGTGATAAGCAAGTCGCTATAGAACTCAAAATTTTTAAAGTAAGCATCAATATTTGGAAAGTTTTTTAATAGAGACATAACCATAATATAGTGATTTAGGGTTATTAAATTTGGTCCGGTAATCTTTGACGAAATATAAAGTTTCCATTTTTTATAGTTAGTCTTATCCTTTTTGGCTATAAACTCAATGGATCCAGGCCTTTTATTTATTGTTGCTGCAGTATTTTGGGAGCCATTTAAAAGTTCATTAATAGTAGAAAAATTTTCCTCATTATTTTCTATTTCTCCTAAGTCACCTTCTGCTACTTCGATTTCAACACGAATAAGGTCAGCAAAATCTTTTAACCTTGGATCATATTGAGCCGCATCAGGATTCGCCAATAAAGTTAGTAGCAGAGATTGGTTTAACCAATGGTTATATGGGGGTTGTTTGTTTGAAGAAGTGAAACTATCTAGCGCTGCCAGTACATACGCCGCTTCATAAAGCAAGTTTTCAACTTCTTTATCTTTCACAGGCCTAAGTTTGAATTCTTCTTGCATTGAAAAATTATAATCAATATTTTGTGTATAAGCTGAATTGTTATTTAGCGTATCAGCTATACTATCTTTATGGGAATCCTTGAATTTTCCTTCTGACTTGTAAGAATCGAGAGCTTCTTGAGTAATAAGGATTAGATCTTTTCTAATGTCAGGAGAGACAGAATTATATATTTGTGCTATTTCACATTTTCTGTCTTTTGGAAAGTAGCGCCTGTTAGCGTCACTTGAAATATTGCATGAAGCCCATACATTATATACTGTCCACGAATACTTGTCATATCTTATTGCTTGTATATCAGGGTAAATAATATTAACCTTATTGGGTTCAACGCCTGGAGCCAGCAAGGACTTTGCATAATTTTCAATAACGTCTTTTTCGTATTCACTGTATTTATTTATAGCAGGAATAAGTGCCATTAGAGCACCTTGTAACATATACTCAGCTACACATTCTTTATCAACAAGATTTGTCTCAAGTATTGAAATGGCTTCATTAATAAGGTTCCAGGAAAACCTGGGCATGCTGCGATTTAAGACTTTTGTTGTTTGCAGTTTTGGTATTATATCGCCTTCTATGCTGAAAATTTCTTTTGCAGGGTTTGTATCATCAACTCTTTCTTTTAGCATTCTAATGGCTTTTAATATTTCAGCGTAAGCTCCGGCAAAGGCAAAATAAGTTTGATATTCAACTTTAATATCAGAACCTGTCAGTTGAGAACCAGGTTCAAAGTCAGTATCACACTCTTCTTGCTGCCAACTTTCATTATTTTGATTAGCAGAAGCATTATCACTTGCATCTGGTTCAAAATAACAATCATCATCTCCTATGTAAGGGGCTTCATAATAGTCAGGTTCTATTTCTTTTCCATCTTCTAAGAATACTAGCTCAAGCTCTTCTTTTTCTATTTCTTGTGCTGAGACAATAGAAATTGCACTAATAATAGGAAGTAGATCTAGTTGGACAAAACATAAGACAATGAAAACAGAAATTGCCTTTTTTATTGTTGGTTTTTTCCGTTTAAGCTCTCTCCCTATGCTATTAAAGATAATTTTCATAGCACCTCCCAAAATTTGGTTATTAAACTCATCCCCGCATAAATTTATAATATATTTGTTTATGCCTGTTTTGTTTTTTTGACCGGCGGTTTCCGAGTCTGGATATAATCCTCATAAAAGGATTTTTTGTAGTAGAACTTAATCGTTCAGTTTTTGAAGAGAGTGTTTGATAATGTGAACCTAGTTTGCTCCCAAATCTTTATGCGTTGCAAATTCAAAATGTAGATTCAACTTCCCCTAATATTAAAAAACCGAAACTGATAACAGCTCCGAGCAATTTATCTATAGCATGTAATTTTGATTATTGCAAGAAAAAAATCAACTATTCAAGCTTTTTTAATTCAAGGTTAATATCCTCAATTAATTTTTTAAATCCAGTGCTTTCAGCGATTTCAAGACCTCTTGCAAAATAATCATTGGCTTTTTCTTTGTTTCCTTCCTTGGAATATGTAATGCCAAGGTAATAAAGACCCATGGGAAGGGATCTGTTGAAATTGCATTTTTTAGAAAGGTTTATACCATCATTTATAATTTCTCTGCCTTTTGTAGAATCTTCTGATTCAATAATAAACTTGAGAAAGCCCACATATATAAGGTTTTGAGCCGTTCCTTCTTTCCAGCCCGTCTCTTGTGATATTGGTAGAGACTGTTCAAAGCTTGATAGAGCTTCAGTATACATTTCTCTTTCATAGTAAAGTTCGCCAATATTGTGAAGATTTCGGCTTACACCAATTTTGTCACCCACCTCTCTGGCTATTCTCAGGGACTGATTATAATAATCAAGACTATTATCATAATCTTTTTGGAAGGAGTAGACTATGCCAATATTGCCCAGAACAGAAAGGATGGTTGCTTTGTCTGAAAGCTCTTTAGCAATAATTAAGGCTTTATCATAACACTCTAGGGCTTTATCATATTCTCCGGTGAATAGAGATGATGTGCCTAATACTCGATTTATTTCACCAGTCTGTTTCATGTTTTCCATGTCTTCAGATATTTTTAAAGCTTCTTCAAGATGTTTTTCGGCTTTCTCCGGGTTTCCAAGGCGTTCGTAAATTTGACCCAACTGTTTTTTACATTGGACAGAATAATGTTTAAGATCAGTTTCTTCGGTTAGCTTAAGGGTTTCATTTAAGGTGCTAATAGCCTTTTCCCATTCACCTGCTAAGAAAGAGCAATTAGAAACTCCAAGCATAGCTTCAGCCAGTGATTCATTGTTTCCAAGGGATAAGGCCAGTTCCTTTAACGCTTCATAGATTTCTTGTGCTCTGTGAAGATCTCCTTTTTGAACAGACGTTTGACCAAATTTAAGATAAATTTCTAATAATTTTTCTTTATATGTAACGGGATCAAGAATTTCTTTTTCAATTCCATCTTTAATACGATTTATTAATGTGTAATAATATTCTGAAGCACCCTCTAGTTGAAAGTCATTCTGAAGCTTATTGGCAGCTTTTTCTAGATAATAAACAGCTTTTTCTTCGTCATCAGTTTTTTGAAAGTGGTGACAAAGCAACTCAAAGTTTTCTGCCAATCTGTCTTTATATAGTTTTTCAATAGCGAAACCACATTGTTTGTGGAGAATTTTAATATTTTTCTTTAGAATTGAAGAGTAACCAACTTCAACCAGCAAAAGACTTTTAAAAGAATATATTAACTCCGGAGAAGTGCTAACTATCATTAATATATCTCTTTCTTTTAATATCTGAATGTTTTTATCTAGATTTTGGTAATCTGGTAAAAATACATTTAATAGACCATATTTAAATTCTCTGCCAATTACAGATAGATGTTGTAGTAGTTTTTTCGCAGTATCAGGAAGTCTGTCAATTCTTGATGCTATTAAACTGTGAATGTTTTGAGGAATTTCAGATTCTTCTTCTACAGACATTTTTAATTCCCAGCAGCCTTCCTCTGTTTCAATTATTTTTTTATCTTCAACAAAGGATTTAATAATTTCTTCAGCGAAAAGTGGATTTCCGCCAGATCTTTCCCATAATAATGTTTTAATTCTTCTGTTAACATTTTTTGATCCTAAAATAGCCTCTACAAGTTCATAAAGTTTATCTTTGTCAAAAGGGTCAATTGAAATTATTGTTTGATTTGTCTCTACACCTAAATCACCCAGTGTTTTTTGACGTGCGGCAAATAGTGCTAAAAGCTTTTCATGCTCAATGTCCTCAGTTAAGAATACAAGAAACTCTTTTGACAATGGATCTATCCATTGTAAGTTATCAATGCAAATGATTGTTGGTTTAACTCTGGATATTTTCTGGAAGAGACTTTTTAGGGCAATGAAAGTTGAAATTTTCTTTTTAGCTTCATCAAAAAATTGAATATTAGAATCTGCGTATTTTAATGAAAATAAAGAACCAATAAAATGAATTTCATTTTTATCAAGCCCCCAACCTTTTAATACTTCAACTTTCTTTTTTAAAGCTTCTTCATCATCGGAGTCTTCAAATTTCAGAAAAGTTCTTAAAATTATAGTAACGGGGTAGTATGATATTTCCATAGAATGCGATAAACATTGGGCTCTGAAAATTCTGAATTCAGAATCTTCTTTTTCTAGAGAGTCGAAAAATTCGCCAATAAGACGACTTTTTCCAACACCAGCTTCACCAACGATATAGCTAACTTGACCCTTTGAAGATAATGCTTTTTCTTTTAACTCAAGTAATTTTTCAATTTCTGCTCTTCTATTAATGAAGTCCCATCTGTAATCTACGTTAATTTTTTCTTCTTTTTTCTCACCTTCTACAGAGTAGCATTTAACTTTATCTTTTTTGCCTTTAACTGCAATTGGATCAAGTTCATGGAATTCAAATAAATCTCTTGTTGCTTTATATACATTATTTCCAACTAAAACCTGACCTCTGGCTGCAGCACTTTCTAATCTTTGGGCAAGGTTAACGGTATCACCCATAACCGTATATTCTTTACGCATAGCAGAGCCAACAATACCTGCAAAAACTTTTCCGCTATTGACTCCAATACTAATGCCTAGTGGTTTTTCTAGTTTTTTCTTTTTGTTAAATTCTTCTAATCCCCTTAACATGCCAAGTGTACATCTAACAGCTCTTTCAGGATCATTTTCATGTGCGACAGGTGCCCCAAAAATAGCCATAACACAATCACCAATAAACTTATTAACCATGCCACCATATTTATCAACCATGTGAACGAGGAACTGAAAGCATTCATTCATGAGTGCAGTAACTTCTTCAGGATCCATGTTTTCACTCATTGATGTAAAACCACTAATATCAGCAAATATTACTGTAACATTTTTCATTTCCTCTTCCATTGTTCCTTTTTGCATGATCTGCTTAACAATGTGTTCTGGAAGATATTTGCCGAGTTCTGACCTAATAGCGCTTTTTGCATCACCCTGGTTGCCGGATTGTTCATTTTCTTCTGTGTTTTGGTCTTCTGGTTTCTTTTTCTCTTGAAGTGCTGTTTGTGCAGCTACAGAAGGACTTGTTTCTTGTTGTGCATATTCTGCTTGAGTGGTTTCAGAAGAGTAAGTTTGTCTTTCAACGTTTGGCGCCTGTACAGGAGGAGGAGTTTGTGTTTGGGATTGTTGTTGAAATTGTCCCCCTTGCTGTGGAGGTGCCTGATATGCTTGTTGAAAAGGCGCTTGCCCTTGAGCATATTGCTGTTGATATTGTGGTCCATAGTATGGTAACTGAGGAGGTACAGGAGTGGCGTTAGGGTTAACTTTATAACCACATATATGACAAAAATTTGCACCTGGTAATGATTTTGTGCCACATCCAGGACATAAATAATCTTTAATTATTTTTGAGCCACACTGTGAACAAAAATTACTACTGTCAGGATTATCTTTACCGCAAAAATTACAAAACATAATATAAATTCATTATTTAAACTTATTTGTATGATAAAAATAATTTAATATAAAATGCAATTGTTATTTTGAAGAAATTAAAGAAATAAATTGAATTCATAATGTGAATTTGTCAGCGTTTTCTTTTAAAACGGTTGTGGATAAAATTATCAAATTCATCAATTGTTCTAATTGAATCTATGCCTTTCTTTTTCTGACTAGCTATTTTTTCATTTCCCTTTTTGAAATTTCCTGTTAATTTAGCCATTATCATTTGCATATCTTCCAAGGAAGCTTGTTTGGCATCTTCAATGAAATCAGCTGCATCGATGCCTTTTAAAGTCATTACAGTCCTGTTTTTCCAGAAGATAAATACTTTATTATCTTTTAAATTTTATATGTAAAATCTTTAAGCATTAAATATCTTTCCTTTTCTGAAAAAAAGGATAATTTAAAAAAATAAAATGAAAAGTCTATAACAATGTAGAATATATATTTAGAAAAGTTTTATAGACATTTGTTTAAAAAAAAATATTATTACCACAATACAAACGTGAATGACTTTAATTATTGGTCGGAGATTTTTATGAGTTTTGATTTAAAAAAACTTATTGTAGATGTTTTTCATCCGGAAGCAGATGAAGTTATTCTTGTACTAGTGGATGAACCATTAGAATCAAAAGATGATCATCCTCTTTGGCTTCAAAGAAGGCAAATGGCTCAAAAGTGGCATGAAACATTTGAAATTTTATCAAAGGAGATTGGATTTTCTACCCTTCCTTTACTTTCCTATCCTGCAACATGTAAACACAATTATGATTTAGATCTTTCAACAGGTTCTCCAATTTCACTAAATGAAGCATTTGAAAAGGCAAGTTTGGTTGTTGCTTTGACTGAGTATTCAGCTACAGCGACCCTTGCTAAATTGACAGATAAAAAGAAAGATTTCAGAGCTGCATCTATGCCACTAGCTGAAAAACGAATGGAGCAAACAGCCTTATCTGCAGACTATAAAGAGATTGCGAGAAGGTGTCAGGTTTTGGTTGAGTGTTTAGAAGATGCCCAATCTTGCGAATTGGCATTTTCCACAGGCCATAAAATGTTTTTTGACCTTAGGTATAATGAGGTGAGGTTTGAAGATGGACAGCTGCCAAGGAATAAGAAAGGACTACGGGTTGTAAATTTGCCTAGTGGCGAAGTCAGCAAGGTTCCTTATGAGGGCGAAAAGTATGGGGATCCTAGTAAAACAGAAGGTCAGATACCTGTAATGTATGAGCAGGAAATAATTGTTCATGATGTGAAAAAAAACAGAATCGTAAACACCTTTGGTGATGGCAATCAGGCTCTAATTTGGCATGAATTTTTCAGTTTAGATCCCGCAAGGTGTAATATCGCAGAGTTTGGTATTGGATGTAACCCCAGGGCCATTGTTACTGGCAATTTACTTGAAGATGAAAAATCTGGGTTTCACTGGTCATATGGAAGGTCAGATTTTTTAGGTGGGATTACATATCCTCATAATTTTAAAAAGCCAGCCTATGTTGTTCATACTCCTGTAATATATGCTGTTGAAAGTCCTATTCAAATCGATAGTCTTGTTTTAAACTATGAAGGAAATTTATCAAAGATGATCATTAAAGAAAAAAGCTTTATAATTTTTTAAACTAGTCCTTTTTTTTATAAGTAATAATTGGTTTTCGCGCAGCAACAACTTCATCTAGTCTTTTTATTGGAAGGTTATGAGGGGCTTTTTTAACAAATTCAGGATTATCTTTTATCTCATCAATTATCTGGTAAACAACATTAATAAAGTTATCTAAAGATCTTTTTGATTCTGTTTCACAGGGTTCAATCATTATTGCCCCGTGTACAATTAATGGAAAAAATACAGTTGGAGCATGAGTTCCATAATCTAAAAGTCTTTTCGCAAAATCCATGGTCGTTACACCATATTCTTTAAAGGATGCATCAGAGAAAACACATTCGTGCATTGTGTTTTGGGCAAAAGGAAGATGAAGAACTTTTTCAAGTTTAGCTTTAATATAGGAAGCATTTAATACGGCGTTTTCAGCAATTTGTGAAAAACCATCATTTCCAACATTATAAATATAAGATAAGGCTCTTAATAAAACACCAAAGTTGCCATAAAATGTTGAAACTTTTCCAATTGTATTTGGATTACTACTATCAAAATATAAATTTGCTTTAGAGTCAGTTTTAATTATTGGAATTGGTAGAAACTGTTTTAATGTGCTTGTTACACCAACAGGTCCTGATCCTGGGCCACCTCCACCATGTGGAGTTGAAAATGTTTTATGCAGATTAAGATGTAAGACGTCAATACCCATTTTTGCGATGTTGGCAATACCGATAATTGCATTAAAATTCGCTCCATCCATATAGACTAAGGCATTTTGCTCATGAATTATCTTTGAGATTTCACAAATATCTGATTCGAAAATTCCAAGAGTATTTGGATTAGTAATCATTATGCAGGCTACTTCTTTATCCATCTTTTTATTAAGGTCTTCAAGGTCAATTGTACCCTTGTCATTTGATTTGATTTGAACAACATTATATCCACAAAGAGCAGCAGAAGCTGGGTTTGTGCCATGTGCTGTATCTGGAATTAAAACTTTAGTTTTGTTGGATTTGTTGTGCTTGTGGTACGCTGCTATCATTTTCATGCCAGCTAATTCGCCATGAGCTCCAGCACAGGGTTGCAGCGAAAAAGCATCCATACCCGTAAGGCGACATAAATGATTTTCGAGTTCATGGATTATTTTCAAAGAGCCTTGGCTTAATTCATCCTCTAGCATTGGGTGATGTGATGCAAAAGAAGAAGTTCTCGCAATCACCTCATTTATTTTTGGATTATATTTCATGGTACACGAGCCGAGAGGATAAATGTCCAGGTCTAGAGAATAATTCTTTTTTGAAAGCCTTGTGAAATGTCTAGCAATTTCTGGTTCAGACAGGTTTGGCAAATCTATGTTTTCTCTTTGAAGTTCTTTTGGGAGGTCTTCTGCTTTTATTTCACTTGAATCTGGGACAAAAAAACTTTCTTTTTCTTTATTTCCAATTTCAAATATAAGAGGTTCGTCGTGACAGATTGTTTTATTTATTTTCAAACTCATGTATTCCTCACAATAGTTTCAATGGTTTTGTTGAGTTTTGAATCATCTAGCTTTTCGGTTGCACATAATAATACCAAATCAGACATTTCAGGATAAAATTTTTCTAATTCAACCCCTAGGTGAATATTTTCTTTTATTAATTTATTCCTTAGGTTTTTTAAATTCGGTATTTTTAGTACAAATTCATTAAAGAAAAAGGAATTAAAAAAAGCAGTTCCAACTTTAATTTCAAGAAGTTCTTTTCTTAAGTTATGGGCCTTGTTGAAATTAAGCTTTGCTAATTGATAAAGGCCGGTTGATCCCATAGTTGAAAGGTATATCGTTGCAGCTAAGGCGCAAAGAGCTTGATTTGAACAAATATTTGAAATAGATTTTTCACGTCTAATATGTTGTTCTCGTGTGCACAATGTAAGAACAAATCCAGGTTTGCCTTCACTGTCAACGGTTTGCCCAGCAATTCTTCCTGGAAGGTTTCTCAAAAATTTATCTCTGGTTGCTATAAAACCCAAGAATGGGCCACCATAGCTAAGTGAACATGCAAAGCTTTGAGCTTCTCCTGCTACAATGTCGGCTCCTAGCTCTCCTGGAGATTTAATGAGAGCAAGGGATAAGGCTTCATTTAAAGTAACTATTAATAAAGCGCCATTTTCATGAGCTATATCCGAAACTTTTTTAATATCCTCTATTGCCCCAAAGAAATTTGGGTTTTGAATGACAATGGCAGCACAAGCCTTGTTTTCTTTTATTGTTTTATCTAAATCATCAAAAACAGTGCAAGAAGTTTCCATTGAAAAATCATATTCAACAATTGAGTTTTCTTGATGGTTAAGATAGGTGTTTAAAACAGCCCTATAATTTGGATGAACATTTTTACATACAATTATTTTATTTTTTCTAGTAATTCTTTGGGCCATTAAAGCAGATTCAGCAAGTGCCGAAGCTCCATCATAAACAGATGCATTTGAGCAGTCCATTCCTGTAAGCCTTGATATCATTGTTTGAAATTCAAAGATTGTTTGTAGGGTTCCTTGACTGATTTCTGCCTGGTATGGGGTATAAACAGTTGTAAATTCACTTCTTCTAATCATATCATCAACAATGGCTGGAATATAATGGTCATAAGCACCAGCACCTAGATAGGAAATGTTCTTAGAGCATGTTTCATTTTCAGCGCCGAGTTTTTCAAAATATTCAATGACTTCATGTTCAGAGTGTGCTCTTGGAAGGCTATTTAATTTATCTATTTTTACAGCTTCAGGAATCACATTGAAAAGATTTTCTATTGAACCTTGGCCTATCTCAGCTAGCATTTCAATAACTTCAGATTTGCTGTTTGGGATATATTTCATTTTATGAAAGCTCCTCGACAAATTTTTCGTAAGCATCTTTTTCCATCAATTCATTAATAGAAGAAATATCATTTGTCTGACATTTAAAAATCCACCCTTCGTTATAAGCATCTTCTGAAAGTATTTCTGGGGTACTTGTTAGCAAGTCATTTACTTCTGTTACAATTCCATCTACAGGAGAAAAGATATCTGAAACAGCCTTTACTGATTCTATAACACCACAAGACTCACCTTTGGCAATACTTGATTCGAGTTGTGGGAGTTCTACAAATACAATGTCGCCCAGGTTTTCAGTGGCATATTCTGAAACACCAATTGTAACTGAACCATCATCTTCTACTCTAATCCATTCATGATCATTTGTATACTTTAAGCCTTCTGGAAAATTCATTATAAACTCCTTTTTTAGTTTTTATATTCAAATTTTGTATTAATAAAGGGGAATTTTGTTGTTTTTGCAACAAGTTTTTTTCCTCTAATATCTATTTTGAATTTTCTTCCTATTTTATAAAAAGAACTGTCAATATAGGCCATGGCTATTCCATAGCCTAATGTTGGAGAAAAAGATCCGCTTGTTACATAGCCAACTTCTGTGTCTTCCCATAAAATTTTACATCCTTGTCGTGGAATTCCTCTGTCTATCATTTCCAAACCTACAAGTTTTATTTTTGGTTTGTTTTCAAGCTGTTTTGTAATTATATCCTTACCCAAAAATTCTGGTTTATCAGCCTTGGTGCACCATCTTAAAGATGCTTCAATTGGGGTTTTAGTTTCATCAAGATCATTTCCGTATAATATCATACCCATTTCTAATCTTAAGGTATCTCTTGCACCAAGCCCTATTAATTGAAGTTCATGTTCCTGGCCTGCTTCCATGATAGCTGAAAAAAGGTGTTTAGTTTTTTCTGGACGAGCAGTTATCTCATAGCCTAATTCGCCAGTGTAGCCTGTTCTGGAAACCACTACCTCAACACCTGCCAATGACATTGATGCAAAAGTGAAAAATGAGAGATTGTCTAAATTATAATCAGTTAATTTTTGAAGAATTTTTTTAGATTTAGGGCCCTGACATGCAAGCATATCTGTGCATTCAGATTTGTTTTCAATTATAACATTCTCAAACTTATCTTGATAACTTAAAAAATGGTTATAATCCTTGTCAATATTTGCAGCGTTTACACAAAACATATATTTTTCATCATTAAATTTAAATAAAGTTGCATCATCAACTGCACATGCATTTTCATTTAAAATGACAGTGTATTGGACATCTTGATTTTTAAGTAAAGAAACGTCGTTGGATGTGATGAACTGGCAGAAATTCAATGCATTTTTTCCAAGAATAAATATTTCTCCCATATGAGAGACTTCAAACAGACCAGCATTATCACGAACATTTTTATGCTCTTTAAGTTCAGATATGAACTTAATAGGCAAATAATATCCTGCAAATGGCACCATCTTGCCACCTTGTTTTTCAAGCGATTCAAATAATGTGGTTTTTTTTGTTTCCATTTTTTTTGACTCCTTTAAGCATATACACTTGTATAAAAAATAACTATTTGTTGATTTGGATTTTAGCAGCTTCTAAAGTATTTTCCATTAGCATTGCAATTGTCATTGGGCCAACACCACCTGGAACGGGTGTTAGATACGAGCAAATTAAAGATGCATCCTCAAAGCAGACATCTCCAACAAGTCTTCCATCTTCTGTTCTATTAATTCCTACATCAATAATGCAAGCCTCTTTTTTTATATGTTCTTTTTTTACAAATTCTGCTTTGCCAATTGCTGCAATTATAATATCTGCCTCTTTTAAGTGTCTATCTAAATCCCTTGTCTGTGAATGACAATAAGTAATGGTTGCATGTTCTTTCATTAATAACATGCCAGTAGGCTTGCCCACAATATTACTTCTTCCTAGAACAACAGCATTTTTTCCTTTTATTTCAATTTTATATTCTTTTAATAGTCTTAGAATTCCTTTTGGAGTACATGGAATCATTGAATCATGACCCAGGAAAAGTTTTCCTGAATTTTCTTCGGTAAATCCGTCAACATCTTTTTCCACCTTAATGGCTTCTATTATTCGTTTTTCATTAATATGTGATGGAAGTGGTAGTTGAACCAGTATTCCATTAACTGTGGGTTTATTATTTAGTTCATTAATTAAAGCTAATAACTCATTTTCAGAAACCGTATCTTCAAGATTGTACTTGAAAGACTTTATCCCTAGATGCAGACATGCTTTTCTTTTTTTCTTAACATAAATTCTTGAAGCCTTGTCCTCACCAACTAGCACTACAGCCAAGCCGGGTTTACAATTATGCGTTTCAGTAAAGGAAGAAATTTGAAGTTTCAAGGATTCAAAAATATTTTCAGAAATTTTTTTACCATCAATTAGTATTGCTGACATATTTTATTTGCCTTCATTTTCTATGTTCGTACCTCTGTCTATGCCCGAATCGTTGTTTTGAATAGCCACATAATATAATGCAAATATTTAATCAAGGAAAAATAAATATGTGTAAATGTATAATAATATAAGAAGGTTTTGCTTTTTTAGCCTGGCTTAATATTTCTTAATTTATTAATTACATTGGCGGCCATTTTCCTGTTCCTCGGACTTTTCGATACCATAACTCATTATCACAATGGCCATTAAAAACCAAAAGGGTTCCATGATTCTTACTATAATAAATGTATTTGCAGTTGCTGAGTGTGCAAATAAGGCACAAGATCCGGCTAGCAATCCAAGCGAAACACCTTTTAAAAAGGGGGAATTAACAGATTCAAGGTTTAATTTAACAAGTTTGAAAATTGAGTAAAATAGATATAGCAGTGAAAATAGTCCTAAAAGTCCTATTTCGATTAGAGTTCTAAAATATTGACCATCAATAAATCCATAGCCAGTAACACCATATCCGAAAATAGGATGTGATTTGAAATCTTTCATAATATTATTCCAGGATCGAATTCGATCGGTTGTAGATTGGTCTAGAGCGACATCACCAACAGTTTGAAACTTGCCGCGGTACTTTTTAGAAACCGATTTATCAAGAAATTCTTTTTCCATAACAGATCCTGATATTCTATTCATTACTTTTTCTGGTAAAATACGAGGTGCCGCCAAAACAAAAAGTAGTAATAGGGTAGCAATAACAATTTTATTTGTTTTTCGTACATAAAAGAAGAAAACCATACCCATTGGTATTAAGGCTGACCATGAACTTCTAGAAAAAGTATAAATTATTGGTATTATAAAAAGAATAATTA
>JBDREC010000011.1:0-18591 GCA_043820105.1 Pseudomonadota bacterium
ACAGGACCTACTGCTATTTTTATTAAATATTATTTTTAAAAAAGATTATGCATATGGTTTTTAAAGCAAATTAAAATGCTTTTTTCTTCTCTTAATAAAAAATATTTTAGTAGCAGGTCCTGTGGTATTGTGGGTAACTGTCGTAAAAATAGAGGCTGCCCACAGCCGGACAATTGACAGTTATCCATAATTCCATCAGGACTCTTTTATCCATGTTTAATGATTATCTTACTTTTTATTGAATATTGGAGTGTGCACCCATTGGGTTATTTATGAAAATATTAATCTTTTGCTTAATATCCCGTTCTTATCTTGGCTTGCTCTGTTTTCTATTCTTCTCTTTTATTAAGAATCGCCTTGTTTAGATATAAACAACTTTAGCGATCACTAATTCCCTTTTGTCTTAAATTTTATCCTTTGTCTTTTTTGATTTAGATTCGAATATTTTTGAAAGAGTATTTAATTTCAATTTATTTCTCTTTTCGATAGCATCTAGAACCCATTTAAATTGAAAATAACCATATTTATTTGGGTCTTCACCTAATTTGCCATAGTGTTTGTTGAAATATTCTCTTTCATTTTCATTTTTAGGAAAAGCGTCTTTAAGTTTTTTAAAAATAGGTTGCAGAATTGTTTTAATTTTTAAAAGTTTTTTCTCTCCACCTTTTATTTCCATCCAAAAAGCAACTGCGTAATCATTCGCCAATTTTTCAGAATCAAAATGATCCGATTTGAAATCGTATTCCGTTTGCAAAAAATGGGTCAATTCATGAGGTATAAAAAACCAATTGAATAAAGCTGTAAAAAGAGTTTGAGCTGTTTTAATATTTCCAGTCCAATCTAAAAAAATCTCTTTCTGATTTTTTTTAAGATCGATCCAAAATGGTATTCTAACTTTTTTTAATTTTTCTCTCCAGGAAATTAATGATGGTGTGGTTTTTATTTCAATTGTTGGAGTATAGCGGGGATTGCAATTATGCTCTTTGATTTTATATATAAAATCAATAATAATGTCTTGTGCATTCTTTTCTAGAATAATTTTATCTGTATAAGGTGGAAAAAGGTTTGATTCTGAATATCCTAAAAAAGGGGCTATTAGAATAATTGTTAAAAAAAACAGAGAATACTTTTTTAATAATTCCATAAACAAATTTTTATAAAAATATCTTGAAAAGTCACGAAATTAGAGAATACACTGATCTACTTCTGGTTCATTGTTTTTAATATTTCTTCAATTGTCATACTATCTGAATAACTTACTCGATACCCATGTCCCCAAAACTTCCCCTTACATTTTGGACATTCTCTTTTTATTTTCCACTTGAATTTTTTTTTTAATTCTGATACTTCTTTCAAACAGATATTAAAATATAATATCATAATAGAGCCTTTTTTTTGTTTGTAATACTTTTGGCTCTATTTTTTTGCCTAAAAAACCAAGTAAATTCTTATATATTGTTCAATTTATTCTATTAATATCGTCGCTGTATTGTTTGTTATTATTTGCTAGGGGACACCACATTTAGTGGGATTGACGATTTTAAAACACCACCACTACTTAAAATTGCTCCTCCCCAGCATTTTACAGAAGTATCTTCCAGAATAGAACAAGTGTGATAACTGCCAACCGCTATATCAATAATTCCGCCTACTGGAGTTGAATCACTTTCATTAGTTTGAACATAAACGGGATAAGCTGAATCTTCTGAATCATTATTTCCAAGTTGTCCACTTGTATTGTGTCCCCAACACATTTGTGTATTATCTTCCATTAATATACAATTATGATAGCTACCAACAGCGAGCTTTACGGCGCCTGTTAAATTGGTAGTGCTTGTAAATTTGACACCAGATGGAACATAATATGATCCTCCACTACTACTGAATTTCCCGTTTCCTAATTGGCCATAATTTTTCCAACCCCAGCATTTAACGCTCGTATCATCCATTAAAGCACACGAGTGTGACCTGCCAACTCCAAGGTCTGCTATTTCGCTTAATGGTGTTGAATCAGAACTGCTTGTTACAACGCTAACTGGAACTAAAGAACTTGTTGTACTATTATTCCCAAGTTTTCCATAACTATTTCTTCCCCAACATTTTGCTGTTGTATCAGATAATAACACACAAGTGTGTTCATAATTAGTAGCAATTTTTACCACATTTTGCAATGGAGTTGAATCAGTGCTGCTTGTTATAACGTCAACAGGAACAAGAGAAGTAGATGTATCATTATTTCCCAATTGTCCATATTTATTGTAACCCCAGCATTTTACTGTTGAATCGCTCATCAATACACATGAATAGTAATTTCCAATAGCTAAGTCCTGCACGCCTGATAATGGACTTGAATCAGTACTGCTTGTTACAACACTAACAGGAATTTTCGATGTATCGCTTGAATTATTTCCAAGCACTCCATTACTATTACTACCCCAACATTTAACTGTTGAATCATTCATCAAGGCACAGGAAAAACCGTTGCCTAATCCAACTTTTTCAACTCCAGTTAAAATATTAGCTTCAGCATCCTGAATTACACTTTCGGCGATATAAACATCATCTGTTGTATTATTACCAACTTGTCCATTGGAATTATATCCCCAACATTTCAAAGAAGTATCATTTAACAGAGCACAACTGTGGCTGTTTCCCAATGAAATTCCAATCACCTCCAGTAAGAGTTCTTTTGTTTCATTATCAGCAACTACAGCTATTGGAGTTTCTGAGCTAACTAGTGGATAGGCATTTCCTAATTGACCACTATCATTATTTCCCCAACACTTAACGCTGTTATCCTCTAATAAGGCACAAACGTGAGATAATCCGGCTGCAATATTATTTACTCCAGTCAAAACTCCAAGTTCAGTGCTTTCATCAATAACATCAAGGGGCAGTGTTGAATCCTCGCCTAATCCATCTCCAAGTTGTCCATATTCATTATTTCCCCAGCATTTTACAGTTGAATCTGACATTAATGAACAGGTGAAGGCTTCACCTGTTGAAATTTCAACAACATTGGACATTACTGTTGCTACATCATCAACATTTTCAATAACATCAACCGGGAAAGATGAATTATTAGTTGAATTGTCTCCCAATTGACCATAATTATTATAGCCCCAGCATTTGATACTTGTATCTTCCATTAAAGCACATACATGATTAGAATTTATTGAAATTTTTTCAACTGCAGTTAATGGATTTAAATCTGTTGCGCTAGATATAACATCGAGCGGAACTAGCGAATTTTCAGTGCTTCCATTTCCTAATTGACCTCTTCTATTATTCCCCCAGCATTTGACACTTGTATCATCCATCAAAGCACAGACAGAGTATGCACCAACTTGTATATCTATAGCACCAGTTAATGGCTTGGAATCAGATTCACTGGTAACAACAAAAACAGGAGTCAATGTGCTTTCTGTGCTATTATTTCCTAATTGTCCGGCTCCATTATCACCCCAACATTTCACACTTGTATCATTTAGTAAAGCACAGGTAAAACTTTCACCTGCTGAAATTTTTTCCACATTTTCAAGATAGCTCAAGGCACTTTCATCATTGAATACAGCCACTGGCGTATTTGAATCAACTTCAAGTTCGTTATTTCCTAATTGGCCAAATTCATTACTTCCCCAGCATTTCACGCCTGTATCATTGCTTAAAGCACAAACATGACTATTTCCGGCATCAACTTGTATTATCCCTGATAACTCATTACTATCTAAGCTACTGGTCACAACATTTACTGGAAAATAAGAATCATCATTTGTATTGTTACCTAATTGCCCACTATAATTATTACCCCAACATTGAACTGTTGAATCTTCTAATAAAATACAAGAACTACCTGCTCCTAAACTAAGTTTTATTTCTTGTGTAAATGTTTCAGTTTCTGTGGCAAAAGCTTCTTCATCTTCTGTTATCTCAACAGTTTCTGCAACCTCAGCTAATGCACTTTCGTCTTCTACAGCAGCATCTGTGAATTCATCATTTATTTGTGTTTCTTCAGATATTCCCTGATCTTGCTGAGCATTTTCTTCAACAACTGCAACATCGCTACTGGTTGTATTTTCCTCAGAATTACATGAATTTATTATTAATAAAATAGAAATTGTAAAAATCATTGCTACGAATTTTTTTAACATAATAAATTTTCCTTTTTTATCAGTATAATATCACATTATTTGCAATGATGATGCCATGAAGCAAATTGTTTTTATTGCTGTATTTTCATTAAGTTATAACTACAATGAGATATTTTTATATTAAACCAGTAAGCTTTTTAACATTATTTTACACATTATAAAAAATGTAAAAATCTCAATCTTTTACGTTAGTTAAATATTATTTTATTTGGATAATAAATTGCTTTGGCACTATAATCTGTTATAATCCACTTGGACAATTGCTTGTTAAAAGACTTACATCGATCTCAATTGGAGTCTCATTATTTTGATTAGTATACATATATTCCAAAGCTGCTGTTTTAGTAGAAACTCCAAGTAACCTTGCAAAGCCACTTGAACAAAAATTTTGACTCCCGTTATTATAAACAAAATATAATGTAAAATTTGAAGTTACAAGAAAGTTGCTTGATAAATCTTCTTGAATATTAAAAGTAACTTCTTTTTCACTAGACATATCTGTTTTATAAGCTCCAATTGTAGAAGTAATCCTAGACAATGAATTATATGCAACTAAACTAACATCCTGCGAATAACCAAGAGCTGTACCAGTTTTTGTAAACCCAAAATTAAAAGTTATTTCTGGATTTAAAATTAGAGTTGAAAAACTTCCAATAAGTCCTTCAACTTCATTCTCTGCATCATTTTCAAGATAAGAAGCTACTGCAACACGAGAATCCCCAGTAACAAGGCCTGTTATTGCAGTGTTATCATCATTTTTAAGTAGGTTGTATAAAGCTTTTGAATAATCAACTGAATCAAATGTATAATAAAATTTTAAGCTACAGCTTGAATCAGCCATACAGTCAACCACTTCATTTAAGTCAGCTGAAATTTCGCATATCGATGAGCTAACTTCGCAAGAACCTAAAGTGCTGTCGCTAGTATCTGATTTAACAAGCGTAATTACTTCACCTTCTTCAATGACTTCATCTGCTGAATCAGTAAAAGAAACACTAAATGTTATTGATTCAGAACTTTCAATCACAATAGAATGATTTTCATTAACTGTTGCTGCTAAGTCACTTGATCCTTCAACTGGTGTTGCTGAAGCTGTTAAAACTAAAGTAAAACTTTCAACATTATCACTTAGCTCATATTCAATAGAATATAGGTTTGGTGTGTCTGCATCTGAACTTTGTCTAAAATGACTTAATGTGACATCTCCAGCAGTGATTGCATCTGTTAAAGTAATTGGTTCTGATGATAAGGAAGTTAATACCAAAGAATTGTCCAAGCTTTGAGTTAAAAGATAATCAAATCTAGCAACACTAAAGTCGTCCATAACTGATATTGAGCTTCCTTCAGAATCTTCAGCACCTATTTCTACAACATAACTTGCTATACCTTCTGAAACAGAGCTTGTAATATCCATATCAATAGAAAAAACTGTAATTTCACCATTTACTGTTACAGTTGCTTCTTTAGAATAATTTTCTGAAGTAGTAAAACTAACAGACGAACATTCATTTTCAATAGCAATTGAATGTGTATAAGCTGTTTCATCATTTTCAGTAATTTCAAAAACGTGTTCAATACTGTTACCATCAATTGTTGGAGTAACAGAAGAAGCAGCAGCTTCCCCAACAGCATAAGTCATTGTTACATCATAATCAGCTGGATTCAAAGCTTCAGCTGTCTGAACATTTTGAATAATAACAGATAGAGTTTTTTCATTTGCAGCAGAATCTGCATAATTTGCAAAAACTTCGGCCACAACAACATCACTACATTCATCACCTGTTGTACCAATATACATTTCAAAATCAATAGTAGTATCTTCTGTAACTTCAACTTCTCTAACTGAAGTATAAGGACCACCAAAAATACCAGCTGCATCAATTGTTAAAGTTGCGGTAATAGCACCTTTAGTAACAGATAAAGCACTTGCACTGAAAACTCCATTATCAACATAAGCTAAATCAGCTGTTTCAGTTGAATCATTGTCTACGATAGAAACAGAAACACCCAGTTCACTAGGATCAGATTCAGCGGCCATTGAAAGTTTTGCGCTAATTCCGATATTAACCAAATTTTCACCTGACAAAGAATCAATACCCAAACCATCTGACAAAGTTGAATTGTTCATTGATGTTTCATCCTTATTATTAGATGCAGTACATCCAATCAAAAGGATCATAATTTGTAAGGTGACTGAAAAGAACAGAAAAATAGACCTTGTTTTGATTTGCTTACTCATACCCATTTCCTCCAAAGTAAAATTGCTTGTTTGCTATCAATAAATTATTTTTCATTTTTTCTTCCTAAAAAGAATAAATTATCCATAATAATTTAAAGATAAAAAAATACTCGCATCTTTAAATGCAAAGAAATTTAATTGCAAAACAAGTGCCACAGGTCACACAAATATATAACCCTTTCATTACAGGATGTTATGTTGTTTTATTTTTTATTTTTATGTTTAAACCGGAAGATTTTTAAGCGAAATGTAAAGGATCCAGGTCCAAGCTAGAATTTACGATAGAAATAGCTTCAAAGATATTTTGAAATATTTTAAGACCCTGACCTGCTTCGGAAATATTTGGATTGTTTCTTTTGATTTGCCCCCAATTGGGATGATTATAAAGAGAAAGAAAGGCTTCAGGATGAGGCATCATTCCTAGAACGTGACCAGTTTCATTAATCAAGGCCGCACAATTTAAGGCAGCGCCATTGGGATTTTGTGGAAACATTGAGCTTTCATTTAAATCTTCATCACAATAGGTGAGGCAATTTAGTTTCTTTTCAATAATTAGTTTTTTAATAGTTCCATCTTTTATAATAAGCTTACCCTCCCCGTGTCTTACAGGAAGATCCATGCTTTTAATGTTTGTTAAAAATGGAGAATTATTTTCATTGATTTTGCATTTAACCCAGCGGTTTTCAAATTTTCCAGAATCATTTGTTGCAAGAGTAACTTCAGCCTCAAAATTACCTCCAATATTTGGAAGCAAACCCATTTTCACAAGAGCTTGAAAACCATTACAGATTCCTAGGATAAACTTTTTATCATTAATAAATATTTTTAGTTCATCCATTAAAGTTGTTTCTTTGTTTCCAATTTTTTTATAGCGAATCTTGTTTGCTAAAACCTTTCCTGATCCTAAGTCATCACCAAAGGAAAACCCCCCTGGAAAGCCGATTATATCAAATTCATGAATATTTACTTTGTCATTTAAAATTTCATTTAAGAAAACTATTTTTGAGTTAAAACCGCTTAAGGAAAAAGCAGCATTTAACTCTTCTTCACAATTAATTCCAAAACCTGTAATTACAAGTGCTTTTGCCTTCATAAGCCAAGCCCTCCTTCACAGGCTCGCAAGAGATCATCGAGACTTAAATTTATCAAAACAGCACCATATTCAATTATACTCGCCATATTATCATCAGTAACTCTACCAAGGTAAAAACAATGTTTGCTAAATATTTCTTCAAAAGCTTCTTTATTCTCAGGTTTGATACTTACCACAAATCTCGATTGGCTTTCTGAAAATAAAAATTTATTTTTCAAATCTCCATCCTCTTCAAAAAGTGCTTGTTCATTTAAACTCACTTCAAAACCAAAACCAGTTCCAAAAGCTGACTCACAAAGAGCTACAGCCAAGCCACCATCAGACAGGTCATGACTTGATTCAATTAAGGATTTGCTATTTGCTTTTTCAAGATTTTTATAAAGCCTTAGCGCTTCATCTTTCCTAACTTTTGGCACATTAGCACCAAGCATATTAAATAGTTTATAAAATTCAGAAGCTCCAAGTTCATTATATGTTAATCCCAATTGGTATATTAAATCACCTTTTGCCTTGAAATCAGAACTTATAGTTTTTCTAACATCACTAATCTTTGCTACCATTGAATATAAAATTGTTGGGGGAACAGATATTTTAACGCCCTCAATTTTAAAATCATTTTTCATTGAATCTTTACCACTTGTCATTGGAATATTGTAAAAGGTAGACATGTCATAAAGGCCTTTGCACATCCTAACAAGTTGAGCTAATTTATATTTTCCATCTGGATTTTTATTTTCATGATAAAGAGAATCAGGTACACAAAAATTATCATTAACTGACCAAAAAATTTCTTTGTTATTTTCAAAATCTGGTAAAACACCACCAACTGAAATTATTTGTCTAATCCCTTCATCAAATGCAGCACATGACATTTCATAAGCATCAATGTCTCCATACTTTGGACAAATTCCATTTGAAATTGCAAGACCTTCATATGAGTTATGATTAACTCTAATCACAGCTGCATCTTGTGGAGCCTTACCCTTTTTTCCCATAAGAGGCTTTATAACTGATTTTCCCTTTACCTCATGATCATACTGACGAATAACATCTTCACGTGAACAAATATTTTCAGAAGCAATAAGGCAAAGCAATATTTGATTATAATCAATATTTTTTTCAATTTCTGGTTCTTTGACAATTGGCTTTTTCCAGGAAGCATTCATCTTTTTTCTTGGAACTGCGTTATGCAAGAAATCAAGGTCAAGCAAAGCAACCTGATTATTTTCATATTTAATATCAAGATATCCTGAATCATTAAATTCACCAATAACAGAAATTTCAACCTCCATTTCAGAAGCCAAGGCTTGCATATCATCAAGTTTTTCAGGAACGCAAGTAAAGGTCATTCTTTCCTGAGATTCAGAAACAAATATTTCCCAGGGTTTTAAGCCAGAATATTTTAAAGGAACTTTTTCTAAGTTTACAATTGCTCCATTTGTAATTTCAGCAAGTTCACCAATTGATGAAGATAGGCCACCTGCTCCATCATCAGTTGAACATTTAATTAAGGATTTTGCACAGGCCTTTTCCATAAAATCACAAAGTAGTTTTTGAGTAATTGGCGAACCGATTTGAACAGCAGACTGAGGAGAATTTTCATCAATTTCTACTGAGGAAAAAGTTGCTCCGTGAATGCCGTCTTTTCCAACCCTTCCACCTGCCATAATTATCAAATCACCCACATCAATTCTTTTGTCCCAGGTATTCAAATCGCCATAAGCTGATGGCAGAATGGATCCGGTTCCACAGTAAACAAGAGGCTTTCCTGCATATCTATCGTCAAAAATAATACTTCCATTTACAGTTGGAACACCTGATTTGTTTCCACCAGCTTCTATTCCTTCTCTTACACCAGCAAAGATTCGCTTAGGATGAAGCTGACCAGGCAGCAGCTTTTTATTGTATGAAGGAAAGCCAAAACATAATACATTTGTATTAAATAAAAGCCTGCCACCCCCAACCCCTGTTCCAAAAGCATCTCTATTAACCCCTAAAATCCCTGTTAAAGCTCCACCATATGGATCAAGAGCAGAAGGTGTATTATGAGTTTCAACTTTCCAAATAAAAAGGTCATTAGCATTTATCCTAACAACACCTGCATTATCAGAAAAAACCTTTATGAGCCATTCTACATTCGCTTCTTTCATACGACTCTGAATAACATCTGTTGAGCCTTTGATATAAGTCTTAAAAAGAGAATCTATTTTTTCCGTTTTACCACTTTCACTATCTTCATATTCTATCAAGGCATTAAACTCTTTATGCTTGCAATGTTCAGACCAGGTTTGAGCAAGAACTTCAATTTCACAATCAGTTGGCTTTGCTGAAAGCCCCAGCTCTTTTCTTTTTAAAATGACTTCTTTTGTTGCAAAATATTCTTTTATTACTTTCATTTCTTCTAAATTAAGGGAAAGAATCATCTGCTCTGAAAGTCTTAGCAATTCTTCATTTGACAAGTCTAAGTTAATTTCATCAACAGAAGAATCAGACTCTATTTTAACTTTAGGAACATAGTTATTAATATCTGGTAGTTTGCCATATTCAAATTTATTGATAAGCTTATTTCCAAGGAGTTTATGACTAATTTCAAATAAATTTTTTTCACTTAAAGCATTTTCAAAATAATACAACTTTGAGGTGAAAATATTTTGAAGATTTGTATCAAAGCTGGTATTAAAAATATCACACATTGTTTTTTGAGCTGAGATTCCTTCATCATCTGTAACACCAGGAAGTTTTGAAACTAAGATATAGGTTTTAAATTCCTCATTTAAATAAAATGAATTTATAGATACTTCGTTTAAAATATTATCTTTTAGACCTAGTTGTGCAAAGGTTTGTAAGTCTTCTATTGATAAATCTGAGCCCATATTAAAAAGCTTACTTGCTTTAACTTTACCAGTTTCAATTCCATAGTATTTCATGCAATTTTTTTTTACACTTTCAGCTTCTGAGTCAAAGAGATGGTCCTTGAAGGTTATCTGAATAAAAGATTGAGCTTTTTGCATTATTGCCTTCTCCATTATTGTATTTTGATTTATAACTTACAAATGATTGAATCTGGATCCAGGCCACTTGTTTCGAGTTTAACAAAGTTATCAGAGATAACTTGTCCAGCAACCTGAGCAAAGTAGCCATATTTATGAAAGGTATCAATAATATCATTTTTATTCTTTGCAGGAACTATTACTAGCATACCATTTCCCATATTCCAAAGCCTATAAGCAATTTTATCTGGGACTTCACCAAGTTTTTGCATCTGTATCATGAAGTCTTGCGGTTTAAAAACATTATATATGTCCGCTCCAAAGCCAGATTTTTCGAGGACTCTTGATAGATTATCAATGATCCCTCCACCTGTTATATGGGCAATTCCATGAATGGGGATTTTTTTGTTTAAGGTTTTTGTGATCACAGGTGAATAAATCAGAGAAGGAGAAAGGAGAATTTGACCCCATGAGGAATTGGTATCCGGTTTTTCCTGTTTAATACTTTTAGCTTCATATGTTTTTTCATGCCAGTTTTCTCCAAAGCTTGCTTCCATTATTGATCTTATTTTAGAGAAACCATTGCTTCGGAAACCCTTGCTTTTTAGGGCAATAATACAATCACCTTTAGATATTTTTGAACCATCTATAAGATCCTGATCTTTTGGCAAGTAGCCTAGGGCAGTAGAACACCAGTTAAAATGCATGTTTTTCCCAAAGCCTGAGATTCTAGATCCCAGTTCAGCGATTTCACCACCTGTTACAGTTATTTTTGCAAACCTTGCAGCATTATATAAACCTTCCATCAAAGAATTAACGATCTTATGATCCAGATAATCTACATCTAAAATATTTGAAATACTGGTAGGTTCAACACCATTTGCAATTAAATCATCGCAAACCATAGCTACCAAATCATATCCAAGGGTATTATAAACTCCACATCTTTCTGCTAATTCAATTTTAGTACCTATGCCATCAGATGCTATGGCTATCTTTTCCTGCCCAAAATGAATAATATTAGAAAAAGAGCCATCAAGCTGTTCTGAAACCATACCCGGTAATTTTTTTCTAAATATAAAAGTACGTTTTGCCCAACTAAACGCTGTTTTTGAACATTTATTACCCAAATCTATATCTGTTCCTGAATTTTTTGAATCCTTAAAACTAATCATATTACCTGCCTATAATTGTTTTCAATTTCCCCAGCTTTTGCTGCTATACTGACCATCAGCTCCAGGCATATAAATATCGTGAACCTTTCCTTCTCGAATAGATAGTGCTGAAACAAGCTCAAGCTCTGCTTTTTCATGAAGTTCTTGAATATCTTTAACACCTGCTGATGACATGGAGGCTTTAATTTTTGAAATTGTTTCAGGAAGATTGTCCCTCAGCTTTCCTGAATATTCAACAAAGCCTTCAACACCTTCAACGAATTTTGCCTGATGGTATCTAACCTCTTTCCAGTCTCTGGCTCTTGCTGAGCCTTCACCCCAATAAGGTTTCATAACTCTATTATTAATAGTAAGTTTTTCTGTTGGTGATTCATCCAATCTTGCAAAATATCTTCCCATCATTACATAGTCAGCTCCCATAGCTAAAGCAATGACAATATCTTTGGCGTTTACTATCCCACCATCTGCTATAACTGGAATATAGTTACCTGTTTTTTTAAAATACTTATCTCTTGCTTCTGCCACCTTAATAACAGATGTCGCCAACCCGCGACCAGTCCCCTTTTGCTCTTGAGTTATACAAATAGATCCCCCACCCATTCCTACCTTAACTGCATCAGCTCCCCAGGAAGCTAAAGCATCAAAAGCCTCAGCAGTTATAATATTTCCTCCAATTACTGGTATGTTAGGATATTCTTTTTTAATATAGGAAATTGTTTTTTCCTGAAAAGCAGAAAAACCGTCCGAAGAATCAATTGCCAAAGCATCAACATTTGCTTTAACTAGCTCAGAAATACGCTCAGCATAATCATAAGTATTTATTGCAGCCACAGAAACTAGCCGTTTTGCTTCATCCACAACTGCAAGAGGATTATGCAAATGATCTTCAATATCTTTTCTAAATATTATATTTAATACCTTGCCCTTATTATTAAGAATAGGCAGGACAGATTGGTGAGATTCCATTAAAAGAGTATTAGCTTTTTTCAAATCACTGATATCAACCCCAACTTCAAGTTTATCTTTGCTAATCATGCGAGCAGAAACTTTCTGTAAACCATGTCTTTTTACATCATAATCCCTTTTAGTAATTAAACCTAGAAACATTTGCTCATCATCAATAACAGGAAAAGTTGAAAAATTAAGACTCATTCCTAGCTCATAAACATCCTTTATTAAAATATCTTTATGAATAGTCCTTGGTTCAACAAAACCAGCTTTGTGATTTTTTATGCGAGATACTTCCCTTGCTTGTGATTCAATGGTTTGAGAACAACAGATAAAAGCAGTGCCCCCAAGCTTAGAAAGCTCAATTCCCATTTCTGAACCAGAAACAGATTGCATAGCAGCAGATACTATTGGAACATTCAAAAACAAATTGGAGTTTTTTGAATTTACCAGAGGAGTTGTCAATGAAATCTGATCCATCGAGGTTTCATTGGATGATAAACCCGGAAGCAAACGAAATTCCATCAAGGTCCTAGAAGGTTCATAGATAATTTTCTTCGCCATAAATTCCTCTAAAAAAATTTATTAAGTAACATGAACTAAGCATTAATCACTTACCACTTACCACTTCCTCCTTACCACTTACCACTTCAAAACAATGTTCTTTCATCCAGTATAATTGTCTGATTTCTTTCCGGGCCTACAGAAACAATTGATATCTGAATTCCAACTAATTCCTGCATTGCCTTTATATATCTTCTTGTATTTTCAGGTAAATTAAAAAAGGTTGTAATATTTGATATGTCATCATTCCAACCTGGGAATTCTTCATAAACAGGCTTTGCATTTTCAATTATACTGAGATCAACAGGAAAATCTTTTAAGATTTTACCATTTAAGTCATAGCCCGTGCAAATTTTAATTTTTTCAAAATTCTTTAAAACATCAAGTTTTGTAACAACCAGTGAAGACAACGAATTTAATGCAACAGCATATTGAGCAGCTACAACATCAAACCATCCACATCTTCTGGGTCTGCCTGTTGTTGTCCCATATTCATAGCCCTGCAGTCTTAAAAGTCTACCTTGTGCATATTCATCTCCTTCATTTGCTTTTTCAATGGATTCTTGCACAAAAGCAGAATGCTTGGCTTTGATAACATCCCAGGTTCCTTCGTTTTCAGCGTCATTTTCTTGTCCTAGCTCTGTTGGAAAAGGTCCAGCACCAACACGAGTAGCGTAAGCTTTAAAAATCCCAACTACAGAACTTATTTTTGTAGGCCCAACACCTGATCCTGTCAAAGTGCCACCAACAGTAGAATTAGAAGATGTTACATAAGGATAGGTACCATGATCAATATCCAACATAGTTCCTTGAGCTCCCTCAAACAAAACTTTTTTATTGTTATCAATAGCTCGGTTTAAAATAAAAACAGTATCTTTGACAAAGGGCCTTAGCTTGGAAGACAATTCAGATTCAATTTTAACAAAATCAGAAATCCTCATTCCAATTCTAATGATTTTATCTCTATAGCAGGGACCAATACCCCTACCTGTTGTGCCTATTTTTTTGGAATTCGCGTTTGTTTCTGGATTATCTTCGTTGACATGCTTGTCTAAAATTACATGAGCATTAGATGAAATTAACAAATTAGATGCAGAAAGCTCAAATCCGCTTGCTTGAAGGTTTTCAATCTCAGATAATAAAACTTTTGGATCAATTACTGTACCATTGCCAATAATATTAAGTTTATTTTTGTGAATTACACCAGAAGGTAGCAGGTGAAATTTAAAAGTCTTATCTTTAACGACAACTGTATGACCTGCGTTATTGCCCCCAGTTGATCTAACGACCAGATCAGATCTTTCAGCTAAGTAATCAACGATCTTGCCTTTTCCTTCATCACCCCATTGACCACCAACTATAATTAATGTTTGTGACATAATTAATCCCTTGAATGTTGATTTTTGCACACGACGAATATCAAATATTCAAGGTAAATGTCAATTGTGTAAAAGATAAAGCAAGCGGTTTCTGGATAAAGATGCCACTATCCTTACAAAACAAACTTGATTCTTCTAAGCAGTATTTTAAAATAGTAAATAATGTCAATGTCTTCAATTACTTCAAAGTTTGAAACTGTTCCCTTAGTGTTTTTCATGTTTTTCTCCTCGTTGAAAAAAATAAATAATTAATTTCGATATAATCCCCTATTTATTTTATAATTCCATTTCATTAATTTGTGTAATAACTTCAGCAAGATCAGCTTGAGCATTGCTAAGTTCTGTTTCTTTTTGTGCTAAACTATCATTATATGAACCTATAGAGGCTTCAAGTGATGCTACTGAATCAAGATAAGAAAGAAGCTGAGCATTCTTATCTGTTAAACCAGTGTTAGCTGTATTAAGTAAAGCATTCTTTGAAGCAAGTGTTGTATTATAAGCACCGATTTCTGCGTTTTTCCCTTCAATTTCAGCCTCAGAAAGCCCCTGAGAAGCAAGCACTGCATTGTAGGAAAGTACCGCTGCATTATAATCAGCTTGAACTTGTAATTTTGAAGCATTAGCAGAAGCAAGATCTGCCTCTGCTTGATTTTTTAAAATGTCCAATGAAGCAATATTTGCCTGAATTGAAGTCTTTTCAGCCAATGTAACATTATATAATGCTTCTGCTGTTGCCAAAGAAGCCTGTGCATTTGCCAGATTACTTTCAGCATCTGTCTTTAATAATTCAGCAGCAACATATGCATTTTGAGCGCTTATTTTTTCTGCAAGAGTATTAGCGACTAAAGCCTCTGAACTTGTTTCAGCTGCCTGAGCAAGTAACAAAGATGCTTCAGCACTAGCTAAAGAAACATTAGCATTATCAAGACTTGATTGTACTGAGTTTACCAATACTTGAGCTTGAGTAACTAATAAAGATGCAGCTTCTAAATCAGCTAATGCAGTATCAAACTCAGCTTGCTTTGTAACAAGATTAGTATCTGCTAAATTGAAAGCCTGCAAAGCAACATTTAGTTCGACTGTTCTTTGATTTAATACTTCTTGAGGATCACGACCAGGGCCACCTACCATAGGTAAAACCAGAGCTTGAGCCTGGTCAAATAAATTCAAAGCCTGTGTATAATTTGTATTAGCTAGGTCATATTCATTTTGAGCTTCACTTAAGCTACTTTCTGCTGCAAGATAAGTCGAATTAACTGAATCGTATGAACTTTGGACAGTTTCTAAATCAGTATTGGCTAAACTAAGTTCATTTGAGTATTGAGTAACAAGTGTACTTGCATCAATAATTGCCTCATTTGCTGTATCAATGGCAGCCCTTGCTGCACTTAATTCACTGTTATATTGGCCAAGTAAAGTATTAGCTGCATTTTTCAGCTCAAAAGCTTCATTCATATCTGTAGTTGCATTTGTTATATCAGCTTCAAATTGCCTAATATCTGAATTTGCCAAAGTCATATCTTGATTAGCTTGAGATAAAATTCCGTCTTTTACAAGAATATCACTTTCAAAAGAATCAATATCTATTACATATTCAGCGATTTCAATTCCTTTTAATAAAATCAGCTCATTGTAGGTCGATAAATCAGCCAGTAATGATTCCTGCAGTGAAGCTAAAATATTCAATTCAGCTTCAAACTCTTCATTTGAAAGGCTTGCTGCGCTCAATTCTGCATTTAATAAATCAATTGATGAAGTAATTATATTGATTTCTCCCTGAATAATTGAAATTTCTGCTTCAAATCCTGCGATTTCAGCTCTTACATTCACAATTGGTCCTGCATAGCCACCAATTTGGATTTCCAAATCAGCCATGGATGATCGAATAATTTCGATTTCAAGCCCAAGATTAGAAATTAATGTTTCCAGAGAATCTTTTTGAAGATAAAGACTTGCTAATAAGTCTCTATCATAAAATCTTGCGATCACATCAAAGGAAGACTCAGACTCAATTATTGGACTGGCATTTGCTATTCCACTTATATCATAAGCATCTTCTATAATATTAAGGATAGAAATTGATTTTTCTTCGCCATCAATTGTTGTTACAAAAACAAGCTCAAAACCATCATTTGCCCAAGTATCAGTAATTGTACTTTTTGCAAGTGTTAGCTCAAACATACCCTGAGAATCTGTTATCAAAGTGTCATCTAGAATAATTTCTTCTTGAGCATCACCTGGTGTTAGTTTTTTAAAGCTTAGCGCCTGATCTTGTAAAAGCTCTCCATTTTCATCTTGAACTGTAAAGGTAAAAGCAATATTTAAGGAATCATTGCCATCAATAGGAATAGATCTTTGGATACAAGTCTGAGCACTTGAAGCATTATCCCCTGTTACAGTAACCTGAATTTCAATTGTTACAGTTGAAATAGAATCAGAAAGCACATTTTGGCTGGTTATAATAAAATTGCTTTGTGCCTGACTCACTTCTGAGGATTCAAACTCAACTAATGAAGCTCCATCATCACTTGGAACATAGATTGTATATATTAAGGTATAGATCAAAGTATCAACTAAAGATGCATAATCTGCATTATTAGCTAAATCAGAAACAGCATCAAGATTAACTTCAATTAAGCCAGTAGATTCATTAATTGATATAACTTCATTACTAATACTAACTGCATGATCAACAAAATCCACTGTTGCAGCAACATCATCATAATCAACATCAGTATATACAACGCTTACTGTTTCTGAAAAACTAATAGACTTGCATGAATCAATATTTGAATTTAAAATAACATCATATCTAAAATCACCAGTTTTACTTGTAACAAAATCATGAGAAACAACAGATGGTTTAATTGTATCAATAATTTCATTATTTGATAAATCAACTAGTTCAATTGCAATTGTATATTTTGAATAATCGATTTCAAAACCGCTGATAGCATCAAATATTGTAGCTTGAAATGAATAATTATTTGTTTCTATCATCTCAAAACTCAAATCAACATTAAATAGACTTGGATCTGTACATGCTTCTGAAACACCTAAATAAAAACAAAATTCCACAATTTGTGAATCTGCATCATTTATTGCTCTTTCTTCAGAAATGCTATAGGTTTGACCATCAACTTCAATATTAAGAGTAAAAATAAATGAATTTGATTTTGCTAAGCTAACTGTTCCCTCAAAAGTAGATTCAGTTTCATTATTGTATTTAAGCGACATGCTACTATGTATAATTTCACCATCAATATTTTTAATCTCTAAATCAACAGCTTCAGGTAAATCCGCTAAGGCTGTGGCTTTAATGGAAATATTTGCTGTTTCAACATCTTGCCCAAGCTGTTCTGCTCTAACTTGACCAAAATCAGTATCATTATTAACTAAACATGAAATAAAGAACAAAGATAGAATTGGTATTAACACCATTATTGAAAATTGTTTCTTTAAAATACGCTTTTTCATTATTCCCCCTTAAAAATTTTTTAACGATAACTCCTGCCTTGATAAAGATATTGTAATGCAAGTTAAATACCAAGTTACTAATATGTAATAAAAAATATACTTAAGAATTTAATACTGTACCCATTTTTGACTCTAGGTGAAAGCAAGGCATTAATATCACATATCACATTCTGCGCCAAAACATGCTCAACTTTTATTTCAAACAAAAGCTCCGAAGGAAGGCATGTGTCTTTTAGTCCATTTTTTCATATGGTTACATGCTGTTTTAATAAAATATTGCTTTAGACGTTTGTTATTTTTTGAGCATATAAAAAGCAAATATAGTGATCAGGCTCACACAGATCCATATTCTTCAAAATCTAATAGATTATAAAGATGTTCTTTAGTGCTTAAAAAAGAGCGCACTTTTTTTTATTTAATAATATTATAGACATAAAATGCAAATCGGACGATAAACTGGTCCAGTAATCGGACGCAAAAGTGGTCCACCTACCAAAGTAAAAATAATAAAATATTGAAGGAAGCCAAAATTAAGTATTTATAAAAGGGATATTTGGGAAGTAAATTTATAATAA